>SVJH01000006.1 GCA_015069095.1 Oscillospiraceae bacterium | reverse complement strand
TGATAAAATAACTCTAAAAACATACTTTTCTCTGTTTAGCGCTACTAATTGTGATACAAGAACACTTTCCATATACATAAACGGAACAAAATAAGATAACGTCTTAATAATCTTTCCGACTTCAATATTTTTATAAAGTAAAATTGATATTTCATTACTAAAACACAAGAAAAATCCCAACATAAATACAGAAAAGACAATCGTTAACTTTATTGACTTTTCAATTATTTTTCTCATATACTCTCTATTATTCTTAGAGTTAAGTCGTGATATTTCAGGCATCATTACGTTTGAAATTGCAGTAATAATTGCTGAAGGAAAAATCAAAACAGGAACTGCCATTCCTTTTAAAATACCATATTTTGAAAGAGAGACACTACTTTCAAAGCCATACATTCTAAAACAATAAGGAATAGAAAAATTCTCAATCATATGTATAAAAGATATTAACAATCCTCCTCCACCGAGAATGAATATAGATTTTAACAATTCTTTTTTTACTGTTTTATAATTGTCGTGTTTTTTTTCGCAATTAGTTTTTATTTTAAAGCAGAAATGCAAATATATAAATGACATAATTTCAGAAATGAAAATTGATAGCGAAAGCACCAAAAACATATTATCAAACTTATGCCAGTTAAAATATTCAAAAATTGTAATTACGATAAAAATTTTTACTAAATCTTCAATAATTTGTGATATATTTATAAGATAATTTTTTCTTATTGATGCAAAATATCCTTTATAGCAACATGAAAACGCAATTGGAAACAAACAAAGTGATAATATTTTTATTGGTAGTACCATCAATGAATCTTTAACTATTCTTTCTGACATTATATTTGCATTTACAAATATAAATATACTAACAATTACAGTAGTTTTTAAAACAAATTTCAAGGCAACTTTGATTACATTAGCACTTTTTCCACACTCACTATTTCCATACTTATATGCCAATAGTCTTGTTATTGATAATTGAACACCAGAAGTTGTAAGTGTGATAAGAAATCCAAAAAATGCCATCAAAAGTTGGTAAAGTCCTAATTTCTCGGCACCAAGTTTATTTGACAGATAAACTTTAAAAAACATACCACTTATTTTTAATAAAAATGATGTTGCTGTAATAAAAATTACATTAAAAAAAAGTTGCTTTCGTGCCATATTTAAACACCACCCTTTTATCAATATGATATATGTGATGCAAATATGTCGAAAGCAACACTTAGTTACTGTTCTTGGTTAGAATCTTGTATATCTTGTTTTTCTATGTCTTCAATTTGTTTTTTTAACTCCGCAACAGCATTGTTTAAGTTTTCTATTTCTACGTTCTTCTGCTCAATTTTTTTATCATACTCACTAATAATTTTTTGACGTTCATTTGCAAATTCTTCATTTTTAATCATTGTTCTTGAATTGTCTACAAGAAAATAACTTAGAAAAAATGAAATTATAAACATAACAAAAAATACTAAAAAATAGCCTATTCTCTGCCCTATTATTGTATTTTTTGCTTTATGAAAAAAACTTTTTATATTCATCATAGCCTCCTTACAAAACTATATCTTTATTATTAAAAAATGAATAAATATGAATTTTATCAACATCATCGCCAGTAATTTTTTTAAGAGCTTTAGCATACATTAAAAGTTGAACACTGTATTTTTCTTTTATTTCTTTCTCAGTAAGTTTATCTGTTTTGTAATCTACTAAAACCAATTTTCCAAAACTGTCATAATAGAATAAATCTATTACCCCTTGAACAATAAGTTTATCATCATTATTTACATCATAAAAAATATCAGATGCATTTTCTTCGATTTTAAAAGGAAACTCTTTATAAACCTTTTCCGATTCACAAATCGATTTTCCTAATTTCGATGTAATAAATCTCTCAATCATTGTTATATCTATTGAATTTATATCATCCGCTGATATTGTATTACAAGCAACGATATTTTCAATCTGTCTATGTATTAAATTTACATCTGTACATTTTTTAAAATCAATATATTGAAGCACCGTATGTATTAAAGTTCCGTGTTTAGCCCCCGAATTGTTATTTTTAAAAGAAGGTGTAGATACAAATTCTTTTTGATAGTAGTGGTATTCTTTATCAGAAGATTCTAACACTTTTTTAAGTTCGGTTACTGTAACGTTTGTTGGCAAATATGATGGTGTTTTTTCATATATATACGACATCTTTCTTTCAACTTCTTCATATAAACAAGAAGGTTTATCAGGTATAATAATTTCTTTTGCATCATAAGTATCATCTTCGATTTTTTTATAATTATCAATAGGAATTATATTACACTTGATCACACTATTTTCACTATCAATAAGAGCAATGTCAGTTTCAGCATCGTATAAATCAAAGCAATTAGGATGACGCATTATCGAAGGAATAATCCAATCAAAATACGATGTAGCACCACTTGTTATCTGAATAGGCAACTTATCTAAATGCCAATTTTGCAAAAG
Source organism: Oscillospiraceae bacterium (assembly GCA_015069095.1). Lineage (GTDB taxonomy): Bacteria > Bacillota > Clostridia > UMGS1810 > UMGS1810 > SIG430. The sequence goes on along the minus strand of SVJH01000006.1, from coordinate 102,015 downwards.
TGCAGAATATTTTTCTATTGTAGTTTTAATATTCTTCTGAATTCCGCATATATATAGTTTTTCGCGTGCTCTTGTTAATGCGACATATAAAACCCTTTGTTCTTCAGACAATGTTTCTAAATGTAATTTATCTACAATAGACTTTTTTACAACAGGAGTATACGAAAATCTGTTTTTGTAATCAACATAGTCAATGCCAATTCCAAGTTCTTTATGACACAAAACCTTCGTTCTTTCGTCGGTAAAATTTATTTTTTTTCCGCATCCAGCTAAAAACACAACAGGAAATTCCAATCCTTTGCTTTTGTGGATACTCATAATTCGAACAAGATCATCATTTTCACTGACTATTTTTGCTGCGTCTGTATCATTGTTGCGCGATATTATATCATCAACAAATTTTGTAAAATTGAAAATTCCTTTATAGTCCGTACTTTCAAACTGTGATGCTTTGTTTATAAGTAATCTGATATTTAATTTCTTCTCCTTCGAATCCGAAAGTGTACTGATATATTTAAGATAATCAGTAGTCTTTAGAAGTTGCCATATAAATTCGTCAGTGGCAAGATATTTTGATTCATCTTTTAAAAAATTAGTTATTCTTAAAAATTTGTTTATTTTATTTGCCAAATAATCTTCGTTATTTTGAACATACTTTATAAGCGCATAATAAAAATAATCAAATCGTTCTTCCAAACGTATTTTTAAAAGTTCGTCATCAGTAAACATAAAAATTCCGCTTCTTAATACTGAAACAAGATTTATGTCATCAATTGGATTTACAACAATTTTTATGTAATTTAATATAGTTTTAATTTCAACAGATGAAAAAAATGAATTTGATGAATCTGAAAAAGTAGGTATACTTAGTTTTTTAAATATCTCTTCATATACCGATGCTTTTTCCTTAGTACTACGAAGCAAAACAACTATATCTTTATATGAAATAGGTCTTTTTTGTTTTATAGATTTATCATAAATGAGAACTTTTGATTTAACTAATTCATTTATTTTTTGTGCTACATAATGTGCTTCGCACTGAGCATTTTCAAGGATTTCATCATCTTCGTCAATGATTGTATCACTGGATATATCACTAAGAATCGCAACATCCACTGATAAAAACTCATCACAAGTTGTTTTATATTCTTCATTTTGATTTTCTATTAAATAATCGTCATATTCAACTTCGCCTACATGCTCACTCATAATTTGTTTGAATATGAAATTTGTGGCATTTAAAATTTCTTTTCTGCTTCTGAAATTTTTTGAAAGCGAAATTTTTGAATACCCGCTACCACCATCATATTGAGTATATGAATTCATTTTATCCAAAAACAACATAGGTGCTGCATCACGGAATTTATAAATACTCTGTTTTACATCGCCGACCATAAAAATATTAGGGTTATCCTTATCACAATTGGATAAAAGATAAAAAATCCTGTCCTGGATATGATTACAATCCTGATATTCATCAACATATATTTCTTCTATAACACTGGACAAAGTTTTAGCTTCTTCTGTTTTGCATTCATTTTCATCTTGTAAAACTTTAAGTGCAAAATGTTCAAAGTCGGAAAAATCAATTAAATTTTTTTCTTTCTTTTTTTGAGAAAAAACATCATCGATTGTTGCTGCTATCTCGCAGAGTTTGCCCACTTTAATTGACATTTTTTCGGAATCTTGTTTGAAATCTTTTTCGGTAACTGTAATTTTTAATGCAATTTTCTTTATAATTTTTTTAATTTCATCCCTGTTAAGTTCTACTTTTTTTAGAATAAAATCAGACATTTCTTTTTTATAAGAACTTGAAAAAACAGAAAATTTAATAGAACAAACCTTTTCGTAAATATTGCTTAATAAATTACAATTGTCGATAAGTTCAGTTATCAAATCCAAATCAGATATTAAAACTTTCATGCAACTTTGCTCATTATTTTTGTTGCACAATGAAATTGAATTATTACATAAAATTCTTGCACATTCAAGATCATTCTTTATATTATCTAATACAATCTGATGATGCTTAGAAAATTCAAAATCTTCGTACATTTTTAAAGAATTATTAAGCCATTTTTTAGGATTTGTCATAGATTTTGAAAAATTATAAATTTTTGATACAGCATCGACAAGTGCATTATCGGTCTTTTTTCCTGCACAAAACTCATCAACGAGGTTTAAAAATACTTCATCTTCCATATCATAATATTTTTCAAAAACTTCATTTATTGCTTTTTCTTTAATATCGTTTATTTCAAGAGTGTCCCCTATTCTAAATGACGGGTCCAAATCTATTTTGTAAAAATATTTTTTTATGATATCTAAACATAAACTGTGGATAGTACATATTTTTGCATTATCAATAAGAAGTAGTTGTCTTGATAAACGCTCATCATTTGGATTTTCCTCAAGTTTTTTCATAATACCAAGTTGAATTCTCTCTTTTATCTCAGATGCTGCAGCGTTAGTGTATGTAACTACCAAAATTTTGTCAATATCAACGCCATCTTTGTCAAGAACTCGTTTTAGTATTCTTTCTACCATAACAGCAGTTTTTCCGCTTCCTGCTGCCGCTGTAACAAGAATATTGCCAACAGGTGCATCAATAGCCATTTTTTGATTTTCAGTCCACATTAAAAGCACCCTCCAATTTCTCAAAAACTTCATTTTTGTTTAAGTTAACAATATTCTCGTAGTTGGAAAATCCCATATCGAACTTGCATATATCTCCGTACGGACAATAACTACAAGGAACTTTCACACCTTTTTTATAAGGTTTTATCGATATATTTCCTTTAACTAACTCATTACATAAATCTGTGATATTTGAAAATACACGTTTTGACAATACACTAAGTTGGTCATACGTCGCAACATTTGCTCTGTTTTTTGTAGCGGCGTCATATGCATCCGTTACATCTTCATCATCTAAAATAACACCTTTTAATTTCATCATGTTTTTTATTTTTTCTTCTGCTAAGTTTGCAGTATATTTACTGTCGGCATCAAAAATACAATCATCAACTTTAAAATACAACGCACCACCATATTTGTAATTATCATCACTGTTTACAAGCGCATTCAAATAGACAATAAGTTGAACATCAAGTCCATAAAAAATATCCGAAAAACTAAATGTTTTATTTCCTGTTTTGTAATCAACTATCCTTACGTAAGTTCCATTTTCTGTTATTAACTTGTCCGCTCTATCTATTACGCCCTGGATTTTAAATACTTTTCCAGTTGATGTTTTTATATCTACACTTCCAATTCCGCCATCTCCAAAATATATTTCATACCCTAAAGGCACAAATTTAGAATTTGCGATATGAGAAATAAGCGCAGAAAAAGAAAGCTTAATTGAACTTTTAAGTCGTTTTACAAGATATATCTGCCTTTTTGTAAGCATTGTATTTACTAAAAGCAAATTATCTATATATTCGTCAACATACTTGTCTATTTTTTCTTCATAATAACTTTTTTCTACATCAACAAAAGAATTTTTTTCACTACTTATTGATTTGCAAATTTCTTCAAATATTTTGTGAACTAAAGTTCCGATATCCGCAGGCGAAACCGAAAAAACATCCTTCTCTTCAAGTTTTAGCATATACTGCATAAAATACGAAAATTTGCATTCTCTATATCGTTGCAGTTTTGAAATAGATGTAAAATTTTTATCAGAAAAAAATTCATCTGTCAAATGCTCATTTAATTTGAATGAATTTGGCGTAAAAGATGCGTATTTTTTTATTAAATCAATCTCCCCTGAATTTTTACAGTACAAAAGAACATCGTTCCATACAGAATCAAAATTGTCTTTTTGCATTTCCTCGAGCATTCTTTCAATCGTTGGTCCTTTTAATGTAACTTTGTCAATGGAACTGTCGTCATCAAGTCTTGTTTTAATATTAACATCGTTAAAAATACGTTTTACCAAATTTAATACGAATGAAGGTCTAAGTGGTTTGTTTTCAAAATTCGACACCGAAAATGACAAATATAGTCTTTGTGAAGGTGTAGTTAAGCACTTATATGTAAGAAATCTGTTATAATATAGTTTGTTTACGATAGTGTCTGAAAGATTCACTCCATCTTTTTCCATAATTTCTCGTTCAGCATTAGTAAACAGGCAATCTTCTGCTGGTCTTAGCGGAAAATCCAAATCAGACATTCCAAGTACAAAAAGGATTTTTACACCTGAATGAATTGATCTTTCAATATTTCCTATTACAATTTCATCGTTTGATGTCGGAATCAAGCCTGTTTTATACTGATTAAAAGCGATTTTCAAAAGATTTGTAAATTCTTTTGAATTCATTAAATCATCTGATATCAACGTGTAAATACTATCTAACACTTTCACAATAATATCCCAGACCATTGAATATTCTTTTGCTTTGTTAATGTTTCGTTTTATTTTAAAATCATTGATATATCTTTCAATTTTTTTATCTAATTTGTTGTTTATTAAATGTTCATAAAGTTTTTCAACAAAATATTTTGCGCTATGCTTTCCTTTTATTGCATTGTGGAAAGGTAAAACTTCATCAATAAAAAGCTTTCTTGCAGCATTTATTTCTTTTTCACGAAGAATACTTATATCGTTTTTATCTACGTACTTTCCAATTTTATAAGTCCATTTTTCATCGTTTAACCATGCATTTTTTTGAACATTTGTGGCAAGTACATAATTTTCAAGAATACTTACCTGATAATCAGATAAATTTGAAAATCCTAAATTAAGATACGAAAAAACAGAATTATAACTATATGATTCATTGTATATATCAAGAAGTCCTAATATAAACAAAATAATGTTGTGTTCTGTAACTGATGTTTTTTTATCAATAAAATACTTGATTTCATATTCTGAAAAAATATGCTTTATAGTTTTTGAATATTCATCAATATTTGAACACACAACGCCTATTTCATTAAATCTATACCCTTCATCTCTGACAAGTTTAATTATAGATTCCGCAGTGTTTTTAACCTCATAATACGGATTTAAATCATAAAATATTTCTATCTTTCCATTTGAACTACCAGATGCAGAATAGTTGTAAAGATTTTTTTCTAAATGCGATATTTCAGCATTAAATTTACAATTATTGTCTACAAAAATCGGCTTGTTAATTTTTATATTATTTTTATCACATATTTTTTTAATCTTACTTATAGTCTGGTTAATACATACGAATACAGGAGAGTTTTCATCACTACCAATCTGATTAGTACATAATGATATATATGTATTTTCCGATTTTATAGCAATTTTGGATATTATATCCATTTCTTTAGGGATAAAACTTGAAAACTCATCAAAAAAAACTGTAGCATTATCAAAAAAACTTGATTTTTCTATATTTATGTTTAACAAATCAAGTGAATCTTCTGTATCATTTAAAAGTTCAATGCTTTTTTCGTATTCTTCATATATAAGTGATATGTCGTTAAGTTTTTGTTTTAAAACCGCATTTCCGCTTTTATTAGCTTCTTCTCTGAGTAGCTCAAAAGAAATGTTGTGTTTTTTCGCTTCCGAAATAAAATTCGAACATAATTCAATAAATCCATTTTGAATAACATTGTTCTTATAAAATGACAAATCAAGTTTATTTATAATTTTTGATAATATTATATTTTTTGCAGCAGAATCAATATGATAAGAATTTGCATTTAAAAACTCACTGTTAACTCTTGAACACAAACGTTCAAAAGAAAGCACTTCAACAGAAAGTGGACTTATAGAGTTTAACTTTGATAAAATTTTCTTTTCGGCTAAGTGAGTATACTGCTCCGGAACAATTAAATAAACCTTTTTTCCTTTATTTACAAGGTCAAAAAGTTTATTATAAATATATTCACTTTTTCCGCTACCGCTTCTTCCGTATATAAAGGTAACTGGCATTTTAATTTCTCCTAAAACTTAATCTTTGGTATTATTTGACTTAAAAAAACAGAAAGAAAAACGTCAAACACAATAAACAACATCATAAAAACGCCTATAAATATATAGTGTGAAAATGGCAATGATACGATCAAAACTTTTGATATAAAAATTAAAACTACTGCATATATAATCGAAACAATTATTTTATAAATCCATTCAATCACTAAATTGTTTTTCGACTCAATAAGTGCTTTTATAACTGCATAATTCCCGAAAAACACAGAGTAAAAAAGAAAGACATTTCTATCAGGGACAAGAAAAAAGGCAAGTATTGAAGATGCTATATATGACAGAAATGTAATTTTAGCGCCATGTTTTGAACAAAAAATTCCATTTATAATTGTTGTTAATGCAAGCAGTGATATGGTTATTGTTTTAAATAATAACGTTAACAAAAGAACAACAATATTAAGAGCAACTATCATACCTGATCTTGCTATTATATTTGATTTCATATAATCACCTCTTAACAGCAACTTATAAGGTCTCCGCCCATCATTTCACAACAACAATCAGCACATATAAGATTTGAGCACATATCACAACTATTACATCCACCCACATAACCGCCAGTGTTTCCCATCTGTCTGTATGTTGAATTAGTATTTTCCATAGCTCTTTTTGCGTTTTGGTATTCCATATTGGAAGGGTCAAGAGATACAGCACGTGAAAAATGATCACTCGCCATATCATACCAGCCTCGTCTTAAACATACCATTCCCATCAAATAATGCCATTCAGCACCCCTGTCACTTATTGAATTTAGTAATTGTTCAGCCTCAGCAATACGGCCAAGGTTAATTAACTGCCTGATCTGGTTAAAGTTTGAACTTGAAGAATTATTCGAGGCTTTCTTATTTGTAATAATATCATATGCCTCGTTAATTTCTTTCATCTTCTCTGCTGCAAGATCTGCCAGCGGATTATTTATATATTTATCAGGATGATATTTTTTTGCAAGTTTATGATAAGCATCTTTAATTTCTGCATCTGATGCTGTTTTACTTACGCCTAAAACTTCATATGGATCTCTCATTGTTTTTCCTCACTTTTATATAAAATTGAATCTTTTTTTAATCTTAGTCCTAAATATATAATATTATCTAATAAACCTTTATTTCGTTTTATATCTTGTTTTTCATACTCTAATGCAATTTGCGAAAGAGTATATGTCAAAATAAAGTCAATTTCTTCAATAATTGTTTTTTTCTCATCTGCTTTTCCGGTATAATTATATTTAAGCAATATTGGATTGTATTTTTTGTTTTTTAAATCTTCATCTAAATCATCAAAAGCATCAAGAATATAAATAAATTTACCCAAATTATATCCTAATTTTCCAAGAGAAATTTTATAAGAAAAAATATTCTCCATTATAAGCGAAAACTCATGTGAAATTTCATCAATACTTTTACATTTTGATTTTTCTAAATCCGAAAGTTTTTTTAAATGCAGCGAAATTTCATCAGTTATAATTTCATACTTTTTATTTATTTTTTTGATGTGTCTTTTATATGGTATTCTAAGAAGAAATGCTTTTACAGATTTATCATCTTTAATATCATCAGTCAACTTATAATAGTTGAGTGCAATACTCATATCAGTTGAAAAGATTATCGAATCATTGTCTGTAACTATATTTTTCTTTTTTCCTATATAACGAATGCATGGTTGCAAATCATAATTAGGATTGTTATCATTTAAACTGTCAAGTAAAATTACAAGAAAAGTAAAATCATAACTCAATCCAAGTCGCACAAGTTGATTATAGGACTTGCCAAGTTGTTTGCACAATCCGCAGTAATACGACTTAAATGTCATAAAATCTTCTTCAGTTAATTTTGATTTATAAAAACTAATATACCCAAACATATTCTTATCCTTATTTTATATTATTTTTATATTTTAAGCAAGTTATTTAACAAAAAATTCTTGTCATTTAAATGTAATGTGTGTTATACTATCAATACAATATTAGTATGAGAGGTTGTTTTTATGAAAAAACCTGTTAAAAATTTATTTGCAGGATTTGATTATATAATCGTTTCTTTGACACTTATTTGCAGTATATTTGGAATTATCATCATATCAAGTGCGGTTCGCTCGTTTGATAATTCGTTAAAATTTATACTTATCCAGTCTTTGTCACTTATAATAGGCGTGTTTTTGATGGTCTGTGTTGCATCTTTTGACTACAATAAACTTACTAATTCATCAAAAATAATATATTCTGCGTGTTTTGCCGTATTATTAGTAGTATTGTTTATAGGTAGCGGAGATGAAATAGGAAGTAAAAGCTGGATTAGATTTGGTAGTTTTGGTATTCAGCCATCTGAATATGTAAAAATCGGAATGATTATTTCACTTTCACGAATTTTTTCAAAAACCGAAAATATTAACGAGCCAAAGAGCCTACTACTCGTTATTATACATATACTTCCTATTGTTGCGCTTATCCTAATGCAACCTGATTTTGGAACAACTATGGTGTTTATAGTAATTGTTATCGGTATGCTTTTTGTTGCAGGAATTTCGTATAAATATATACTTTCAGCAATAGGTATAATTGGTGTTTCGCTCCCAATTATATGGCAATTTCTACAGGACTACCAAAAAAACCGTATACTTGTATTTTTTAATCCGGAATCAGATCCGCTTGGTGCAGGTTATCATGTCATTCAGTCAAAAATTGCAATTGGTTCTGGCGAAATTTTTGGAAAAGGGCTTTATCACGGTACACAAACCCAACTTGACTTTTTACCTGCAAAACACACTGATTTTGTTTTTGCGGTTATTGGAGAAGAACTTGGTCTTATTGGTTGCATCATAGCAATTGCTTTACTTATATCTATTGTAATAAGATGCATTTATATATCCAACATTGCAAAAAATTCTGAAGGATCATATATTTGCGTTGGGATTGCTTTTATGATGATGGGACACATTTTTGAAAATATCGGAATGTGCGTAGGTCTAATGCCTGTAACGGGCATACCGCTACCATTTTTTAGTTATGGCGGTTCATCACTCATTGCCAATTTTATAGCAATTGGCCTTGTAATTAACGTTTATAAACAGCGACGTAGAATTATTTATTAATTTTTTTCTGCCTGAAATATTCATAAATATTTTGGGCAGTTTTTTTATCAATACCCGGAACGCTTTCAAGTTCTTCAATTGTAGAATTTTCTACATTTTTAAGATGTTTTAAAAGAGCATTTCTCTTTTTTTCTCCTACCCCTTTTATACCATCAAGTTCAGATTTTTTCTGTCGTTTTTCAGTAAGATTTCTATAATGTGTTATTGCCCTTCTGTGCATTTCATCTTGAATATTTACAAGAAGCATAAAGCATTCACTTGTTTTGTCCATTTCAATTATTCCAAAAGGTCCTGCTATTGCTCGTGTATTATGTTTATCATCTTTTTCTATTCCATAAACATTTATATTATGAATTCCTAATTCATTTAAGGCATCTATTGCGCAATTAACATGTCCAATTCCGCCATCGACAAAAATTAAATCAGGCATTTTGGAAAACTCTGAGTCATCAGATTTTAAACGCAAAAATCTTCTTGTTATAACTTCTCTCATTGATGCGTAGTCATCATTTTTATCAACACTTTTAATTTTATAAGATTTATACCCTTTTTTATAAGGTTTTGCATCAACAAAAGTTACCATAGAAGCAACTAAATCTTCTCCCATAAATCCCGAAATATCAAATGCTTCAATTCTGTGAGGGACTTCATCTAATTTTAAAACATTTTTTAATCCGACAAGTGCATTATTCTTAAACTTAATATCTTTTAGTATTTTTAACTCCCTGTTTTGAAGTTCTTTTTTTGCATTAAGTTTTATCATATTTATTAGTTTTAAATTCTCGCCTCGTTTTGGGCATTTTATCTCAACTTTCCTGCCTTTTTTTGAAGAAAGTAAATCAGCAATAATTCTTTCATCTTCAAATTCGCACTCTATTAGTAAATCATTTGGAATAAATGATGATTCCAAGTAATACTGTTTTATAAAACTTGACAGAACTTCTGATTTATCGGCATTGCTATTTTCAAAAAAATAGTTTTCTCTACCAATCATTTTTCCGTTGCGTATAAAAAACACCTGTATACAATCTGTAGAATTTTGCGAATACATTGCAATAGCATCAACATTTACATCGTTAGTTGATGTAATTTTTTGTTTCTCAGAAACAGATTTTATACTTTCAATTTTATCACGCCAAAAAGCCGCTTTTTCAAAATCAAGATTATTTGACGCTTCGTACATTTTTTCTTCAAGATTTGAAATTAGTTTTTCAGTATTTCCATTTAAAAAACTACATACATCATCAATTAGTTTTCTATATTCGTTTTCATCTACATTTCCTGTGCAAACACCGCAACATTTACCAATATGATAATATAAACAAGGTCTTTTCTTACCAAAATCCTGAGGAAATTTTTGATTACAACTTCTAAGTTTAAAAATATCACGCAATGTATCTGCTAATTGTCTTAGAGCTATTGCACTTAAATATGGACCAAAATAGCGAGCTCCATCTTTTTTTACACTTCGTGTTATCGAAATTTGCGGATACATCTCATTCACAGTTATTTTTATAAAAGGATATGTTTTATCATCTTTTAATAAGATGTTATACTTTGGCATATGAAGTTTTATCAGATTACATTCTAATATTAAAGCTTCAAGTTCTGTATCTGTAATAATATATTCAAAATCACTGATATTACTAACCATAGCAGCAACTTTTGGAGAGTGGTCTTGTTTGGTAAAGTACTGTTTTACTCTATTTTTTAATATTTTTGCTTTTCCAACATAAATTACAGTACCATCTTTATCTTTCATTATATATACGCCGCTTTTTTCCGGCAATGACTTTATTTTATATGAAAAATCCAACATAAAAACCTCCTCCATATGATAAAATAACCTCACATTTTATAATGTGAGGTTTATGTATGTTGTCTTAATTATTGAGCATCAATAAAATTTGAAGAAATTAGGTCAACTAAATTGTCAACAGCTTCTGTTTCGTCAGCGCCATCAGCAGTAATAGTAACTTGAGTTCCTCTTGTAATTCCAAGTGATAGTACGCCAAGCAAACTTTTTGCATTTACTTTTCTTTCTTCTTTTGATATCCAAACAGTAGATTTAAATTCGTTTGCTTTTTGGATAAAGAAAGTAGCAGGACGGGCATGTAAGCCTACTTGATTCTGTACCACTATCTCTTTACTGTACATAATTTTCTCTCCTTCTTATTAAACTACACAAATCTTATTACATTATTATACATCATTGTTTTCAATTTTTCAATACTTTTTTTTATTTTTTTACGAATGTTGACATTATTTGTAGAAAAGGATAAAAATATGCACAATATATAACGTAATTTAGTTATTTATTCTAATTTGCTGCAAGAATTAAATCCCACGCTTCAACATAATGCTTGTTATCTGAATAAAATACTTCACATTTATCAAGAATATCTTCTGTTGGATATCTACTTGCATCATTTTTCATATCATCAGGGAGTTTTTCTTTTGCTACTTTATTAGGTGTTGTATAACCCGTTTCTTTTGCATTTTTTAGCGCGATATCTTCTCTTAACATAAAGTTAATAAACTGTTCCGCTTCCTCTTTGTGTTTTGAATCTTTTAAAATTACAAAACTATCTATTGCAAGATTAGAACCTTCTTCAGGGATAACAAATCTCATATTATGTGGCTGTTCGGTAACTGCTTTAATTCCTTCGCCAGAGTACACAAGTGCCATAGCAGCAGTACCATCTAACACTTTTCTCGACAAGTCGTCAGTACCATACGCTTTTACATTAGGCTTTTGCTTAATCAATTTATCCCTTGCTGCATTTATATGACTTTTATTTGTATCATTCATAGAATATCCAAGCATTTTTAGTGTCATACCAATTGTATCTCTCATTGAGTGAAGCATACAGACTTTGCCTGCATATTTAGAATCAAACATAGATGACATTTTGGTAATATCTTCATTTACCAAATCAGTGTTATACAAAATACCAACTGTACCAACAAAATATGGTACTGAATATTTATTTCCTTCATCAAAAGACATATTCAGATATCTTTCTTCAAGATTTGCTAAATTTGGTATGTTTTCTTTGTTAATTGGAGCAAGCATACCTTCATCACTCATCTTTTTCACCATATAATCTGACGGAACAACAATGTCATACATATCACCGGCAGCTTTTACTTTTGTATACATATTTTCGTTATCATCGTATTCTTCGTACACAACTTTAATGCCAGTTTCTTTTTCAAATTGTTCTATAATTCCATCTGCTATAAAATTGCCCCAGTTATACACATACAAAACTTTCTTATTAGAATTAGAACAACCCATTACTGAAAAAATAAGCAAAAAACATAAAGCTAAAGATATAAGTTTTTTCATTTTGCATTCCTCCAAACGAAGTATTTTATATAATTTTTTCTACTTTTTGTTCTTTTTTTACAGAACTAAAGTTAACTACTACCAACATAATAAATATTGCTGCAAAAAGCAGAGTTGAAAGTGCATTTATAGATGGATTTGGTCGTTTAATCTGCGAGTATATAAACGTTGACAAGTTACCTCCACCTGTAAATAAACTTATAACAAAATCATCAACAGAAAGTGTAATTGCAAGTAAAAAACCAGTTACGATACCAGGCATAATTTCAGGAATTACAACTTTTGTATACGCATAAAAAGGCTTTGCACCTAAATCCAATGCAACTTCATAAATATTTTTATTAAACTGCGTCAGTTTAGGTAAAACAGATATTATTACATACGGTATATTAAACGTAATGTGTGATAACAAAAGCGAATATTTATTTAGCGGTATTCTTAAAAAAGTAAATAATAGCATAAGAGATACACCAGTTACAATATCGGGACTCAAAACTGGAATATATGTTATGCCCATTATTGTATTTTTGGAAAATCTTTTCATACTGTGAATACCAATTGCGGCCATTGTACCAATTACTGTTGCTATAAGCGATGAAGTTATTGCTACAAAAACAGTAGTTTGAAGTGCAGATATTGCTCTTTCATTCTCTAAAAGTTCACCATACCATTTAAGTGTAAACCCTTTCCATTGTGCTGTAGCAACTTGAGAATCATTAAATGAATATACCATCATTACAATTATCGGAGCATACATAAACAGGAAGATAAGGAAAATATAGAATGACTTTGAAAACTTTTTCAAAATAATCCGCCCCCTTTGTCTTCACTTTCATATTTTGATGAAACTATTATTGATATAACAATTAAAACCATCAAAATAATAGAAATTGTAGCACCATAATGCCAGTTAAACGCTTCTCTGAACTGACGCTGTACAATATTACCTATTAAATCATTTTTACCGCCACTTAAAATATCAGTAATCGCAAAAGTAGTTACAGCAGGCATAAACACCATTGTAATCCCCGAAAAAATCCCAGGAACACTAAGTGGCAGAGTAACTTTTGTAAATACTTTCATTTTATTAGCGCCAAGGTCATGTGCTGCCTCGAAAACTGAAGTATCCATTTTTGAAAGTACAGAATTTATCGGCAAAATCATAAATGGCAAAAAGTTATATACCATTGCAAACACAATTGAACCTTGATTATACATAAACTGAATAGGTTTAATACCAAACTTTCCTAAAAAAGTATTGATAAGACCAGTATCATCAAGTATTGTTACCCAGGCATATGTTCTAAGAAGCAAATTCATCCACATAGGAATAACGAGCAACAAAAGAAGCAATCCTTTTCTTTTGTAAGTTGACATAGCCAATATATATGCAACAGGATACCCAACAATAAGGCAAATAAATGTTGCAAGTGCCGCCATCCACAGAGAACGAATAAGCGCATTTGTATATGCGGAGTTAGAAAAAAACTTGACAAAATTTTCAGTAGAAAATATTATTTGCCCTGATTCTAACTCAACTGTAAAACCATAATAAAAAATGAGTAACAATGGAATTAAAGTAAAAACTAATGCCCAAACTAAATATGGAAATGAAATTACTTTGTTTTTCATTAGTTGTCTCCTTTTCTCATTATATGAATATCAAACGGTTTTACTAAAAGCCCTACTTTTTTATCAACAGGAAACATTGTTGTATCATGTACAAGCCATTTTTTATCTTGACAATTTATAACCATTTCATAATGTACACCTTTAAATGTTACTGATTCAACTGTGCCCTTTAAATCACTTTTATCTTCGTCAACAATATAAATATCTTCCGGACGAATTACAACATCTACAAATTCATTTTTTCCAAATCCAGTGTCAACGCATTCAAAATCAACATCTTGTATATTAACAAGGCAGTCATCTTTCATAATGCCGTCGATGATATTACTTTCTCCGATAAAATCTGCAACATATGCATTTTTAGGTTCGTTGTAGATATCTTCAGGAGTTCCAATTTGCTGGATTCTCCCCTCTTTCATAACAACTACTGTATCAGACATTGTAAGCGCTTCTTCTTGGTCATGTGTAACATATATAAAAGTTATACCTAACTCTTTTTGCATATTCTTAAGTTCAAGTTGCATATCTTTTCTAAGTTTTAAATCAAGTGCTGCAAGCGGTTCATCTAAAAGCAATACTGCAGGCTCATTAACTATTGCACGCGCTATTGCAATTCTTTGTTGTTGCCCGCCACTTAGAGAGTTAACATCACGTTTTTCAAATCCAACAAGATTAACAAGTTTTAAAACTCTTTTTACTTTCTCATCAATTTTAGATTTTTTCATTTTTCTAATTTTCAAACCAAACGCAATATTATCATATACATTCATATGAGGGAAAAGAGCATATTTTTGAAAAACAGTATTTATTTTTCTTTTATATGCGGGAATTTTAAGTAAATCTTCATTTTCAAATGTTATTTCTCCACAATCCGCTTCTTCAAAACCGGCAATTATTCTAAGTAAAGTTGATTTACCACAACCACTTGGACCTAACAGTGTTAAAAATTCATTTTGATTTATATAAAGATTTATATTATCTAAAGCTTTTGTCTGGTCAAAAGTTTTATTTATATTTTTTAATTCAATAAGATGTTGTCCCACTTTTTTAATCACCTTTCATATTAAAAATTTGGTGGAGTACAAATCCACAATACAATTGCTTTTGTTTTATTTTTATTGATTATATAATGTTGTTGTGTGGCTTTAAAATAAAAACTTTCACCTTTTTTCACTTTATATTCTTTATTTCCTATATAAAGTGAAACTGAGCCCGACATTACATAACCAAACTCTTCTCCATCGTGCGGAATATCTACATTTGAAGTTCCGCCTTGTTCAAGTTCAATAATTATAGGTTCCATTGCATTTTTTTGTGAATTTGGAACTATCCAATTTATAATGTTTTTTTGTTCTTTGTTTTCTTTAACAAATACATCTTCTTCGCCAAAAACTACCTCATCATCAACCTCGTCATTAAAAAACGTTTTAAGGTCTGTCCCAAGACATTGAAGTAAATCAAAAAGTGTAGAAATTGATGGCGATGCCAAATCACGTTCAATTTGTGAAATGAAGCCTTTTGAAAGTTCGCATCTGTCGGCAAGTTCTTCTTGAGTGAGGTTGTTTTTTACTCTTAATCGTTTAAGTTTATTTCCTATTTCCATAATACACGCCTCCGCGTTTTGTTGTATTTAATAGTAAATATTTTGTTTAATATCTCTAAACTTACAGAGATTATTATATTCCTATACTCGAAAAATGTCAATAGTTTTTTTAGAATTATTGACATTTATTTTAAAAACAATTATAATAAATAAAAAATAGTTACAGGAGTGAATTTAATGATAGAATTATGGCCTAAAAATATGGTCCCGTTATATGACGAAACTATTGAAGAAAACTGTATTCCAAATATAACTGAGTATACTGTTGAAAATTCAAAAAGTTGTATACTTGTTTGTCCTGGTGGCGGGTATCACCACAAAGCATCTGACCACGAAGGAATTCAGATTGCGCAGTGGCTAAACTCAATTGGAATAAGTGCTTTTGTACTTGATTACAGAGTTGCACCATACCGCTATCCATGTGGACTTTTAGATGCAAAACGTGCTATCAGATACATAAGAAAAAATGCATCAAAATACGGATATGATGAAGATAAAATCGGCATTATAGGTTTTTCTGCCGGTGGTCATCTTGCATGTAATACATCAAATTCTTATGACGAAGAAACAAAAGAATTTGAAATTGGCGATGAAATTGATAAAACAAGTGCAAAAGTAAATTTTGCAATTCTATGTTATCCTGTAATTTCATACAGTGATTTTGCACACTTTGGAAGTTTTAAAAATTTATGTGGTGATGACGATAAACTGAAATTTGCTCTTTCACTTGAAAACAGAGTTACAAAAGACACTCCGCCTACATTTATCTGGGCGACTGCAGATGACGGCGCTGTACCTTCCAAAAACACTATTGCGTACACAAACAAACTTTTCGAAAATGGAGTGAGTTTTGAAAGTCATATTTTTAGACACGGGCGACACGGTTTAGGATTGGCAAACAAAGATTACAATGATATTCCTGATGTTGCAATCTGGTCAAAACTATGTGAAAACTGGCTCGTTGCAAATGATTATTTATAAGAATAATTCCTCCTTTAAAACATACAATTGTTTTAAAGGAGGAATTTTTTTGTTGAATCTTATAGATAAAGATAATACACTATGGAGTTTTTTTATTGACAATGAAAACAATTTTTGCTATACATACAGTAATAACTCACCACAAATTTTACTCGAAAAATGTACAGATGAATTTGATTGTGTATTTGATAAGAAAGGAAATATTCATGTCGCTGTACAAAAAGTTGATGGAGAAATATGTTATATCACGCATTACGAAAACAAATGGGAAAAATACATAGTGATGAAAAACAGGTATGGAAAACAAAGTTTTTCTAATCTTAATCTATTTGTGGTTATGGGAATTCCGCATCTTTATTACACATTATATCATAATTACAGATACTATCTTGTAAACCACACAATTAACACAAATAAACTAATATCCCCTACTGTTTTAGATTACTCATATAATGGGAAATTTTGTGTTGTATACGATAGCAACATTTTTCATATTGTTTACAAAGATGAAGAAGAACGTTTTATATACCTAAAATATAATCCGAACAATAATACATGCGAAAAAAACTTTATTAGCCTAACCCAGAGCACAAAAGATTTTTCTATCGCAATCTACAACGGAAGATTAAACATTGTATATATATCACGATGCAAAAAGCATTACACAGTAAATCACACAACCAATAATGACTTTCAAATTAAAACATTAGGTTTTGGCATAGATAATTTTTGCATACCACATATGTTCGTATCAGATAGTAAATTAAATATTATATGGGAAGAAAGGTACTTTTTATATTTTACAAAATCAAACGACTGCAAAAACTTTTCTAAGATAAATATTACAAATAGAAATGGCCAATTAGTTAAACACAAATATTACAACAATAAAATTGAATACAAAATAGAAAGCACATACTAAAAAGTATGTGCTTTTATATTATTCAGAAATAGTAGTGATTTTTGATGAACTTAAAGGTTGGATTTTATCAAAACCGTCCCATAAGAATATCTTAATTTTTCCGTTATTTACTGTTAAATCAGATTTTATATCACCAGATACAACATAATTTCCTGCTGTATTAAACTGCGTTGAGTATACTTTTGCACTAACCATATTTTCGCCGTTGTATAACGCAACAATCACTTTATGCTCTGTTTTAGTATGACCTAATTCATAAATTTCAGCATCAAATTTAATGCCATTTTTTATATCAGCGGCAGTTAGTGATGTAATAACTTTTGTTTCATCAAAGAATTTAATATCTTTAATGAAAGGATCTGTTAAAGACGCTTTAAACGGAAATGCAGGCTGTCCTATACTGTTTTCAAGAGTTCCGCCCAGCCAGTTAGGTGATGCGCTATTATCAGCTTTTGCATAGTTTACAAATGCATAATTTACTGCAACAGGATTTGTTACACTTTCTGCATAAACTTCAACTGTATCTCCAGCAATTGTTGCTGTAGCATCAACAAATGTATTTCCGTCAGCACTGATTGTGAAACCTTTTAATTCTGTTTGACCATCTTTAATTTTTAATCCTTCAGCAATATGCGTAAAGTGAAGAATTACTTTGTTTTCTTTTACTTCCATCCACTCATATTCAGGACCGCAGTATTCAATATCTTTACCATATACGGTTGCTAAGATTGTATTACCCATTCTTTCGCCGACAGGTCTTTTTGTAGCAGGGTGAATTGAACCGCCCGGATCAGTGCTTCCAATATTTCCTTCGTATGCTGTACAAATAACTTCTACGTTATCCATGCGTTTATGTGTATCAAGTTGTACTTGTCGAATTTCTCTAAATTCTCTGCCAGCTTCGCTTCCATACGGAGCAAGTTGAACAATCATTACAGGAAGATTTTCATCTTTAAAATCTTCTCTCCACTGTGAAATTAAATCATATAGAATGTAATTATACTGTTCCCAAAGTCTTGCGTTTGGTTGAGATTCGCCCTGATACCACATTACACCGGCAATAGCATAATTAGCAAGCGGTGCCTGCATTGCATTATAAAAACTTGTAGGAGCAAATCTCTGTCCTGCACTTCCTGCAGTACCATTTATTAAAGTTCCTTTTGCATTTGTAGTTGGATAGATTTCACCAATACTCCAGTAGTAGTCATAATCTTCCCACATAGTTCTGCCTTCACAGCCCCAACTGTTAAATGTACCAGATGCATTAGCAGGCTTCCAGTTAGGATTATTATAGATGGCTTCTCTTTCAGGAGCAAATACTTTTTCATAACTTAGCCATGCCTGTGCAGCACTACCACCTTGATAACACTCAATAAGAGCAATCGGAACATTTAATTCTTTATAAAGTTTTGCTGCTGCTATATAACCTATCGCAGTAACACTTTTTGTATTTACAATTTTCCAGCCGCTACCAGATGGTAAGTCTTTTTTAGGTTCGTAACTTGAAGTTACAGAAACTTTAAAGCTTCTTACATCAACATTTTCCATGTCAGCAACTAAATCGTCAATATCCCATGTATTTGTTAATGTAAGTTCCATATTTGACTGACCACCACAGTACCACACTTCGCCAATACCAACATTATTAAACTCGTAAGTAGTGTTATCTGTATTATTTTTTACAATTAAAGTTTTATTAGTTGCTGCCTGCATAGCAGGAAGTTCAACATAGAAGTCGCCATTTTCATCAACAGTGTCAGTTACTGAAGTTGAATCAATACTTACTGTAATTTCATCACCTGGTGTTCCGCTAAATCCCCATACAGGAATTGGCTTATTTCTTTGAAGAATCATATTATCAGCAAAAATTGCAGGTAATGTAAGTTTTTCAGGAGCAACATATTCTGTAATTACAATATCATCAATATACAATTCGCTTGAATATGGAGTTGTGTTATCATTATCATATCTCTGGTCAATTGCTAAACAAATAAGCGAAGGATCATTAAGCGAATTAGGTAAAGTAAATTCAAAACTTATAGAATTCCAAGAATTTGCAACCATAGGAAGTTCATCGTTTATTACATTTCCTACTGCATAATAGTTAGTATCTGTACCACTATACCAATTACCATTAGTAGCGTTTTCAAATTTAGCACCAACTCTTATACCTTTTGGTGATGCTACCGTTGGATATACTTTCATACTAACAGTAAAAGTTTTTCCTAAATCTTCTTTTACAAAGAAACCTTTAAGTGTTGTACGTGCATCAGCACTATGATAAAGTTTTAAACTTTTTCCGTTTCCGTTTGCATCCATAGTATCATCAATAGCAATTTTTGGAGATAATCCTGAGTTAGTTGCATAATCTAAAGAAGTAAACACATAATTTGTGTCAAATGAATTAAAATCACATGATTTCATATTATAAAACTCAGAACTTATTCTTGTAATTTTAATATCATCAATATATAATTCGCTTGAATATGGAGTTGTAGTATCGTTATCATATCTCTGGTCGATTGTTAAACATGCAAGTGATACATCTTCCATTTCTTTAGGCATTGTAAACTCAAAATTTACAGCATTCCACGTATTAACAACCAAGTCACAACCAGCATCTGCAGTAGCACCAACAGAATAATACTTTTTGTCTGTTTCACTATACCAATTGCTGTTAGTAGAATTTTCAAGTTTAGCACCAAATCTTATGCCTTTTTCAGATTCAACTGTTGGATAAACTTTTAAACTTACTTTAAATCTTTTTCCTAAATCTGCTTCAACAAAGAATCCTTTAAGTGTTGTACGTGCATCAGCACTATGATAAAGTTTTAAACTTTTTCCGTTTCCGTTTGCATCCATAGTATCATCAATAGCAATTTTTGGAGAAAGGCCTGAATTAGTAGCATAATCCAAAGAAGTAAATCCATAATTTGTGTCAAATGAATTAAAATCACATGATTTTTTATTATTGAATATTGAAGTTGATATTGTTTCCACCTCACTAACTTCAACAACACGGACATTATCAATATAAATTTTATTATACAACACAGTACCGTCGACATTTGTACCATTGTCAGTACCACATTCAACTCTTAAATTTAAACCGCCTGTAATAGCTTTCAATTCATCTGTATAAGTAAATGCAGCGGTTGAAAAAGTTGACCATGATGTCGCATTGATAATTACATTTCCAGTTGAATTTTCAAGAGAAGTATGGCCCGTGCCCTTTAAAATATATGCACTAATACCCATCTGTGTTTTTGTATTTCCTTCGCACGGAACATATTTTGCATCAAGAAAAACTTTGTAAGATTTTCCTACTTCAAATGCGTTTTGATTAATAAATACTTTTCCGGCTACTTGTCCACCTTTTGTTGTAGATATAGAATAGTATCCATTGGTACCTTCTTTTATGTAAGTTAAATGACCATTTGCTGCAGCACCGGCACGTCCACCATCAGCATATGACGTGTACGCATTAGCATTTTTAAGTGCAGGATCTGCAGAAAAATCTACTCCTGTTTCACCGTCAAAATTTTGTGTCCATACTACATTTTCCTCTGTTACAGTAGCAGCATTTACAGTGAAATTAAACATTGTAAATACAACTGTCAACACAAGAAAAAGTGAAATTAACTTTTTCATAATATCCCTCCAAAATAAATATAAAATAATTATAGCACTTAAATGCATAAATTTGTATTCTTTTTTTGACTTTTTATTAAAAAAATATTCAATTTTTGCTTATTTTATTATGATAGTGGAGCAAACTTTGCAAAATATATATTATCGCCTTGTTTTAAAGTAACATTTATTTTATCAGAAGATGAAGCGTAGCCTAGTTCCCATCCGACAAATTTGTACCCATCATTAGGAATTGCCGTTAAAGTAATATTAGCTCCTTCAAAATATTTGCCTTTCCATATATCTATTGAATTATTTTCAATTTTAACAGAACCACTGTCAAAATCATCTACATATGTGCTATTTAATAAAACTTTTCCGTACTCCGAGTTATTAACACCAATACACAAATTCGAATTGAAATCACCGATATCCCCAACTAATTCCTCAATTTGATTTTTAACAACTAATACACGCCTGTTTCCAAACGATTTATAACCATCTACAAGTTTCTCCCATGCGGAAAAGCTTTCAGGAGAACCCCATCTTGCAATGTGTTCTTCAATGAGCTCACGATAGATTTCTTTATTTTTTGTTGCAGCACTGTATATGCTTTCACGAGATAAATTGGTATTTATAGCATCACAAAAAGCAACTAAGAATTTGTTTTTAAACTTCTCCGACTTAAGCATTGATAAAAATAATTTTACCGGATAATTTCCTTTTTCCCCATTTTTTATCGCCTCAATAACAGAAAAATTTATCATTTTGTAAGCATATGCCTGATCAACATCTTTGATAAAAAATCTCCATCTTCCATCAAGGACATTTGCGCCATCAACAATTGGATTAACTTTATACCTAAAAAGTCCTAAATTGTTGCCGGGCCAATCGTTATTTCCGGCAAAAATCTGCGCTACAAAATAAGTTGCCATATTATCAAGGTCTACCCATTTTTCAACCTTGTCATAATTTTCACTGACATTCATATCGCTTGATGCGGCAAAATTAGCAACACTTTTAAAAGTATCTTTATCTCCTTCAACACCCGTATCAATTACCAATCCACCATTTTCGGCAATAATATAATTGTTTTCATCTCCGCCAAAATGCTGTGCAAAATATTCTTCGGAGTAATGCTCACGAATGTTTGATATCCCCCAATATTCGCCGTTTATAAACAATACGGCAGGTTTTGCATCCTGAATGATAGCACTTATATTGTCTTTCCATAAACTTTGATACATCGCATCTAAAAACATAAGATTTCCAAAATCATTGCCTGAGTTTCTGACTATAAGAGACTTGAATTTTTTTACATCATTATCCTCAAAAAATTTATAATTAAACTCTTTTTTTCCGTATTCACTTCGTGCATATATTCTAAGAGATTTTTGTGGAAAATTCGTTGAAAAAGCGCCGTGAATTCTTATTCCGATATTCTGTGCAAGTTCCAATTTACCATTTTTATCAAAATACTCAAAAGATGCTTCTCTTTCCCATTCTCTTCCTTCTTTTTGATAATTTAAGTTTCCGCCTGCTACATATATTCCTTTGTTAAAATCAAACAAATTTTCTTCATCTGTAGCAATAGAAACTACATTTACTCCGTAGCGTGTAAAAAATTCTTTGTCTACAAAATATGTTGAAGTTACAACTTCGCTTTTTTCGCCATTTACTATCGCACAGGCACGCACAACGTTTGATTTGTATACCTCGCCTTGAGGTAGTTTCCATGCTCTATTAGTATCAAGAGTGTTTGTTGGAATCATCGATATTGTATTTGGCTCTCCAACTCTACTTGCAACGCGAATTGGAGTAGTATATTTCATCGAATTTTCGTCAGGAATACTACCATCAAGTGTAAAATAAACATCAGCACCTTCATCAGCAGTTAATTCAAGATTAAATTCATTTTCATAAACTCCCGCTTGTTTAGAAAACACAGGCGGTTTAATCTTTTTTTTAGCGCCAATATTTGATTTATATGGCGTAGGCTCAGAAAAGATTGCAATATCATCAGAATTAGGACTTGTTCTTCCAATACTTTCATCAGTTGATACGTCTTTTGCTTTCAGACTATCTATAATTGTCGTTCCATCTCTGTCTGTAAAATACACTGTTTCGCCTTCAGAAACTTTAAAATTAGTGTAGCATTGACTTTCAAAAAAACCTTCATTACCTGTGCACCATACAATAATATATCCATTGGCAGGAACAATAACACCATCCGGTATTTTATACTGCACGAGGTTCTTTTTGCCATCACTTAAATAACATCCTGAAATATCGACATCATACAATGATAAATTATGTAATTCAATCCAATCTGAATATTCGTCATAAACGTCTTTAATAAACTCGGAATTACTTGCCATTATTTCATTTATTACAATATTCCCGTACATAGAACCTTCTGACTTTTCAGAATAAACCGATGTAAAAGATAATATGAAACACAAAAACAACAAAAAAACTTTTTTCATAACCATCTCCCTTTCGATTGATTTATTCTAACCAAGATTTATACCTTCAACATACGAAACGGGCACGCAGAACATAATTCCGGTATCAGGCCTATCAAGCCCACCCGTAACAACGTTTACAATGTTTGAAATTTTACTTATTTTATCATCTTCGGCAATAAGAAATATTGTTTTGCTACCTTCTTGTTCCGGATTTAAAATAAGTTTTAATGAAGCAACAAATTTAAGATCTGCTTCTTCATTTATTGCACGAGCCATACCTATACTGTCTAATATTGTCGCTCCTTTTATGTCATTTTTAACAAATGCGTTTAAAAGAGCCCCTAAACATTCCGTTTTATTTAATACAATTGTAACTAAATTCATACTTTCACCAAATCAATATCCTAAATTTTCGTTAATAATTATTACTTTTATTCTGTCTTTCAAACGTGCCATCTGCCTTCCGGATAACACGTAATTAGAACAAATCCTTGCATCTGACATACAACCATCGCATGGATTTTTACCATTCGCATCAACGCATACCCCATTTGCACTGCAATACGTTTCTTTATTAAGACGTTTTGCATTAAGCGGTGCGGCAATTTTCTTTACTCGCTCAACAGCCTCACCAAAATCTTTCACAATTTTATTAACACCTGCAATTACTATAACAGATTTAGGTCCATAAAGAAGTCACTTACTCTATTACAATAACCGTCAACGTTATACAAATAACCATCTTCAATCAAGGCATTAGTGCTCATCAGATATGTATCTGCAAAAAAACTTTTTCTAAAAATTTCGTCTTGATCAACACCGTCTGCATATCTATCTAAAAAATCATAATCGCCATTTCTTAAAAGTTCAAGCACACCAGTTTCATTTAATGTAACAGACCCGCCAACAGAAACTGTTTCGCCCGGTTTTATTATTTGTTTTAACAAAGGAATCAATTCATCTTTTGACTCGATAAAATAAGGTTTATAATTGTTTTTTTCTAAATTTTCTACTAATTTTTTTATATCCATATATGTCATCCTTTTTATATAAATTCGCAAAAAGCAGGAACAAATAAATTGCTCCTGCTAAAAAGTTTTTTATCTGGAATTTTTCGGATTAACAATATCACGCCAATCCATATCGCCACGTTCCATACCACGAACTAAAACCTCAGCAGTTGCTACATTTGTTGCAAGAGGAATATTGTGAACATCACACAATCTTAAAAGAGCATTAACTTCTGGTTCATGGGCTTGTGCAGTAAGCGGATCTCTAAAAAATAAAACTAAATCAATTTCATTATATGCTATTCTCGCACCTATTTGCTGATCTCCACCTTGTGGACCTGACAAAAACTTATGAACATTCATTCCTGTTGAATCTGCAATTAAAGTGCCTGTTGTACCTGTTGCTACTAAATTATGTTTTGACAATATACCCTTGTATGCAATACAAAACTGGACCATTAACTCTTTTTTCTTGTCATGTGCAATCAATGCGATATTCATTTATACCTCTCCTTTTTAACGTTCTTACTTAAATAGTTTAAAACTCTTATTTGGTTTCTTATATTGAAATTTATAAATTGGTACTTCTTTACCTGAAATTCTATTAGCAATATTTGTGAAGACACTATTTAAAACCTCATTATCATAAATTGCAAGACGTCCAGTCAATAAACTTTTTTCAACACAGTCTTCGCTATTTATTATTCCACAAAGTTTTACTTGTAAATTATCGATTACTTCATCTGCATTCATAAGATAATCAGGAAAAGTTTTTTCAATCGGCATTTTGTTAATTATCAGCCTTACTTTATCTGCATCTATCGAATTTATTATGACATCAGCATTTCTTACAGAAATAATATCAGGTGTAGTAACAACAAGAATTTGATCGGAAATCGACAATATATGCTTTACGACATCATTAAAACTTGTCATGCAATCTATAACAACATAATCATACATATCATTAAGTTGTTTTAAAAGTTTTTCTGCTGTTTCTAAATAAATGACCGGATTTGTGTTTTGAGAAGCAGGAATGAAATGAAGATTATCATAGCCTGTATCTTCAAATATTACTTCATCAATCGTGCACTTTTCAGAAAAAACATCATCTAACGTGTATGTAATTTGATTTTCAAGGCCCAACGCTATATCCAAATTTCTAAATCCGTTATTAAAATCAACAACTACTGTCTTATTTTTATTAGAAGAAAGTTTTGCAGAAATATTTGCACAAAAAAATGTTTTTCCTACTCCGCCTTTGGCTGATATCACTGATATTATCATACAGATACCTCACTCTAATTTTACCATATGTTTATTTAAATGTCTACTAATATTTATTATTCTTCTTCAATGTTTTGAGTATTGTTTTGGTAGTTTATTTCAAAATCATCATCAATATCAAAATATGAAGCAAGAATTCTTCTTGCAACCGGCGCAATCATAGAACCAGAACCAGCATTTTCAACAACAACAGCTATTGCAATTTGAGGATCATTATATGGCGCAAGTGCAACAAAAGTTCCCGTTGCATCCGAACCAACAACCTGGGCAGAACCTGTTTTACAACACACTTCTACCGGGAAATCTCTAAAAGTAGAACTTGCAGTACCATCTGTTGCAACCATTCTCATACCTTTTAAAATTGCATTATAAGTTCTTGTTGATATGTCAATTTTATCTTCAACTATCGGCGTATTATTAACTAAAGTTTTTCCGGTTTCTGAATCTTTTATCGTTTTAATTATGTGAGTTTTATATCTCGTACCGCCATTTGCAAGTGTTGCAACATAGTTTGCAAGCTGCAATGGAGTAAACAGATGATATGACTGTCCTATAGCAGACTGAACAGTATCACCTGGATACCACGATTCTTTAAATATACTATTTTTATACTCAGGTGATGCTAAAACACCGCTACTTTCTCCGCTAAGTTCTATTCCCGTAAGTTTGCCTAATCCAAATTTTTCACCATAGTAAACAAGTCTTTCAATACCAAGTTTATGCGCAGTTTTATAGTAAAAATAGTTACACGAATCTCTTAGAGCTTGAGAAACATTTACAAATCCGTGGGTAGCACCTGTTTCGTTGTAAATCCAACAATTAAAAGAATGAGAACCAAGTTTATACGCACCGTCATCAAAAAGTTGTTCATCAGGTCTGACAATTCTGTCTTCTAAAACTGCCACAGAAGTAAGCATTTTATATATTGAACCAGGTGCATATGTGCCACTTATAGCACGATTAAACATCGGATTCTGTTTGTTATTAAACAGATCATTATAGTCTTCATCAAAAGTTTTTATATTATAATCAGGATAACTTGCCATTGCAAGAATTTCACCTGAATTTACATCTATCGCAACAACAGAACCGCCGCTTGGAGCCCTGCTTCCTTTTGGATTAGCGCTAAGTTTTAAAATAACTTCTTCCATTGCATCTTCTGCAGCTGACTGTAGGTCATAATCTATTGTTAAAATTACATTATTTCCTTGTTTTGCAGGAATTTCAGAAGAATGATAAACTCCATTTTCATCGATTGTTTGTTGTGGAGAAGTTTTTCCATCTGTGCCTTTTAAATAAGATTCACATATTTTTTCAATTCCATCTTTACCAATCAAAGCATTCATCGAATAATCTTTATCTTTTAACTTTTCATATTCTTCTGCATATATAATACCAACTCTGCCAAGAATGTGAGATGCAAAATTCTCGTGAATATACTTTCTTACAGGACGAGTAGTAATTTCAACATTTGGAAAAGATAAAGACTGCTCTTTAAGAACTGAAATTATTTTTTTGTTAACGTCAGTGGCAAAAACAAAAAGATTTGCATCTTCAAAACCACGTTTTTCCATTTCATATCTTACACCAATAATTTTTCTTTTATCAGTTTGTGAATAATTATAAATGTTATATTTCTTGCACAAAAAATCTATCTTTTTCGACGCACTCAAATATGTATTTGTTGCAACATCATAACTAAATTCATTGATTTTTTGATTTCTTGTTTTGTCATCATATTCATAAAAAGTATATTCATAAGGATAATGAGAAATCGGTAATGAATCCTTATAATATTCTCCGTTTGTTTCAAAAAGATTTATTAAATTTAGTATTGTTGTGTTGATATCTTCATTTGAATTTGGGTTTTTCTTTATTTGTACGCTAAAACCTATTTCATTTGTAACAAGAGGTCTACCATATCGGTCAAGTATGTTTCCGCGCGGTGCTTCAATAATTTGTGAAGATTTTAACTTTGCCTGAGCTTGATTAAGATAGTTTTTACCGTTTACAACTTGAAGATTAACAAGTTTGTATCCAATCAACGTTGCAAGCAAAATAAAAATAACTATTACTGAAAAGTGCTTTCCGCTAAGTTTTTCAGACATATTGACCTCCTTTTTTATAATTTAAGTTTTTTTCTTCGTTTTTGTATAATATAATATCCTAAAGATGCTATCATAGAATTATATAGTGCTTCAAGAAGCATTTTTGGAACTGCACCAATTATTGTACCTTTTTTCCAAATTAAATAGTACAAAAATACATATATAAACTGATACAATATTGTCATTACAAATGTAACAATAAAAACGTTTATTGTGGTATTATAAATATACTTTTTACTTATAAATGAAACAAACAAAGCAATATATGTAATAAGAATCGCATTAACACCAATTATTCTGCCCGTTAACAAATCAAGCAACAAACCGCATACAAATCCAAAAACAACTGCATCAAACTGCTGTAAAAAAAACGGAAATGTAAAGGCAACAACTAAAATCAAATTAGGAAATACTCCCCCTAAATTCAATTTATTTATAATACTAGTTTGCACAATTAACAAAATAAACAAAAGCAAATATAATTTCGACTTTTTCAAATTAGAATCCCCTTTACTTTATTACGAGAACAAAATCCAAATCAGTAAAATCTACACCTGTTTCAATAATTGCTTCTTTAGAAACACCGTCTGAAACCGAGTTAACTTCTACAACTTTGCCTATATAAAGTCCTTCTGGGTATATCCCGCCAGTCCCAAGCGTTTCAATAAGATCACCAACGCTTATTCCAGACTCCTTATCTATAAATGACATCTTACAGAATTGACCTTTTGAAATGTTATAGTCTCCCTGTATGATTCCATCATCACCTGTTCTTGGAACTAACGCAGATACTGAAGATAGAGGATCTTTGATGGTCATAACCTTCGACCACGTTGTTCCGACATCATAAACATATCCAACAAGGCCAGAATCTGTTACTACTGTAGAATTTAACTTTATTCCGTCATTTGTTCCTACATTTATTGTCAATGTACTCTCCCAGTTATTCCAACTTCGAGATATTACCTGTGCAGAAACCATATCATATTTTTTGTCTACATTTTTAAGTTCCAATAAATTCTTTAAATTCTGATTTTCATTTTTCAAATTCGAAAGTTCTCTAAGATCAGCATTTAAAGCATTAACTTCTTCTTTTAATTCTTTATTTCTTTTTTGAATATCTTTTGTACTGATAAAATTAGAAAAGAAACTTTCTGTCGATTTAACAGCCCAATCAGTTATTGCTTGAAAAGGCGATAATATAATACCAAATGTATCTTCGATTACATTAGCCTTTTTATATGGCAAAGTAGAAAGAGCCATTGATATAATCATTACAATTGTAATTATAATTAAAAAAAGACGAGTTTTTTTAGTAAAAATATGCATTAGTTCACCAACTTATTTATGTTTTATAAGTAATTCACGTTTCGTAGAATTAAATTTATCAAGCACATTTCCTATCCCAAGTGCAACTGCTTCACGCGGATTACTTGAAACTAAAACTTTCATTCCTGTTTCTTCCTCAATCAAACTACATATTCCATTGAGAGAGGAAGATCCTCCTGAAACAACAATCCCTCTTTCTAAAATATCAGCTGATAATTCGGGCGGTGTCTGCTCCAAAGTAACTTTTATAGTATCAACAATTTTAAGTATTGAATTCTTTATTGCGGTGCAAACTTCATTAGAATTTAAAACTATATTTTTTGGAAGCCCTGACACTGTGTCGCGACCTTTTACATCAATATTTTCAAAAGTTCCATTTTCAATAGCAGTTGCTATTGTGATTTTTATAATTTCTGCAGTAGGTCTACCAATTACCAAATTATGATTAGTTTTAACAAAACGAATTATATCATCACATAGTGTATCTCCGGCAATTCTTATTGTCTTACTTGTAACAATACCACCTAAAGAAATCACTGCAATCTCAGTAGCACCACCGCCAATATCAACTATCATACTTGCTATTGCATCAGAAACAGGCAAATCAGAACCAAGCGCTGCAGCCATTGGTGATTCAATAAGATAAACTTCTCTTGCACCAGCACTAATCGCAGCATCTTCAACTGCTCTTCTTTCAACTCCCGTAACATTGCATGGGACGTTAATAATTACCTTTGGTTTTATAATTCTTGTTTTTCTATAAGCCTTTTTAATAAAATACTTAAGCATTGAATATGCCGCTTCAAAATCAGCAACTACACCATCTTTAAGCGGATATACCGCTAAAATTTCGTCAGGTGTTTTTCCAACCATATCTTTTGCAGCATTACCAACCGCTAAAACCGAACCTGTTTCTTTGTCAATCGCAACAACAGATGGTTCGTCAAGAACAATCCCTTTAGATTTCATATAAATTATAGTATTGGACGTTCCTAAATCAATACCAATATCTTTCTTCATCAAACTACTCCTAATCTAATATATCAATATCAAACTCGTCTTTCAATATATTTGAAAGTTTATAAACCGGAAGACCAACAACATTATTGTAATCGCCAACTATATTTTCAATAAAACGGTTTGCATAACCTTGAATGGCATACCCTCCTGCTTTATCGTAGGGCTCATCCGTATTTATATATTTTATAATTTCATTATGTTCAATTTCATTAAAAATAATCTCCGTTTTTTCAAAAGTAGATGTAAATTCCATCGTCTTTGAATTTGTAACACAAATTCCTGTATAAACATTATGTTTTTTTCCGCTAAGAAGTTTTATCATTTCATATGCTTCTTCTCTTGTCTTCGGTTTCCCTAAAAATCTACCTTCATATTCAACAATAGTATCTGCGCCTATAACAAGCACTTCTGATTTTATTTTAGACGCTACATCAGTTGATTTTAATATCGCTAACTTTTGCACATAAATATCAGGTAATTCATCTTTTGACACCGCAGACTCATCTACACTGCTTTCTATAACTTCATATTCAATTTTCAATGTATCTAAAAGTTCTTTTCTTCGTGGAGATTTAGATGCCAAAACGAATCTTGTCATTTTAAAATATCACCCTTTGTAAAATCAATAAAATACTTTGCACAAAAACCTGTAACTATTCCCGATACAATCGAGATAAATGATAAAGTAATAAAATAATAATAAACATAAAATGACCAAAGTTGTATTGCCGAAAGTGTAACCTGTGCTAATGAATGAAAGTACGCACCAAACACAGATATACCTATTGGAGACATTTTATCCTTCAATGTTTTAAATAATAAAATCATAACAATACTGCTTATAAAGGCACCAAAAAAACTATATGCAAATGCATTTGCACCTGTAAAAAGAAATGACACAACAAATGTTCGTAATATGTTAATTATAAAAGCATTAAAACATCCGTATTTGTACATTACAAATAAAAACACAACATTTGCAAGTCCAAGTTTTCCACCGGGAATCGATGTAATAATAGGCAATGTCATTTCAAATGCAGTAAGCGCAACGGATATAGCGACGCAAATTGCAAAAAAAGTGATTCTCTTTGCACCCTTCATCAATACGTCACCCCATCAATATCAGTATTACCGGAAATCCTTATTATCACACAATTGGGCAAACAAATAATACTTTGTCCTACTTTGCTGATTTTCTGACCAATTTCTCGTTGCTCATCACAAGACGATTCAATTGCTGTAACAGTACCTTTTTCAATTTTTATTTTATTGTGTCCAAATGTTGTATCAATGTCAATCTCCTCAGTTGCGTTGATATCATATTCGCCATGCAATACACCATTAACTTCTACAATTACTTTTTTATCACTACTGCCATCAATCAAAACAACAGAAAACAAAACTAAAGATATTACAAGAAGGAAAATAATTGAAATTTTATCAACAAATGTCATATAAGACAATACTTTTTTCAATATCATACACCTCTGTAATAATGACCTCTTGTAAAATCAAAAGTCGCTTTTTTACGCATTTTATATAGAACGATTATATTATCAATTTCTTTTAAAGTTTCTGTAGTAAAAAGAAAACGGAAAGCACTTACGTTTATTTTTTCCAAATCATCAAGTTTATCCGCCATGTATATCGGCTCTGCATTATATATAGTATTTGTGCAGTTTAAAGGATGAGTCTTTACGTTAAATACTTTTCCTTTTCTATCTTTTATAGAAAAAAACTTATCCTCTTTGCATTTACATCCGCCTAAAAAGGATTTATGTAAACAACTTTTCGTATTCATAAGCGGAATCTTGCCGTATATAACAATTTCTGCATTATCTGATATTATTTTTGAAATCTGTTTCAAATTCAGTTCATATGAAAGCGTTACACTATTTACACCAAGTTCATTGTATTTTTTTACTGCAAGTGTATTAAACGCATTTAATGATGGTTGAGAAAAAACAATTTTTTCTTCATTACCAAGCAACTGACCTATATTAGAAACTGAAATTCTTTCAACATCAGAAATGTCATATGCCTTTAAATTGTCAACTTGCGGAAGAACGCACACAACATTATCGAATTTTTTAAAATATTCTTTATTTTTAATAAAAACTTCATATGGAATAAAAACATTATCAAATTCTTTACTTAAAATATGTTTTGCCTGTTCAAACGTCGTAACTTCGGCATTTATAAGTTTATTTTTATTTTTTGCAATTGCATTTGTTTCAAAAGAAAACTTTTTGTTAACAAAATTTCTTTCGCTTTTTAGTATTTTTTCTTCAAGCTTTAAAATACACTCTCGTCTTGCATTATTTAAATCACTGACAGAAACAAAATATTTTCCGTTAACAGAAGCATCAATTTTATTGCATACAAATGCAGTATCGCCAAGTTTTTTAAACTGTTCTTTAATTCTTTCTTCTGTTATTGGAGATGTTTTTGCTTTTTGAACTGTAATTTCAGGATAAATTTCAAATTCTATTTTACCGCATTTAACAAAACAGTACATTTTTTCATCAATAATTATATTAAAATAAACTTCATTAAATCGTTTTTTTTCTACTGAAAGTTGCTTAGCATCATTTAAAACATCATCAGTAACGTTTTTATATATATCATCATTATTTTTTTCGAAATTTATCATTTTGATGCCAATTTTATCATCAAAATATGCAGTGGTAAATCCACTTCTGCTAAATATATTCTCGAGTTTGAAATAATCAAACTTAGAAAGATAATCACCAAGAAGTTTTTTATTATAAACTGATGAAACAACAGAAACATACTCTTTGTTTTTCATTCTTCCTTCAATTTTCAAAGACTTAACGCCAATTTTTCTTAATTCATCGAGTTTATCGATAAGGTTGTAGTCTTTTAAACTTAAAATATACTTAGGTTCTCTAAGCACTTTTTTGTTATTATAATCATATACTTCATATGGAAGTCTGCAAGGCTGAGCACAATCTCCCCTATTTCCGCTCCTTGATCCTATTACACTGCTAAATAGACACTGTCCGGAATAGCAGACACAAAGTGCGCCATGAACAAAAACTTCGGTTTCAAGTGTAGTAGTTTTTGTAACTTCTTCAATTTGAAGTGCATTCATCTCTCTTGCAAGGACAACTCGCGAGAAACCGAGTTTTTCCATCATTTTTGCACCACTTACAGATGCAACTGTCATTTGAGTACTTGAATGTATTTCAAAATCAGGAAAATATCTGTTACATATATCTACTATTGCTAAGTCTTGCACTATAAGCGCATCAACATTTGCAAGATAACAAAACTTAATAAATTCAAATGCATCATATAGTTCATCATCACTTATAAGTGTATTTAAAGTTACATAAACTTTCACACCACGCAGATGAGCATATTTTACTGCATCAATTATTTCGTCATCCGAAAAATTTTTCGCATTCTTTCTTGCACTAAAACTTTTTCCGCCTATGTATATCGCATCTGCGCCGTTTTCAACAGCACATTTTAATGTTTCTAAATCACCAGCGGGCGAAAGAAGCTCTATTTCATTATAATTTTCCATTTTTAGCCAACTCAATCTTCAAAGCCTGAATTTCGTCTTTTAAAAATTCATTTTCTTTTTCTAAAGCATTGTATTTGTTTTTTAAATTGAATGCTTCTTCTTTGAATCTCTTTAAGTCAGTCAAAGATTCTTCCAAAAGAGATTTGTTTTTAAAAAGTTCGTCTGCAATATTAACACCTGTTAAAATTGCATTACTCATCACAGACATAGCAGGAGAATTTTTTCCAGTTTCTCTCATTTTTCTATCTACATAAAGGCAAACTCTTTGTATATATTCCTCACTTTCACATCCTGCAAAAGTGTAGTCATTTCCATATATTCGTACTGTTATAGATGTTTTTTCATCCATTAAACACACATCCTTTTTCTATAGCAAAGAAATAAAAATCAATTCATATGCCATTGTATTTCATATGTAATTATTACAAACAGATACTCAAAATGAGTATCTGTTTCTTTAAATTACTTACTTGCTAAATAATCGTTGATTTTTTTAACAAGTTCATCTGCATCTACGCCGTGAACTCTGCAAGCCTGTTCAACACTTTCGCCAGATGCTGAAGGACATCCCAAGCAATGCATACCGATTTCTAAAAAGAAAGGTGCAGTACCTGCGTCAAGTTTAAGAACGTCCAAAATGATTGTGTCTTTTGTAATCTGTGCCATAATAATATACCTCCAAATTAGTTTAAACAATTTTTATATTTATTTCTTCCCAGTTCATACAAATTATTTCCTTGAGAATCTATAACTACTGTAACAGGAAAATCTTCAACATACAAACGATGTATTGCCTCAGTGCCTAAATCTTCGTATGCAATTACTTCCATCGACTTAACATGCTTCGCTATAAGAGCACCTGCACCGCCAATAGCGCCAAAATAAATTGCACCATGTTTTTTCATTGCTTTTACAACCTCATCCGAGCGCATACCCTTCCCAATCATACCGCTAAGTCCAAGTTCGATAAGTTTTGGCGCATATAAGTCCATTCTTCCACTTGTGGTAGGCCCACAAGATCCAATAACATCCCCTTCTTTTTTAGGACATGGACCAACATAATAAATAACTTCATCTTTAACATTTATAGGTAAGTTTTCACCATTACATAAAGATTCACACATTCTTTTATGAGCAGCATCTCGACCTGTATAAATGTAACCGGTTAATGTAACCATATCACCGGCGCAAAGTGAATTTATTATATCTTTTTTTAGTGGTAAAGTTATGTTCATAGAAGTTAACCTCGTTACATAATTATTCAATAATATTATAACATAAAAGCCGTTGTATTTCAAGATA
Organism: Oscillospiraceae bacterium; assembly: GCA_015069095.1. GTDB lineage: Bacteria > Bacillota > Clostridia > UMGS1810 > UMGS1810 > SIG430. Next base: position 66,763 of record SVJH01000006.1, on the reverse strand, counting down.
TTTTTGAAATATTTAGACAGCAGAATTATAAAACAAAAAACGGATTAAACCTGTCGGTTTAATCCGTAAAAATTAGTTAGCATAATTATCAAAATAACCTTGCACCAATACTATCGGTGTTCCCTTATCACCCGAGCCACTTGTTAAATCACATAGCGAACCTATAAGGTCTGTAAGTTGGCGCGGTGTTGTACCTTGAGAAGCCATTTTTCCAACAAGATTTTCGTCTTTATGGCGAATACTATCAGAAATTGCTTTCTTAAGTTCCTCACCTGATAAATCTTTAAAATCATTATCAGCAAGATATTTAAGTTTTAATTCGTTTGGTGTGCCTATTAGTCCATCAGTATATGCAGGAGAAACAACAGGGTCTGCAAGTTCCCAAATTTTGCCCTGTGGATCTTTGAAAGCGCCATCTCCATAAACCATTACTTCAACATTTTTACCTGTTGCATCATTTATTCTTTTTTGAATGTCAAGAACTAAATCTTTACATTCACGAGGGAATAATTTAATTTTATCTTCTGTTGATTTGTTGGAGCCTAAAAGACCATATTTTTCATTATAACCACTTCCGTCAACAGATTCAGTTAATATTTCATCAAGACCATAAACGATTTTTGCGCCTGCAGTCTTAAGTATTCTTTTTGTTCTTGCGCGTGTATGAATATCGCAATTTAGTACACAGTCTGTATAATTTAATATTGCTTTTGCCTGATTTGCAAAAACAATCTCTACTTCTGCGCCTTCGCCTTTTACTATGTCGCAATAGTAATCAACATAGTCAACTCCGGTAAACTCATGTTTATTTTCACCAAAAAGTTCTCTGTATTTTTCAAGAGTAAGAACATCAGAATACGGATTGACTCCAGCTTCATCAATTTTATCTATACTTACAAGCTGATTACCAACTTCATCTGAAGGATAACTAAGCATAATAACCACTTTCTTAGCGCCTCTCGCTATACCTTTTAAACATATAGCAAATCTGTTTCTCGAAAGAATTGGAAATATAACCCCTACAGTATTTGACCCAAACTTGTTTTTGACATCAGTAGCAATGCTATCTATTGATGCATAATTGCCTTGAGAACGTGCAACGATTGATTCTGTTACTGAAATAACGTCTTTATCGTTTAGCGAAAAACCTTCATTTTGTGATGCTTCAAGTACACTATCAGCAACAATTTTTGCAAGATCATCGCCTTCTCTTATAATCGGACAACGAATTCCTCTTGACACTGTTCCAATTTTTCTTTCATAATTTTCCATAATCATCAACTCACTTATATATAAATTAAAGTATAATCAAAAATTGCGATATTATTATATCACTTTTTTTATATGATTGCAATATTTATTTTAAATTTTTTATTGTTTTAATTCAATATTTTTTCTACAATACTATTGGGGAAGTTTTAAAATCCATGCCAATATTTTTATTTTTTGAAGAAAAATATGCTAAATCTGTAGATAAAACATCATAACCAAACATACTATCTTTATCAGGTCTAAAATCTGCAGTTTTTACAACAATAGGCAAATTGGTTTTTTTCTTTATTTCTTTGAGCAATTTTGCTCCATTTTTATTAAAACCCAGAACTCTTATATAATCAAGTTTTTTTCCAGTTTTCAAGCCTATAAGTGCAGACAGTACGCATCTTTTAATTCTGCTTTTTGTATACCTTTTTGTAATTGAAATTTCATAAAACTCGTTTAAAGAATGTGATTTTTTAGCGCAATCTTTAATATATAATGAAAGTCCTTCTTCATATCCAATTAAGTCATCCAAATAGTTAGAAAATCTTAAAAATCCCAGTACATAATCAGAAATATTTTCAATGAAGAAGTTTTCAGCCAAATTATCCGTTTTTGGAACAAAATCCTTTACATCATCATTGTTCTTTATCATATTTCTTATATACGATGCAGTAGCATAACCGTCATTTTGTTCACAACTGTTATGCAACGTTTTATATCTTGTAATATTTAAAGGAATGATGTTAGAATTGAGTTTGCTTAGCGCCGACAAATAATAAATCCCAAGCAAATCATTAGGTGTAAGCTCATTAAATCCATACTCAGAAAGCGCCATATTTCTCGCAGCAGGATAACTAAAACCTTCATTTATATACTTTTTAAAAAAAGAATTATACTTTTCGTTTGAATCGTCAATTACTGAGGCAACTTTTTTTAAATCATCAATACTTTCACTTTCACTGCCAAAACTTATATAATCAACTACTCCAAGTGAATTCAAAAGATTTACAGCACCATACGCAAAATTTTTTGCGCTTTGTAAAACATAATAAGTCGGCAATTCTAAAACAAGATCCGCACCATTTAAAAGTGCACTTTTTGCCCTCTCCCATTTATCGTTGATTGCAAATTCACCACGCTGAACAAAACTTCCACTCATTACACAAACAACATTTGTGCATTTGGAAATTTCTTTTGATTTTTCGATATGATATTTATGTCCATTGTGAAACGGATTGTATTCAGCAACAATCCCTAAAGTTTTCATAAAATCACCTTTAATTTCTCAAACTGTGAATTGGCGCAGGAATTCTGCCACCTCTATTTATAAACTCACTACTGTCAAGATGACTGACTTTCATAACAGGACCAGTGCCCAATAATCCACCAAATTCAACTACATCACCTATTTTTTTGCCAGGTGCAGGAATAACTCTTACTGCTGTAGTTTTGTTATTTATCATACCAATAGCCGCTTCGTCAGCAATAATCCCTGATATTGTTGATGCTGGTGTATCCCCCGGAATAACAATCATATCAAGACCAACAGAACACACACATGTCATTGCTTCAAGTTTTTCTAATGTTAAACTTCCGTTTGCAGCAGCATTTATCATTCCAGCATCTTCACTTACAGGAATAAAAGCACCACTTAGACCGCCAACTGAAGAAGAAGCAAAAACTCCACCTTTTTTTACAGCATCATTTAAAAGCGCAAGTGCAGCAGTTGTCCCATGAGCACCACACTGTTCAAGTCCCATTTCTTCCAAAATGTACGCTACACTATCTCCCACTGCCGGTGTTGGAGCAAGTGATAAGTCAACTATACCAAAAGGAACATCAAGTCTTTTTGCTGCCTCTTTTGCTACAAGATTACCCATTCTTGTAATTTTAAAAGCAGTTTTCTTAATGGTTTCTGCAACTGTTTCAAAATCTGCACCTTTTACTTTTTCAAGAGCACATTTTACAACCCCAGGACCGCTTACACCTACGTTAATTACGCATTCAGCTTCACCAACACCGTGAAAAGCACCGGCCATAAACGGATTATCTTCGACTGCATTTGCAAAAACTACAAGTTTTGCACATCCGAACCCATCAGCATCTTTTGTCATTTGTGCAGTGTCTTTGATTATTTCTCCCATCATTTTCACTGCATCCATATTTATTCCGGCTTTAGTACTGCCGACATTTACAGATGAACAAACTTTATTTGTAACTGAAAGTGCTTCAGGAATTGAACTTATAAGAGCTCTATCACCATTTGTAAATCCTTTTTGAACAAGTGCAGAATATCCACCAATGAAATTTACACCAGTTGTATCTGCAGCTTTATCAAGAATTTTTGCAATTTCTACACATTCTTTTGATGTTAAATTGTTTGATAAAAGAGAAATTGGTGTAACAGAGATTCTTTTGTTTATGATAGGAATTCCGTATTCTCTTTCAATTTGATTGCCAACTTCAAGAAGTCTTTCTGCTTTTTTAGTAATTTTATCATAAATTTTATTTTTAATTATATTTACATCGTCGCCAGCACAATCCAAAAGAGAAATCCCCATTGTAATTGTTCTGATATCCAAATTTTCTTTAGATATCATATTTAGCGTTTCTAAAATTTCGTTTTGATTAAGCATTTTTAAATTTCACTCCTCAGATTTTATGCATAGAATTAAAGATATCTTCATGTTGAATGTTGATAATTACTCCAAGTTTTTTTCCTTCCTCATCAATCTTTTGAGAAATCGAGTTAAAATCGGCATTTGCCTTTGATAAGTCAACCGACATTATCATTGTAAACATATCATTGATAATTGTTTGTGAAATATCTAAAATATTTACATTCAAATCTTTTAAAACGGCACTAACACCGCATATAATACCAACTTTATCTTTTCCAAGTACAGTTATAATTGCTTTCATTTTAAAATCTCCTTAAAGTTTAATTTTTTTAATTCTTAATGCATTAAGCACAACCGATACAGAACTTAAAGACATTGCAAAAGACGCTATCATTGGGTTAAGTTCTATTCCTAAAGAAACTAACGCACCCGCAGCAACAGGGATTAGTATAGTGTTATAAACAAATGCGAAAAATAAGTTTTGCTTAATGTTTTTTATTGTCATTTTACTTAAATTTATTGCTTTAATAATACCCGAAAGATTATTGTTCATAATAACAACATCTGCCGCTTCTACAGCAATTTGTGTAGCATCCGATACAGAAACACCAATATCACTTGTTGCAAGAGCTACAGAATCGTTAATTCCATCTCCAACCATTGCAACAATTTTCCCTTCTTTCTGCAATTTTTCTATTACATATGATTTTTCATCAGGAAGTACTTCGTGTATTTCACTATCAGCACCGATTTTTTTGCAAACTGCCATTGCAACATATTTGTTATCTCCCGTAAGAATATATGTTTCTTTTCCAAGTGCTCTTAACTGTGTTATTACATCTTTGGCTTCTTTCTTTATCTCGTCCATAACGGCAAATATCCCTTCAACAGTGCCATCAATTGCAACATACATAATTGTTTTCCCGTTTTTTGTAAGTTTATCTGCCAAATCCTGCATGGTGTTTTTTATATTATTTAAATTCAGTATTTTTTCGCTGCCGATAACAATTTTTTTGCCGTTGGCAGTTGCTGTAACACCATATCCTACATCAGCATTGAAATCAAAAATATCAAACGAAATCATGCCATGAGCTTTATTAACGATTGCCTCACTTAGCGGGTGTTCTGAAGCTTTTTCAACCGAATATGCATATTTTAAAATTTCATCATCACTGTAATTTCCATAAGAAACTATATCAGTAACTTCAGGTTTTCCATAAGTTAAAGTGCCTGTTTTATCAAACACAATAACATCAGATTTGGAAAATAGTTCAAGGGCATTTGAGTCTTTTATCAAAACCCCTTCTGTTGCACCTTTTCCTACTGCAACAATAACAGCAGTAGGTGTTGCAAGTCCAAGGGCACAAGGGCACGCAATAACAAGAACAGTTATAAAGAATTTTATTGAATGATTAAAGTCTTTTGTAATTAAAAACCACATTAAAAACGTTAATGTAGCAATAATTATTACCGAAGGTACAAATACTAATGCAATTTTATCGGCAAGTTTTGCAAGATGAGGTTTCGTGCTACTTGCTTTTTCAACCATTTTTATTATTTGAGAAAGCACTGTTTTTTCGCCAACACTTTTTGCTTTTATTTTTAAATGACCGTATTTATTTACGCAACCCGAAAAAACTTTGTCGCCGACTTGTTTTATTACATCAATACTTTCGCCTGTAAGCATCGACTCATCAACAGTACTTTTTCCTTCGATAACTTCGCCATCAACAGGAATATTCTCGCCTGGAAAAATCAGCACAATGTCATTTTCTGATACATCTTTTATATCAACTTCTATCTGCAGTCCGTCCCTTTCAACTTTTGCTGTTTTAGGAGTAAGTTGCATAAGTGATTTAATTGCATAATTTGTTTTAAGTTTTGACCTGTTTTCTAAGTATCTTCCAAGCAAAATAAGAGTTATTATCATACCTACAGACTCAAAATATAAATTATGGACATTATGATGAATATTTTTATAATCGAAAACTATTAAAAATATTCCATAAAAAAATGCCGCTGAAGTTCCTATTGCAACAAGTGAGTCCATATTAGGTTTAAGTGTAAATAAATTTTTAAACCCTACTGTATAAAACTTATATCCAATAATAATATTTCCAATTGCTAAAACAAGTTGGATTAGAGCAAAATTTAACGGATGGTACTCAGGAGATATTATATGTGGAATAAAAAAACCCATCATATGTCCCATTGAAATATAAAAAAGAGGTAATGCAAATGCTAACGATAAGCAAAATTTCTTAAACATACGCTTTACATCTTTTTTCTTCTCATCAAACGCTTCTTCAAGCGAAGTAAATACGGCTTTAAATCCCAAGGAATTAACTGTATCAACTATTTTACTCGTATCTAATACATTTTCATCAAATACAACTTCCATTCTCGATGTAGAAAGATTTACGTTTGCCACTTTTATACCATCAAGTTTACGAACAGTGTTTTCAATTCGTGCAGAACACGCAGCACAATGCATACCGTTTACGGTGAATTCGCAGCTTTTCATCCTATCACCTTACTTTGTTATTCTATTTCTTACCACTTCATAAATCATAAGCGCACCTGCTACAGATGCATTTAAAGATGTTACCTGACCGAGCATTGGAATTTTTACTAAAAAATCACATTTTTCTTTTACAATCTTCGATATTCCATACCCTTCACTACCAATTACAATAGCAACATTACCCGAAAAATCTTGATTATAAATAGTATTTTCACCATCCATATCAGCACCAATTACCCAGATATTATTCTTTTTTAGTTTTTCTATTGTCTGAGCAATATTAGTTGCTTTTGCAACAGGTGTATATTCAATTGCGCCGGCAGACGTTTTGGCAGCAACAGATGTAAGTCCTACACTTCTATGCTTGCTTATAATTACACCATCAGCGCCTGCACTGTTTGCTGTTCTAAGTATTGCGCCTAAATTATGTGGATCTGCAATTTCATCTGCAATAATTATAAAATTATTTGTTCCCTTCTCTTTAGCAACATTTAATATTTCTTCAACACTAACATAATCTTTTGCAGGTGCAAAAGCAATTATTCCTTGATGAGAAGATGTTTCGCTAAGAAGGTCAAGTTTACTTTTTTCAACATAAGATACAGGAATTTTTCTATCACGAGCCATTGCTACTATTTTAGTTGCAGAGCCTGAAATTTCTCCTTTTTTTATAAAAATCTTATCAAGTTGTCTACCTGCTTTTAATGCCTCCATTACAGGATTTCTGCCTTCGATTTTTATCATGTTTGAATTTTCGTTATTATTCATTTTATTCCTCTATAAACTATAAATTTAAATAAGGGAATACTTTCGTATCCCCTTATTTTGAAAATTATCAGTTACCTAAATTAAATTTATCATGAATAGCATTAACTGCTTTTTCAACATTTCTTTCACTAATAAGTACAGATACTTTAATTTCAGAAGTTGAAATCATATGAATATTAACACCTGCTTCATATAAAGCTTCGAACATTTTTGCAGCTACACCAGGGTTGTTAACCATGCCTGCACCTACAATTGAAACTTTTGCAACAGTGTCTCTTGTTTTGATTTCATTAAATCCAATACTTTCTTTGTTGTCTTCTAAAATTTTAACTGCATTTTCAAGATTTGAAGCTGTTACTGTAAAACTGATATCTTTTTTATTTTCGCGTCCTATTGACTGCAAAATAATATCTACATTTATACCTTTTTGAGATAGTAATGAGAAAATTCTAAATGCAACACCCGGTTTATCTTCTATATCACAAAGCGCTATTCTTGCAACATCATAGTCATGTGCAACGCCTTTAACTAACATTTTTTCCACGTCTTTAACCTCCCTGACAATTGTTCCTGGATTATTATTTAAACTTGATCTTACACATAAATTAACATTATATTTTTTAGCCATTTCAACAGATCTGTTATGAAGAACGTTTGCACCCATACTTGCAAGTTCAAGCATTTCATCATAAGATACTGTATCCATTTTTGTTGCAGTTTTTACTACACGAGGATCTGCTGTATATACACCATCAACGTCAGTATATATTTCACATAAATCTGCTCTTAAAGCTGCTGCAAGTGCAACTGCAGTTGTATCACTACCGCCACGGCCAAGTGTTGTAATATCATCGAATCTGTTAATTCCCTGGAAACCGGCAACGATTACGATATTTTTATGATCAAGTTCTTTATTTATTCTTGATACATCAATATTTCCAATTCTTGCGCTTGAATATGAACTATCAGTATTCATACCAGCCTGCCATCCTGTTAAAGAAATTGCAGGATAACCAAGTTCATGAATAGCCATAGCAAGAAGTGAAATAGAAATCTGTTCTCCTGTTGAAAGCAACATATCCATTTCCCTCTTTGAAGGACTATTTGTTATTTCTTTTGCTTTTTCAATAAGTTCATCTGTTGTATCGCCCTGAGCTGAAACAACAACCACTACTGAATTTGAATTCTTATAAGTATCAACTATGCGACGTGCAACGTTCATTACTCTTTCTTTGTTGGCAACTGAACTACCACCAAATTTTTGAACAATAAGACTCACAATCTTACCCCCTATTTAATTTATATAACTTTTATTTTTGAAACTATTTTAGAATTTAATGCAGTAAGTTTATCATTTATGTCTTTTTCTGACATAATACCTGTAATGAATACACATTCATTTTTTTCGTTTAATACATCTACTGCATCAAAGTTTGATTTTATAGTTTGTACATCTTTTACGCCTTCAAGACGAATAAAGAATTTTTTCTTAGAATCTAAATGATCAATTATCTTATCAGACCCTTCATCTGTCCACATAAGTGAAGGATCAAAGCCATCGCTTTTTGCAATATCAATAACATCTGCAACAACAGCACTGGCAGTTGGAAGTTTACCTGCACCTCTTCCGTAGAACATAGTATCATCTACTGCATCGCCATTAACAAGTATTGCGTTAAATACATCTTCAACAGGTGCCAACGGATGATGCTTTGGAACAAGTGCCGGAGATACTTCTACATCCAACATATCTCCAACTTTTTTGCAATGACCTAAAAGTTTTATTACATAACCAAATTTCGAGGCAAGTTTTACATCCTCTAATGATAGTTTAGTAATTCCTTCTGTATAAATCTTATCACTATCAACTCTTTTACCATAAGCCAAAGAAGATAAAATACAAATTTTTCTTGAAGCATCATGTCCTTCAATATCAGCAGAAGGATCTCTTTCAGCATAGCCTTTTTCCTGCGCTTCTTTTAGTGCTTCTTCAAGTGTTTTATCATTATTTATCATCTGAGATAAAATATAATTTGTTGTACCGTTCAAAATACCACAAATTTCACAAATCTGATTTGCACTAAGGCAAGTTTTAAGTGGTCTGATAATTGGAATACCACCACCAACACTTGCTTCGAAGTAGTATTTCACATTGTTTTCCTTTGCAATTTGCAAAAGTTCGTGGCCATATTTAGCAACAAGTTCTTTGTTTGAGGTAACGACATTCTTCCCTTTTAAAAGCGCTTTTTTTGTACATTCATAAGCAAATGTAGCACCACCGATAACTTCTGCTATTATTTCAACACTATCATCATTTAAGATTGTATCGAAATCTTTTACAAAAAGATTTGCTGCCTCATGATTTGAAAAATCACGAATATCTAATATATATTTAACGTTAATTTTTTTGCCGGCTCTTTGTTTTATAATTTCATTATTTTTTGTGATAACTTCATACACACCAGAACCAACTACGCCAAATCCTAATATTGCAACATTAACCATATTATACCTCCGCGTGTTTCTAATGCATAAAATTATACCACCGAATGCACAATTTGTCAATTTATTTCAACAAAAAAATGCGTTTTTTTACAATTATTTCATGTCAAAATTTTCAGGATATTTATTTGACAGATTATCAAGACTATTAAATAGAGAATTATTATCTGTTGCAGGAACTTGTACATCACTGTCAATTTTTATTTTAATATCATCTCCAAAAACACTTTTTACATAGTTTAACACATCATTTTTCATGCTTATTAAAAGTTGCTTTTTCGCTTCATCTTTACAGTATATAATTAGTGTTTCGCCATTTTTGGTAGCAGTTGACGAAAAAATAGCAGAATAAAGTTGTAATCCACCTTCATTAAAGACTTTTTCTACAACCTTTTTCCATTGTATTTTTATATCGTTATTTTGTTTTTCTAAAGTTTTTTCGCTTTGTTTTTCAACTTGTGGTGTGCTTTTTACTTCCTCGTTCTGGACTGCTAATTTTTCTTTTTCAATATTTTTTGATTCTTCTATTACTGTTTCTTTTCTTTTATTTTCAAAATTAGCAACATGCATGCCATCGACTTTAGATTCAAGTGATTCTATTCGCATAACTAATGAAGAAACATCGTTATCAATTGGTTTGGATGCCATTTTTATAAGCGCAACTTCAATAAGTGTTTGCTTAAACGGACTTGATTTTACTGCATTTAAAAGGTCAGAAAGAACATCAATACAATAAAGCAATTTTTCGTTAGAAAATGCATCGGCTATTTCTTTAATCTGGTTATTACGTTCTTCATTAAATGCAGTCTTAACACTGCCGTTTGATACTTTACTTACCATGATTTGTCTAAAAACATCAAGCAATCCCGGAGTAAAATTATCAAGATTTTTTCCATCTTTAACTATTTGTTCAAAATACATAACAAGTTTTGCTATATCCTCATCGGACACAAAACGCGCAATTTCATAAAATAAATTGTCGTCAATGCTTCCTAAAATATCGATAGTATCATCATAAGTCAAAGTACCTTTGGAAAATGACAAGCACTGTTCAAGAATACTTAATGAATCACGCATTGAACCTCGTCCAAGATACGAAACATATCTTATTGCTTCATCTTCCACATCTATTTTTTCTTCTTTCAAAATATATGAAATTCTCATTGCAATATCATCTATTGTTATAGTTTTAAAATCAAATCTCTGACATCTTGAAAGAATTGTAGCAGGGATTTTATGGGTTTCTGTTGTAGCAAGAATAAAAATTACGTGTGATGGTGGCTCTTCAAGAGTTTTTAAAAGTGCATTAAAAGCACCTCCCGAAAGCATATGGACTTCATCAATTATATAAACTTTATATTTCCCTACTGTAGGTGCATACTGAACTTGTTCAATAACAGTACGGATGTTATCTACACCGGTATTTGATGCAGCATCAATTTCTATAATATCAAGTACAGTATCATTTAGTATACTTTTACATACTTCACATTTATTGCAAGGATTACCATTTTCGGGATGCTCACAGTTTACTGCCCTTGAAAATATTTTTGCAGTTGAAGTTTTACCTGTACCTCTTGTACCGGTAAAAAGATATGCATGGGCAATTTTATTATCTAAAATTTCATTTTTAAGAGTATTGGTAATATGTGCTTGTCCAATAACATCATCAAATAAAATTGGTCTCCATTTTCGGTAAAGTGCTTTGTATCCCATATTCTTCTCCTTATTGTTATAATATAAAAGGTCGTACGCCTAAAAATCGAATTAACTTTCCATGCGTTACCAAACAGTTAGCTCAAATTGGGGTGCCTTGCGTCACATACAAAAAAATTGCTTAGAGCTGCTTGATTCCTCACCTGACCCGGTTCACAACCTTGTATTGCACAAGACCCAATTCTCAACACCACTTATCCGGCACTGACCACACAAAGACTAACCCTCAAGTTAGACATAACCCTTGCTATAGCGGATTGCAAGTACAGGGCACCGCTACCGCCCCGGCTGTACGACCATATAGTATTATACTATAAAACTTTAATTATTTCAATAGTTATTTTTATTTTTAATCTACATTTTTTCTATTTCTTCGACTAATGTGTCAAATAGCATATCTTCGCTTACTTTTTTTATTATTTCACCTTTTTTAAATAGTATGCCGTTTCCAAGTCCTCCGGCAATTCCGACATCCGCTTCTTTTGCTTCGCCAGGTCCGTTTACAACGCATCCCATTACGGCAACTTTTATAGGTTTTTTTACATTTTGAAGATACTTTTCAACCTTTTGCGCAAGTTCAATAAGGTTGATATTGCATCTTGCACAAGTAGGACACGACACTAAAGTCGGTTCATTAGTAAGCATATTTAATGATTTTAATATTTCTTTTGCAACAATCACTTCGTTAATCGGATCATCCGTAAGTGAAACCCTTATGGTATCCCCTATTTTTTCGTTTAAAAGAGTCCCTATACCTATTGCAGACTTTACAGTTCCCGAAAGATATGTACCCGCTTCAGTTACACCAAGATGCAGAGGATAATTAAATTCTTTTGAAGCAAGTCTGTAAACATCAACAGTATTTTTAACATTTGATGCTTTAAGAGAAATAATAATATCATCAAAATCAAACTTATTTAAAATTTTGACGTGTCTTTTTGCGCTTTCTACCATCGCCTCAGGAGTTGGGTGTGAATACTTTTCCAAAATATCTTTTTCAAGACTTCCGCCATTGACACCAATTCTAATTGGAATATTTCGTTCTTTCGCTTTTTTAACAAGCTGCTTTATTCCATCCTCACTACCGATATTTCCAGGATTTATTCGGATTTTATCAACACCATTTTCAATTGATTCAAGTGCTAATTTATAATCAAAATGAATATCTGCTACAAGTGGAATCGATATTTTTGTTTTTATTTTTGAAATTGCTTTTGCACTTTCTATATTTGGAACAGCAACTCGGATAATATCACATCCGGCTTCTTCAAGTGCATGAATTTGCTCTATGCATTTTTCGTAATCAGCGGTTTTGACATTGCACATAGACTGAATAAGTACGGGATTATTACCACCTATTACTCTATTGCCGATTTTTATCTCTTTTGTGTTCAATTTAAGCCCTTCTTCCTGACCAGTTTAAAATTAAATCTTTAAATACAATTAAAAGTTTTTTCCTTTGGATATTTTTTTCATACACCAAATCTATTTCATTTATTACTTTTCCATCAGATACAATTTCAAGTTTTCCTGCTTTATCATTACTTTTTAAAGGTGCTGTGTAATAATCTTTCACAACTACATTTTTTTCAATTTTTTTACTGTTGTTTTTTTCTGTTAAGTATGAATAATCATCAGAAGCAATAAGCGAAACTTCGTCTTCGTTGCCTTTTTTTACCTTAACTGCGCAAACTTTTTCACCTTTTTTAACTATATTGTCAATTTTGTACGCACCAAAGCCATAATTTAAAAGTTTTGATGCATCAGAAAATCTGTCTTTCGATGTTGGTGCTTTCATAATGACTGCAATAAGACTTAACCCATTTCTTGTCGCTGTTGCACTAAGACAGTTTTTTGCTTTAGATGTCGAGCCTGTTTTAAGCCCTGTCGCTCCATCGTAAAAACGTACTAATTTATTTGTATTTGCAAGTTGAAATTTTCCGTCTCTTAGACTATCCATCCATATTGTAGTAAATTTTTTAATATCACTGTGCTTAAGCATAAGTTCTCTACTCATAAGAGCAATATCGTATGCTGAAGTTGTATTATATACACTGTCATCATCAAGACCGTTGCAGTTAACAAAATTAGTATCTTTCATTCCAAGTTCAAAGGCTTTTTTATTCATTTTTTCAACAAATGCCTCAACACTTCCCGAGATATGCTCTGCCATTGCAACTGATGCATCATTACCTGAGGCAACGGCTATTCCTTTTAGCATATCTTCCACACTCAATGTTTCGCCTTCATCAAGGAAAATAGTTGACCCTCCCATTGATTTTGCTCTTTGACTTGCTACAACCATATCATCATATTTTAGTGTGCCATCATCAATTGCTTCCATAATAAGAAGCATTGTCATTACCTTTGTTACGCTTGCAGGTGGCAAAATATCATGAGCATTTTTTTCATACAATACTTTACCTGTTTGCATTTCGATAAGTATTGCAGATGGTGCACTTATTTCCAAAACATCTTGTGCAAAAACTGTGCTTAATCCTGAAATAATTAAAATAATCAAGAGTAAAGATATTATTCGTTTTGGCATAATTACCATTCCTTTCTATTTTATAATTATGCCAACTACAACATTTATATTATCTTTTTTGATTAAAAAATTCTTTAATTAAAGTTTTACATTCATCTTCTTTAATTCCATGATAAACTTCTGTTTTTGTGTTTAAAAGCAAATTATCTTTTCCACCACAAAAACCTTCTTTTTCATCTAAAGCACCAATGTAAACTCTTTTGATTTTTGAATGAATTATAGCACCTGTACACATTGCGCATGGCTCAAGTGTAACATAGAGTTCGCAGTCATCAAGATAACGTCTTTTAAGTTTATTTAATGCATCATTTATTGCAATCATTTCAGCGTGATACAAAACATTATTATTTTCACATTTGTTGTGCGCAAAAGAAACAATTTCTCCGTTTCTTACAATTACTGCGCCTACAGGAACTTCATCTTCCAAAAATGCTTTTTTTGCTTCATTAAGCGCATATTCCATATAACTATTAAACTTCATTTTTCACCTTTTAATAAAATTCAACTTTTTTATTATTACATTTTTATTTTATCACTTTTCAGTCTATTTTTCAATAGAAAAACTGCATCTTTCGATGCAGTTTATTATAGATCAAAATCAATGTATACCGGCGAATGGTCAGTTGCATCAAGAATTTCCTGATAAATTGCCAAATCATGTTTTTTAATTTTTATTTCATCTTTGAAAGTTACTATGTGATCAAGCGATTTTTCTTTTGGATTTAACGTTTCTTTACCCTTAAAAATACCATTTCCCAAATTTTCAGGATCGCCGTGGTGTGAACTTATTTTAGAAAAACTATCAGCAAACTTATATGATGTAAAAACTCCGTTTTTCTCTAAATAGTTTAATGCATCACTTCCATCAATTGCATTAAAATCACCAAATGCAAAAACAGGACAAGAATACTTTTCTTTAAGATATTTCATTTTTGCAAAAAGTTGTTTTGCGTTAATTACTCTTAGGGCATCATGCTCAGAACCTTGTTTCCACCATAAATGTGTATTTAAAACTGCTATTTTCTTTTCAGTTTCTTTTTCTACTAATAGTGCCCACGTAATACCTTTTGATTTGTCCTCTGTTTTTTCGTATCTTTCCCATCCAAATTCTAATATACTAAACTTTTCAGTTTTGTAATATAGTGGCACATAATTTGAAACTATGTTTCCAACAACCGTATATTCATCTTTAACTGCTGACGGAATATCAGCATTAAACCAAGATGGGTTGATTTCCTGAAGTCCAATAATATCTGGAGAAAATTTTTTAAAAAGATTAACTATTGCATTTTTTCTTGGCATAACCGGATTATTAAAATAATCTCCCCATATATTTGCAGTCATTATACGCATTAAAATTCCCCTTTCAATTGAACTATCCATGTAGAGTGTATCACATTACTTTATTAAAATCAATAAAATATCTAAAAAACTTAGTTAAATTTATAATGACATTCGCTTATTTTTGTTGTATAATACAAATATAAATATACACAATCTGGAGGTTATTATGAAAATTACTTTTATAGGTCAGGCAGGGCTTATGTTTGAAAATGAAAATATAAGATTTATGATCGATCCATATCTTTCTGACAGTGTAGGAAAAGTTTCACCAGAAAAACACAGGAGAGTTCCGGTTAAAGAAGAATTATTTGACGAAAAACTTGATTTGATTATTTTAACGCATGATCATCTCGATCATACCGATCCAGAAACATTAGAAGTTTTACTTAACAAAAATAAAAATTTAGAGATACTTGCTCCATACAACGCATGGAACAAAGTACGACAATATGGTAATAATCATAATTATATTCTTTTTGATAAACACACTACATGGACAAGTTTCGGAATAAAATTTACAGCGGTAAAAGCATGTCATTCTGATTTAACCGCAATTGGTGTAATAATAGACGATGGAAATAAAAAATTCTATGTAACCGGCGATACTCTTTACAACTCAGAAATTTTTGATGATTTGCCTGATGATATTTACGCTGTGTTTTTGCCGATTAACGGAGTTGGAAATAATATGAATATAACCGACGCAAAAAACTTTGCAAAAAAATGTAATGCAAAGTACATCGTGCCTATTCATTTTGGTATGTTTGACAATATTAACCCGTTAGAATTTAATCTTGAAAACACTGTAATACCACAAATATATAAAATAATTGAATTTAACAAAGAATAAAATAAACGATGCTTATGCATCGTTTATTTTTTTACAGTTTCTCTTATTATCAATTTTGGTTCTACACAAATTTCACTGCCAATTGAATAGTATTTGTTTTTAATTTTATTATTTAAGACTTCAAAAACAATTTTGCTTAACTCTTCAGATGCAGGATCAATTGTTGTAAGCGGTTTTGCAAGATAGTCGGATATAGAAAAATTATCACATCCAATCACCGAAAAATCATCAGGAACAGAAAAACCATTTCGCTCAAGTTCGTTTATAAAACCAATTGCTATTGAATCATATGCACAAACTACTGCAGTGCACTTTTCTTGCATTTCCAGTATTTTTTTAGTAGAAGTAACCCCTGCAAATTCAAATCGCTTATCCGATATAATAATCCATTCATCTTTAACACACAAGCCATTTTCATTCATTGCGCGAACAAACATATCACGTTTTGAAATAGTTAATTTTTCTCCTATAAAAGCAATTTTTTTATGATTTTGTTCTTTTAAATATTTTACTGCACTGTAAAAACCTTTATAAAGGTCAATTTTTATACTATCAATACCTTTTGAAGCACTTCCTATTGAAACAATCGGTGTTTCATACCCTTTTTTCAATTCATCTACATATCCGAACACTAAAATCCCATCAACATGCAAGTATGATGCGTAATACTCAACAAGTTCGCGCCTTTTTTCATCATCAAAATCATCCACTGAAACGCTTATCAAAGCATTATTACTTTCGGCATATTTTTTAAAGCACGAAATAAAATTCTCATAATAATCTCCTTTTATTTCCGGACATATAACTGCAAAAACTTTTTTATGATGTTTGCCTTTGTAAAATTTTCCGAAGCAACCATATTCTTTTGCAATTCTAAAAATATCTTTTTGTGTTTCTATGCTGATATCAGGAGCATTATTAAACGCTTTTGATGCGGTTGAAACAGAAACATTAGCAAGAAGTGCAAGTTCTTTTAATGTCATTTTATCACCCCGACGTACCATAATTAAGATAATTTAAAAGCCTGAACATACGTTCAGGCTTAAATAATTATTTTAAAACAAGTGCTAATACAAAAGATGTGATAATAAACAAAATAGCAACGATTGTTGTTAATCTTGAAAGCATACCATCTAATGTTCTCGCTTTGTTTTTACCAAAAAATGTTTCAGCACCGCCGGCAATTGAACCAGAAAGTCCAGCCTGTTTACCTGACTGAAGTAAAACAACAGCGATTAAAACTATTGCCAAAATTATTTGAACTACAGTTAGTATTGTTTTGATAATCATAAGTATTTTCCATCCTTTACAAATTAAACTAAAAACATATTAGTTATTATAACATATGAAATATTAAAAATCAAGTACTTTTTTACTATTCTTCTTTAAAACTTTCAGAAAGTTTTTCAACCGCTTTTTTTTCAATCCTTGATACATAAGATCTTGATATACCAAGTTTTTTTGCAACCTCGTTTTGTGTATAAACTTTATTTCCGCCAATACCATATCGCATTATTAAAACATTTCGTTCACGCTTTGTAAGAACACTTTTAATTTTTTCATACAACTTTACTACGTGCATTTTTAAATTGACTTTTTCAAAAATTTCACTGTCATCGTCATACAATTTATCTATAAGTGTAACTTCGTTTCCTTCTTTGTCCTTTCCTACAGGATCAGAAAGAGATATGTCATTTTTTCTTTTCTTATCGGCACGAAAACTCATAAGTATTTCATTTTCTATGCATTTAGAAGCGTATGTAGCAAGTCGAGCACCTTTTTGAACATCAAAAGTAGAAATTGCCTTTATAAGACCTATTGTTCCTATAGAAATCAAATCATCGTTGTCAATTCCTTGTGATGTGTACTTTTTTACAATATGTGCAACAAGTCTTAAATTTCTTTCTATCAATATATCTCTGGCTTTTAAATCTCCACTTTTACATTTTAGCAAATATTCTTTTTCTTCTTTGGCAGTAAGCGGTTTTTTAAATGAATTAGTCTGTGAAACGTACGATAAAAGAAATATTACATTTGAAAAAAGACTAATTGCAAATGTAGACCACAATACAAAGCACCTCCGATAGATTATATAACTATTATATGAAAAAGTGCTTTGTTTTGTGTATGTACAATTTTATTCTTTTATTTTTCCGCCTGCAAAACCATTGTATTCCATCAAGAAATATTCTGCGGTTTTTCTCATAAGAACACCGATTTCATTACCCTTGAAACTAAATGTCATATGAGCATTACCAAAATATTTATCTACAATCTGAACATAAATGTGTAATTTGTGAGGTTCTACCCATGCAGCAGATGCACAGCATTTATATTTATTTCCAGGAGCAACTTTAGAACCTACTTCGTCAGAATATCCTTCCTGTGGGAATAATCCAAATACATTTTCGCCAAATCCAAAGTTTAATTCTTTGTAACCTTGGGCATTAGTATAACACAATGTGCCTTTGTTGCCGTTAAATTTAAATGTAAGTTCTTTTATACCCATAGGATTTTCTGTAAGTTCATATGTAACGCCGTTAATTTTTTCTTTATATTCAGAATCTACAGGGCCTTCCATTTTTATAAGTTTTAATGGTTCAACATATTCTTTTAATGCTTTTACATCAGCATCATTTTCTTCTATTTCGTTATCTTCCATTTCGCGTACGATATAATCGTAGAAATAGTCAAAAATAACTTTTTTAGCGTAATCTTTTCCTTGATTATCGCCGTTATAAATCATAATTAAATCTTTATGAGGAACACATATTGCAAACTGACATCCCATTCCGTTAAAGAAGAAAGAATCATCATATGTTCTCCAGATAAGATATCCATAACCTAAAGAGTCAAACGTTCTTGCACCTGTATCATTATTGTAAATTTGGCAAGATGTTGCTTTTTTAAGATATTCTTCATTTAAAAGTTGTTTGCCATTCCACTTACCCATATTCATTGTGAAACGCGCCATTTTAAGTAAATCATGTGCAGTACATAAAAGTGCACTGTCGCCCCATGAATGTCCACCAGGACATTTTAGAAAATATGCTTCTTTTGAAACACCTATTTCATCGAAGGCTTTTTCCCTTAAATATGTTAAAAGATCTTTACCGGTAAGTCTTTCTACCATTGCACCAAGCACAAATGAACCAGGGCTATCATATTCAAAAATCGTTCCTGAAGGACGAACCTTTTTTTCGCCATCCTGAAGAAAATATAATGCTACTCTGTCATCCGAATCTGCTTGAAACCATTTTCCCCAACCCGAACTTGTTGCCATCATAAGCATTTCTCTTACTGTCTGATTTTTAACTGCTTCATCCGGACATTTTTCACATTCTTTTGGAAAATATTTTTTAATTGGGTCATCTAAATTAACAAGACCATCCTGCTGGGCAAAACCGACACCAAGCGAAACAATACTCTTACTTACAGAATACATTCTGTGTAAATAATCTTTATGAAATGGCGCCCAGTATTTTTCAAAAACTATTTCGTCGCCTTTAGCAATAATAAGGTCGTGTGTTGCTAATCCATTTTCTTCTAATTTTTCAATATACTTTTTAATGTTTTTTGATGAAATTCCTGCTTTTTCAGGTGTTGAATACTTCATTTTTTGCCTCCAAAAAAATTTATTTGTATCAACTATATTAAATCACAAAAAGTGGTTAAAGTCAATCAATATATGTAAAAAAACAGACAGGTATAACCTGTCTGTTTTAAATTATCTTATGATAACAATTTCTTCAACAATGTCTTTGTACACTCTTACAAAAACTCTTTCAGGATCTAAGTCATCATATTTTTGGATATCTCCGCTATCTCCAACAGTAATTCTGTTATTGTTTTTGCTCAAGTCAACAATATAAACATCAGCCTGAGTGTAATTAAAGTTCATTTCTTCGCCATCATTGATTTTTAAATTAAATGTTTTCGAGAATTTATCTGTAACTTTACCATAGTACGTTGCAAGATCCTCTGATATTACATTTTCTTTTTCTGTATCTTTTGTTGATATATCAAAAAGTACATTTACTTTTTCAATCTGACCTTGTGCATTTACTCTGAACTGGATTATATCGCCCTGGCTTAAAGAAACATTTGATTCGCCGTTAGATTTTACTAATATGCCTGATTCACTTGTAACAAATGTTACCGGCTTACCATTTTGAATTGCATATAATTTTTCAATTTCAACGCCATCTTCGTTCTGTGTTTTTGTAATTCTATCGACTACCGCTATTGAAGATGCTTCATTTGCATCACCAGTTGATTTTGTTACAATTATTGCTTTGGCTGTTAAATCACGCTGCATATCAAATACTATTATATCGTATTTATCGTCGTCAATAAAGAAGTCCATATTTCTTATTGAAAATTCACTTGCATCAGTTTCTCCTGCAGGAATATCAAATACTAAAGTATCTTCTGTTACAACAACACCTTTACCTGATGCGTAAAGTTTATTTGTATTTGCATTATACTGTGCATCAGAAAGTACAAGGTTTTTAGAGAAGTTTTCTTCATCAATCGCACCAGATGTGTTATTTGCAGTATAAATTCTGTTAATCTGACCATCAGAATTTCTTTCAAATGTGATAAGTTGTCCTGCATCGCCGATTAAAGAAATTGCTTCTTCGCATGTTACATAGTTTCCACCATTAACTTTAACTTTTGAAGCAGTTTTTTCTACCAACACTTTTCCGTTTTTATCAAATATTTCAAGTTCTATAACTTTATTTAAACCATTTGATAATTCAATTTTGTTAAGGTAAGCATAGTTTGTGCTGATTGTTCCTTTTGCGTCAACACCTGCAATTTTACCAAATACATCAAGATAGAAATTACCTTCATCGTTTAGGTTAATTGTTTCTTCGTAGTTACTTGCTACAAGATAACCTGTGCCGTTTATATAAACTTTTTCGTCATCTATTTCTGTAACTTTACCGCTTACTGATTCATTGCTCACTTCAATGTGAATAAAATCTCCGTCTTTACTCTGTGTTACAGTTAGTACATCCCATTCTTTTAAGTCCTTAATACCAATAAGCTGAGTACCTTTTTCTATTGAGAAAATTAAGTCAGTATCTTCAGGGTCAAGCACTAATGTTTTCTGACCATATTTATCGATAATTTTGTTTGTATTTACTATAACTTCTTCTACTACATAGTTAACTGTTTCATTAACAAAAACTACATCGTACGAACCGTTTGTATCAGAATCAAGAACTGTAAAGTAACCTGATTCAATAGTTTTGAAGTCTTCAAATGAACCCGTTTTTCCGTTATACATAATTTTTGCATCTTTGTCAATTTTTAACTTTTTAGGAGAACGATCATTATCTTTATCAATCCAGTACTTAATATGCTTGTCATTTTCTTCATTAACAATTTCTTCTATGCTATCTGAATCAATTTTTATAGATTTGTTAAGACCTTCAACAGGAATTGCTGTAAGAAGTGTTTTTTCGCCTGTTCTTGTATCTTCTTTAATATATGCATCAACTGTAAAACCTAAGATTTCTCTTACATCAGCATCGCCGATTAAATATATTTTATCTTCAATCTGAACTTGATCTTCTCTTAAGTTACTGTCACCATTTAGTGCTGAAGATTTTACTGCAGTTACCTGACCTGTAATTTTTTCAACATCAAGGTTATCTTTTAAAAGAGTTTTATCAACAATTTCATATTTAACATCAGTACCAAAACCTACTTGTTCCATAAGTTTAATAGTTAAAGCATTGTTTACAAGACGTGCAACATCTCCTCTTTTGATACCTTCATTAGCATTTCCGCCAATACCTTTTGTAAGACCAATGTTAGATGCTGCCACAAGGTACCCTTGTGGGTATGAACCTTTACTTTTTGCCATTGGTTCGTATCCTAATGCTCTAATAAGAATTGTTACCATTTCAGCATAAGTGATATTTGAATCAGGTCTGAAATTGCCTAAATCATCGCCAATAACTAATCCTTGAGTAGTTGCAACGTTAATATATCCATTTGCCCAGTGATCTTTTGATACATCAGGGTATCTTGTAGGACCATTTGTAGATGTTGCTACATCCTGAAGTCCTAAAGCAGATATTGCAACTCTTGCTGCTTCTGAACGAATTATTGTATCTTCAGGTCTGAATAGTCCAGTATCTTTATCGCCAACCATTATGTCAAGTACGCCCAAAACTTGAGCTGCTTCTTCATATTTAGTGTCAATTACATCTGTAGGAATTGCAGCAAATACACCAGCTGTCATTGCAGAGATTATCATTGCTACTGAAAGAATAGCACTCAATAATCTTTTAAACATAATTTACTCCTCCTCGAGATTTGAATTTAGTTTCCATAAGTTTATTTATGTCAACCTATGTCTATATAATAACGTATATACAAAAAGATATCAAGTATCAAAATATGGTAATTAAAATCATTTTTATATAACGCATTTACAGTAATATAGACGAAGAAAGTTTTTATTTGTTCCTCGTTTATTGACAATACCAAAAATTGGTGTTAAAATATCTGTATAATTTTTTAAAAGTATAAGGAGTGTTTTTATGGTACATGATATATTTCTTAGATATCCAAACGGACGCAAAAAAGCATTTACTTTAAGCTATGATGATGGTACTGAGTTTGACAAGCCACTTGTTGAGATGTTTAACAAATACAATGTTAAAGGAACTTTCAACTTAAACAGTCAAAGAATTATTAACGTCGATAAAGGTATCGCAAACCCTTCTCATAGAAAACGCCTTAGTTCAAAAGAATTAAAAGAACTTTTTGACGGTACAGAACACGAAATCGCTGTTCATACAGCTTCCCACCCTTCCCTTATTGCAATTCCTCAGGCAACAGTGGCAAGAGAAATTATTGAGGACAGAAACAACTTAGAAAAAATATTTGGCAGAATTATTCGTGGTATGGCATATCCGAATGGATCTTGGGCAGTTGATGATGATGTAATAAAAGCATGTGAAGTTTCAGGAATTGCTTATTCAAGAGGTTCAACTCCAACTCATTCATTTAATTTGCCTATGACAGGATTACTTCATTACCAACCAACTTGTCATCACAACGATCCAAAGATTTTTGATTTAATTGAAGAATTTTTAAATATTAAAACTAAGCGTTTTCCGTCTCTGTTCTACGTATATGGTCATTCATACGAATTTGACGAAAACAATAACTGGGATCAAATGGAAAAAATCTTATCAAAAATCGCAAATAGAGATGATATTTGGTATGCAACAAACATTGAAATATTTGATTATGTGAGTGCTTTTAAGCAGCTTCAATACAGTGTAGATATGGAATACGTACACAATCCTACCGCTACAACACTCTGGTTTTCTTACGATTACGACAATATATATGAAATTAAACCAGGTGAAACAATTAAAATTTCGTAAAATTAAAAACTCCTCATTTATAATGAGGAGTTTTCTTCTGTATAAATATATATTATTAAATCTTTATGGTCTATTTTTGTAAACTTCCCGTTTAAGTTAAACGTATCTGCATTTTTTATATCTTTAAGACCGGTTCCTAAAAATTTTAAATACGCTTCTTTTTTTACCCACACTTCCAAAAATCCAATATCAGAATTTAAAGTATACTCTTTTTCTTTTTTGGAAAAGTACTTTTTAATAATTCTCGATTTAAACATTACTTTTCTGTTTTTCTTTTCTGCATCAATTCCGACTTCTGAATCCGAAACACAAATTACAAGAAAGTAATCCGTGTGGGTTACGCTTACAAAAACATCATCAACGTATGGTTTTCCTTCTTTTGTTCTGTATACAGCAATATTATCTTTCTTTGTGTAATCATATACGCTTTTTTTTATGTACTCATCAGTATCTTTAGATTTATATTTTTTTTCTTTTGTATAATAGTATATTTTCATATTTCACCTTAATTAAACATAGTTTTTACAAGTTCGTATGCAAAAAGATAATGCATATCACGTGTTGGATGATTTGCTTTATTAGAAAGAAGAAGATTTACATCTACCCCTCCCCTTTTAAACGTTTCCCATATTTTGTAGCAATCACATACAGGAATGTCCATTTTATCACAAAGTTCTTTTGCAGAAGTTATGTATTTTTTAAGCCATCCTTCTTTTTCACAATCAGCTACTTTTTTTACAGCATCATATATTAAATTATCGGTTATTGAATCATCAATTTTATCTGTCCATAAATTTGGTGTCATAAATATAATTTCTGCGCCTGTTTCTTTTACTTTTTCAAAAATGCTCTTTAGAGAATTCAAATATAATTCATACTCTGCTTCTTTTCTTGTAGCATCGTTAAGCCCGTAGCAAACTACAACTAAATCTGGATTATAACTTAGCACATCACGCTCTAATCTTCTTAATCCAACTTCAGCTCTATCTCCACTTATACCTGCATTTATTATATTAAGTGATGACGACGGAAAAAATGTAAGAAGAATCTCTTTAAGTTTTGTACTGTAATTATTATTAGAATCAAAAACAGTGTCAACCTTTCCATCTTTTACATATAATTCGTAGCATCCTTGTGTAACGCTGTCTCCTAAAAACGCAATTAAAGGTTGTCTTATTGAATGTAAATTATTATTTTTTTCGTTAAGTTTTTCTATGATTCTCATTTTATATCTCCTTTAATATATCTTCAAATCCCCAGTCTGTTAAAAACAAAATCGCAAATGTATAACATAAATGGAAAAGTGATGTATTCCATTTACCGTCTTTTCCCCATGCTTCAAATGTTACAGTAGCACCTTCTCTTATCATTCGAAGCCATCTGCCTTTGTTTTTTATAAATTCTTTAACTAAATCGTCTTTATTTAATCTTTTAAGTGCACAAAGTGATGCAAATGATGTAAAAAACGCACTAAGCGATGCATCTTTTGTCATAATCATGTCAACAATATTCTCTTCTGTTTCTTTATCAGGACACAAATTGTACATGAGTGCAAATGCATTTGCAGGAAGGCTAATATGCTCTGAAACAGACGAATCAGTAAACATTTTTTTATTTTCATCATAAAAAACTTCAATAAATCTTTTTTGAAGTATGTCATCATCAGCATAATCATCATATCCAATTATCTTAGATAGCACATTTACTATCTTAATTGCTCCAATATAGTAAGCATTGATGACATTGTGAACACCATAAGCAATACCAGGGTTTGGAAGTTCAAAATCATAACCATCGCGACACTCTTTTGGCCAGTCAACAACACACCATTTATCTAAATCTTTAAGCATTCCACTTTCGTCGGCATAATTATTTTTATAAAAATCTAAAATTGATTTTAATTTATCAAATCTTTCTTTAATAAATTCTTTGTTTCCTGTCAGTTTATAATGACAAAGAAATGCAAGCGGAAGCATTAACGGATACTCAGCAATTTCCTGCATAAATGAACACGGAGAGCATGTAACAAGGCCTTCATTTATAAACGAGGTTCTAAGGGCATCATCAATCATTTTTTCCATCATTTTTGTATCGTTTGTAACAATACTAAGCGCTGTTGAACTCAAACATCCATCTCCAAGATACTGGCCTTTTTCACGTTCCATGCAATCCTGAATTATATCCTGAACTCCATATTTCAATGAATTTATGCACAAATTCCATATTTTTAAAAGTTCTTCATCGTCATATTTACACGTTTTATTACATTCAAATGGATAATGTCTTGAAATAAGATAAATATCATCAATTTCACATTTATCGGGCAATAAAAGTTCAACATATCTAAACGACTTGTAATCAAACTGATTTAGTGTATCCTTTTTGCCGGATAGAATCCACTCTTCTTCATACTTGCAATTGGCACGCAACTCGTATCTAACACTACTATCTTCATTTAGTTCCTGGCCGCATCTGACAGTTATTTTTTCGTTTATTTTACCTTTTGCATTTAATGACAAATAACCAACATAAATGCTTCCAAAATCAATTTTTGCAACATTGTTTTTAATAGTAAAACTTACAGGAGTGATTTTTTCAATATCCAACTGCTTTGTCGGTTGCAAATACATATCATAATCAGCATTATTATTTATAGCACATTTTTCCCAGTTTGTGTCATCGTAATCTTCTTTTTCAAAACCTATTTCAAGCGAATTTGAATCATATCTTTCTAAAAACTGTGTTAAGTAACCAACATGTCCCATTTCAGAAAATGCACTGTGATAGGCGCATTTTGTGTTTTCGTCACTTTTTAAAATTAACTTGTCATTTTCGAAAACATCGTATATAAGACCGCATCTATCATCACCACTTACCCAAACTCTGTTTATATATCCTTGGTAGTAAGTGTGAACAGCAATCGTATTTTCGCCTTCTTTTACAAAATCTGTTATGTCTATCTCATTATAGTAATAGTGAAAATTAAACCCAGGAGCAGGTCCCTGAGTAACGAACTTTCCATTTATATAAAGTTTATAGTAATCATCAGCAGATATAAATACTTTTACCAAATTGCCATTTTTAACATAAAATTTATTCCTGAAAAGTATATGAAGATTTTTAGGTATTTTTCCTTCGATTTCTTTAGTGTCAAGCTGTCTGTGAAACACATTTTGCGGTTTGATGTTAGAAAGTTCTTTTTTTGTTATCCAACTTCCTTTAAACTCATGCATAAATCTCACTCCTTTTCATACGGCTATTGTATCAAACAACAAAGTAAAAGTCAACAAAAAAAGCAACCGATTTCTCGGTTGCTTTTTTATTTTATCTGTAAATTACAATTCCGGTAATTCTGCCTGTTCCACTTCTTTGAATGTAAACAAAATCTTCGAGACCAAGACCATTTGCTGTTATAGCATTAGGTGTGACAGAATTATATAAATAATATTTAATGCCTTCGTTATTTCCTACGTCATCAACAGTAGTTAATTTAGAACTGTCAACAACCATAACATATGTTGCTGTACCACTTACAGTATATGGAACTGCACTTTCATATATTTCGTTAACTTCAGGGTCATCTTCTTCATATGGAATATCGTAACATTTAATAAGCTGAATAGCAGTTTCATCTGAATAATAAACTCTACCTACAATTGCATTGAAGTAATCAGAATCAGTACCGTACTTTTCAACAAAAGTATAGTCAGTTGAAACATCTTGATCTAAGTTTTCATCAAATGGTTCATAAAGTTTATCGTTAACAAAAACTTTTTCAATCAATGTTGCTTCTTTGCCTAAGTCATTCTTAGTTGCAATTTTTATGATATCTCCATTTGTAAGGCCAGTTAAAAGCGACGCATCTTCAACAATAACTGTATTTACTTGTGGATCTTTTACACCAACTTCCATATAAGAAAGTGTTTTATACGTTTCCATTGTTTTCTCGTCGTATTCACTACCTATATTTGTAATAATACAAGCTTTATTAGAACCATCGATTTTAACCTGAGAACCACCATATACAACAATTATATTACCATATCTGTTAGTTGGGTCAACGTTAAATGCATCAACTACATATTTATAGCCATTTTTGAAATATGATGCAGAAGTATATACCTCATATTCATCTTCTTCACTTCTATCTGTAGGAACAACGAAGATTTTTGCTCTGTAATCCGATGTAGAAGCAAATGTCATAGAAAAACGACGAGTATTTGATGAATCTTTAAATGTGTAACCACTTGTATAGAAAGTTAGTTTTTCGCCATCTAAAGTTTTACCAAGGTCATATTCTAACGCGTTTGAATCATCTTCACCTATTGGAGCAACAGTTTTAATTGAAGAAATAACTGTTCCAGTTGATGATGTGGTTTCAAATATAATTGGTTGTGAATATGTTGCAGCATCAGCATAACCTGCATCATACTTACCACTTCCATCATTGATAGCAGAAGCAGATTCTTCTAAAAATTCAATAACTTTTTTCTTAGTCATTGATTCGCCGTTAACAGATACTCTATCTTTTAATGTGAAATCTGTAATTTTATTACTTGTAGATGTTACCATTCTTATAATAGGTTCAGCAGAAGATGTGTCTTCGGTTTCAGCATCTACTATATAACCATATCTTAATGTATCAGAAAGTGCTGTTGAAACAATTTTGCCTGTATAATCAAGATAGTATGTTCCTGTATCACCAGCATTTATTTTCTTATCAGGATTTATTGAAACTAATTGTTCATAATATGATGTGTATTTGTATTGTTTTCCTGCTATAGTATAATAATCTTCACCTTTTCTTGTAACATCACCTTTAACTGTTCTTTTTGAAATTATTACTTTAGTTACAGAATCTGGAGTTTCAACATATGGACGTGCAACAGACAATACAGAATTTTTTGAAATAGTACTAAAATAAGCTTTGCTTAATTTTCCTGAATTGTCGCAAAGTTGAATTTCAACATTTTCACTTTCATCTTCGCCAGCTTCTCCAAGAACAATTTTTTCGCCTGTATACATATCTGTAACAGTATTAGAACTTGAGTCCTTTGCTCCTACAAAGAATGTTTCATAATTATAAATTCTTGCAACATCTGCAGTTTTGTTAGAATCATTATCAATTATTTCAACATATCCATTTTCAATACCTAACAATAAATCTTCAATTTCATTACTTGTAAGTGTGCCAGTTGCTGAACCATTATAGAAAATATATGTGTTAGTGGTGAATTTAATTTTTCTCTCTTTAGAATCGTCTTCGTATATAAGCGTTAGACTATCTACATCAATGATATCTGTATCTTCAATTTTAATATCTAATGCGTCGCCTTTTGAAATTTTCTTAATAACACGTTTTGAACGAACATTTTCATATTCAACATCAACTGTATAGCCAACAAGTTCTTTCATTTCGTCGATTGTTTTTGAAGTTCCAATTTCATACACTTCATCATCAATCATTACTTGAGTTCTTGATAAATCTAAAGTATCCCCGGTTAATGTTTCGTCAAATGCTCCAATCATCATACCGCTTACTTCATCTATTTCTTCCTCATCAGATGGATCTATTACATTTGAGCCATTACCATTACCGGCAGTGTTATCATTTATACCTGGAACAACAGTCCCAATAATATATTTTGAAGAAGCCATATTACTTATAAGTTGCGCCACAAGACCTCTGGAAGCAGGAGCATTAAAATCTCCATTTCCCATAGCATACATTCTAATTTTTAACTGATCTGAAATTGTGATATAACCAGTATACCATGGATCTGTTATCTCAACTTTGTCTGCATAACCCATAGCACATACAACCATTTTAACTGCTTCTGCATATGTAACCGGATTTTTTGCTCTGAATGAACCATCTTCATATCCATTTACAACAGATGCATTAAATGCTGCCTTTACATATGGAATTGTCCATGCTACAGAAGCATCTGAATCAATATCAGAAAATCCTGATGATTTTACATTCATATCAAGTGTAATTTTACTTGGAAGTGAAACTGCAAGAAGTTTTGCAAACTCTCCTCTTGTAATTGTCGCGTCAGGTTTAAATGTTCTAACGCCATTTTCGTCAAGATATCCGTCAACAATTTTTTTGTTGTATAATTCTTCAATTGCATCTTTATACTGTGTATTTTCATCTACATCAGCAAAAATTGATGTCGGTTGTGTTGTAGTTTCGTCAGTTGCAACATCTGTTTTTTCTTCTGCGAATACTGCTAAAGGCATAAGAGAAAAAACAAACGCTACAATAAGTACTATAGATGTTAATTTTTTAAAAATTCTCATTGTTATAACCTCCTTATTTTAACATATAACAACTACATAATAAGTTTACCATTTGTATGTTGTTATGTCAACAAATTATGCAATTTGAAAAAAATATGTAATAATAGACATAATGAAAAAATATACAGTTAAAAATTTAACTGTATATTTTTAAAATTTATATAATTTAGCATCTTGAATACAACTTATTATAGTGCAAAAATCTATCTTTATCAATCGAATTTAATTGTTCTTTAGTAATTCTAAATCTCCAGTTGCCATCTGCTTTGCCAGGAATATTAAGACGTGTATCCGAACCGTAACCTAACAAATCCTGAATCGGCAAAATAACAAGATCCGCGCATGATCCCATGATACTTCGTACAATGTGATTATACCCTGCTTCCCAATTTGAATCTGTATATCCACAATAATCAAGCATATATTTTCTTGTGTTGTCATCAAGTTCCCACAAATATCCCAAAAGCGTATTATTATCATGAGTACCTGAATATGCTACACAATTTTTTACATAATTATGCGGTAAATGAGGAGAATTACTATCTCCGAAAAAAGCAAATTGAAAAACTCGCATTCCAGGGAATCCGCTATCATCAACAAGTTTTACAACAGATTCACTTATATCACCTAAATCCTCTGCAATAATAAGTTTATCTTCAGCAATCTTTTTAATTTCATTTATAAAATCTATTCCGGGACCTATTTTCCAAGTTCCATTTTTTGCTGTCGTTTCACTTGAATCGACAGCCCAATAACTGTCAAATGCTCTAAAATGGTCAATACGTATTCCGTCAAACATCTCAAGCATATGTAAAACTCTTTTTTTCCACCATGAATAATTATTTTCTTTCATAACATCCCAGTTATAAAGCGGATTTCCCCAAAGTTGTCCATCCTCAGCAAAATAATCAGGCGGAACACCAGCAACATCTGTACACAATCCATCTTTATCAAGTAGGAATTCATTTTTATTACTCCACACATCACTACTGTCATGTGAAACATAAATAGGCATATCTCCGATGATTTTAATACCTTTTGAATTAGCATATTTCTTTATTTTTGACCACTGATCAAAAAATTCATACTGAATAAATTTCCAGGAGAAAACTACGTCGTCATCGCATTTATCGTTCTCCCATTCATACCACGGTTTTTCGTTATTTTTTTCTTTTAAAGCCATAAATTTACAAAACTTTTCAAGTTCATCATGTGATGAAATAAAATCTTCAATTTCCTTTTTATCAGTAACTCTTTTTGCAGCCGTTTTCAACAAATTCACGCGATTATGATATAATTTTACATATTCACAACTGTATGGAGTTTCTTGTTTCTGCAAATTAAGTTCATTTTCTGTAAGTAATCCTTTTTTATACAATGTATTTAAATCAATAAAATAAGGATTGCCTCCAAATGCAGAATACGATTTATAAGGAGAATTACATTCATCAACCATACAAAACGGCAAAACTTGCCAATATGAAAAACCACATTCTTTTATAAAATCAATAAAACATTTTGCTTCTTCTCCAAACGAACCTGAAGAATATTCACCATACAAGGATGAAATATGCATTAAAACTCCGCTTTTTCTTTCCATTATTACCACCAATTTATATTATAATTTAAAAATATTCAACCCAAACAAATATTATTTAATAAAAAAATCCGCCTCTAAGGCGGATTTTAATATTAACCTTTGATTGATCCAATCATAACACCTTGTACGAAGTATTTCTGAATAAACGGATATACACACCATACAGGTAAACTTGCTACGATAATCAACGAATATTTTAAAAGGTCAGCCATTGTTGCAAGTTTTGCTGCAACTTCAGGTTCAATATTAGAACCGCTTGTTAAAGAGTTAGCAAGCAATATCTGCTGCAAGAAAATCTGCAAAGGCATTTTGCTTTCTGTTGTTAAGTATAGTTTCGCGTTAAAGAACACATTCCAATGACCTACTGCGTAGAACAATGTAATAACGGCAATAATAGCTTTAGATAAAGGCAATGCCATTGTTAAGAAAAATCTAAAGTCGCTACATCCGTCAATTTTAGCAGCTTCCAAAAGTTCTTTTGGTAACTGTTGGAAATTAGTTCTTGTAATAATCATATTGTAAACGCCGATAGCGCCGGGGATGATTAAAACCAACCTTGAATCAAGAAGATTTAAGTCTTTCATCAAAACGAAGTTAGGAATCATACCACCATTAAACAACATAGTGAATGAGAATAAAAACATTAAAAAGTTTCTTCCAGGTAAATCACTTCTTGATAGAGGATAAGCACACAAAACTGTCATAATAACGTTAAGTGTTGTACCTACTACAGTATAGAAAATCGTATTACCATAACCAATTAATATGTTTTTATTTTTAAATACTTCAATATAACCATCCAAACTGAAACTTACAGGCCAAAGAGTAACTTTACCCTCAGAAACAGCTTTACCTGATGAAAAAGATGATGCAACAACATTAAGCATTGGAATAAGAACTATTAGTAATACTAACGTCATAATCACGTTAACAGTTGCATAGAAAATTTTATCTGATGTACATACTGAAATTGCTGTATTTCTTTTTGCTTTCAATTACTCTTCCTCCCTTACCATAAACTTGTATCACTAACTTTTCTTGAAATCTTATTAACTGTTACAACCAATATCAAATTGATTACAGAGTTAAACAAGCCAATGGCAGCCGCCTGTGAAAAGTTATTTAAACCCGTATCAATGAAACCACGTTTATAAGAATATGTTGAAATGATTTCACTGGCATTAAGGTTAGTATCATTCTGCATCAAAAAGGCTTTTTCAAAACCAACACTCATAATTTTACCAGCATCCATAATTAAAAGAATTATAGCAGTAGGTAAAATTGCTGGAATATCAATATGTATTACACGCTGGAATCTTGTAGCGCCATCAATCATAGCAGCTTCTGTCTGTTCCATATCAATACTTGCCAATGCAGCCAAATAAATGATTGTAGACCAACCCATATTCTGCCATACACCAGACCAAACATATAAATGTGGGAATGCATTTGCACTGCCCATTGGGCTGACTGTATATGTAGCGCCAGGAACAAGAGTTTTTAAAATCTGTCCAAAAAGACCAACTTTTGTATTAAAAAACTGAGTTAAAATACTTACCATAACAACAGTTGAAATAAAGTGTGGTAAGTAAGATACCATCTGTACTGTTTTTTTGAACACTTTGTTTCTCATTACATTAAGCGATAATGCAAGTAAAATTGGAATTGGGAAACCTGCAATTAATGTATATACAGAAACAACAATGGTATTAACAAAAGCATCTTTAAATTTTGCGTTTGTCAAAATCTTAAAATGCTCAAACAAACCTTGATCGGCCCAAGCACTTCCTGCTATACCTTTAGAAGGTCTGAAATCTTTAAACGCAATCTGAACACCATACATAGGTACGTATGCAAATATAATAATATAGATTACTGGCAATAATAGAAGCACATAAAGCTGCCATGCAGCTTTAATGTTTTTAAAATTATTCTGCAATTTTATATCATTTTTTGGAGCTTTTGTTTTAGTATTTGTTTTTTGTGTTTTAACTTTTTCTGTGCTCATAAATTCTATATCTCCATTACATCAAACTATAAACATTTTATACGGTCCGCAAAAAAGCGAACCGTATAAAACAAATTACATTAAATTATTTACCGCCTTTTTCAAATCTGTCATAACCAGCCTGAGAAAGTTCTAAGTATCTATCAACACCAAGTTTTTTAAGTTCTGCCTGGAATGCATCCCATTCTTTATCAATGTCTTTTTCACCAGTGATAAATGCAGCGATTGTTGGTGTTACACATGCAGTAATCTGTGTATTTAAGTCAGCGAATTCTTCACTTTCTTCTAATGTAAACAACTGTTTTTCTACAATTTTCTTAGGAGCTTTTCCATAGTATGCTGTGATAGCATCAGCTTTAACTTTTTCACCGTCAACCTGACCTACTTTTTCAGCAGCTATAGCCATACCATCAGCAATTTCAGGGAATCTGAACTGAGGTGATGCTGCCTGCCAGTGAGCATCTGTTGGCTGACCATAAGGAATAAGTGGAACAAGTCTTGCTTCAAGACCGATATTAGCAAACATTGCTACATCGCCTTCTTTAGCTTCTCTCCAGTCTTTACCTTTTTCACCGTATCTTGTGAATAATGAAGCTTCTTCGCTAAGCATGAAGTCCATAAGAGCAAAACCAGCAAGTCTGTTTTCGCAGTATTTTGTCATTGTACCGTTTACACGAGCATCTCTTGCCTGTCTGAATGCCCAGTTAACACCATTAGGACCTGTTGGGTTTGGTAGTGCAACATAGTCAAGCATTCTTTCTGGGTTAGCTGCAAAGTTAGCATCAGGAGAACCTGTAGTAATAACACCTACGATGTTATCGTCAAGTGAACAAATTGTTTTTAAAGCTGTTGAGTCCTGAGAGAATGATTCAACATCATACAAACCTTCTTTTACAAGAGAGTTAATGTATTTAAGACCTTCTTTAAATTCAGGACGTGTGTAAGCAAGTGAAAGTTTTCCTGTGTTCTGGTCAACTACATAATGTTTACCCTGGTCTTCAAAAATAAATGAGTTCATAAGGAACATCCAAGGTGTTCCACGGTATAAACCTTTAGCACCTGTGATACCAAGTTCGTCTTTTTTACCATTTCCATTAGGGTCTTTAGTAACAAAAGCTTTAAGAACTGTTCTTAATTCTTCTGTTGTTGTAGGAACTTCAAGACCTAATTTATCAAGCCATACTTTGTTGATATAAGCTTTACCTGAGTAAACGTTACCTTCCTGCTGTACTATGTAAGGCATAAAGTATTTATGTCCGTCAGCAGAAACAAGCCATTTTTCAATATCAACTCGTCTGTCTTCAACTTTATAATTTTTTGCATATTCTATAGCATGTTTTAAGTTGTGGCCATATTCGTCCATATATTTTGTTAAATCAACGAACATGCCTTCGCCTTCTTCACCGTACTGAACCAAGAAAGTATCTTCTACGTTCCAGTTCATAATAAGGTCAGGAATAGAGTCGTCATCTGCTGCGAAAGCGATTTTTAAAGCATCGCCAAGTCCCTGATAAACTTTAAATTTAAGATCAAGGCCTGTTCTTTCTTCAAGGAACAATGAATATCTGTTTGTATCCCAGTTTGTTACATTGGCACTTGCACCAACGCCAAGTTCAAGTGAAATTTTTTCACCTTTTGGTACGAACGGATACTGTTTGTTTTTAACTGCGTCTGCAATTTTTGCATCATTTTTTTCAATTGTTTTCTGGTCAACACCATTGCTACCACCGCCACAAGCTGTAAGAAGCATAGCAGTTGCAAGAGCTAACGCTGCAATTGAACGTTTTTTACTTGAAAGTTTCATTTTATCTCTCCTCTTCTTTTTATATTATTTATAAAAAATAATATTAACAAAATAAAATGCACAAATGCACTACATAAAGTATAACATAATTTAGTAAGAATGTAAATAGCAAATTTAAAAAATTATAGTAATTTTTCACAATTTTTTATATAATCACAATAATTCATCCAAAAAGACACTTTATTCACATTTTATTCACTTTTTTTATGCATATATTATACTTTTCCACAAATTTTCTGTTTATTTATAAGTATATTGTAGCATTTATATCAAATTACGTCAATAGATTTTTTATAATTAACAAATTTTTTTATAGTAAAAATGCACAAAATTTTGTTATTTTAGCAAAGAAATTAAAAATGACTGTTATCAAGTAAAAAAACCTTCCGGAAAATCCGGAAGGTTTTTAAGATTATTTATAAATAACCATTGTTTTAAATGAGTTTTCGTAACCATACATATAAACCGGTGTGTATGTGTTCGAATCTTGCGATGCACACAAGATTTCATCAACAGTACCAACTCTGAATTTATTTGTCGCTGTATCAAATACATAGACATTTTTGAAAACTTCTGGTTTTATTAAATGAAGATTTGGATCTTCAGGAAGATTTGTACCAACAGGTTTTGTTGTCATATTATATGGTGCAAACTGTAAAATACCATCTTCAAATTTATATGGAATACCATATGTTCTTACTGTTCTACCACGTGTTGTTACGCTATAGTTATAACTTGTAGAAGTTGTTTTGAACTGACCAAACTCCTTATTGTTTGAAGGAATATAATCAGAATACATAACAACATATGTACAAGAATAACCGCTTCCTGTAAATGTAGTCTTGCCAGTAGCATCAGTTGTGTATGCAATAATATCACCAGGTGTTAAAACGTAATTTGTTTTATTTGTTCTGTTATCAACAATTTCAATTGTTTTTTCTTGACCATTTACAAGACCTGTAACAATAAGAATATCTTCTTCTTCGTCGTTAATTCCGTTCATAACTTCGTTAACAACCATCTGGTCAGAAGAATTAGAAATTCCATCGCCGCCTTTTCTTACAACAACATCAATAATTCTGTCATCACCGCAAAGTGAATATCCTGTAAAACGTTGAGTACCATTTTCATCAGTAGGAATTTTTGATGAAGTACCTACACTATAGTAAGCAATGTCATCATCATATTCTGATCTTTCAGGTATTTCAAATACAACTGCTGAATTTGACATCATCCAGTTTTCTTCTGTCTGAAGTCCTGTGTTCTTGCCTTTATATAGAGTTTTATTGGTTCCGCCAGAATAGTAAACATTCTTTGCTGGTGTGCTGCCAACTTTTGGTTCAGCTTCAAGTGATTTGTAGAATTCATTTTCTTTAGCACCTTCTGCTGAGTTTTCTGTATAATACCATATTTTGTTGATTTCATTGTCACCATTTACAGCAAACATAAGAATCTGACGTTTTGGTTCATATGTTGTATGATCATAGAAAGTATCTTTTGATTTGAAAGTTTTGTAGTTAATTGAAGTATTAGAATTGTTTTCAAAAATTCTTTCAGCAACTGTTAATACTTGTGTTTTCTTATTCTGATCCAAAATTGTCATCTGCATTCTTTCAGAAGAACTGTCAGGAACGTTGATGTCAATTAGGTAACCAATTGTACCTGCTAATTTTGTATCAGTTTCATAGGTAACAACTGTATCTAAATTTCCAAGATATAAAACAACATTCTGATTTAATTCAGGTTTTAAAATGATATTTCCGCCATCATCATACTCTGTAAACATATCCTGGAAAGTTTTTGAAACTTTGTAGTGTTTATCCTTAATTTTGATTGTATCAATTTTACCATCATCATCTTTTGTATAACCTGTAACTGTGCCTCTTACAGTTTTACGTGTCATAACAATATCAATAACGGTTGAACCTGTTTCAGATTTTTTAACCGAAAGAATATCCCATTCTTTTAAACTATCTATAGAAATTTCTTTCCCAGATGTACTAAAGATTCTAACAGGATTGTCTTTATCTTCTGAATCAAAATCAATTTTCTTTGTTGGATCATATTTATCGTAAATAACTTCATTTGTTTTATCAACTGAAGAAACTACTATATAATAAATATCATTTACAAAAATTGTTTCATAAATTCCATCGCAATCAGAATCTAAGAATTTAACATTTCCTTCTTCAATATCCAATAAATCTATATCGAATGTTTTGTACATTCCGTTATAAATTATATTCTGAGAACCATGTAATTTAATTCCTTTTTTATTGCCAGTTTCAGCATCATAATAGTACCATCTTGTATCATTAGATTCATTAGAAAAATCTTCAGGAGAAACTGTAATAGTATCGTTAAATCCTTCGTAAGGTGCTACATAAAGAAGTTCGTTAACACCATTTTTATTCTGTTTGTAGAAATATTCTACATAGTAACCTAATAGATCATTAACATCTTCTTCTGTTTTTAGTACAGTATCTTCAATCTGAATTCTATCTGCACCTGCTCCTGATGCAGAAGAAAGCATTGTTATAGCATTCGCATATACTTTACCTTCATCATAGTAAATATCGAAGTTTTTAGCAAGTACTGTTCTGCCTTCAACTGTAGCATATTTTGTAACATCACCAAACTGTGTTTCTTCTAAAACATCAATTTTAATGAAATTATACATCATTTTTAATAGTTCACTATGTGTAATAGGTTTTCCTACTGTAATAGCAACATTATCTGTCAAGCCAACTCTTGCAGCAGTTGAAAGATAACCCTGAGGATATCCACCATTACCATCGGCATACACATCATATCCTAAGAAAGAAAGTAGCGCTGCAACTGCTTCTTCCGAAGCAACATCGTTTGATGGATTGAATTTTCCAGTATCGTCGCCTTTTAACGCACCAACATCTGCTAATGCCTGAATACAACCAGAATAAGGATTATCTGCACCTACATCACTAAATCTTGTATTCATAGCAGAAGGAACATGATTTGGTAAGAAGTCTGCAAGAACTGATGCAAAAACATCTCTTTTCATTGTAGCATTTTCATCAAATACTGCAAGGAATTTATCAAGCATACCAAGAGAATTGAACAATTTTACATATCCTCTTAGTTCTTCTGGGAATTTTGCCATTGCAAGTTCTTCTTCACTTGGAAGTTCCATTCCCTCAGGCATAATAACGATATCATCAACATATGTAGTATCAACATTTGGTTCGATACCAAGTTGTGTTATAAGTTCATTTTCATGTGTGTATTTAAAAGTAATCTGAGTCCATGTATTTGCAGAAACTGAAACTTTGCCTGAAGATTTAAGTGGAGCTGTAGCATAATCTGTACCCTGAGTTGAGTAAACACCAACCATTACACTTGCTGCTTTAGGAGTGTACACCCAGGCAGATATATCATATGTTGTACCAATACCATCGGCATTGAATATATCAACAAATTTTAAACGTCCACTTCCAGATCTGTTACCGATACACAAACTATTGCCTTTTCCAGATGTATGATCATACTGGTTAGAAACAGAAAGACCAGAAAGAGAGTATGCACCACCAGCCATAAATTTTGACTGATCGATTGATGTCCAGTCATCAAAAGTAATTGATGTAATACCCGGAGTACTTACTGCAGGAGCAGATGGAGTCACTGGTGCTTGTGGAGTAGCAGGTGTAGAAGGTGCTGCAGGAGTTGAAGGAGCGGCTGCAGGAAGTGAACCTTCTGTTACTACGATTTCATCGATATAAATTGTATCACTTAATGATTTTGTACCTTTTTGTTCAAAACCAATCTGTGTAGTATTATTAGTTATCATCTCATCATTTATTTCAATTCCGAGTTGAACTAATGTCCAAGTATTAGCAGGAATTTCTGTTTTTGAATCAGCCGTTGGAGCAAAAGCATTTGCTGTTCCTGTAGCTCCAAACAATCCCATAAAAATAGTTGTCGCTGTTGGAGAGTACACATAAGCAGATACTGTGTATTTTTTACCTTTATCTGCTGCTGTTAGTGTATCTTTACCAAGTAAGCCAGTAAATTTAATTCTGTGGTCGGGTTTTGTAACACCGGACATTTTAATACTGCTGCCGGAATTACCATATTTTATTGAAGACTCTAATGTCAAGCCATTCATATCGTACGTACCGCCGGCAACAAGAGTCTTTTTAAATGCATCAAGACTGCCTGCGTTTAAATCATTAAAATCAACTTTTTTAACTACTGTATCTGCTGCAAATACCGAAGCAGTCGGTACAATCATCATAGATAATACCATAGTTAAAGAAAGAATTAATGCAATTAATTTTTTCATATATTAGTTACCTTCCTTTCTGAAAATCCGTCTTCGAAAAGGAGAAATCTCCTTTTCGAAAACAGTTATTTTCTTATCCAATTAATGCACAAAGTATTTTTGCAACCTGTGCTCTTGTAGCAGTAGCACCAGGTTTGAATGTTCCGTCTTCAAATCCAGAAACGATTTGAGCTTTTTGTAGAACTTTTACTGCATCTATAGCATAACTTGCTATGTCATCGTTGTCATTGAATGTTACTTCAGCAGTTGTTGCATTAATAGGTTTGCCAAGTAACTGAGTCATTCTTACAATTAGGACAACCATATCCTGTCTTGTAATTTTGTCTGCCGCACCAAATGAACCATTTCCTAAACCATTTGTTACGCCAAGTTTTGCAAGTGTAGCAACATATTTATAATGCCAATCAAATGTTGAAACGTCATTGAATAAATCACATGATGCGTTGTCATCATATACTTCAAATGCTGTTACAAGCATTTTTGCAAATTCTGCTCTTGTAATTTCATTGTTAGGTTTGAATGTTCCATCTTCATAACCTGAAACAACACCTTTTTGAGCAAGTGTGATAATACTGTCTTTTGCCCATTCTACAGAATCAATATCTGTAAAGTTTACATCAGGAAGTTGTGGAGCAACCGGTGTAGTTGTATTTGTTATATTCTGTGGAATACTTGGTCTTGTTCCACCGCCATTACCTGAAGAACCACCAGAATCTTTCGCATCATCAATAATATCTTCAATTTCATCATTTAATGTTGCGTATCCATTATTCAATACATATTTAGCAATGCCTTCTTTTACATCACTATAATATGATTTATTAGAAACATCTGTAACTTTTGACCAGTTTGTTAGACCAAGATAGTCAGCATTTTCAGCAAGAACATCAACAATTGTACTGTAGTTTTTATTAGCGTTTTCAATTCTTGAATCAATTACTGCATCACAAATTGCTTCAACATAATCAGTACCTGTAATGAAATCTGTATCGAAGATAGAATCAAGAATTTCTAATTTTTCATTAGATTTCAAACCTGTAAAGTATCCTGTAAATGAAGGATATTGTGAAAGATCAATGTAGTCAGGATCTTCGGCTGTAATTATTTCAAAGTTATCAATAGTGATATTTCCATCAGAACCAGCTACAACTTTTACAATTACAGGAGCTGTTTCACCTGCTTCACCAGGAACTACAAATGGAACAACTTTGTCAGTATTTGCAGCTTCAACAGGAGAAATTTTCGATTTTGCTATAACATTACCGTTTGCATCAGCAATTTCTATGTATGCATCAGATGTACCATTATCTACATTAGTATATTTAATCTGTCCTTCGCCTACTGGCATTAAAACAACCTGAGAAATCTGTTTGCCTTCATTTTCAGTAGAACCTGTGATAACAAGTTGACCACCTGCAGTTGCAAATGCATCTGTGTCAACATCGCCCCAACCTTCAAATTCTGCTTCGAAATCTCCGTTTTCAATTGGAGATGAAGGATCGTATTCTTTAATCTTCATTGATTTAACAACAGCACCTTCTTCATTAGAAGTGATGTTTATAGAACGAAGAATTTCCATTTCTTTACCAAGATAGTTTATTACACCTTTTGCACCTGTATCTTTATATATAAATGTAACAGATTTAAATTCGCCGTTTGTGTTAACCATTGTAACGCCATCCTGCGCAAGAGAAGAACCAGAAACGATGATAACATCATTTGCATTTCCTGCTTCTAAGATAAAGTCATCTACATCAGCAACCGGATAAGTTGTAAGGTTTGGATATGTACTTGCATCTTCAAGTTGAGTAGAAGATCTTTGTACCTGAGAACTGTTTGCTGTAAGTGTCAATGCATTTTCAGAATTTGTTTTTACAACCATTGTAACAACATACAAACCACCGTTTTTAGCAACATATTTCTGTCCTTGTTTTTCGGCTGTTCCAACACCGTATTTTAATGTGCCGCCTTCTGTAAATACAAATCCGTCAGCAGTTTCTGTAACGCCGTCGAGTGTAAGTGCTGCATCGTTATCTAATGGTTGAAGGTCCGCAGAATCAAGAACTCTTCTATTGTCTTCGATACGTTTTACTTTAATGTTATCAAAATAAGATGTACCTCTTTCTATACCAAGTGATGTTAACATTAAGTTATCCAATGTATATGTATATGTAACGTGAGACCATTCGCCTTCTTCGGTACCTGAAACACTGATTGCTGGTCCGCCGCCTGTAGCAAATTTTGAAGATTTAGCAGAGCCGATTGAACCGTTAGCATTAAAGTCTTTTACAGAGAAAAGACGAATTAGCGGTGAACCGCTTGCTCTGTAAAGGTCAAAACTGATTTCGTATTTGCTACCTAAATCTCTTGGTGTAACACCCTTTGGATTGAATATGTCAGTAAATTTAATTCTGGCTGAACTTGTTGAATGTAATTTAAACAAATGTCCGTCAGGATTGCCGTATGGATCAGTAATACCTTCATCACTTGCTTTAACAACACCAAATTCTCTTTCGCCTTCGCCACCAAGTTCATAATCTACGTTATTTACAAGGTTAGAAAAGTCTCCATTTTCCATGTCATGGAAAAATACATAAACGTCAAGATCACCAGGTGTTTCATTCATAGCCGCTTCAATTGCTTCCATTATTTCTTCAAATGTAGTAATTGTTTCATCAGCAGCAATATCTGCAAGGAATGTTCCAAACAAATCATCTGAATATGTATCATTATCTGTAACATATTTTGTATAAGCACCGATACCTAAAAGAGCACCATTTTCAGAAACATATTCTTTGAATGACTGTACGCCATGTCCATTTTTAACCAAAGCAACCGGAATTGCTTTTTTGATTACATTATGCAATAAAGTTAAATCACTTGTATTTTGGCCGTTAATGATATTAGCTTTATTTTCGTATATATGATTATAAATAATTTCTAAATCATCATCATCTGCTGTATTTTCCACAAAGTCAATTGTGTTAATTTCCAAAACATTTTTATATACTATGTCGTTTTCTGCATCTACTGTTTCGATAACATTTTTCACTTCTTCTGCATCGCCTGCAGCCTGAATGTATCCTAATACAGTATAAGCAAAGTTTGGATTGATGTATTCAACATCGCCAACATTTAAATAAATGGAATTTTCTTCATTATATAATATAACGCTGAATGTTGATTTGTATTCATCAACGTCAACCATATCAATTTCAATTTCCATTTGAGCTGCGCCATTAGCTGTACCACTTGGATATGAATCAATCATATCTTTAGTGAAGTTTGTAACAGTTTCGCCTTCTGTAAGTGCAACTGCTGTAAATTCACTGCTATCAATTGGCAAATTGTCAAAATCTGCAGTAACTTTAATTTTTGCATCATCTGTGCTTTGAGCCGAAACTTCATATGGTGCACCAACAGAAACAAGAGTAAAATCTGTAATTTCTGCAGCTGTTGTACCTGCAACAATATTTAGTGTTAAATCTGTGTATTGTCCAGGATTATTTTCGTCTTCTGGAACATTGAAAATCAATGTACCGTTAACAGTTGAATTGTCAAGTTTAGAAATAGCAAGTTCGTCGCCATTTTCTGTGCATACACTAATATAAGGAAGAATATCCAAAGTGTCAGCAAGAACTTCTATTTCATCTTCGATTAAAGATGCATCATATGTAATCATCATCGAACTGCCCTGAACACCATCAAATGTTAAAGACAATTCTTCTGCATTTTCAGAAGAAGCAACTTCAATTTTATCAGCACCTACTGTGAAAATGTCTTCAGAATCTGTTGACCAGTTTTCTTCATTATATATATCAGCATCAGTAAAGTATGTTTCAGGATTTACTTTTTCTGTTACTTTGATATCATCAAGGTAAATATACTGATAATAATCATACTTATCAAAATCCATTGAGGCGCCATTATTTAAAGAACGCTGATGCATCGAGAAGTTGATTTCATCGTCATGCGCAGTAGTAATATCGAACTGGATACTATTCCACTGATTTGGTACAAAATCTGTTCCCTCAACTAAATTTGTAGGAGTAGCCATACCGCCGTAAGATGTTACACCAACATTATGTTTAAGACCAACTGTAATTGGAACATTTGAGTATCCGTAAGGATACATTTTAAACGAAATTGTGTATGTTTTACCGGCAGTGTTATTAGCATTTGCCAAAAGTCCAATAAGTTCTGTTCTTGCAGAATTATTATTGCCGGTTTTATCCAATACATATGGCCCTCTGAAAACTTTGTTGTCTGCACCTGTTGGGTCGTCAACTATGTATTTTATACCGTTACTGTCTGTGTCTCTGCCAGTTGTAGAAGTGCTATGTCTTAATGTGTTGTAAGATAAATCTTCAAAATCCATCACACTGCCAAGAACATAATCTTCAAACACAGAGCCTTCGCCTTCAGGAATAACGTCTTCTGTATCGGTAACTTCAATAATTCTTACATTATCAATGTAGAACCTATCTTTATCACCATCAACTTTACCATACATCGCAGCTTGAACTCTTAAATTCAATGAATGGTAATATGTGTTCTGTGAAGTTGAATTTTCTTCATCTATTGTATTTGCAACATTTTTCATATCTTGTGTGTACTCAAAAACTTTTGTTGTAACTACACCTTTCCCACCATCAAGATAAGGAATTGTTGCCCCTTGTGTACTGCCTATAGCAGCCATACCGGTATTAGAAAGTATGTAAGCATAAACATTTCTTGTTTCGCCTTCTTCTGCCTTTGAGCTTAAATCAACTTCAACTTCGGCTGAAACTTTGTATTTTTTGCCAACTTCAAACACTGTGTTGTCAAGATACACTTTAACCGCCGAGTCCTGCGCAGCATCTTTAACGTTAGACGGAAAAACCACCAAACGATTGTTGTTCACGCCATCATCAAATCGTGCAGAACCCGAAGAAGCACTTGTAAAACGTCCGCCTT
Source organism: Oscillospiraceae bacterium (assembly GCA_015069095.1). Lineage (GTDB taxonomy): Bacteria > Bacillota > Clostridia > UMGS1810 > UMGS1810 > SIG430. Next base: position 22,223 of record SVJH01000006.1, on the reverse strand, counting down.
TAAAATATGGGCTAGTGCTTCCCTCCCATTTAGACGATGGATTATCCGCCGCCATGTTTTTTTCAAATGTCTGCGTCCACACGATTTTGTCAACCTCGTGAGTTGTTGCAGCATGTGTTGTTACAATACTAAATGATGTAAACATCGTAAAAAGCATTGTAAAAGTAAGTAAAACTGCTATTAATTTTTTCACTTTTTTTCCTCCCTTTAGTAGATTTAGAAATTATTAGCATTCAACAATAAATCGATTTTTGGCATAAATCGACATACTATTATGTATATATTATACTACATTTATTCTGTAATTGCAACAAAAATTTGTGTTTTTTCATATATTTTTATAATTTCGGTTAACTTTTTTGTCTGAATAGGTAAAAAAATGTAAAAATGCCCTCTTTACGAGAGCATTTTTTATAGTTTCCATATTTCCTTGTTATAATTATTTATTGATGCATCTGACGAAAAATAGCGTGCATTAACAATGTTTACTAGCATTTTTCTCGCCCAGTCCAAACGATTTTCATAATCATAAAAGACTTTATCTTTTACATCGCAATAATCTTCAAAATCTAAAAGTGTCATAAAATTGTCTTTTTCTTTAATATTTTTATATAGATTTTCAAGATTAGTTCTGTTTCCAACTTTAAGCATTTGGTCTGATACAAGAAAATCAACTGCGCTTTTCATACGTTTATTTTTGTTATAATAATCTATTGGATTATATGATTTTTCAGACAGTATTTCTATAACCTCATCACTTTTTCTGCCAAAAATATAGATATTGTCATTTCCTACATACTGTGCCATTTCAACATTAGCACCGTCAAGTGTTCCAAGCGTTATTGCACCGTTAAGCATTAGTTTCATATTACCTGTTCCCGATGCTTCTTTCGATGCAAGAGATATTTGTTCAGAAACATCGCACGCAGGTATTATTCTTTCTGCATACGTTACATTGTAATTTTCCACCATTGCTATTTTTATATATTTATTTGCCTCATCGTCGTTATTTATTATGCTTTGAATACAAAGTATTGCATGGATTATATCTTTTGCCAAAACATACGCAGGTGCAGCCTTTGCGCCAAATATAAAATTTATTGGTCTGTGCGGTATTTTACCTGATTTAATTTTTAAATATTTATCAATAACATACAGCAAGTTAAGTTGTTGTCTTTTATACTCATGAAGGCGCTTAATCTGTACATCATATATTCCTTCAGGCATCAGATTTATTTTTTCATTTTTTAGTATATATTCCTGAAGTTCAAGTTTATTTTCTGCTTTGATTTTAAGCAGCATATCAAGAACATGTGTGTCATTTATATATCTTCCAAAATCTGCAAGTTTTTCGTAATTCACAATAAAATCATCGCCGATATAATGCGATATCAGTTTAGTTAAGCGTGGATTAGCCTTTACAAGCCACCTTCTAAAAGTGATTCCGTTTGTCTTATTATTGAATTTGTTAGGATAAATTTTGGCAAAGTTTTTAAGTTCACTATTTGTTAAAATGTCTGTATGAAGGCGCGCAACACCATTTACGCTAAATGTACAATGAATGTCTAATGCTGCCATATGAACAGTGTCATTTTCGTCAATAATATAAACAGATTCATCGTTATACTTTTCTTTTACATACTCGTCAAGTTCTACTATAATTTCATAAATATGTGGTACTATTTCTTTAAGATATGATGAAGGCCATTTTTCAAGCGCTTCGGAAAGTATTGTGTGATTTGTATAAGCGCACATACTTGCAACGATATCGATAGATTCGGTTTTGTTAATTCCATTTTTTCTAAGTTGATATATAAGTTCAGGAATTATCATAGTTGGATGTGTATCGTTAATCTGAACTACTGCGTATTCTTTTAAATTGTGAAGATTGCTACCTTTTTTTAGTGCTTCTTCAATAATTAACTGTGCACCGCAGCTTACCATAAAATATTGCTGATAAATACGAAGTTTTTTACCCTCTTTATCGCTGTCATCCGGGTACAAAAAAAGTGTAAGATTTTTCTCTATTTCAGACTTATCAAATTCAATTCCATCAATGACAATACTTTCGTCAACTGTATCAACATCAAAAAGATGCAATCTGTTACAGTTACCCTTATAACCAATTATTTTTATGTCATACATGCGAGAACAAAGAGAAAAATCTTTAAATTTTACAGTATATTTTTTGTCAGTTTTTTCAAGCCAACTATCATTTTCTATCCATTCGTTTTTGTATTCTTTTTGCATATTTTTTTCAAACTTTTGCTTAAAAAGACCAAAATGATAATTAAGTCCTACGCCGTCTCCGCAAAGATTCAATGTTGCAACTGAATCCAAAAAACAAGATGCTAAACGACCGAGCCCACCATTTCCAAGTGAAGGTTCATTTTCAAAGTTCTCAAAATCCGTTAACTGTAATCCTATTTCGGTTAACTCATCATTTATTTTATCATAAATTCCTAAATTTATAAGATTATTTATAAGTAATTTTCCTATCAAAAATTCACTTGAAAAATAATACATCTTTTTCTTGTTTTCTATTTCTCCCCTAAGGGTTAACTGTTCTTTTGTAAAATTTAAAAGTTCCTTAAAAATCTCTTCTTTTGTGCATTCTTTTATTGGTTTTGTATTTTCCATATATTCGGTTAACATAATTCCTCCTTATGTTCTAAGAGACAATTTAATTATGTCCTTTATTCTTTCAATTAAGTCATCATCAAACTCATTTTTTCCCATTCTCCACGTCCAATTCTCCCCTACCGTTGCCGGGACATTTATTCTTGCTTGACTATCTTTACCAAGAAAATCAGCCATTGGAATTACGGCAACATCAGAAGACGAAAAAAGAACATTTTTGATTAAGGAAAAGTTTAAGTTCTCATCATTATACAAAAACTCACTAATACTTTGTTTATCCTTTGTTTTTAATTTTTCATACCAACCGATTATTGTGTCGTTATCATGTGTGCCAGTGTAAGCAACACTGTTTGTTTTGTAAAAGAAAGGAATATCATCTGTTATTTTCCCTTTGTCAACAGCAAACTGAAATATTTTCATTCCGTAAAATCCGCTTTTTGCAAGGAGTTTTTTTACGCTATCTGTAATAAATCCCAAATCTTCGGCAATTATATTTTCTCCTTTAAATCTTTCAAACAACGAATACCCACAACCTTTATACCACTTGCCGTCTTTTGCATCAATACTACCATATTTTACGGCATAAAAACTGTCAAATCCTCTGAAGTGATCAATTCTTAATACATCGTATAATTTCAAAGAAAACTCAAGTCTTTGATGCCACCATTCGTATCCTGTTTTTTTATTATATTTCCAGTTGTATACAGGATTATTCCATAGTTGACCATTCTTTGAAAACTCATCTGGCGGACATCCTGAAATAAGTTTCGGTTTAAAGTTTTTGTCGAGTTCAAAAAGATTCGGATTTACCCATACATCACTGCTATTAAGCGCAACATAAATAGGGATATCCCCTATTATTTTTATACCTTTTGAATTTGCATATTTTTTGAGTTTATGCCACTGTGTAAAAAAAATAAATTGTGTGTATTTATAAAAATCAATGCTATTTTTTAGTTTCTTTTCATATTCATCAATAGTACTCTTTTTTCTGATTTTTATATCATATTCCCATTTTGTCCATTCTTCTTCATTAAAATGCTCTTTTAATGCCATATATAGACTATAGTCATCAAGCCAGAATGAATTTTTCTTTACAAACTGCTGATACTTACTGTCGTTTTCATCAAACGAATTATCAAAGCATTCTTTTAGAGCATATATTTTGCTTTTTGTTACTTTGTCATAGTCAATTTTTAAAGGATATTTTCCAAAATCAAGATTTTTTATATTTTCTCTATCAATTTTGTTTTCATCAATTAAAGATTCCAAATCAATAAAGTTTATATTTCCTGCAAAAGTAGAATATGACTGATACGGCGAATTTCCGTCTCCTGTTGGATTTATCGGAAGTATTTGCCAGTAAGAAAGTTTCGATTTGTGCAACGCGTCAACAAATTCGAACGCTTCTTTTGAAAATGACCCTATACCATGATTTGAAGGAAGCGAAAAGATGGGCATTAAAACTCCGCCACCACGTTTTAGTTTGGTATTCATCCTTTTACCGCCCCCGAAACTACACCTTCAATTATATATTTCTGGCTTATTAAATAAAATACAATAATCGGTATAATTGACAGTACTAAAAGTGCCATCATTGCACCCATATCAACCGAACCATATCCACCACGAAGATATTGCACAGCAATAGGAATTGTTTTATAATCATTTCCTATGAGCAAAAGCGGAAGAAGGTAATCATTCCATATCCACATTGCATTTAGTATTGCTATAGTTATCGCAATAGGCTTTAATATTGGAAAAATAATACTAAAAAACATTTTAACAGGATTACAACCGTCTATCATTGCTGCTTCTTCTATCTCTTTTGGAATAGATTTTACAAAGCCTGTATACATAAATATTGAAAGCCCCGATCCAAATCCAAGGTATATAAAAATTATCCCTAAAGGGTTATCTAAGCTTAAAACATTTGCAGTTTTCGCCATTGTAAACATAACCATCTGAAACGGAATTACCATAGACAGAATAAATCCATAATACAATATTTTAGTAAAAGCGTTTTTTACTCTCGCAATATACCAAGACGTCATTGCAGGAAAAAATATAATCGCCAGAACCGAAAATACTGTTATAAATAGCGAGTATCCAAATGCGCTTAAAAAATTTGTTTTTTCTATCCCACTAATATAGTTATTTATCCCAAAAAACGTTGATGAATCGGGAAGTTTAAAAGGAGCATCCAATATATAAAACTGTCCTTTAAACGAGTTAATAAGAACAATTATTACCGGTGCAACAAAAAGTATTGCCAATCCCATTAAAAATATAGTTATAGGTAGGTTTTTACTTTTCATTTAATGTTCTATCTCCCTTCTTCGAGTAAAATATAATTGTGTAATGCCAATGCTCGCAAGTATTACAGAAAATATTACTGCTTTCGCTTGTCCAACACCTTCATACCCTACCGTACCATAAAACGTATTATAAATATCAAGCGCGAGCATTTGCGTCTGTTTTGCCGGTGCACCTGCAGTAAGGGCAAGATTCTGGTCAAACATTTTAAAAGAGTTTGACAGTGTTAAAAACAAACATATAGTAACAGATGGCATCACAAGTGGCAAAGTAACGTTTTTTAGCACCTGAAACCCTTTTGCACCATCTATTTTTGCTGCTTCAATAAGTTCTGTTGGAATATTCTGTATACCTGCTATATAAATTACCATCATATATCCAATCATCTGCCAATTTGAGAGAATTACTAATCCCCAAAAACCATATGACGCCTTATATGTTATAGTAACACCAAAATTGAGCAATACACCGTTTATTATTAGTTGCCAAATATAACCTAAAACAATTCCGCCAATTAAATTAGGCATAAAAAACACTGTTCTAAACACATTTCTTCCCCTGATATTTTTTGTAAGAAGAAGTGCTAAGAAAAAAGCAAAAAGATTTATTGTTACTACTGATACAACTGTAAATTTTACGGTAAACCACAAAGAGTCTAAAAACTCTTTATTTGAGAATGCTTTTATATAATTTAAAAATCCAGTAAACTCCGCATCAGAAACAGTTGTGAATTCTGAAAATGAAAGATAAATCCCCATTATAAGCGGGATGAAAAATGATATTATAAACGCTGTTAATGTTGGAATTACAAAAAGCGGAAAATATTTTTTAATTGAGTTTTCCATTTATACACGCCTTTCTGTAAAATCTATTTGTTACTTTCGGATTTCCATCTTTCTACCACTGTTTTCTTTACATCATTCCAGTTGAGATTACCTTGTGTATATTGCAAAAGCACATCTCCAAAATAATTTTTAAATTCATCTGAAGGGAATGATAAAAATGTCCATTCAATATTATTTTTATCTGAATCAAGCCATTTTATTACTTCTCTGCTAAGGGGGTCATCTGGTCTTTCGTTTTCTGAAAAACTTTTAAAAGGAGCATTAAATCCAAGCCTTTTAGAAACATATTCCTTACCTGTTTCACTTGTATATAACCATTCTAAAAAATCAATTGAATTCTTCTTTGCCTCATCTGATGCATTTTTATTTACAGCAATATAGTTTTCAGTACCAACACAAAGCCCTTGATTTTCTTCCCCTTCTATTCCTGTAAAAATAGGCAAAAATTTTATGTCGTTTTCTTTTACAACATTTCCGTCAACATTTTTTATTTGCGACCACGCCCAGTCTCCATTTTGCACCATCGCACATTTTCCAAGCGCAAACTCTGCCATAGAATCAGAAGTTGATTTGCTTCCTAAAAGTTTTTTATCGGTAACAGAATTATTTATATATAAATCAAAAATATTTTTGAAATTATCGGCAAATTTAAACGTAATTTCTTTTTTATCAAGACCTTTTGTAACAGTAGTTTCGTCTTCTTTTAAATTTTCTTTAAATTCATAATAAAACGGAATATTTGCAAGGTGTGTCTGCCATCTCCACTGTTCTCCTGCATTTAAAGATGTAGATGCAAAAACGCCTTCGATGCCAAGTTCTTTTTTCTTACTTTGCATATCTACTACAATTTCTTTAAGTTTTTCAAACGAATCAATTTGAGACGCATCTGTAAGTGAAGTGGATTTATTAGGCAGACTAAAATATTTTCTCATTATTGCATCATTATATATAATTCCATATCCTTCAATTGCATATGGTATTGCATATACACCATCGCCTTTTGTTATTGCAACATCCTTATCATTCAAATTATTATATAACGCTGTGTCTTTAAGATCTGCACAATATTTTTCCCATGAAGCAAATCCAATCGGCCCGTTTACCTGAAAAATTGTAGGTGCGCTTGATTTTGCTATTTCTGATTTTAGTGTCTGTTCATATGTTCCGCTTGCTGCTGTAACAATTTTTACATCTTTTCCTGTTTCATTTTTATAAACCTTTGCTATCTCATCATAAACCGAAGCAACTTCCGGTTTAAAGTTTAAAAAATATACTTCTCCTGAAGATGCTTTTTTCATACAACCTGTATTCATAGTTAAAACTGCGACAGTTAAGATTACTGTCAATAATCTTTTTATCATAAAATTCTTCCTTTCAAAGATAAATTCAACATTATTATGCACAGGAAAAATTAAAATATAATAAAAATTAAAAAAATAAGACTCACATTTTTGTATGTGAGCCTTATTTAATATCTTTTCCTTAATATTCATTGTCAATATGTATTACCAAACTGTATTTTTTATCTATTAAACTTACTTTTTCTTTTATGTTCAAAATAAGTTCTTTTCGTTTTGCTTCGTCATAATCACAAGGAACAACAATATCAAATATAAGATTTATTCTGTTATCACCATCGGTAATTCTAAAATCGTGTATTGAAAATCGCACATCTATGTCATTTACGATATTTTTTATCATTTCTTTTAATTTATTTGTTTTTTCGCAATTAACTAATATAGGGTCCATATGAATAACAATCATTATTCCCATATTATTTAAAATGTTCTGCTCAAGTTCATCAATCACTTCGTGAATTTTTATTATATCAACATCAGACGGAACTTCTGCATGCACAGATGCCATAATTCTTCCGGGTCCATAATCATGAACAATAAGATCGTGAATTCCAACAATACCTTCACCATTTAAAATTATATTTGATATTTCATTTACAAGTTCTTTATCAGGACTGTTTCCTAACAGAAGATTTATTGTTTCCTTCGCTACGTCATATCCCGAATACAAAATAAGACCTGAAACCAAAATACCCATAACTGCATCAACAGGGAAAGATGTAAATAGCCCTAAAAAAGTAGACACAATAACTGTAATGGTCGAAAAAACATCATTTATACTGTCTTTAGATGTTGCAGTAAGTATTTGCGAATTTATTTTTTTACCCATGTATCTATTGTATATGTACATCCATAATTTTATAAAAACAGACAATATAAGGATAAACATAAGAATTGGGTCGAAATTTATTTTTTGCGGATTAAAAATTTTTGCAAAAGATGCTTTAAAAAGTTCAATACCAACCAAAATAATTAAAAACGCAACAATTAAAGACGAAATGTATTCAAGCCTTCCATGACCAAACGGATGCTCCTTATCAGGACGCATATTGCTTAGTTTGGCACCAATAATTCCAATCAAAGATGACCCCATGTCAGTAAGGTTGTTAAATCCGTCTGAAATTATGGCAATACTGCCCATAAACACGCCAATAAATAATTTTACCAAAAATAATAAAAAGTTGCATATAATGCCCATTATTCCCGCAAGAACAGTATATCTTTCGCGGACATACTTATCAGATGTATTTTCATAGTCAGGAACAAATTTTTTAATAAGAAATTTTGTCATATAATCACCGATATATATATTATCACAATTTTATTTTATTGACAAGATGAATAAATAATTTTATAATAAAAATATATTTACTAAGGAGTAGTTAAATGATTAAAAAAGGTATTTACAAACATTTTAAAGGTAACAAATACGAAGTTATATGCACTGCTAAACACAGCGAGGATTTAAGTGAAATGGTTGTTTACAAGGCGTTGTACGGCGATGGCGGTATTTGGGTACGCCCAATAAATATGTGGGACGAAATAGTAGAATTTGAAGGAAAAAGAGTTAAAAGATTTACGCTAATTGAAGAAAAAGAATAATCCGTGCTCTATGCACGGATTATTTATTTTTTCTATACTGTGAAGGTGTTATTCCAGTTAGTTTTTTGAAAATTCTGCAAAAATACTGAAGTGATGAAAACCCGCTTTGCAGTGCACATTCTTCAAGTGTCAGATACTGATGTTTCATAAGATGTTTTGCATTTTCTATACGTTTGTTTATGATATACTGTGATGGAGAAATACCATATTGCGACTTAAAAAGTTTACGGAAATACACTTCGCTTATATTTAAGTTATCAGAAACAATGCTTACGCTTAATGAAACATCCTTTAAACATGCATCAATAAACTCTTTTGCTGATAACACTTTATTTTTTGCTTCTTTATCGATATATGTGCTTTGTGATGTACTTATAACATCACTATATATACTATATAAAATCGATAAACATTCAGCATTTGAAGATGGAAGCGATGAAATGTAAAGTTTTAAAAGTCTATAAAAAAGATTTTCAACTGAAGATGAATTTTTCGGTGTGTATACATTACTTTGGCAAGTTTCATTTAAGTCAAAATCAAAATTACAGCACACATATTTATATATATCCGATAGTACATTCATTTTATATTTGGCATCTTTGGCAAGATAAAGTATATCTCCCCCATTTACTGTAAATTCACTTTTATCGGCAAATTCGTACTTACAACTCCCCGAAATAATGTAAATAAATGCGTCAGAAAACCTACCGTCAACGTTTCTTAGTTTTACATCTTTTTTTATTTGTGATTTAAAAACACTTATTAGATTTTTAATATAAATCATATTTTTATCTACATTTATCACAAAAACCACTTCCTTCACAAGTATATTATACAGCAATCGACAAATAAATTCAACTCATAATACACATTTTTGTTTCGAAAAGTGCAAAAAAATCGTTTATTACCATTTACATAATTTAGGGTTGAGTATAAAATGTAATTGAAGGAAGGTGCTAATATGCCACTTAATAGAGAAGCATTGGAAAAATATGCTTTTGAGCGCATTGATTTTGAAGATGAATATGATGTATTAAAAACTGATTGCGATATTATTGAGTTTTTACTTGATAACTGTGAAATTACACTCGAGAAAGAAAACTATTTTTTTGTAAATGTTAACTGTAAAAATGTCTTAAACAAGGTTTATATGACACGTTTTAAAAAGTATTCTTTAGACCGTTTTGACAAAAGTCTTATGCCAGGACGCGAGGTGTTTGCATATACAGGTTATGCAGATTTAGGACATACAAACGTTAAATGGGAAGATGTTATTTCTCTTGGAATTTATGGTCTTAAAAACAGAATTATTTCATATTCAGAAAAATACAGTACAGATGATAAAAAACAAAGGTTTTATTCTAACACTTTAAGAGTATATGAAGCAGCACTAAGATTTATAAAACGAGCTTCAAAAAAAGCATACGAATGCGGTAAAAATGAAATGGCAATAAACCTTGAGTTTTTAAGCGAAAACTCTCCATCTACATTGTATCAGGCAATGCAGACATCAATAATATATTACACCTTGCAACAACTTTTTGAAGGAACACATTTAAGAACTCTTGGAAGATTGGATACAATATTCTACCCTTTTTATGATAAAACAAAAAAAGAAGAAACATATAAACTCTTAAAAGAGTTCTTTTGGGAAATCGATAGATTTTGTGCAACTGCAAACATTCCGTTTGCACTTGGAGGAACTAACACAAATGGAATGTCAAAAATAAATGAACTTTCATATATGATTCTTGATACATACATGAATGAAAATACATCAAATATAAAAATGCACTTACTTTGCTCAAAAAACACTGAGGACGATATAATAAAACAAGCATTGGGCAGTGTAAGATTAGGCAAAAACAGTATAGTTTTTATGTCCGATGAAAAAGTTATTGAATCCCTTGTAAAAATTAAAGCAGAAAGAGATGACGCTACAAATTATCACGTTGTAGGATGTTACGAATGTGGTGCTGATGGCGAAATTACATGTTCGTGTAATGCAAGAGTTAACCTACCAAAAGCGCTTGAATATGCACTTACTGGAGGAATAGACATAGTTTCCGGCGAAAAAATCGGTCTTGACAAAAAATACGAACTCACAAGTTTTGAAAATTTATGCTTAGAATTTACACATCAACTTGAATATTTGTGTAACTGTGCAATACGCTCTACAGATTATTACGAAGAATCTTACAAAAATGTTCACGCTGCACCTATTATGTCTGCTACTTATACTTCAGCACTTGAAAAAGGCGGAGATTTATATTGTGATTATAGCGCTAAATATAATAATTCTTCATTAAATGCACTCGGACTTGCAACTGCAGTTGATTCACTTTGTGCGATACAAAAACTGGTTTTTGAAGATGAAACGTACTCACTTGATGAATTTGTAAACATATTAAAATCAAACTGGGATAACAACGAGCCACTACGTTTACTTATAAAGAATAAATTTCCTAAATTTGGCACTGCAAACAAAAAAGTAGACAAAATTGCACAAAATATTGTAAATGTTCTTTCAAATCTTATAAACGGTAGACCTAATAAAAAAGGCGGTATTTACCGTTTAGGATTATTCTCTATCGACTGGAGATGGGAATTTGGTGAAAAACTTGGTGCATCTGCCGACGGACGAAAAAAAGGCGAACCTATTTCACAAAATACAAGCGCTACTTTCGGTGCAGATAAAGAAGGTGCAACATCGCATTTAATCTCTGTTGCATCACTTGATACATCAAATACACCAAACGGTACAATTATAGATATCGACCTTCATTCATCCGCAGTACAAGGAGAAAACGGACTTAATGCACTCATATCTTCATTAAAAACATATTTTGAACTTGGTGGTTTTGCAGTTCACTATAATGTTCTTGATACAAATGTGCTTAAAGATGCAAAACTCAATCCCGAAAAATATCCTAACCTTCAGGTAAGATTATGCGGTTGGAATGTACTATTTTCTACACTTTCTGACAAGGAAAAAGATGAATTTATAGCGAGGTCAGTGCGATGAAAGGACTAATTTCCGGCATAAAAAGAATGGAAATTCACGACGGGGACGGACTTAGAACAACTGTGTTTTTTAAAGGTTGTCCACTTAAATGTATTTGGTGTCATAATCCGGAAAGTATTTCAACAAAAAAACAAGTTGCATTCTTCAAAAACAAATGTATAGGTTGCAACATATGTGGTGGCAAGAAAACCGAAGAAACGGCGCAAAAGTGCCCTTCTGATGCAATAGTTCTATATGGCACAGAATATGAGGAAAAAGAACTTTGTGAAGTTTTAATTAAAGATAAACTGTTTTTTGAAAAAAGCGGAGGCGGTGTAACTCTTTCTGGCGGAGAATGCTTGATGCAAGGCGAATTTGCAGTTAATTTAGCAAAAGAACTATATAAAAAAGGTATAAGTGTATATATTGATACTTGCGGATTTGTAAAGCAGGATATTTTTAAAAAAATCATCCCCTACACCGACAAATTTTTATATGATATAAAAGCGATAAATCCCGATGTTCACAAAAAGTACACCGGCTGTGATAACAAAATTATTTTAGAAAACTTAAAATTTCTTTTAGAAAACAATTGTAATATCGAAATACGCTACCCACTTGTAACTAATTACAACGATAAAGAATGCAAGCATATAGGAAAGTTTTTAAAAGATTTAAAAGGAATTTCAAAAGTAAAAGTACTTAAATATCACCCGTTTGCAGCATCGCGCTACGATGCACTTAATATGGAGTGCACAATGCCAGACACTGAAACAACAAATAGTGATGTTGAAAATGCAGTTCAAACACTAAAAAAGTATGGACTTAACGCTGTTAACGGTGCAGTTGAAGATTAAAAAAGAGAACGTATAATCGTTCTCTTTTTTGTTTTAAAATTCAAATTCTCTGTCTACTATTGTTGCGTCGTATTTTTCAACATCGCCAATTGCTTTTGTTATTATTTTTTTGTTTTCTATATCTACAATAACAACTTCTGCCCTTGTTCCAAGTTTTTCAAATCCAACATGCAAAATTCCATTTTCAACAATATGTTTTTGTTCATGATTATGGCCGTAAAATCCACCTATAACAGTTTTTCCGCTATTTTTGAATTCGTATAAGGCATCAAGTATTTTTTCGCTATTTTTAACTTTATTTTGAGTAAGTTCATCTAAAAGCGGTACATGACACATTACAATAACAGCTTTATCTGTGTTAAGCGCTTCTGTTTTAAACCACTCAATCTGTTTTTCACGGATAATAAATTCACTTGTTGTATCATCCATATCCTGTGTGTTTAAAACAATTACTCTTACTTTGTCAAAATCTATGTAATAATACGCAACATTGCCTGAAAAAACAAATTTATCAGATGTGTTTTTTATAGGATGTATTATATTTTCCAAAATTTCATTATACGGAATTTCATCTCCGGCGTTTTTTTCAGCCCACATATGATTATTGTCGTGATTTCCAATTGCAGTAAGCACAGGGCATTTTGCACCTTCTGTGTATCTTCTTACAAGTTCTTTCATATCTTTTTTCATATCTTCTGTAGTATCACGAGGATAACCTTCAATCATATCGCCAAGATTAGCAAAAAAATCAAGACCTGTTTTTTCGGCAAAAATTCTTACGTTGTGTCCAACGTCAATATCAGACCAGTTTTTTCCCGATGAATTATCAAAGTCAACATGTGTATCTGTCTGTATTGCAAAAGCGAATTTATTTTTAACTAAATCTTTTACTTCATCAACATATTTTTCCCAGCTTTTAGGAAATAAGTTTTCCATGTTTTACATCTCCTATCATTTTTTGAACATAAAAAATACTGCACCAAGTATGCATAAAAATGCATATAAATGATTCATAGTAAAGTTTTCTTTAAGATACAATACCGAAAAGATACTAAAAACAGTTAGCGATATAACTTCCTGAATAACTTTAAGTTGTCCTGCACTGAAAAATTCATTACCAAGTCTGTTTGCAGGAACCTGAAATATGTATTCAAAAAAAGCCAATCCCCAACTTAAGAAAATAACCACCCAAAGCGAAGTGCTTTTATGATTAAGGTGCCCATACCAAGCAAATGTCATAAAAACGTTAGAGATTATAAGTAATCCTATCGGTGTTAACATTTTTAGCAAAAAATCATCCCCCATTTGTTTTATAATACGAGTATATCTCATAAAATTAGTAAAATCAAGAACAATTTTTATTATTGAAAAATTTGTATTATTATGTTATAATACTACTTGGTATATATATTTATGTAAAAGGATGTTTTAATTTGTACTTAAAAGGGATAAAAATGCAAGGATTTAAATCCTTTGCTGATAAAATTGATCTTGAATTCGGACATGGTATTACTGCAATAGTAGGTCCTAACGGAAGCGGAAAAAGTAACGTTTCTGATGCTATACGCTGGGTTATGGGTGAACAAAGTGCCAAAACACTTCGAGGCAGCAAAATGGAAGATGTTATATTCTCTGGTACCACGCAGAGAAAACCTATGGGTTTTGCTGAAGTATCGATTATCCTTGACAACAAAGATAAATCTTTGAACATTGATTTTGATGAAGTTGTTGTTACAAGAAGAGTCCACAGAAGTGGCGAAAGCGAATATTTAATAAACAAGTCACCTTGCCGTCTTAAAGATATTCATGAACTTTTTATGGATACTGGTATAGGACGTGAAGGTTATTCTGTTGTAGGACAAGGTAAAATTGACCAGATATTATCTAATAAATCTGAAGACAGGCGTCATATTTTTGAAGAAGCAGCTGGGATAAGTAAATTCAAATTCAGAAAAAACGAAGCTGAAAAAGAACTTCTAAAAACAGAGGATAACCTCACAAGAATAAGAGATATCCTTACAGAACTTTCATCACAGGTAGGCCCGCTTGAAATTCAAAGTAAAAAAGCAAGAAAATATTTAGACCTCAGGGAAGTTTTAAAAGTACTCGAGGTTAATATTGCTATGCAAAATATTGATAAGTACAGAAAGATATCAAAAGAATCCGAAGAAGCACTTAAAATATCTTTAAACCAACTTGAAACATCTAAAAATGAACAAAAAGAAATAGAATTAAAACTTGAAAATTCGCAAAATGAAAGCATTCGTCTCAATGACGAAATAAACAAAGTTAAAGAACAACGCTTTAGTCTTGAAAAAGATGAAGGAAGTACTTTAAATAAAATTGAACTTTGCAAAAATGATATTGCAAACAATAATTTAAATAAAGAAAGACTATCCTACGAAATTGAACAACTTAATAAAAAACTTGTAGAAAATGAAAACAACGGAAATATTCTTACTTTTGAATTCAACAATAGAAACAACGACGTAAAAGACAAAGAAAAGAATATAGAAATGCTTATTAAAAAAAGTGATGAAATAAAAGCCGAAAATTCTAAACTGTTTGATGACATTGAATCCAAAAAAGGTGAAATTATTGAATTTTTAAACAAAAATTCGTCGCTTAAAGCAAGTCTTTCAAGCTTAGATGTTATTTCAGGCAACTTTACAAACCGTGATAATGCAGTTAAGGATGAAATTAACCAAAAAGAAACAATTATTAAGGAAAATGAAATAGAACTTGGAACAATTGAGGAAAAGATTTCGTCAAATACCAAGATTTGCCAAAAAGAAAAAGATGAACTTGAAAAGATAAAAAAAGATTATTTTAAAATTACAGAAGAAAACGATAATCTAAAAAAACAACAAAATGATGTTGCTTCTAAATTCAATCAAAAACTTTCAAGAAGAAAAGCTCTTGAAGATTTGGAGCGTTCGTTTGAAGGATATACAAAAAGCGTAAAAGTCATTTTGGCAAATAAATCTATCAACGGAATATGTGGTGTTGTATCAAAGCTTTTAGAAGTTGATTCAAAATACGTTGTAGCAGTTGAAACTGCACTTGGAAGAGCACTTCAAAACATTGTGGTAAAAGATGAAAACTGTGCAAAAAAATGTATTGAAATGCTAAAAACTTCAAATTCCGGCCGTGCTACTTTTATGCCACTTACATCGATATCATCTTCTGTTTTAACAAACGTACCGAAAAATGAATCAGGTTATATTGACCTTGCACATAATCTAATTTCGTACAAAAGTGAATACAAAAATATATTTGAATTTCTTCTTGGTAAAACAGTTGTCGTAGATAATATTGATAACGCCATAAAGATTTCAAAAAAATACGGCTATAAATTCAGAATTGTTACTCTTGACGGACAAATCCTTAATGCAGGCGGAACTTTAACTGGCGGAAGTATTGATAAACACTTTGGTCTTATCAGCCGTTCTAAAGAAATTGAAGAACTTAAAGTTGAAATTACAAATCTTCAAAAAGAAATTGATAAAATTGATGATAAAATAGAAAAAAATATTGAATCAATAAGACTTATTGCTGATAAAAAAGAAAAAATTGATTCGAGCATCGCTATGTGTCAGCATGAGGATGTAAGACTTAACTCACAAAAAACACTTATTCTTACAAAAATTAAAGAATGCAAAGATACTATCCTTCTTCTCAACAATGAAATTGGAAATATTAACAAAGAAATTGATGATATTAAAACTCAAAAAAATGATTATAATAACCAGATTAAAGAAAACGAAGAAAACATTTTAAACATCAGAAGTATTCTTAACTCTCTTGAGCAATCTTATGAAGAGGAACTTGTAAAAGAGTCAAAAACTGAAGAAGAAATAACAAATGCAAAAATAAGCCTTAATGATACTTTAAAAGATATCGAACATATAAAAACACAACTTGAATCTCTTTTGAACTTAAAAGCAGAAATTGAAGGCGATATTAAATCAAAAAATAATGATTTAGATGAGTTTAGTACACAGAACGAACTGCTTTCTTCTCAGATTTTAGAACTTCAATCTAATATGAAAAACTCTAAAGATGTTTTTGATAACCTTGAAAAACAAGAAAAAGACTTACAAATGCAATATACAAATACACTTGATGAAATTAAAAGAATTCAAATTTCAGCAAAAGAAAAACAAGATGTTGTTTTTGTTCTCGGACAAGAAGTTACAAGATGTGAAAACAAAGTTGCAAAAGCTGAAGCAGATACCGAAAGTGTAATAAACAAGCTTTGGGAAGATTATGAAATCACATACACCGATGCAACTGTTTACCAAAAAGACATTGGTAATTTATCTGATGCTATAAAAGAGGCAAACTCATTAAAACGACAGATAAAAGAACTTGGCAACGTTAATGTTGATGCGATTGAAGAGTACAAAATTGTAAAAGAAAGACATGAATTTTTGTCAAATCAGGAAGCCGATTTAAATAAAGCCAAAGCAAATTTAACTGATATAATAACAAAAATGCAATCGATAATGAAAGAAAAATTTATTGCAAGTTTTGATCTTATCAAAGTTGAATTCAACAACGTATTCCGCGAACTTTTTGGAGGCGGTATTGCTAAACTTTATTTTTCGGATGACTCAAACATTTTAGAAAGCGGAATTGAAATCGAAGTTCAGCCTCCGGGCAAAAAACTTCAGAATCTTACACTTTTATCAGGTGGAGAAAGAGCATTTTCAGCTATTGCACTTTTATTTGCAGTTCTTAAAACAGCCCCTACTCCGTTCTGCTTACTTGATGAAGTAGAAGCAGCACTTGACGAAGTAAACGTGTATAAATTTGCAGATTATGCTAAAAAATACAGTAAGAATACACAATTTTTAATTGTTACTCACAGACGTGGTACAATGGAAGCTGCTGACATTATGTATGGTGTTACAATGCAAGAAAAAGGTGTTTCAAAACTTTTAAAACTTAACTTTGACGACTTGGAGGAATACGATGTTTAAATCATTGAAAGAAAAACTAAAAAAAGGTCTTGAAAAAACAAGAAACTCTTTTAGTGAAAAAATTGATAATGTACTTAAAATTTTCAAAAAAATTGACGAAGATTTTTATGAAGAACTTGAAGAAGCACTAATTATGGCAGATGTTGGTGTAGAAACATCAATGTACATTATTGAAGAATTAAGAAATAAAGTTAAAGAATTAAAACTTACAGAAACAAGTGAAGTAAAAGATGTCCTCAAAGATATTATAAAAGGAATCCTTACCGAAAATTCAAACGAACTTGTTATAGAAGGTAAACCTGCAGTTATTATGGTAATTGGTGTAAACGGCGTTGGAAAAACTACTTCCATTGGAAAAATTGCGGCAAATCTTAAAGAACAAGGAAAAAAAGTAATTCTTGGCGCGGGAGATACATTCAGAGCTGCGGCAATTGACCAACTTAAAGTTTGGGCTCAAAGAGTTGATGTAGATATAATATCACATCAGGAAGGCGCAGACCCTGGTGCAGTTATTTTTGATACTATAAATGCAGCAAAGGCACGAGGATCAGATGTTTTAATTTTTGACACCGCAGGAAGACTTCACAACAAGAAAAATCTTATGGACGAACTTAAAAAAATATACAAAATTATTGACAAGGAGCTTCCAAACTCTTCCAAAGAAATTCTTCTTGTTTTAGATGCTACTACAGGTCAAAATGCAATTATGCAGGCAAAGCAATTTGCTGAGGCCGCAGACATAACAGGTATTGTTCTTACAAAACTTGATGGCACTGCAAAAGGTGGAATTGTTATTGCAATCGGTCATGAACAAAAAATACCTGTAAAACTCATTGGCGTTGGAGAGCAGATTGGCGATTTACAAAACTTTGATGCAAACGATTTTGCATCTGCCCTTTTGGATGACGAACAAGTTGTAGAAGAATAATACAATCAGGAGAATTTATTATGAAAAAACTTTTAAAAAATCTTGTAATATTTATTTGTATATCCACTTTATTACTTTCTCAATTGTATATTGCAACAGCAGATAACGACGAGAAACTTTATGAAATCTATGAACTTCAAGAGGACTATGAGTATAAGGATGAAATAATTGGATATGCTTTAAAAACCGCTGTTCCAAAAATTGTTTTAACTTATAGCGCATCACTTGAATACATCAGATATACTTTTGACGACGATAAATACGACGAAGACTACGAAAAGTTACTTTTAGACAGTTCCGATCAATATACTGATGATGAAATAACTGAATATCTTAACAACTACGTGCGTGAAAATCCTGAAAAATACATATGCGAACTTAATACCAACAAAATAAGTCTATCGCCTCTTCAGGCGGTTGGCAGTGGTGTTGTTATTGATGACCAGGGTTATATTGCTACAAATGCCCACGTTATCCAACTTAGCGAAGATGACAAAGAAATGTTCAAATATGATTATCTTATTGATGTTATCCATAATAATTCAGAATCTTTAAATCAGGAGTTCTCTTCAAGAGGCATTCCCTTAGAAACTTATGAACTCTACGATTTATTGTATGAAAAGATAATAAATAATGCAAAATATGTTGACGAAGAAACAAAAATAGAAGTTTGCTTTCCTGCTGCAGACGGAAATACACATTATGACAAAGCAAACAAATATAAAGCAAAAGTTAAATCAGAAGGTACACAAGAAGGCGTAGACGGTTTAACTCAGGACACTGCTATTTTAAAAATTGACGAAGAAAACCTTGTTGCTTTAAAACTATCAGAAACTTATCCTGAATTAAACAGTAAAATAGTTTCAGCCGGATATCCAGTTGCTTCTGACAAACTTTTTCAGGAACTTGCAAACAGTATGCAATCTGTACTTAGCGTAACAGTTACATCCGGTCAAATACAAAGAATAGTATCTCTTGCAAATTCAGATTATAAATCAATTGAAATTTCATCAACTATTTCAGGCGGTAACAGTGGTGGACCTTCTGTTGATACTCATCTTGAAATCGAAGGTTTAAATACATATTCTTTAGCAGCAGATAACAGATATGCTTATATGATTTCTGCAGAATACGTTTCAGTTTTGGCAGACGAATACAATGTAGAGCAAGGCGAAGCATCAAAAACATTCTTACTTGGACTACAGTGTTTACAAGACGGATACGGAAAAACTGCTGTTGAGTGTTTTGAAAGAGTAAAAGAAATAAGAAACGATACTCCTTTTATAGAAGAACTAATAAAAACTGCCAAAAATGCACCTGACGAAGAAGCACCGAAAATAGAAAAAGAGGAAGAAAAGAAAAATGAAAATTCAAACGAAAAAGAAGAAAAACCATTTCTTTCGACAACAACTATTATAATTATCGTTTGTGTCGCAGTTGCAATTATTTTGACAATAACACTTGTAATAATTATTACTAAATCTCGAAAAAAGAAAAAATCAATCCCAGCAAAAGATATATCATATAGTAGTACAACCGAACCTGAAATATTACCAGAATCAGAATATACAAAAGCATACTCAATAAAAACATCAACTCCACCGACATATGATAAACCTGTAACATCAAGTATTTCTGTAAAAACAACTGAAAAGGCTGTTTCTCAAAATAGTATCAGCAATGCAGAAAACATCGAAAACACAATGAAACATATGCCAGTTACACCTAATATACAAGAAAATATCGAAAAGCAAAGCACTAATATTTCTTCTGTTTCAAATAGTTTACGCTCGACATTTAACAAGTCTAATAATATAAATAGTACAGAAGACACAAATACAACTGTTGTTGAGCAACCTAAAGAAGCACAACCTAAATCAAGACTTATAATGTCTAAGAATTTAGAAGATAAATCTGAAAATTAAGCCAATAATTTATAATGTTAAAAGGAGAAATAAAATGTTACTATCTACTACCATCGGCACTTTAATGAAAACCTGTGAATACACAGATGTTATAAATATGGCAAAGAATGCGGGTTTTGATGCACTTGATTTTTCTTTTAATGTTGACCGAAAATATGTTTCAACTGAATTTACTGATGATTGGCACAAAAAAACTTTTACAGAATTTAGAAAAATTGCAGAAGATAAAGGTCTTGTATTTAATCAAGCACACGCACCTTATCCATCGAGTGTAAGCGAAGAAAAACGAACAGAAGAAATCTTTAATGAAATTGTGATTTCTATAAAAAATGCATCATATCTCGGTGCAAAATGCATAGTTGTTCATCCTTGTCAGCATCTTAAATATGACGAAGAAGAAGTACCGGAAAAACTTTTTGAAATGAATATGGAATTTTACAACAGATTAAAACCATATGCCGAAGAATATGATGTTAAAATTGCTATTGAAAATATGTGGCAGAATATCGGCAAAAAAATCACACATTCTACCTGTTCAAAGCCGGAAGAATTTATAAAATACATTGACACTTTAAACAGTAAGCATTTTGTTGCTTGTCTTGATATCGGACATGCTGAACTTGTTACTGAAGATTTATATAATTTTATAAAAATGCTTGGAAAAGACAGACTAAAAGCACTTCATGTTCACGATGTTGACGGAATTAACGATTCTCACACTATTCCATATTATGGCATTGTTAGATGGGATAAAGTAACAAAAGCCTTAAAAGAAATCCAATATGATGGCGATTTTACATACGAAACGTCATATGTTTTTACTTCTTCAAGACCTGTCGCACTTTATCAGTCAACACTTAATCATCTTGCAGAGACAGGAAAACATTTGATAAATCAAATAAAAAGCTGACCTTAAAGGTCAGCTTTTTTATGTAGTCATAATACCATATTTAACTCTAATTCTTTCAAATTTTTCTATCATAACACCTGAAAGAAACCAAAGGAAAAATGCAGTTGAAATGCATGAATTAAATCGAATGGTATCCCTGCAACTAAAGAAGTTAGTATCATCTGCCAAGTAATTTTATTTTGCACCATAATAACTGATGCAGGATTCATAATGCCACCATAAATGACAAAAGATGAAAAAAATCCAAATGCGCAAAGTAAAAATCTGCTTTTTTTAATAAATCCTTTTTCAAAAACTATTCCCGATATAAAACCAATAATACCAAATGCAAACATTTGCCACGGAGTCCAAGGACCTTGTCCGAAGAAAAAATTTGAAACAAAGCCTGTAACAGCACCGACTAAAAATCCGGTTTCCTTGCCGAAACACACTGCGCTAATGATAATAAGTGCTGTTGTAGGTTTAAACTCAGGAATCGCAAAAAATGCCATTCTGCCACTAATTGCAATCGCACATAAAACACTTACAAGTACAACATCTCTTGCTTTTGGTTTTTTTGACTCATACCTCATAGAAAACATCATAACCGTTTCACAAATAATAAGAATACTTATAAAATAATACTTTCTGCTATCAAAAAACAGTACGCCAACACATATTGTAAGCGATATCACAAGTAGCATGAGAATTGTTACCCATAAAGATTTTTTTTGAGGTTTTTTTCTATTCTTTTCTGTTTCTATTTTTATAGTATCTGTTTTTATGTTTTTTATATCTTTTCTAACGTCTATACTCTTTTTATTTTCTGGTTTATTTTCTGGTTTATTTTCTGGTTTTTTTTCTAACATTCCTC
>SVJH01000043.1 GCA_015069095.1 Oscillospiraceae bacterium | reverse complement strand
TTCTCTGTTTTAATGTTAAAATAGGTGTTTTTGTCATCGCTTGTAATAAATGCATTTGTAGATGTAAAATCTTCTGTTGTTTCAAAGTAAAAATCTGTGTTAGGGTCTTCAAAATCGTTTTTGTATGTAATTTCCTTTATGCTTATATCGTCAACATACATAGAGCCTATAACGCTTCCTGAAATCTGACCTATTCCAAACATATTTACTTTGTTGTCAACCATTTCTTTTGTAACTTCAAACGTAAATTTAATTTCGTTCCAGGTGTTTTCTGTAACGGCTTTGTTTATTCCAAAAAGTCCGCTTGTTGCATAAGATGTGCCTGTATCTCCATACATTCCTACATATACGTTAGATGTAATTGACGGTTTAACATAACATGTAACTTCAAAAGTTTTACCTATATCTTTTCCCCCAAATTCGTTACCTAAAGCATTTTTAAGTTTAACTCTATGACTTCTTGCTGTTCTTCCTTTAAGGTATAAACTTTTTCCCGAGCCTGTTGTGTGGTCTTCATCCGATGAAATTATTATATTTGATGCTGTAGAAGGATATGCACCACCTGCAACGTAGTCTGTATTATTTGTAATTTTTGACATATCGTCAAAGTGGAATACTTTTCCTTTTAAACGTGATGGCGTAAATTCAAAAGAATTTGTATCTATTACGATTGTAAGTGTATTATCTTTTCCTCTTTCAAAAGATACATTTTCTTTAATTGTTATACCGTTATATTTAAGTGTAACATTATGGTCGCCGTAAAATACTTTTGTAATGTACTCGCCATCTTCGTTTGTTTTGCCAGATTCATCTGTCCACCACTGATTAAAGACGTGGTCAACATACTGCTCGCCTGACTGTTTCATATTCCATTCGCTGTCAAGTAAAATTGCATTTTTAAGCCAGTGATGTCTGTCGGTAAATCCCCATGAAACAAAACCGTCCATTTGAGGAAGACTGAATGCAAGTTTCATAATATCACGGGTAAATTCGCCCTGAATAACGCCGTCTTTATTAAAGTCAAACTCTGTAATTTTAAGACGTTTTCCGTATGATGCCAATATGTCAAGTTGACGTTTGAAATCTAAAATATCGCAAGTAGATGCAAAGTGCGACTGAATACCGATACCTTCAAAATCAACATCGTTTTCTACCATAAAATCAAGGTATTTTCTAAAACCGTCAAGACCGTAATCGCTGTTTCCTGCAATACCTGTTTCGTTAATAAATCTGATTGCGTTGTCATCGTATTTTTTAGCCCAGTCAAACCATTGTTTTAAAGTTGTTTTGTTGTAATATTCGGTAAGAGCATGGTTGCCTGTAAGTTCGTTTACAACGTCCCAGTCGCAAAGTTGACCATTATAATCTGTAAGAATTGTTTTAATGTGATTTTCAATTCGGCTGTCAACATATTCTCTGTCTGCATAATTTGCGGCAACATCTTCAGGGATTTTTGTGTTGTCTACCCATTCTCTGTTTATATAGTCAACGTCCCAAAGGAGTGTATGCCCTCTTACATTTTTAATACCAAGATCTTTAAGTTTATTGTACATTTCTCTTGGTCTTGTAGAATTTTTTTCGTATTGATTCCACTTGTGTTCAGATTCTAAAACGGCTGTATTAAAATATGTTCCTACTTTTTCCTGGTAGGTGTTATTTACAAGCAGTGTACCGTTTACTGCAGTACCAAACTGGAAAGAATGGTCTGTCATATCAATATCTACTTTTACATTAGGAATAGGGTCTCCTTCTTTGTCCTGAACAATAACTTTCGCCTGTCCCATACGGATAAGTTTAATTCGTTCTTCCGCTTCATCTCTCCACTCGGAGTTAGGTTCTCCGCCGTTGTATGAAGAGTAAATATCGGGCATATCGCTATATGTAAGGTCAGGATATGTTTCTACAGGATATCTTAAAAGTTTAAGGTCGGCAATTTCAAATTCCTGAATTTCGTATCCGCATCTTAACTGAAGACGAATCTGGTTTTCATATTCAGAAACTGCACCCGATGCAAAATAGCATTTTCTCCATTTGCCGTCTGCAGGAATTTTGTAGTCGGACTGAAGCACTTTTTTATATGTGCCTGAATCTTCTGACACAAACTGCATATGGCAGTTTCCACTTGATGACTCTGTCGAAATACCTCTTATATAGCACGAAACAAGAAGTTGGTCGTTTTTCTGTACGGTATTTCCTAAATATTTTATAACGTGCTGATACGAATACGGAACGTCGGGTTTGTTTTTTATAGAGTAATGAACAGCACTTGTAAAACCTAAATCTTTCCAGTTTTCATCTGTTACAACGTGTTTAGAAAAATTTCCTGCCTGAGCAGTTGTAGGCGCTGATGCAATAAATTCCTCAGGAGTAATCATAACTTCTGCTTCAGGAAGTGCATCAAACATTGCATCTGCATCAACTTCTTCTTTAAAGTAGAATTTTTCACTCTTTTTCTCTACTAAGACATCATCAACAAAAATAGTTGTTGCAACTTCTTTATCGCCTGTCGCCTGGTCAAGACCAAGCATACTTATTCCGTTTTCAACAACTTTTTCGTCGACAATAAGGTACTGCGAAATTGGTGTCCATGTGTCTTTTTGAACGTTATAAGTATTTATTCTGTAAGGTGTAAATGCGTATGCTGTTCCTGTTTTTGAATATGTACCAAGGCGCAGTTTTGCATCTACGGTTGTTTTTACATACATTCTTACTTCAAAAGCAGATCCGATATCATCTTCTGTAAATGAAGTGCCTTTAAAAAGATTTAAAAATTTAAATCTGTGGCTTTTTGAAGTTCTTCCTGTAAGTTTAAGACTTTTTCCGTCTGTTTTTCCGGAATTTGTGTGATTTTCTTCTTCTACTAAAGTAAAGTTTGATGAAGCAGTAGGATATGCTCCGCCAAGTTCAAAATCTTCTAAATATGTAAATGAGTCTTTGTTATCAAAAATCATTGACTCACCTTTATATGTAACTACAATGTCATCAAAATAAAGCAGTGTATCTTTAACTCCGTTTAGCTGATTAAAACTTATTGCAGATATTGAGTTTTCAATTAAATCATTTGTAACTGTAAATTCAAACTGGAATCTTGTCCACTCGTTTGCAGATAGTGTTTTTTTGTCTGAAACATAAGGGCTTGATGAGTATGTGTGATTATCTATTGTGTTATAAATACCAAGTTCAATTGTTGTTTGTGCCGTAGCAAGAACGTACGCCGAAACAGTAAAATGCTTACCGATATCGTTTTCTGTAAACGGTTTTGACGACAACGAATTTAAAAACTTAATTCTGTTATACGTTTGAGTTCTTTCAGAAATAAGAAGACTTTTTCCGCCAAGAAGTGTTCCAGTGTGGTCTTTTTCTGTTGTAAGTTTAACGCCTGTTGCGGCATTTTTGTAGTTGCCTCCACCAACAAAGTCTTTTCCTAAAACAAATTCATTAAGGTCATCAAACGCATATACACTGCCATAGTACGTATCGGTGTAATTGCTTATTTTTTCTTTTGCACCTTCTACTTTTGATTTATCCATTGCATATGTTGGAACAAGTGTTCCTGCCAACATAAAAACACAAAGAATAAATGCTAATACTTTTTTCATTTCCTCAACACCTTATATAAAAAATAATATACATAGAAATTATATCATACATATAATATTTTGTAAATAGTAAACAAAAAAAGACTGCGATATGTGGGTTGGTCTTAAGGATAAAAAACAACCCAAGTAATTTTAAAGTTACTTGGGTATTTTTATTAATATTGTAGGGGAGGGGCTCTGTCCCCTCCCGTTTTTCTTGGGTGTTTTTGATATTGTTGTAGGGAGTGGTGATTTTCGACATTCCGTTTTCCACAAAATTATTTCAACATAAAATCGTTAGTTTACTTTCATGTCTCCGACGGGTTCTTTTGGCGAATAAAGAACCAAAAACGCGGGGATTTCGGTCGAGAACCTCGACTTGAAGTACGCATCAAGAAGAACAATAAATTAAAAATTACCGCACGAGTTGTTAATGATTTGCGAATTATTCGCCCCGCACCCCTCAAACGACACAGGGCTCCGCCCTGGACCCGTTTTTAAAGTTATAGTTTTCTTTCTGGTTAAAATCCCTAACACG
>SVJH01000029.1 GCA_015069095.1 Oscillospiraceae bacterium | reverse complement strand
AAAGAAAATATAAGCATCATTGAAATAATACATGCAAATGACAGTTTTATATAATCGATGATGGTAGCATAAATCCATATATTTCTGTATAAGCGCATTATATAAAAAACAACTGCGAAAATAAAAATAACTAAAGCAAAAGAATTATAAAAATTTGCTTTGAAACCAAAAATATATTTTATTGCAATGTTTATGTCTTCAGAAAACACTTTTGAAAAAAAACATGCTAAAAATACAAAAAAAGCATCTGCAATCAAAAAATATAATGTATGTTTAAATCGCTGAAAAACCGACATAAATACTCCTCCGTTTCCATAGATAGATAGATTATAACACAAAATTATATAAAATTCAATAGATTTAAACATAAAAAAACGGACTTTTTAAGTCCGTTTTTAAAAATTATTCACTTTTTTTAAGATAAAACATTTTTGTTTCACCATAATACATATCAAAAGTTATGTGATCGGTGTCTTTTCCGTAAACTTTATTTTCGTAAAGTTCAATTATATCACATTTTTCAGGAAGTGAAATTTCTGTTTTCCCATTATGTGAAGAATGCACTGTTAAAAAGTTTTTATTTGCATAAATAACATCATTTGTATCGTTGTAAATGTGGCATCCCGCCAGTTTTGCAAATTCTTTTACAACTTCTGCCCTCATAAGTTTTGCACCATACAAAACGCTTGTAAACCCATCATTATTTTTGATAGTGATTGCAGGTTTTTTATTTTCACAAAAACGTGCTAATACTTTGGCATCATCATCACAAGAGAAAAACGCAGGATATAAGTAACTTCTTTTTGAATATTTCTTTTCAGTCCATATATTACCCATTTCTATTCTGTCCATAAGACCATAAACTTTGTTATATTCCAAATTCAATCTATCATCACATACTTTAAATGCAGGAGTAAATTTGCCATTTAGCATTTCACATTTAATACCTGTTAAATCAGTAATATGTTCTGCACTAAACTGTTTATTTTTGTCCGAAGGATCAATAACACCAGGAGCATAAACGAACACAGCCATAGCTCCGTTTTTGCGAAGTTTGTTTTTAATTACTTCTCTTTCTTCTTTAGTAAGAACCAAAGTGTTTAAAAATACATAAAGTTTATAATCAGGCATATTCGGGTCTGACAAATCATTATGGTAATAGCGGTCAGAAGGTGCACCTATTCGTGCTATTTCATAGTTTCCAAAAATTTCAACAAGTTCTGCCATAGTTTGATTTGACACAGTATGTACACTTTCTTCATCATAAATAAAGGCAATTTCATTTTGTTTTACACGTGGCATAGAATATGCAAAATCGGCAATTTCGCTTTGCTTTTTAAACATATCGTATGCTTCTTGGAATTTATATCTTCCACCACCTGCAAACTGATCAAACCACCAAGCATGCGTATTATCGCAAATGTTTCTTCCAAATTCACGCTTCAAAGTATTGATCGTGTCATTTGCATCAAAAAGTTCGCCCAAATCACGCCAAAATGGTATTTCTTTATGAGATCTCATATCATCTTCTACTATAAATGTTTTTCCTTTGAGGAAAAATGAATCCACCATTGCGCGCTGACCAGTAAATCCGCCTGGTTGTCTGTTATCATATACACCAGGATTTGAAAGAAAGTCCACATAAGGGCTGTTTAATACTCTTCGGATAGCTGCTGCTGCACCAGAAATTCTGTTTCCTGCTGCCCATCCGCCAAAAAAAGCACCGGTAATTTTTCCGCTATCTTTTTCTTTTATACGTCTTGCAAGTTCAATCAAAGCATCTGCTTTTGACAATTGCCATGCTCTGTAAAAGTCAGCAGTATTTTCATCTTCATCAACATTTAAAAATGAACCTATTTGATTTTCTTTTTGAAGGTTTGCCCAATCAGGTTCAGGAGAGCGAGAATTTCCCAGACGTATTTTAGATAATTCTCTGTCAAATTCCCAGGCATAAAATCTTTTTTCACAATCGGGCAATATAACTTCATCAGGTTTTTTATTATACTTTTCGCCTACATAATCCGAAAAATATTCCATAAACGACGGCGATGCATCACCATAAATGCCTTTGTCTTTGTAATCAATCGGCGTACCATAATTCCACTCACTTGTGCGTCCCGCGCAAATAAGATAACCTACAATTCTATCTGCAAATTCTAACTTGTCGCATTTTTCCATCATATCAACAAGTGCATCACCGGCAGCTTTTTGCCATTTTTTTGAATTAAATGAATACATTCCAGGGTATTCAACATTCACAGTTTCGTTGGCAATTTTTACAGGAACAATACTTCCATCATTAAATCTAAGCACTTCATCAGGGTTTTCTTCAACCCATTTTTTTGGAGGATGTACCGACATTCTAAGCATAAAATGTGCATCTTCAATAACGCTTAAAATCAATTCCATTTCTTTTTTTAAACTGCTAAAAGAGCAACTATCATACCAGTCAGTATCACACATTACATAAAAAAGTTTTATTCCTGACTGACCAAGTTTTTTAATATATTCAAGGTCTAGTTCCTGACGGCTTTTAAATTGCGTAGTAATTGTCATCGCCATGGGAGGCAACGGTTTTCCGTCAACAGTAATTGTTGGCGAACCCATATAATTTTCAACTTTTGAGTAAGACATATCACTTTCTCCTTTTGCTTATATAGTATAAAATTACCTAATATGTTAATTATAAAATAAAAATACCAATTTTTCAATATAAAAACAAGACATCTTTATGTCAAAAAAATACATTTTTTCTTCTTGACAACAATATTTTTATGTGATATACTACTAGAGGTTAGTGCCCCATATTTCTTGTTTGCGCCCTTGGCTCAACGGATAGAGTAGCTGACTTCGAATCAGTTGGTTGTAGGTTCGAATCCTACAGGGCGTGCCACTTAATTTAATATGGGGGTGTAGCTCAGCTGGGAGAGCACCTGCCTTGCAAGCAGGGGGTCAGGAGTTCGATTCTCCTCATCTCCACCATAATAAAGACATCACTTGTTGATGTCTTTTTTTGTTTGCTAAAGGGAGAATCGAACTCGACGAGTGTGAGCGTAAAGAAAACGATTGATAATCGTTTTTAGCGAACAGGTGCGAAGACGGGTACCGAAAGGTGTAACCTTTGGGTCGGCAAGCATGGCAGATTTGCAAAGCAAATATGCTTTACTCCTCATCTCCACCATAAAAAAGACATCACTTGTTGATGTCTTTTTTATTGTAAAAAATGATAAATTTTTTATTTATCTACAAAATAATATTGATAAAATTTTAAATGTATGTTATTATAATTATGCCAAACAAATTTAATAATGTGAACAGGAGTATTTTCATGCTCTTTTTTAGCCATACTATTTATAGTTATTTTGTAAAAAATGCAAATTCCATTAGATAGTATGGCTTATGCTCCGTTCTGTTTAAATTTGTTTGGCGACAATCGGAGTTTGCGTTTTTATGCGTCAACTTCGGTTGGCGCATTTTTTAATTTGCAAATATTTAAATAAAGGAGGTTGATTTTTACGTCAAGCAAATTAACCTGCGCAAAAAAACATTAAAGAGATTATTAAAAACGGAGGTAAATATGAACATCAATTCTACAAAAGAACCTGTATACGATACAAAGGGTACAGGAATCGGACAAAAATTTTTAATGATTATAATCGGTTTTATTATTATGATAGGCGGATTTTTTATTCTTATGGAACTGCCAGATTTCTTCGAGAAAAAACATAACGAAAGCGAATTAGAAATGTTTTTAAGAAGTTTTTTGATGATGGCACCTGTGTGGTTAGGTGCTGCTTTGATAGGATTTTCTCTTTTATGGAATGGAACTTATATACAAGTTTTCGACGACCATATACAAGGTACTGGACTTTGCGGGAAAAACAATAACAAAGAAACATTTTATTTAACATACAAGCAAATTGACAATATTACGACATCAAAGAGCATAATATCTATCAATTCAGCAGGAAAAACATATAAAGTCCTTGCAAATAATGATATCGCGCAAAAAATATTTACATATTGTTACAATAAAAAAGGTAATTTACAACTCTGATTTATTAAATATAAAAACCCGAATGATAAACATTCGGGTTTTTATTATATATTAGTTTTTACTGTTTCGCATTTTTCACTTGACAAAAATGCCGCTTCCATTACTTTGATAACTCTTAGCGCTTCTTCCGGTTTTATTTTAAGTTCGGCTCCATTATCTATAGCGTCTAAAAACTGCTCATAGGTAGGCACAAGGTTATCCATAACATCACAAGGTGCTGAAAGTTTTATAGTTTCAACAGTATCTTCGCTTCTTGGTGCCATTGTTTTTGAAGGACCTGCCTTTGTTGATACAATATCAACTCCCCATGAGTTTTCCTTATCAAGACATTTAACAACTTTTCCTTCGCACGACCAGTCGTCAATCTGAAGCGTTCCGTCTGTTCCAAGTACATACCATCTCGGATGCGAAATAAAGTTGTTAGTCGAAACTTCAATATGCGCAATAAGTCCGCTTTCAAAAGTTAAAGTTAATCTGAAATTATCATCAACTTCAGGGTAATTAAGACTTAACATTTTGCAAAAAACATTAACTACCTTTTCATCAATCATATACATAATCTGGTCAATAAGATGAACGCCCCAGTCGAGCATCATTCCTCCACCTTGTGCTTTTTTCTCTCTCCAACCTGATGGAAGTCCTCTTGAACCTTCAACTCTTGATTCAATAACATAAGGTTTGCCAATAATACCAGACTCTACAGTTCTTCTCATAAGAACAAAATCTTTATTTACTCGTCTGTTCTGGTCTATAGTAAACACTTTATTATTCTTCTTTGCACATTCTATTATTTCAACGAGATCATCAGCACACATTGTAGCAGGTTTTTCACAAATAACATGCTTTCCTGCATTTAAGGCATCTATACATAACTCTTTATGAGAGTCGTTAGTTGTCGCTACAAGAACAATATCAACTTCATTATCATTTAACAAATCTTCTTTTGAAAGATATGCAACCAGACCTTTTTCTTTGGCAGCATCCATTCTTTTATTATCAATATCATATACACCTTTTACTTGTATTTTGTCATAATCATTTGTAAGTACTTTATGATGAATTCCAGCCATTCCACCAAATCCAAACATCGCAAGAGTATGCATATTAAATTCCTCCGAATTTCATTTGTTAAAGTTAATTTATCACTGATAATAAAATTAGTCAACAGTTTAGATATATAAATGAATTTTTTTGATATTTTTTTAAATAAAATGTGTTTTTTTGATATTTTAGTTCAACTTTTCTAAAAACTCACTCTCGTTAAGAACAGCTATACCAAGTTCGTTTGCTTTTGTAAGTTTACTACCGGCACTTTCTCCAACAACAACAAAATCAGTCTTTTTAGAAACACTTCCCGATACCTTTCCTCCAAAATTTTCAATAATTTCTTGTGCTTCTTTTCGTCCCATTGAATCAAGTGTTCCTGTTATAACAAAAGTAAGGTTTTCAAATCTATTATCAAACCCCGTTGATGTATCGATATACTGTGTATTTACACCCGCATTTTTTAATTGTTCAATAAGTTTTAGGTTTGAAGTTTCACTGAAAAACTCAACAACACTTTTTGCCATTATTGCACCAACATCATTGATTAAAGATAACTCTTCTTCTGATGCGTTTATTAAATTCTCAATCGTTTTAAACTTTGAAGCAATAAGTTTTGCTGTATTTAATCCAATATGTCGTATTCCGAGAGCAAAAATAAGATTTGACAAGCATTTTTCCTTTGATGCATTTATAGCATTTATTAAGTTTTCAGAAGATTTTTCTCCAAGTTTATCTAATGACGAAATCGCATCCTTTTCAATGTAATATAAGTCTGCACTACTTGATATAATATTTTCATCAAGAAGTTTTTTTACGACTGCTTCTCCAAGCCCCGAAATATCCATAGCATTTTTCGATACAAAATGCGAAATCTTTTTAAGTTGTTGAGCAGGACAACTAAGACCCGTACACCTGTGTGCTGCTTCACCATCTTCTTTAACCACATGACTACCACACTCAGGACAAGTTTTTGGCATTTCAAAACGCAGTTCATTACCCGACCTTTTTTCAGTGATAACCTTTACTACTTCAGGAATTATATCTCCAGCCTTTTGAATAAGAACTGTATCCCCTATTCTTATGTCTTTCATATTTATATAGTCCATATTGTGCAATGTTGCTCTGCTTACTTTGCTGCCTGCAACGAGAACTGTTTCAAGGTCGGCATTCGGAGTTAAAACACCAGTTCTTCCAACAGTAACAAAAATATCTTTTACTATTGTTTCTTTTTGCTCTGCCGGATATTTAAATGCAATAGCCCAACGTGGTGTTTTTGAAGTAGACCCAAGAATTTCTCTTTCTGCTAAATTATTTACTTTGATAACTGCACCGTCTATATCATAATAAAGAGAACTTCTTTCGCTTGAGATATTTTCTATTTCTTTAAGCACATCATCTATCGAAGTGAACTTTTTATCGTTATCTATTACCTTAAATCCTGCAGTGCGTAGAAACTCAAGCCCTTCAAGGTGAGTTTTTATTTCTTTGCCTTCAATTTTTTGAATATTAAACACAAATATATCAAGATTTCTTTTAGCAGCAATTGATGAATCAAGTTGTCTTAACGAGCCTGCTGCCGCATTTCTTGGATTTGCAAATGGTTCTTCCCCATTTTCTTCTTTTATCTCATTGATCTTTTTAAAATTCTGTTTTGACATAAACACTTCGCCGCGCACTTCAAGATAGTCAACGTCTACATTAAGTTTTAACGGGATTGATTTTATGGTTTTCAAATTATTTGTTACATCTTCGCCAACAAATCCATTTCCGCGCGTTGAACCTCTTACAAAAAGTGAATTTCTGTATTCAAGTGACACAGAAAGTCCGTCGATTTTCTTTTCAACAACATATTCAGTGCCTTTTTCAAGAGCTTTTTCTACCCTCAAAGCAAAATCATATATTTCTTCTTTTGAAAACGCATCCTGTAAACTTTGCATTTGCACATCGTGCTCAACAGACTCAAATTCAGTAAGAATAGCTCCACCTACTTTTTGTGAAGGGGAATCGGGCGAAATAAAATCAGGATTATTTTTTTCAATTTCAATAAGTTCACGCATAAGCATATCATATTCATAATCTGTAATTGAAGGATTATCCAAGACGTAATAGTTATGGCTATGCATATTTAATAAATTTTTTAACTCTTCGTACCTTTTTTTCAAAAAAACCACCCTTAAAATACGTTTATATCGTTTTCAAAATACATATTTGTACGTTTAACTTTGAAAAATTCTGTTTTATAATCCATAAATTTCTCAAAAGCATTAAGTACCGTTTCAGGTTTCAAATTAGCGCTACTACCAGCACTTAAATGCATAACGAACACATCAAAATCATTTTCTTTTCCAAGATATTCAATGTTTTTAATATCTTTTTTGATATCTACATCCGATATACCTTTTTTCGTCTTCTTTTCTACTATAATTTCATTCAATGATAAAAATCTTCCTAAATCAATGTTGCCATTTCCTATTACATATACAAGGTATTTTGCTGATTCAATCTTGTTAAAAGACTTGTCCGATTCATTAAGTTTTTTAGCGTCAAGAATTTTTAACCCCATTGGAATATTTTCGTTAATTCTTTTAATTAAATCACTTAAAGAAACACTTTCGGTAAGTTCTACGTCCATATATTCACTATCTGAAAGTACACCAACAGAAATAGGCAGCGCAACGGACATAACAATATGTGGATTAAACCCCTGTGTATATTTTAGTGGAAGGTTTGCCCTTTTAAAAGTTCTTCCGATTGTTCTTACAAAGTCAAGATGCGAGATATATCTCGCTTCTTCGCCTTTTTGATATTTTAATCTGTACTTACTCAAAGCATACACCTCCTCCAAAAGATGATGCACCACAGCCTGAACATTTAGCACGACAATTCGGTGTAACTTCTGCTCTTTTTGCTTTTTCAGCTTCATTTATAAGGAACTTTTTAGAAACTCCAACATCTATCATATCCCAAGGTAAAATTTCATCAAAACTTCTTTCCCTTGTGTAGAAATCTTTATCTAACCCACATTCTAAAAACGCTTCATTCCATTTATTTTCATCAAACTGGTCAGCCCATCCATCAAAACGTACGCCTTTTTCGTGAGCTTTAATAAGAACGTTACTAAGTCGTCTGTCCCCTCTTGCGAAAATTCCTTCAAGAACACTTACAGTACTTTCGTGATAATTATAATTTATGGCTTTTCTTTTAATGTTATCGCGAATTATTCTTTGTTTTACACGAAGTTCTTCAATAGTATTCTGTTTTGCCCACTGAAACGGTGTAAATGCCTTAGGCACAAAAGAAGAAACACTTGTTGTAAGACGCAAATTTTTAGGACGCTCATCTTTTGGGTATGAAAAATATTCATCAAGAACTTTTTCGGTTAGAATTCCTATTCCTGCGACATCTTCATCGGTTTCATAAGGAAGTCCAATCATAAAATATAATTTTATGCTTGAATATCCGCCACCAAATGCAATATGAGCTCCATTTAATATATCTTCTTCGGTAATACCTTTATTTATAACGTCTCTCATTCTTTGTGTACCTGCTTCAGGTGCAAACGTAAGACTGCTTTTTCTTACCTTTTGAACTTTTTCCATAAGTTCTAATGAAAAATTATCTATACGAAGCGATGGAAGTGATAAGTTCACTTTTTCTTTTTCTGTAATATCAATAAGTTGAGATGTAAAATCTTTTAAATCTGTGTAGTCGCTTGTAGATAGTGATGACAAAGATATTTCTTCGTATCCTGTGTTTTTTAAAAGTGCATTTGCTTGTTTCAAAAGCGTTTCTTTGCTTTTTTCTCTTACCGGTCTGTATATCATTCCAGCCTGACAAAATCTGCATCCACGAATACATCCTCTAAACATTTCAAGCATAATTCTGTCATGCACAATTTCCTGAAAAGGTACTATGAATTTATCAGGATAATAAACAGAATCCATATCTTTAATTATTCGTTTTTTTACAGTCTTTGGAACAAAATCGTACTTTGTTTTTATTTGCTTAACCGTTCCGTCTTCGTGGTAACTAATATCGTAAAAAGATGGAACATAAACACCTTCTATGTTAGAAATTGCTTTAAGGTATTCTTCTTTTTTCGCACCTGTTTTTTTCCATTTTTTATACTCATTTACAACTTCTATTATTACTTCTTCGCCTTCTCCAAGCATAAAAAAGTCGCAAAACGGCGCTAATGCCTCTGCACTGTATGCGCAAGGACCACCCATGCAAACGATAGGATGAGATTCATCTCTGTCCTTTGATAAAAGCGGAACACTTGCAAGGTCGAGCATATTTATAATATTGGAATAACTCATTTCATATTGAAGAGTAAATCCTAAAAAATCAAAATTTTCTATACTATCTCCACTTTCAAGTGTAAATAGCGGAATATCATTTTTTCGCATTTCATCTTCCATATCAACCCATGGTGCAAAAACGCGTTCACAATAGACATCTTTTTCTTCATTTAAAAGATGGTATAGTATTTTCATTCCAAGATGACTCATTCCAACTTCATATACATCAGGAAAACAAAAAGCAAAGCGCACATTTATATCTTTTAATTCTTTATGTACGCTGTTATATTCGTTGCCGATGTATCTTGTTGGTTTTTGAACATTCATAAGTATTTTTTCAAGTTTGTCCTTTAAGTTCATTATTATACCCTTTCATTTTTATAACATCCAAAAATTTTATATAAGTGTTGTTATTTAAAAGCAAATCTACAATTTCATATTGAGAAAATTCACAAATTTTTGTATTGCACTTTGACAACACCGTTATATTCAGTAAAGTGTTATACTCAAAATCGTCAATACATTCAACAAGAAAAGTATCTGCATTAACTATAACATTCTTTACTTTTATAAAGTTTTTTTCAAAAAACTCGTTAGTTAAAAGTTTGTTTTTTAAATAAATCAAACCATTTCTTTCACTTTTTATATTATACAACAAAAACAGTCCAATAATCAATAATGAAATGTTATATTTTGTAATAAAAACTAAAATTATTCCGAAAAATATTGTTATTATTGAAAAAACTCTCGAAACATTTATCATAAACTTATAAGATTTTACATATCCAAATTTAAGGGTAAAAAGTGCCTTTAAAACAGCACCGCCATCAAGTGGCAAAAACGGGAACATATTTATTATAAAAATTGACAGATTTGCATACGAAAATAAATAAAGCCTATTTTTGAAAAGTAAATATAAAATAAGATTTAAAACTGGTCCTGAAATGCTTACTAAAATTACATGAAGCGGATTTTTTATAAACTCACATTGCAAGCACACTCCATACGGTGCAATTTTTACACCTCTTACTTTTTCTTTTAAAATAATACACACTAAAAGATGCATCATTTCGTGCAAAATAGCGCAAATAAAGAAAGTTATAAAAACTTCTAATTTATCAAATAAATAAAAAAATAATAACGTAAGAGCAAAAGAAAATTCAATCTTTATGTGCAAATGTGACATATTGTTCAGGATCTACCCTCTCTCCGTTAAGTTTTACTTCAAAATGTAAATTCACGCCGGTAGCAAGACCGGTATCTCCCGCTAAACCAATTTTTGTATTGTCATCAACAGTTTCATTATCAATAACACAGATTTCGCTTAAATGTGCATAATAGGTTTTTAACCCTTGGTCGTGTTTTATCACGACATATTTTCCGTTAAACTCATCTTCGCCTACTTTTTCTACAACACCTTTTGCGGCAGAAATAACTACGTCGCCTCTATCTGCAGCAATATCTATACCTCCATGCATTTTTTCTTCTTTTGTTACAGGGTGAATTCTCATACCGTATTTTGATGTTATAACTCCATCAACGGGATTTCTCATCATTACTTTTTCATTACTTGCTTCCGCAATTTTAACAGGGGTGTCATAAGAAGCCATAGGTGCATTGTTATCTTTGAAATTATTAACTGGTACAGTTTTATATATTTTATCAGAAAATCCAGAAATAACATTAAAAATATCATTTTTTGTCTGTTTAAAATCAGTACTTTTGTCGAGTGTGTTTGCAATATAATTTTTAAATGATTGTATTTTTTCATTTTTTATATTCCCGACAAATATAAGCAAAACAAGAATAAAACATGAAATAGTAAATTTTATAAGAAAGCTCTTACGATAATTTCTTTTTCTATTTTTTACGACATATCTTTTAGATAAATTCTTACCCATTTTATTACCTCCTTTATGTAAATTATATTTATATCAAAATTAGTTATGAGTATTTTAACAAAAAACATTGCAAAATATATAAAAATGATTTATAATAATTTGATGTAAACTAAAAATGTAAGGTGATAATAATGCGTAAAATGTTAGCAATAATTGCTGCAAAAATTTCTATAATATTAGGTAAAATTCTCGGCAAAAAAAGTTCATCAACTCCTGGAACAATTGCAAGAAAAATTTGCCCGGATATACTTAAACATCTTGCAAAACAAGTAAAAGAAAAAACTATTCTTGTTTGCGGAACTAACGGAAAAACAACTACAACAAATCTTTTGTACTCTTTGATTAAAAATGAAGGAAAAGAAGTTGTATGTAATAATGTTGGTGCAAATATGCTTGATGGTATAACTTGCGCCTTTGTTACAAAAGCAAGTATTTTCGGAAAATTAAATGCTGATTATGCTGTTTTAGAGTGCGATGAAGCATATTTAAGACACGTTGTAAAACATGTTAATGCTGATAGAATTGTAATTACCAATCTTTTTCGCGACCAACTTGACAGATACGGCGAAATAGACGCAACCGTTAAACTACTCGATGAAGCATTTTCAAACATAAAAAATGATTTTGAACTTATTCTAAATGGCGATGATCCATTATGCGCCCATTATGCAGATAAATATAAAGCGAAGTTTTACGGAATTAGTGAAGATAAAAATTTAAAGAAAAATGAAATAAAAGAAGGTAGATTTTGTCTTAAATGCCAAAGTGAACTTTCATATAATTTTTGTCATTACAGCCAACTTGGCGATTTTTACTGTCCAAAATGTGGTTATAAAAGACATGCTCCGCATTATGATGCTGTAAATATTGATTTAGACAATAAAATGAAATTTGACATTAAATACAACAATCATACTATAACCCTTGATGTAAACTACAAAGGCTTTTACAATATATATAATATTCTTGCTGCATTTAGTGCATATAACGAACTTGGTCTTGATTTGACCAATATAAATAATGTATTTAATTCTTACAAACCGCAAATTGGAAGAATGGAAACATTTAGAATTAACAATAAAGACGTAATTCTTAACTTATCTAAAAACGGTGCAGGATTTAACCAGGCAATTTCTACTTTAATAAACGACCAAAGAGAAAAAGACGTATTTTTTGTTCTTAATGATGCCCCATCAGACGGAACAGATATTACCTGGCTCTGGGATGTAGATTTTGAATATTTAAAAAATGCAAATATAAATTCAATTTATAGTGGCGGCATCAGAAAAGATGACCTTGCAATCAGAATTCTGTATGCTGGCTTTGACAATGTAAAAGTAATGGATAACACTAAAGATAATTTAAAAGACATTATTTTTGCATCTGACAGACCTGTATATCTTCTTGTTAATTACACAGCACTTTTTGATACTCAAAACATTTTAAAAAGTCTTGAGAAATCATCTAAATAAAGAAAGGATGATAAATATGAAACTTACAATTGGACACATATATCCAGATATTCTGAATCTATATGGAGATAAAGGAAATATTGTTTCCCTTTCTCGCCGTTTAAAACTGAGAAATATTGATTTTGAAATAGTAATAATAGAAGATAAAATAGACTTTGCAAACATTGATATCTTAATTCTTGGCGGAGGTTCTGACAGAGATACTTTAATTGCAAACAACAAACTGCAAAAACAAAAAGACGAACTTAAAAATTTTGTTGAAAGCGATGGCACTCTACTTGCTTTATGCTCAGGTTATCATATTCTTGGCAAAGAATTTAAAATAAACGAAAAAGCAATTGATGGTCTTGGAATATTTGACATAACTACAAAACAAATTAAAAACAGACTAATCGGTAATATTATTCTTGAATGTGAATGTATAAATAATACAGTAGTAGGCTTTGAAAACCACAATACAATTACTGATATTAAAGATTACACACCATTTGGTATTGTAAAATACGGGTACGGCAACAGCGAAGAAAAAACTTATGAAGGACTTATTTATAAAAACACAATAGCAACAAACCTTCACGGCCCTCTCCTACCTAAAAATCCTCGTCTTACAGATTATATATTAAACAATGCACTAAATAAAAAGTACGGTGATGTTTCACTTTCTCCGCTTGATGACACATTTGAAAATAATGCTCACGATTACATCATTAAGAGATTTTTAAAAAACTCGGTTAATTGACCGAGTTTTTGTTATATTTATGTCCAACCGATAATATACATTTTAAAAAAGTGTATTTTAAGGAGGACAAAATATGGATAATATATATCAAGATATTTCAAAACGAACGCAAGGCGATATTTATATAGGTGTTGTTGGACCTGTACGAACAGGTAAATCAACATTTATAAAAAAATTTATGGATTTAGTAGTATTGCCTAACATTGAAAATGCATACAAAAAAGAACGTACACTTGATGAACTTCCACAAAGCGGTGCAGGAAAAACTATAATGACAACAGAACCCAAATTTATACCAAATGAAGCAGTTAATGTGAAACTATCAAATGATGCAAATCTTAATGTTCGAATGATTGACTGTGTAGGTTATGTTGTTGATGGCGCAATCGGGCACACAGAAGACGATATGCCCCGAATGGTAAAAACACCTTGGTACGACGAAGAAATACCTTTTATTGAAGCAGCTGAAATCGGAACAAAAAAAGTTATAAAAGAGCACTCAACAATAGGCCTTGTAATAACCAGCGACGGAAGTATTACTGATATAGAAAGAGAAGAATATATAAAGGCAGAAACCCGAGTTATAAACGAATTAAAAGAAATTAACAAACCGTTTATAGTACTTTTAAACTCAACAAATCCAACCGGTCAAATGGCAAAAAAGGTAAAAGAAGATATTGAAAAAACTCACAATGTAACAGTATATCCTGTAAATTGCGATAAACTTTCTTTAGAAAATGTAAACGACATATTAGAAAATGTTCTTTGTGAATTTCCAATTACAGAAATTTCTATAAATATACCAAGTTGGATTGATACGTTAGAAAGCACTCATTATCTCAAAGAAGGTATTTATTCAAAAGTAGTAGAATCGGTTAAAAATGTAAATAAAATATGCGAATGTACTTTACTTAAAGAATCAATTGCAGAATATGAATACATTAAAGAAATCAAAACAAACAGCATAAATTTAGGCACAGGTAAAATAATACTCGACGTACTTTGCGACGAAGATCTATTCTACAAAATACTGGGCGAAACAACAAATCTTGAAATAAATGGAAAAGATACACTTTTAGAACTTGTTACAAACCTTACACAAATAAAAAAAGAATATGAAAAAATCGAATCTGCATTAAGAGAAGTTAACGAAATCGGATATGGTATTGTTACTCCAACGCTTGAAGAATTAAAACTCGAAGAACCTGAAATTGTAAAACAAGGTAACCGCTTTGGAATCAGACTTAAAGCATCAGCACCAAGCATACATATGATTAAAGCAGAAGTTGAAACAGAAGTGTCCCCTATTGTTGGTACAGAAAAACAATCAGAAGAACTTGTAAATTATCTTTTAAAAGAATTTGATGAGTCTCCGGAAAAAATCTGGGAATCAAATATATTTGGAAAATCTGTTCATGAACTTGTTA
The DNA here is from genome assembly GCA_015069095.1 of Oscillospiraceae bacterium. Taxonomy (GTDB): domain Bacteria; phylum Bacillota; class Clostridia; order UMGS1810; family UMGS1810; genus SIG430. Next base: position 9,708 of record SVJH01000029.1, on the reverse strand, counting down.
ACGAAGGACTTAGAAACAAACTTTACAAAATGCCGTCTGACGCTCAACAAAAACTACAAGAAACATTAGAAAGAATTATTAACGAAGGCAGCGGCGGACTTATTTGTATAATACTTTAATTAAAGTAAATAACAAACCATTTCATTGACAAATCGACAAAATTTTGCTAAAATTTTCATATAATGAAAAGGAGGCAAAATTATGTCATCAAATTACAAAAAAAGGCCTATGATAGGTGCGGCAATGATTATAATCGCGATTATTGTTTTTTTAATTTCAGTAGCTATTCAATACTTTATCAATGATAAAATTGCTATTGACACAACAGATTTAATTTTTTCGATTTCAATTGCACTTGTAGGAGTTTTAATGTTTTTTGTTAACATCAAAAGTTATGGATGGGCAATTACATTTCTTATTTGTTTATCGGGTATTATCGCTAATGTTATTGAATCAAAAACAGATTCAATGATAATTCTTATTATTGCAGCGGTTTTATCACTTGGTATGTTAATATACAAAAATATAAAAATTAAAAAACAGCAATAAAAAACGGATAGTTTAACTATCCGTTTTTTATTGTATTATTTTTTTAAATACTTTTACAATAAATATTCCTAAGACTATGCCAAAAATACCTTGCGCAACATTTGCATACGCATTTATAAGTGAAGGAATAAATCCATAAAGAAAACCTTCAAATATGTAATATCCGCCAACCATAATTATTTCTGCTAAAACTGCACTAATGGTTTTTGAAGGTATATCACCCATTTTTTTGATTGAAAACTTATATACATAATGGGCACAAAGCGCCATACTGCCTTTTATTACAAGAGTAACAGGGGCATATAGCATATATCCTGAGAAAATATCTGCTAAAAAAGAACCGATAGATGCAGATAAAAAAGCGAATAGCGGTGATAACATCCAACCAGCAACAAGTACTATACTATCACCAAAATTTAAATAACCATTAAAAAGTGGCGATGGGATTTTTATTATCATAGTTAATATGCATACAAGTGTTGCAAAAAGAGCGCTAATTACTAATCTTCTTGTTTTGGACATTTTCACTCACCTCAATGTTTTTTACATATTATATTCCATTAAAACTAATTTTTCAATAGAAAAATTTAAAATTTTTAAATTTTTAAAAAAACGCAGCCAATGGCTGCGTTTTTAATTATTTTACAATCTTTGCATCTGCAATCGGATTAAGACTTGAACCATTCCATAAATACGCTTTTACATAGTAGTTATCTAAATCAGATATGTCGTCAATTTTACAAGTAACATTCACATGATTTTTCGCACCGACAACATATTTATCGCCCACAACTGTTTTTACAAGATTATTTGTGTTTTTATCAAACACAGATAAAATCATGTAATATTCTTTTTTTACTTCGTCATCATTTTTAACATCAGTTTTATAAATGAAAGACTGACCTCCTACATTGTTTTTATTATCAAAATATTCTGTAAGACCAAAAACATTATTGTTTAATTCTTTCATTTTTTCAATTAAAGGATAATGATAGTCATAATCTCTATCTATTATACCTTTATTTGAATTAAGGTTTGATACATCTGTCTGTGGACCATCAGGGTCATTGTCAGAGTATTTATACCATTTAAATCCGATGCAAGTTCCATACTCTAAAAGACCAAGTACATAGTTCTGGTAAAAATTACCTCTATCTTCCTGAGTTTTAACAATCCATCCCGCACCGCTTTCGTTTGTAAGACCAGGTGTTTTTTCACAAGCATCCATGCCTTTTGTATACTGTTCTGTAACAAAAAACGGTTTTCCGCCAGACCAGTTATACCAGTTTTCCATATCTGTCACTCTTGGTGTCCATGTGCCATAGTAGTTAAATGTTATACAGTCAAGATATCTTCCTGCTGCAGCAAAAATACCACTGCTTGTTCTTGCTGTGCCGTTAAGACGGCTTCCCATATACATATGGTTAGGGTCATATTTTCTTATTACGTTTGATACCACACCATAATATCTGTCAAACACATATTCTCTAAAATCTTCTTTATCTTTTGCGGTAATATCTTCTATTGTTGCATCATCGCCGTGTCTTTGTTTAAACCATTCCCACGCAGCATGATAAGAATACATATAATCTTCATTACTTGGATCAACAGTTAAATATGACTCTAACAGTTCCAATGTTACAGGAATTTCGTTATCTGCAAACCAGCCGATTAAGTATGGGTCATCTTTTCTTGCAGTAACTTCTTTACTTGCTTTTTTATCTACATATGCTTCAAACTGTGGGTCGAAAACAGGCATTACATTATATCTGAATGATGTACTTCCACCGCTACTTGTAATCATATCTTTAAGTTTTCCGTAACCTGATATTGAACTTAAAGACTGAAAATACGGCATTTTGTTTTCGCCAAGATATTCGTTGAATTTATCTTTTGAACCGGTCATACCGTAAACGTTCATTTCTTCAAAAAGTTTTTTAGTTTCTTTTGCCCAGTTTTCTTCTGTGCCAAATTTTTCTTTTAATCCTGCTTTTTCCTTTTCTGTTGATGCAAAAGAAACAGAGTTAAATGCAAATGTAAAAAGCGGATGTCCAAGAGGATCTATCATCCACCATCTTCCGTCTATTTCTTCACAGCGGAAAAATCCTGTTGCTTCGTGCTGTACAGACAAAAGTCCACCGTATTTCGAAACTTTTGGTTGTTCTGTTACGGGTGTATAATCTGTAAGAGAAGATAATACTCTTGTTTTTGTTGGATAATATTTTTTCCCCGGACTACTTGAAAGTGTAGTTTCTACATCTATATATGCATAACCATCATTTTCCGTTTCATCTTTTTCCTCAGGAATACTTGCGCTGTGTGGTTCATCGCCAATACCCATAAAAACAATTTTTGGAGGGTTTATGCTTTCTTTTGAAGCAAACTGATAATTTTTATCTAATTTTGCATCGTCCAAAAGCATAAAACTAATGTATTTTTGTCCTTCAACAGATTTTTTATTAACATAATCTGTTAAATCCATGTAAATGTATTTTCCAGCCTCTGATGTCATTAAGTTTCCAATAAACTCCCCTTGTTGCGGTTGATTGTTCCATGTGAGTGTTTTTTCGTTCCAGAGATTTGGATCAACTTCATAAGCAGAAAGATTATTAGGTGCACTTCCTTCATCTGAATCCATATATATTTTTACAAACGCTCCGCCTACATGATTTTTATTTAAAGCAGAAATATCAAATTTATAAAAAGAAGTTCTGTGGTAGATTCCTTTTTTTTCTGATTTGTTGTTCTTTGTAATTGTATACAAATCTTCACCGTAATTTGTGTCTGCATATGTGCCAGCTCTTACAAATGAATCTTCACTGATAAGAACATGAATTTCTTTATCGCTTATTCTTTCTATTTCTTTAACTTTTGTTCCACTTAAATATGTAGCATTGGATTTATTTAAAAGCGTTTTTGCATTCTTGATTGCATTTTCGACTGTCGGTGCTTCTGTTCCGCCAACTCCATCGTCAAACGGTGCAATAGGATCGGGTGTTCCGCCGTATTTAACATCAAGATATGGCGGAGTGTCTGTTTCTCTTGATGCGAAATCTATTCTTCTGTTTGTAAGGAATCTGTCATACAAACATACACTGATTTGCTTTGTACCTTTTTTAATTTCTTCTTTAACATATTCTGTTATGTCAATCGAAACAGTTTCTTTCATTTTTGTTGAATATCCTACGCCAATGACATTTCCCAAAACAGCGCCTTTTAAGTGAGTAATTTCATATTCATTAAAATCTGAGCAGGCAAAAGCTCTTACAGGAACTTCTTTAACTTTATTGTCTGTAAAACTTTCTCCCCCTACTCTTTCAAGCATAATTTTTGCATTTGAAAGATTATCGGCTGTAAGTGAAGAAATATCAAATTTCAAATATACTCTTCTGTCAACCGAATTACTTTCTGACGCTTTAAATACAATCAGTTTTTCACTGCCGAAATTCTTATCGCTATAATCTTCACCTCTTTGAGTATATGTATCTGCTATTGCAAGAAGTTTAATATGACTTTCTTCTACTTCATTTGCATATGTAGGTAAAATACTCAATATCATTGAAATAACAACTAACAAACTAACAACTTTTTTCATATTTTTTCCTCACTTCAATTTATAAAGTATTATAAAAATATTGTAGCATATAAGCGCATTTTCGTCAATAAAAAACCGCTGCACTCAGCAACCGTTTTAAAGATTATTTTAAATTGTACCCTAAATCGAACGCTTTAAGGTTAGCATCAAGGAATTTTTCCGGAACACTTGTTTTAATTGTTTCAATCCATTTTTCGTAAGATATATTTGTGTTTTTAGCCATAAGACCAATAAGAACAACATTAACTGCTTTCATATTTCCTGCTTCAATAGCAAGTTTTAGGGCATCAACACTAATAACATCAATTTTCTGTTCCATTTTTTCTAAAATATTTTCAGGATAATTCATAGCACCTGTAATTACAGGCATAGGATCAATTTTTTGACTGTTTACAATCATTTTTCCACCTTTTTTTAGGTAAGGCATTGCTCTATATGCTTCAAGCATTTCAAAAGCTAAAATTATATCTGCTTCACCCTTATCAATGATTGGCGAATATACTTTTTCTCCAAATTTTACATATGTAACAACACTACCGCCACGCTGACTCATTCCATGAACTTCGCTTACTTTTACATCGTAACCTTCGCTTATAACGGTATTTCCCAATATTCTACTTGCAAGAAGAGTACCCTGGCCACCAACGCCTACTATCATAATATTCATAGTTTTACTCCTCCTTTTCCATAGCACCGAATGGACAAACATTAAAGCATAGTCCACATCCGTTACATTGTGTTTTATCGATTTTAATATTTTCGCCATCAAAACTAATCGCCGGGCAACCAAGTTTTAAGCACATTTTACATTTTTTACAGTTATCGTTAATTTTGCATTTTCCTGTGTATTTAACACTTTTTAAAAGTGCACAAGGTCTTTGAGCAATAATTACAGAAGGCTCATCTTTTTCAACTTCTTCTTTTACTACTTTTTCAAAGTTTTTAACATCAAAAGGATCTGCAACAACAACATTTTTAACGCCAATTGATTTACACAAAGAAACAAGATTTACCTGAACTGTTTCTTCTCCTCTAATTGTGTATCCTGTTGTAGGATTATCTTGATGTCCTGTCATACCAGTAATTGAATTATCAAGAATAATAACAGTGTTATTACCTTTGTTGTATACAATATCTACAAGCCCTGTAATACCTGAATGCATAAATGTTGAATCGCCGATTACAGAAACAAGTTTTTTATTAAACTCTTTTCCCCTTGCCTTTGACATACCATGAGCAGCACTTACAGATGCACCCATACAAATTGTAGTATCAACACTCTGAAGCGGAGCAACAGCACCAAGTGTATAACATCCGATATCACCCGAAACAACAAGACCTAATTTTTTTAGTACATAGAATGTTCCTCTGTGAGGGCAACCTGCACACATAACAGGAGGACGAACTGGAATTGTTTCATCGATTAAGGCACATTCATTTGCTGTTTCACCCAAAACTGCATTTTTAATCATAGTAGGTGTATATTCTCCAAGAAGTGTAAACACATCTTTCCCGATAACGTCAACACCAATTGATTTACAGTGTTTTTCAAAAACAGGATCAAGTTCTTCTACAACATAAACTTTATCGCAATTTTTAGCAAATTCCTGAATTTTTTTAACTGGCAACGGATAAACCATACCGAGTTTTAAATAATTTACTTTATCGCCAAGTGCCTCTTTTGAATACATATAAGAAATCCCTGAAGTAATAACACCGATTTTACTGTTATTATCTTCAATTTCGTTAATATCACTTATTTCCGCATATTCCTTTAGAGCAGCAATTCTATTTTCAACATCAACATGACGTTTAATTGCATTACCCGGCATCATAACGTATTTTCCTATATTTTTTTCATAAGGTTTAAGTTCAACGTTTTCTCTTTCGCATTCTTCAACAAGACTCTGCGAATGTGAAACTCTTGTAGACAATCTTAAAAACACAGGTGTATCATATTCTTCGCTAAGTTTATATGCAAGTTTTGTAAATTCTTTACATTCTGATGAATCAGATGGTTCAAGCATCATTATCTTTGAAGCCTCTGCATAATGACGCGAATCCTGTTCATTCTGAGATGAATGCATACCAGGGTCATCTGCAACGCAGAATACAAGTCCTCCGTTAACACCGGTATAACTTACTGTAAACACAGGGTCTGCCATTACATTAAGTCCAACGTGTTTCATACAAGACATACTTCTTGCACCTGCAATTGATGCACCTATTGCAACTTCTGCCGCCACTTTTTCATTTGGAGACCATTCTGCATAAATTTCATCATATTTTACTATATTTTCGGTAATTTCTGTACTTGGAGTTCCTGGATAAGAAGCAACAACGCTAACTCCGGCTTCGTATGCACCACGAGCAACTGCAGCATTACCAAGCATCAGTTTTTTCATTTAACTCATCCTTTCTATATCAATTGCTAATTTGAGTTTTAACAAGACTTTCGCCACAATAAATTTCTCTAAGCTTTGGTTTTTCAATTTTTCCTGTAGGATTTCTTGGAACATCAGCAAAAATAATTTTATGCGGTCTTTTATATCTTGGTAGATCAAGACAAAAATCGTTTACTTCCTCTTCAGTTAATGTAAATCCTTCTTTAACTTCAATAATTGCGGCGGTAATTTCGCCAAGACGTTTGTCAGGAAGTCCAATTACAGCAACGTCCTTTATAGAATTATTTTTTCTAAGGAAATCTTCAATCTGTACAGGGTAAATATTTTCCCCGCCAGAGATTATAACATCTTTCTTTCTATCAACAAGATAAATAAAGCCGTCTTCGTCTTCTTTTGCCATATCTCCCGTAAAAAGCCATCCATCGCATAAAACTTCATTTGTTGCTTTTTCGTCATTGAAATAGCAATTCATAACACCAGGTCCTTTTACAGCAAGTTCCCCTACTTCGCCTTTTTCAACTTCGTTTCTTCTTTCATCAACAATTTTTGTTTCCCAGCCGTATCCCGCTTTACCGATTGCACCAACTTTATGTATATTTTCAACGCCAAGATGAACACATCCAGGTCCGATTGATTCACTTAGTCCGTAGTTTGTGTCATAATCGTGGTCTGGGAAATGACTTTTCCATCTTTTTATAAGAGATGGTGGCACAGGCTGTGCCCCTATATGCATAAGTCGCCACTGCGAAAGCGTGTAATCTTCGAGTTTTATATCTCCGCGATCAATTGCATCTAAAATATCCTGAGCCCATGGAACCAAAAGCCATACAATAGTACATTTTTCTTCAGAAACAGTTTTTAGTATCCATTCAGGTTTAATTCCTTTTAAAAGAACTGCTTTACCACCAACCAAAAAACTACCAAACCAGTGCATTTTTGCTCCTGTGTGATATAGAGGTGGAATACATAAAAATACGTCATCTTTTGTTTGAGAGTGATGATTCTGCTCAACTCTACACGCATGAATAAGGCTTCTATGAGCGTGAATTATTGCTTTTGGAAAACCTGTAGTTCCTGAAGAAAAGTAAATTGCAGCATCATCTTCTTCACAAAGTGGAATTTCGGGTGCTTTAGAAGAACAATATGTAACGAGTTTATCATAACTTTCTGCAAAAGTCGGACAGTCATCGCCAACGTAAAATGTATATTTTACATCACCAAGTCTATTGTAAATCTGTTCAATACGTCCAATAAATTCAGGACCGAACACAAGAGCATCTGCCTCTGAAAGCGATAAACAATACTTTATTTCATCCGAAGCATATCTGTAATTTAAAGGAACAGCAAGTGCGCCGGTTTTTAAAATTCCAAAATATATAGGAAGCCACTCTAAACAGTTCATAAGTAGAATTGCAACCTTGTCGCCCTTTTTAATCCCGCGGCTTAATAAAAGATTTGCAAATCTGTTTGCTTTTTTGTTAAATTCATCCCATGTGATTTCTGTTCTGAATGCTTCGCCCTGGCTTGATTGAATAAGTGAATATTCTTTCCAAGTAAGTCTTGTCCCTTCACCTGCTTTAGGATTGATTTCAACAAGAGCAATATCGTCTTTATACTGCGATGCGTTATTTTCCAATACTTGTGTAATTACCATAAATTACCTCTCCTTAATTTTTTCTTTCTTGAGAAGGGTATAAAAAAACCCATCCTCACTATTTAATTTATGAGGACGGGGATATTCCCGTGGTACCACCTCACTTCGCTACTTTTTCACAAAAGTAGCCTTAACGAGTACGGTGCAGGCAACACTTATACTCTCTTGCTGTAACGGGCAAACCCGTCGTAGCCTACTTTAACAATTTCGGTACGAGGCTCGCGGAATGTATTCGATATACTTTAACTTACTGTCTTGCAGCAACCGACAGTTCTCTTAAAAGTATCAAGTATTCTACTTGTTTCCGGTCATAACTTATGGTAATATTATAATATTTTTATCGATTATTGTCAATAGTTTTTAAGTTATTTAAATTATTTATTTCTATGAACAACTCTTTATAGTTTTAACAAGAGAATTTGCCATAAGATGAGCTCCATTAACGGCTTCTGAAAGTGTATTTGTATTAGTTCCAATTTCAAAAAGAAGACTTCCTTTTGTCTTATGCATATTATAACGATTTCTGCTAAGAGTAATTGGTCTTGAAAGCGTCGGATAGTCTTTTTGCATAGTGTTTTGAAGTTGCATAGCAAATCTTAGATTATCCTCCCAACCATCAAAATCAAGACCGCTTTCATTTGTTCCGCAAACTATCATTACCTGTGCAGTATCTTTTCCGTTTATATTTGTTTTGAGCACCGTTTTATTACCTACACCGAGCGCATCACGATGTATGTCAAGTACAATTTGTATTGAAGGATACTTTTTAAGATAGGCTTCAACCGTTTCTAATGAACGCTTATACGAATTTGAATACGAAGGATAGTCGTGTAGTGTTTTATCGTGTATTACGTTTATTCCGTTTTCAGTTAAAACTTTTTCAAACTCTTCACCAATTCTTACCATATTGTACCTGTTATCAAGTGTTCTATCATTATCAAGCGTTTCAAATTTTCCTTCTGTTTGGTACGATTCCGAAGTGTGTGTATGAATTATAAGGATAAGAGGTTTATTTTTATTTATATTAAAATGCGGTTTTTCAAACAACACACTTTGCACATCTACATTATACTTTGTTTCATTCAATATAGAAATCTCTTCATTCAAATTATTTTCGTTTTTTTCAACCTTTTCTTCATTTTTGCCGTTATTTTCTATATTTTCACCTTTTGTTTCTATGTAAGGAAGTGCTTTTTTTAAGAGCACCTCTTTGTTTAAAAAAACGTTTGAAGTAGTTTCATCTTTTCTTTTTAATGCGCTGGATAAACATTTTTTCATAGTATCTAAACTTAAAGATGGAATCCTAACGTGTATAAGAAGGTAAAAGTAACACACAAATAAAAGTATAATAATTAAAATTTTTTTATATTTTATATTTATTTTTTTGTATTTCATAATAAATATCCTTTTTTATTGATATTTATTATTATGATTTTTGTAAAATAATTATAACTTATTATGTTGTATCATTTCGTTTACAAGTATTGTATTTATTGAATTTGCTA
>SVJH01000028.1 GCA_015069095.1 Oscillospiraceae bacterium | reverse complement strand
CATCGCTTGTTGCATTTATGATTTTTACATTTTTATTTAAATCAGGATTTATAACTTTATTTTTTGAATACACTGCAATTATTTCATCTTTTTCATCAAACGCTTTTATTACAGGATACAAATTCTGCGGTTCGTATGCATAAAACTTGCTATCTAATAAAACTTTTTTATTTTTTATTGCAAAATCTATCCAGAAACTTGTCATCTTTTTGTGATTTTCTTTCATTGTTTCAAGTTTTTTAGAAAGTTGAATTACACCAAAGATAGAATTTAAAATCTGTTTTGCCGCGTTTTCGCTTATTTCTTCATCATTCCACATAAGCATATCAGAATGAACTAAAGTATTTCCGCTTATAAGTCTAAGGTCGCAAATGCCAATTCTGTTTGATACAAAATCGTTAGGACAATCGTTAACACGAAACATACTTGCATATTTTCGCATTTCAGGACCAATGTACGACTGACGGAACTCAATTAAAACATCTTCTTTTATTGATTTTAATCTTGATATTACATCTGTCATGAGTCTATCTGCTGCTTCCTGAACACAAACATAGTCCATTTCGTCTGTAATTTTGTTCTCGCCAATTATTGTAAAACGGTCAATAAAATCAAGTTTAAAGCCGTCAAGGTCATAATTTTTAAGTGCATTTTCATATGTAGAAATTAAATACTCTCTTACGTCGGGATACCTTGGATCTAATACTCCCGTTCCAAGACGGTCTATTTTATAAAGCATTTTGTCTTTGTATTTTTCCCATGCTTTTGATTTGTAACCGACAAACGGAATAGAAAACCACAAAAGACATTTAAGTCCTGCACTATGAACATCTTTTACAAATGATGCCATATTTTTTATTTTAGAAGACGCCGCCTCCCAGTCGCCGCAATAGTAAAATCCGCCGCTTGCATCGCTTGTTTCCCAGCCTTCATCAACAATAATCATTTCAAAGCCCATATCACGGGCAAGATGACATTCTTTTACAAGGGCATCATCTGTTATTTTTTGGTGAAAATTATACCACGAAGAATATACAGGCATTTTTGCGCTTTCCGGTGGAACTACAGGTTTTATGCCCTTTTCCCACCATAAGCGCACATAGTCAAGCGCCTCGTTGTACATTATATCATCATCAATAAAAAGGATTTTTACAGTATGCTCATTTTTATTTGTATACTGTTTTAATCCTATTTTTAATTTTCCAAAAATGCTTGATGTATGCTCATCTACACCAACTTCAAGGTTTGTCGTTTTTTTAGTTTCGCTCGATGCAAATGTGTATCTGTTTTTTTCGTCCTCGTTAAATACACACGCTACTGGTGCGCCAATTGTCATCATTGTCTGATTTTTTGTTCTCCACTCGGCGTCTATAATTCTTTTTGTACGGCAGTTTGGCGTCCAAAGATGCGCTGCATCTGTAAGAGGAAGAACGTATCTTATTTCAACGCCGTTTAAATCACTTTTTTTAGCCTCATCTTCATTCCATTTAAGGAAAAATGTGTACTCAAACTTTCCTTTTTCGATTTCTTCTTTTTTTATATCACACTTTGCATCACAATTTGCATATACAAAAACATTTTCAAATGCTTTTATAACATTCATTTTTCATTCTCTCCGATATATATTAAAATTCAATGAGTCCGCTTACAGGAACTTTAATACAATTTACGCCTTCACAAATTGAAATTTTTCCTTCAAAGTATGTTTCGCCTTCGCAGGTTTTAACACAAACATTTATATCTTTTTGTGCATCTGATTTTACATAAATTACATCATCGCTTGTTGCATTTATGATTTTTACATTTTTATTTAAATCAGGATTTATAACTTTATTTTTTGAATACACTGCAATTATTTCATCTTTTTCATCAAACGCTTTTATTACAGGATACAAATTCTGAGGTTCATACGCTACAAAACTTGAATCTAAAAGAACTTTTTTATTCTTAATTGCAAAATTTATCCAGAAACTTGTCATCTTTTTGTGATTTTCTTTCATTGTTTCAAGTTTTTTAGAAAGTTGAATTACACCAAAGATAGAATTTAAAATCTGTTTTGCCGCGTTTTCGCTTGTTTCTTCATCATTCCACATAAGCATATCAGAATGAACGGCAGTACTTCCGCTTATAAGTCTAAGGTCGCAAATGCCAATTCTGTTTGATACAAAATCATTTGGACAATCGTTAACACGAAACATATTTGCATATTTTCTCATATCAGGACCTATATAAGACTGTCTAAATTCAATTAAAACATCTTCTTTAATGGCTGTAAGACGTTTTTTTACATCTGTCATGAGTCTATCTGCTGCTTCCTGAACACAAACATAGTCCATTTCGTCTGTAATTTTGTTCTCGTCAATTATTGTAAAACGGTCAATAAAGTCAAGTTTAAAACCGTCAAGATTGTAGTTTTTAAGTGCATTTTCATAAATATTTATAAGATATTCTCTTACGTCAGGGTATCTTGGGTCAAGCACGCCGGCATTTAATCTGTCAATTTTATAAATGATTTTATTTTTAAATCTTTCCCACGCTTTTGATTTATATCCTACAAACGGAATAGAAAACCACAAAATGTATTTAAGTCCTGCTTTGTGTACGTTTTCTACGTGAGTTTTCATATCTTTAATTTTAGAAGGTGTAACTTCCCAGTCTCCGCAAAATGCGTATCCGCAATTTGTATCGTCTGTCTGCCATCCGTCATCAACAATAATAGATTTAAGACCGAGTTCATTTGCAAGAGTGCATTCTTTTTCTATTTTTTCATCTGTAATATGCTGATGAAAATTGTACCATGATGAATAAACAGGCATTTTTGCAATAGAAGGAACTGCCATTGGTGTAATATCTTTTTCCCACCACGCACGCACATAGTCAAGTGCCTCATAGTACATCATATCATTTTCAATAAGTAGTATTTTTACTTTATGTTCACTTATATTAGTATACTGTTTTAACCCTATTTTTAATTTTCCAAAAATGCTTGATGTATGTTCATCTACACCAACTTCTAAACTTGTTATTTTCTTAGTTTCGCTCGATGCAAAAGTATATCTGTTTTTTTCGTCCTCGTTAAATACACACGCTACCGGCGCGCCAATTGTCATCATTGTCTGATTTTTTGTTCTCCACTCGGCGTCTATAATTCTTTTTGTACGGCAGTTTGGCGTCCAAAAATGCGCTGCATCTGTAAGAGGAAGAACGTATCTTATTTCAACGCCGTTTAAATCACTTTTTTTAGCCTCATCTTCATTCCATTTAAGGCTAAATGTGTACTCTGTTATTTTTTCGCCAAGACTAACTTTTTCAATATCACAAGTTGATTCTATATTTGCATAAACTAAAACTTTTTCATCTTTTTTTATTACGTTCATTTTAATACCCCTTATTTTAATTTATCTTTGTATTTGTCAAGCGCCATAGAAAACATCATTCCTATAATATAACACGCTCCAAGTTGCCCAAGGAATGTGTAGCCTATCGTTACCAAAACATTTACATCTTTAAACAGCAATATTTTTAAGTATGTTCCTACTATAAGTGCATTTACAACTACAGGCGGAATAAGTGCTATTATTTTTCCTTTATTTTTAAGTTTGTAAGTTAAGTAAGATGCAATAAGCGTTGCAAGCGAACCAAAAATAAGGTCAATTATTCCAAGCCCGCCAAATATTAAATTCGACATCATACATCCTACAAAAAGTCCCGGTATTGCAGCGCTTGTGTATATTGGAAGTACAGTTAGCGCCTCGGATATTCTAAGTTGAAAAATTCCGTGTCCAAAACTTATAGGTGCAAAAAGCCCTGTAATTATAACGTATATTGCAGCGATGAGTGATGCTTTTACTATGTAACTTGATTTTTTCATTTTAACACCTTTTATGTAAATAATATACACTTATTCTATCACAGAAAAGCGTATAAATCAACAAAAAAGAACAACCAAAAATATTTTGATTGTTCCTCTTTGATAAATTTTGTTTATTTTTTGAATATGCCCGATACTTTCTCGCGTATTGTTTTTTTACGTTCTATTGGAACATAAAAAGCACATTTATTACCTTTTAAACAAGAAATATGAATGCACGAATCCGAATGGGTGTCGAGCTGATACATCATTTTTCCTGTTAAACAATTCGAGCATATATTTTTTTGAAATAACATACAACTCCCCTTCTTTTAATAGTATGTAAACCTTCTAAGTTGCTTGATTGGCTTCGTATGTACATTTACAATAATTTATTATAGATTTGGCTTTGGAATAATAATTGTGCTTCCATCTCCAAGGTTAAGATTATCATCTTTACCAAGGCCTGTAACGCCTGATGCCATAATAACATTTTCAGTTTTAAACTCAATTACGCTTACTTCTGGTTTAATGTATTTCATTTTATTGCCTCCTTATTATTTTGTATATACATCTTCAATTGTGTAAGTATAACCATCAATTGGATTGCCTTCCAAATCAATTGCAAACGGCTGATAAACAAGAGGAATACCATCCCATTCAACAGGAACTACTAAAAGTGTACCAAAAATACTGTGAACATTGTACTGCTGTGCAGTAATTGTTTCGTTGCCTGCAGTAATTGAATTGTAAACAGTTTTTGTTGAAGTTTTACCAAGTTCGTTGCCGTTTGTATCAAACACTTTAAATCCTACTTCTGCATAATCTAATCCGTCAATACCGGCAAATAAACCAACCTGATAATTTTCATCGTCTAATTTATCAAGGTTAATTACATGAAATGCCAATCCAAAGATGTAAGGTTCATTTGTAATTTCAACAAGATCAGATAAAACAACGTTTCCGCTTTCATCTACAGAGTATTCTTTATAGTATGTATCAAGTACTAATTCTCCTTTAGTATCTGCAGTTGAATCTTTATGATTTATAAAGTAGTTTACATCTTCCACAGGTTCATTTCCACCCCAGTAGTTTTTACCAAGATCAACGTTTCCATAGTAAACACTTGTAGAAATATCTGCTCCAAGTGCGTCGCCAGAAGCATTTTTAGCAGTATTGTTTACAAACACGTTATTTTCAATAACTGCATCATAACCAAAGAAGATACCACCTGATACACGAGTTGAATTACCTGTTACTTCTACATTATTTTCTTCAAACAAACAATTTTTAACTGTGCAGTTTTCCATAAATCCAAGGTATACTGTTGCTGCATTTCCGCTTGACTTTACGTTATTGTTTGTAAATTCAGAATCTGTAATTGTGCATAAAGCACCATCTGCAAAGTAAACCACTGCTGTTGATGTAACATTATTTTCTTCAAAAGTACAGTTATCAATAACAAATGCATCTGTGTCATTACCTGCATCATAGTTAAATGATACTACCATTGTGCAATTATTATTTTCAAATTTAGAATTTTTAACAACTGCATTTCCTACATTTAATCTCACTACACCCTGATTACCTGTATGAATACCGTTTTTGAATTCACAATTATCTATTGTAATATTTGCTTCTAAAGTGCGTATTGCACTTCCTTTAAATCCGTCAAATACAACATTTTTAATTGTAACATCAAGCATTCCGTCGCCATCAACGTAAATAAGTGCATGAACATTGTCTTCAGTTCCGTCAGGTTGAGTAATTTTTTGACCATTACCATCGATAGTAATGTTTTTGGTTACATTTATTGTTTTTGTTGATAGTTTAACATCTCTTAAAAGTGTTACTGTATCGCCATCTACTGCAGCATTTAATGCATCTTCAAGCGAGAAGAATACTTTTGTTCCAACTGTTGCAACAGCATCACATACAGCTGGGTTTGTTTCTCCTGTACTTGTTTCAAATGCAACATCGTCAACTTCAAGTGTTCCTGTAAGTTTGCTTATTTCACTACCACCGTAAAGGTAACCAAGTGCATAATCAGAGTATGATGTACCATATCCGCCAACATATGTTTTAATATCTACATTTTTAGCAGAAAGGTTTGAACCTGAAATCGGCTGTGTTCCATTGTTATCTTCTGCCATACCAACAATTGCACCAATACCGCCTGCTGCACTTGTTAATAGAAGACCATCGCCAACACCTTCAACGGTAGAATTCATTATATTGGTTGAGCCTTCGCCACCATATCCTAAAATACCACCTACACACCAAAAAGTAGATTTAATAACACCTTCTGCTTTAACAGAACAATTATCCATAACAACATAACCATGTCCTGAAATTCCGCCAAGGTATCCTCTTCCGTAAATATCAATTTTTCCTGTTACATGAACATTTGTAAGTTTTGTGCTTGCATATGAATTACCAACAACTGAACCTAAATAGTTACTATTATCTGTTGATTTTAATGTAACATTGTTAATTGTAAGGTTTTTAATTTCTGTATTTTCTGCTGTTCGTGCAAAAAGACCAAGACCATTTCCGGATGTTTCAACATAAAGATTTTCTATTGTATGACCATCCCCGTCAAATACACCTTTAAACGAACCATGGTCCCCGTTCATAGTACCGATTGGATTCCAGTTTTCTCCAATGCCATCCCCATCTTCATCAAGGTCTATATCTGCAGTAAGTTTGAAATATTTCCCTTTATACTGGGTTGAGCCATCCTGAGCACATTTATCAACCTGATCTCTAAACCATTTAAGTTCATCAAGGTTGTTAATAAGATACGGATTTTCCTGTGTTCCTTCGCCTTCAAGTCCTGTTACTATGTATTTTACACCGCCGAGGTCTTTCCATATAACAGGATTTATATTGTCAGGTCCGCACATCACAGCATCTGTTGTTGAAACTAAAACATTATCAACGTACAATTCAACCTTTGTTGGCTGATTTGCAGAATTCGGATGTCCTTCTTCCCATGTTGTTGTCCAGTATTCGTCATTTGACTGTGGATAGTAGAAATTCCAAGTAATATCTTTTGTAGCACCATTTATTATGTTGCCAATATTATTAAGTGTTGTAGTTGCAAGTAATGTTTCGTTAGAATATAGTTTTAAAACAAAACTTTCCGAAGGATTAGCAGTTGCCTGCCCCCAAACACGAACGTAACCGTTAACTTCTTTTGTGTATGCAAGTGAATTTGCACCTTTTGGAGATTCTTTAACACCATATGTGCCATCTGTGTTTTGAGCAATTTCATATCCTTCTATTGGATTTGCATAAACTACATTTTCTTCTATTGGATAATATTCATAATTACCACCGCTTACAACAAGATTACCTGTTGATGTACCCTGTCTGCCATAAATAGTTGTTATAGCAGTATTGTTTGATGTAACTGTATTATCTGAAACAGTTGCAGAAACTGATGCTCCACCTGTTTTTGTTACACCATTAACAGTTGTTTCTTGTCCTGCGGCACCTATAGTACCCATAACAGCCCCTGCTTTGTTTGTTGAAGAGCCTGTAGAAGTAATAGTATTACCACTTACTGTTGTATTTTCAATTACTAAATTTGTCCATGCAGAGCAACTTCCGTGGCCTATAATACCACCTACGCTTCCCTTACCCGTTACATTTGAATTTGTAACAGAACAATTTGTAATTGTAAGATCCATAAATACAGGACCGTCTGTGCCATTGTATCCGCCTGCCATACCAATAAGTCCGCCAGTCCAATGACCACCGCTTACTGTTGAATTTACTAAATGACAGTCGTTCAAAGTAATTACGGCACTTGCCTGAGGATAACCAATAAATGCACCCACGCCAATGTTACCAGCGCTATCTTGTACATCGTGTTCAATTATTGAATCTTTAATTGTTAATTCATTGATAATTAGTCCTGATTTTCCTGCCCAAGTACTTGAAAAAAGCATATCGTTAAGGCCTGTTATAACGTGATTATTACCATTTACAGTTACCATTGGATATCCCGGTGCACTTACAGAAACAGGAGTCCAATCAACATCAGTTAAGTCGATATCACTTATAATATCCACAGTAACGTTTCCTGTACCATTTGCTGCATAATTAAGTGCTTGCTGAAGTGTTGTAAATTCTTCGCCGTTAACAGTTGCAACTATTTTTGCAGGAGTAGGAAGTGTAACATTACCATTAAAAGTTGCAGTTTCCTGATTTACTGTAATATTTGCTGGCGCTTCTTTATCAAGAGATACGTTTTCGTTGATTGTACCGCCTGTAATGCTTACAGCGGAATCTTCGCTCCACGCACCGTCTTCGGTAGTGCAGTAAATGCGTGATGCAACATCCTTAAGGTCAGAAGTACCGTTAACATAACCTGCAGCAGTAGTCTTAATTTCGCCACCAGTAATAGACAGTGAACCGTTTACAGTTTTTGAACCAGGGTTCTGTACCCAGATTGCACAGTAGCCTTCAATAATACCGCCATTAACAGTTACGCTATTTCTATTTGTAGTGCTATTGCAGAACTGACGGATAGCACTTGTATTGTAGTTATATAGATGACCGCCGTTGATAACAAGGATTGCATCACCTGTGGTGCTGTTGTTATCAATTGGGTATTTTGCGTGTGCTCTAAGGTTTGCAATAGTTATCTTACCGCCATTAACTGTAAGAGTGCCTGCGTTAGAAATTGTGTAGTTGCCTTTACTATATGTACTATCAGCTGCACCGGTATAATTATAGTTGATTACGCCTGTGCTACCGCTATCGTTGATAGTAAGAGTACCTTTGTTAGTAATCATCGCCTCGCCCTGAGTTGTGCTGTTGTAAGTAACAGTTTTACCATTAAGGTCAAGAGTTACATTTTCTTCGGCAGGGATTACAATCGGCTGGGTAAATACAACAGGTAAATTGTTTGAAGTATCTGCAAGAGCTGTTTGTAGTTCTGCCAAAGTAGATACATTTACCTGTGTAGGAGCATGAACAGCCTCAGCAAAAGAGCCGTCCTCGTTTCTTTCAACTACATTTCCTTCAGCATTTTTATAAGTAACAGCACTATCATCGTTAGCAGTTACAGTCCATTGAGGTGTTGTACCCTCGTCAACAGTGATTGTAATTTCTTTTCCTTCGGGAACAACAATTGTACCTTTGTAGTCGATGTCCGTCATATCGAGTTCTTCAACATAGACAGTAACAGAACCATTTGCCTTATTATTATCGACAAGCGCTTCTTCTACACTGGTATAATAAATACCTTCTGTTGCAACAGAACTATATGTCAAATAACTACCAAAACCCGCATTGCTGTGGTTTGGTGATGATGCCTCAAAGTTTTCACCCGCTTCTTCAATAACAGGACCACCTACTACAAGGTATCCATTATCGTCAATATAGGCACCGACATTGCTATTGCCCATAGAAGTGCCGATCCAAAACTTAGTGTTGTTGCTATCGGCAGTCATAAAACCAAAACTCTTGAATGTACCGCCAGAAATTAAGCGAGAGCACGTACTATCTCCCTGTGAACTAACGGAATAATTAAAAGTACCGCCGGAGATAATCAGTTTAGATTTTCCGGAACCGTTAATAGAACAGTTAAAAGTACCGCCGGAGATATTCAGGGTAGCACACTTTCTGGCTGCGGTGCCAATGGTGTAGATACCCGCGGTTCCCCAAGAAGAAGTAGAACCGGTGAATACACCACCTGTGATCTTGATGATAGGGCGGTCTTCTGTAGAAATGCCACCGTCTGCATACTTGTAGTAAACAACGCATTTGCTTCCGGCATTGATGCCGCCAGGGTTGTTAGCATCTGCATTTATAGTGATTGATGTTCTCTCAGCACTACCAGTGCCACAAGCTTGAATAACAAATGCATTTTTATTAGATGCAGCTGTCATAGTGTAAGTGCCAAGATTCAATATGTGATGCTCAGTAGATTTGAGCGTAATCACATCTGACAAAGTTACATTTGCAAGAAGTGTTAAGGTAGTGCCATTTGTCCAATTTGCAATAGCGTCATCAATAGTTGCATATCCCGTATTTCCTACCTTTGCAACATATGTTGTTTCGCTTGCAAAAGTTGTAACACTCATTGTACTTAATAACATTGTAACTACAATTATTAAGCACAACATTTTTTTCATAATTTTCATAAATAAGCTCCTTTCATAGATGTTGTGAAAATGCTGTTTCACTCTTTTTTGTTTTTCATTTTCGCCTTTTTAAGTATATTTTCACCTCCTGATGTAATTTCAAAAACTTTATGTCTTTGTTTGATTATAAATAACAGTATTCTGTATATTTATCTGTGTTTTTTAAAATAAAACGCTCTGTAAACAGGAATATAACTTATATATAGTTGTTTTAGTTTTCTTTTCCAATATCTGTATTCTCCGCCAATAGAACGATTCATTTCCATTTTAATATATTGCGCTTCTTCTTTTAATGGCAAAACTACATTTGTAACAAACCCAATAATAAGCAATAATAAAATAAAAGCACTAAATAATCCCAAATAAATCCAATCGTTGCCTAACATATAAAACGTCCTTCCCATTTAATTATTTTCTAAATTTTTTACTACTCTTTTATGTAGATTATCCAAAAGCATTTGAGCTATATCTTTATCATCCCATATAACATAGTCCATAACTATTGCAATGATGGTATAAATAAATACATTCGCCTCAAGTTTACTGCATTTAAAATCGTTTATTATTCTTTCTGCATATCTTTCGTAAAACACTCTGAATGTTCTTGATTTTTGACGCATAAGCTGTCCAAACACCGGACTTGTTGTAATTTGAATTGCAAGACGGAGTTCTTCTTTATATTTATCAACTTCGTCTAAAAAAGTTTCAAAATATTCGTTTATATTTTCGGTATGATTAAAAGTATATGTAAAAAGTGCATCAACTATTTTTGAAAGTCCATACTTTCCGGCACTTATCCATATGTCATATTTATTTTCAAAAAAATGATATAAACTACTTTGCGCAAGTTGCATCTCTCTGCATAGTTCTCCGACTGAAGAACTTGTTAATCCTGTTTTCAAAAGATACTGCCATGTTTTTTCGGTTATTTCCTTCTTTTTATCCGATGTGTCACTTGTAATCACTGCATTCACCTTTCTTAATATTTTTCACATCATTGAGAGTTTGTGTAATGAACATCACAACATTATGCAAAAAAAATATATATGATAACATAATTCTTATTATGTTGTAAAAAAACGCTTACATATTCGTCATATGTCAATAGAGTGTATCATATTAAGTTGAGTTTGTCAATAACTTGCAAAAAAATTTTTTTAAAAATAGTTTTAACAAAAAATATGGGCACAACGAATAAACTAAGGCAATAGCAAAAAGCATTAGTTTTTCTGTTGTGCCGTTTTTTATGCACTTATTATGAAATTTTAATATATTATTTTGAAGAAATACAACATAATAAGAATTATGTTGTATTTTTTTATATTATAAGCCTTACAAGCCCAAGACTTTGTATTTGTCTTCGGTGAATTTCGCCGTTTTCCATTGTATAAATTCTTGTTGTATTTATACTTGAATGACCTAAAATATCGGCAAGTCTTACAATATCTTTTTGAAGCGAATAATAAGTTTTTGCAAACAAATGCCTCAAATTATGAGGGAATACTTTTTTTGGACTTATCATTGCACTTTCACAAAGTTTTTTCATATCCCTCCATATATTTGAACGATTTAGCGGATTACCTGTTTTTGTTATAAATACAGGACCGCTTTTAATTTTTTCTTTGCTTATATATTTTTTAAGTGCTATGCATAACTCATTCGGAAGTATTACAACTCGCATTTTTCCTTTTAAGTTAATTACAGCTTGCCTGCTATCTACTGCTTCTTTTGTTATAAATCTCAATTCAGATACTCTTATTCCTGTAGAACATATTGTCTGCATTAAATAATAAAGTCTTCTGTTCTCTTTTCTTCTTGCTGCAACAAGAAGTCGTTCATATTCATTTTTTGAAATATCTGTTTCGCTACTTGCAAATATTCTTCTTTGAATTTTTAAAGTTTTTGTTTTGAGTTCATACCATCGGTTATAGTCAAAAAAACTGTTTAGTGAAGATAACATTGAATTTGTACTTGCCGGCGCATAATTATCAATAAGATAACTTTTATATTCGAGAACAGTTTTTTTGCTAAGTATTTTTTTACCGCACCATTTTTTAAACGCTACAATATCGCGCATATATTTTTCTATTGTTGCATTTGATTTTTCCTCGTTATACAGATACTCTTTGTATTGTTGTGTAATTTCATATGTGATTTGCTTCATATCTCCAACTCCTTTTGTTATATATTTGCCACTTATGATGAAATATATAATTGAAAGTTGTCAATAATTGCATTACATCCCAATTCTTTTGATAGTTTAGATTTGTGTTGCTATTGAGATTAAGGCAAAATATTTGACCTTAAACTTGATTAAATTTATACTTTTTCCATTTTTGCTGCCTCCTGTTAGGATTTATTTATTCTATATTAACATATTATTTATATACATTTCAAATTTTCAAATAAAAAAAGATGAAACACTTAAGTATTTCATCTTTTTTATAATTTTACCAGTTCAATTCCAATATATTTTCTTGCGGATAAAAGTTTACTTCAAATGCAAAAAATTCATATAAAAAGTCAAGCGGAAGAAAAAGTTCATCATTTATTATTTGCGCCTTTTTACTCATTTTATATTCTTTACCGTTTACATTGACGGTGTCATCGTCTACTTTTATTTTGGCATTTGTAAACATTTTCTGAATGTCTGCACTTTCCCATTTTTCGTCCCATTTTATTGATATATCAGCATTTGCAAAAATATCGTTTACAGGAAGCATTATATGACCATCTATATCAAAAGGTCTGTTTTTTAATGCTATAATCTGGTCTTTAAGTTTTAATATGATTTCTTTTTTAAACTTTGGAACTTCCACATCATATTTTCCGTTTATAACAAGTTTTTCATCTGCTACATCAACTGTTTTTATATCCTCATCAAAAACTTTTTCCGTAAAGTATACGGCGTTATTTGACAAATACAAAACATTTTTGTGAGTATAATAAAATATATTTTTAAAATTCTTTATATATTTTGGAAATGCATCGGCATAGTTTATTTTTGTATACGGAAAATCTTTTGTTGACATATAAAAATACCCGTATTTTGTTGATGCAACATTAAAAATCCCGTTTGACGAAGGAATATTTATCGTTGTAAGTTCATTAAAGTTTTCAAAATCAGATGAATAGTACGTTTTACCCGCCGTTACATAATAAATTCCGTTTTCGTATGAAATATCGGTTGGATATACATCAAACGTTTTTGTTTTTAAAAGATTAAAGTTTTCATCAAAAAGATATACTTTATCAAAAAACTTTAGTGAATGTTCAAAATACGACGGTGCACCATCATAAGTGTTACACTTTGCCATATAACCTGTATCGGTTTTTACAATCTGAAAGTTTTCTCCGCCAAGAGAGAATATTTCTTTTGTCTCATCAGGTAATTCTATTTCAAAAAATTCTTCATTATCATATGATGCAAAAAGTTTTCCGCTATCCCATTTTATGAACTTTTTGCCATCTGTATTTTTATTTGTTTCTACAAATTCGATATTTGTATCAGGAAACTCTATCGTGTGTTTTGTGTCGTATATTTCGATGTAATTTTTCATTCCGCCATTACAGTTTGCAGGAAGAATTACATCAATATAAAACGTTGTTGTTTTATTCGGCATAAGTTCTACACACGCCATAACATCTTCTTTATTGTAATTATAAGGACCTTTGCAAACAGCATATCCGTTTACATTATTTTTATTCTCGTCATACAAAATTACAATATTATTCGCACCTGTATTAAGTTTGTAATAAGCATACTTTGTTTGTTTTGATGCATTTGTAATTGTTACTTTGTAATTAACTTTAACTCCGTAGTTTCCAAGATTACATGCTTTTAAGTAGTTATTTTCTTTAACTGAAACTTCTCTGTTTGGAACATATTTCTCATCGCCGTCTTCATTAAAAGAATTATCAGCATGAAAAACATCAAAATACCAGATGTCATCTTTGCGTGAGGAAAGCACTTTGCTTCCGTAATAGTTAAGTTTTGTAGGGTCTTTATATGCCAAAAACAGCATATCTGACTCTGCACAAATATCTCGTGTGTTCCTGTCGTTTTGAGGGTTGAAATTTGTTACCCATTCTTCTGTGTATTTTCCCGCTTTATTGTACTGATTATATACTATAACAGGAAGTCTTTCGCCGTTTTTTACCTTGTCGGTAATAACATAGTCCAGTTGTGCTTCAACTTTAGGAAGTGTTTTTGCAACACCTTTGTACTGCCTTTCCCTTGTGTACATTCCATCATATGCATCATAATTATGATGACTTCTGTCTTTTAGTTTTCCGTTATGTTTAAGTGCACAAATATTAAACTCCACTTTTCCCGATATAACTTCAAAATCGACAAGTATATTTACAGGTTTAAGATATGGTACTTTGCTGTAATTTTCGATATATTCGCTAAGCCATTTCACATTACCTTTTTTAAGAGAAAAAGTTACCTCACTAAAAGGTTTTCCTTCATATACTTTATGAGAATTTATCTGTTTTATAGGCATTTTGAGATACGATGACCACGCCTCAAGACACGCCCAGCTTTCTTCGTATTCTTCTTTTGCGCCGTTTTGATAAAGAGTTTTTACATCAGGCATTTCAAAACCAAGTGATGTAATTTTTATAACAGAATCTTCCTCTGCTACAAACAAGCCGTCTACTTCAATATCAAATCCTTTTTCTATGTAATTTCCATCTTTATCTTTTACACCCGTAAAATTAAGATTAGTAATAAACACAGAATATTTCGATTTATAAAGCGACTTGTTTTTCATTATATATGTAGGATTTGGATTTGAACTGTCCGACAAATCCTCACGTCTTACAGACTCAACATTGTTTTCATAAATAAAAAATCCTCCGCCTGCTTCTTTAAACACAAGATCGTCGCTTCTTATGTATGCATTTACAGTCAAAGATGAAAAAATCATTATTAAAAATATTAAAAGTATACTTTTTTTCATATTATTCTCCACAAAAATTTTATAGTATTATTCTACCATAATACTTACGCAATTTCAATAAAAAAAGACTAAGCAAAATAAATCTGCTTAGTCTTTTAATTTTATCTTACTGTTTCCGAGCCCATAATCGGAAGATTTGTATCACAAGTCCATATCATAACTTTTGCATATGCACCTTCTGTAAGTGCTTTTAGCGATTTTGTTGTGGCTGTAATTTCTTTATACTTGCCACCGCCAATTATAGTTTTTGGACTTTTTATGACGTCTAAAAGATTATCATTTTCATCGTAAATACCAACAATCATAATAACATCAGTATTTTTTGCAAGATTGCTTTTTACACTTTTTGTAAGTGTGTATCCTTTTTCGCCTTCAAGGGCTTTTGATACAGTTGTTTTTACATTTTCAAATGATACATTTTCGTTGATTTCAATCATTTCTTCCGCTACTAATGTTTCGCCGTCGTCAAACGTTGCTTCTATTCTTATGTTATAAGTTCCCGGTTGAACATTTATAAGTTTTTGTGTATAAATGTTACCATTTATTATATTTGGTGTTGTTAAAAGAGTATCATCTAAGTAGAATTCAACATTTTCTACGTTTTTATCAAATGCTGTATCAATCTCTGCATTAACAATAACGCTGTCGCCTTTATTGAAGTTGCCTGTTGAATTGATTTCTTTTATGACTACTGAATTTGAAGTTAAATCAGGCTCGTTATATGTAACGTTCATAGAAACATTGCTGTCAATTTCAACTGCATCTCCTCCGATGATTTTTTCTATTTTAATGTTATCAACATCAAAACTTACACCGGAAGTTAACTGTTCCATCGAAAGCGAGTTTACCTGACCATTTACGCTTGTATTACTTACTTTGTAAACAAAACTTAAATCTGTCCATACTCCGCCTGCAACGTCAATTTTGTTTAATCCTCCGCCACTAAAATCGTTAAGTTTACTTAATGAAGAATCAGGATAAGTTGACATTATACCGATAACAAATTTTGTATCAGCACTTGGTCTTACAGAAAGTGAAACTTTGTACTGTGTTCCGATATCTGAAGATGTAAAATAAGGTTTCCCAAATACATTTTTAAATCTTGCTCTTGAATAGGTTGTTTTAATATTTGAGAAAGTCAGATATTTATTTCCTGTTTCAGAATTTACTGTATAAGCAACAGATGGCTGACCGCCGAAGCGAACATCTCTTGGAACGGCAATGTTTATTCCGTCTTCAAAGTTTCTTTCATAAATAACCTGATTTGGTATATCTTCTGTAACGATTGCAAAAGACACTTTATTTCCTTCTTCAATTTCTTTTGCATAAGAAGTTACATCAATTACATTTTCGCCTTTTTCAACTGCAATGCGTGCAAGGCGTCCGCCTTCATATACAGCATCTTTGTTAACACCATTTGTGAAAAGATCGTTAAACGGCGCATTGTTGTATGTAATAGTGTTTTTATTAAATGATGCATTGTTAAATCCGTAAATATCTACTGTCTGACCATCTTTTATATCATTTAAAACATTAAATATTAAAGATGCACCTTTTAAAAGATGTGGTGTAACAATATCGTACTGCATATATGCTTTTGACGCACCATATGCACCAGTTGCAAAATCTTCACGTTTAATAACAGTGTCGCCCCTTTGGTAATATGTATCAGGGTTTGAAGATGAAATCATATTCATTTCAATTGCACTATTTTTTGTAGTTTCTTCACCAACTACTTCAAGATACGGACCTTCTTTTGCAGGGATAGTTACTTCTGAAATAACATTATCTATATGTATACTTCCTATATTTGTAAATGCATTCATATAAAGGTATGTTTTATCAGCATCATTTGCAACCATATCACTTGTAATTGTAAACTGCATCGTAATAGTAGTCCACTGTCCAAGCGAATATTCTGTTCTTACTCTTGTATCTGCAATTGAACCAAGACAACCAATTTTTGTAAGATCGGTTGACGCTGTAAAGTCAACCGGGAATGTATCAGATACACCAATTTTTGCAAGAATTACGTTGCTTCCTGTTGTTTCACCAAAACCACGTGTTAATTTTGCATCAAAACTTACTTTGTAAGTTTTACCTATATCATCTTCTGTAAGTAAATTGTTATCGTTTATTACAAAAGGAATTGCAAGTGAAGGAGTAAACGACTGTGTTTTTGTAAATAAAAGTGCGTTTGTGCCGTCTTTACCTTCGCCTTTGGCAATAGTAATTGTTGAGCCCGGATTTTTAGAATCCTGACGCAAAACAAATTCTGACAAATCAACGTTTTCTTCGTCAAATGTGTATTTTTTCTGTGTTTTTGTTATTTCATCATTACCGCCTGCAATTGTAACGCTGTCGCCAACATATTCAACAGTAATATCATCTATCCAGATTTCTTTTGAACCCCAGTATGCACTAAATACAAGTGCAGTTTTTTGATAGTCATCGTCGCTGTTAAACATATCTTTGGTAATTGTAAACTGCGTCGAATATGAGCCCCATGTGTTTGCACTCTGGTTTATTTTTCTAAGCGTTGTTCCAAAACTTTCTGCTTTTGTAGATGTATCACCCAAAGGATCTACATTTGTTGGTGCACCTGATAGAGCAACAGAAGTTACAAATGTATGTTTGTAGCCCGAGGTCTGAAGAGGACTTGTTATACCTTTTTCTTTCCACGAAATTTTTACTACTCTTCCAATATCGTCTTCTGTCCACATTCCACCGTCGGCATCAACAAAATTGTTTATTGAAATCGACTGAGAATATCCGCCTGTTGCTTCGTTCCCTGTTCTTATAAATCGCAACGCATGACCTGTGCCGTCATATCCGCCTTCTACAATTTCATACGATGTATTATCTTTATGTGATAAAACGAGGTTGTATTTGGAAATATCTCCTTCAAAGTCAATTATTGCTCTTCTTCCCTGTTTTTCTGCTGCAAACACAATTGTTGCATTTGTAGCGCCTTCTTCTTTCATTGCTTTAACAAAATTAGTTACATCAACACTTTTTTGTCCGCTTACAGATGCATCTATTGTTGCAATAGGAGCATTTCCGTATGAAAATTCTTTAAGTACACCAATTCCTTCTTTATCATTTGCAAAAGCAGAATTCCATGTAATTGTTTCGTCCCAAAGTTCACTGCTTCCAAATGTAGCCTCACTTTCTGAATAAGCAAGGTTTTTATTCATACCTTCAACATCAAGACCGTAAACTAAAATATTTTGATTTGCAGGTGCTTTTATGTCGAATTTTAAGTTAACGTTTGTAGATGTATCTACATCTGTTAATGGGAATAAAGCATATGCTTTTTGCATACCGCTTGTATATACACTGTCTTTACCTCTTACAAAAAGTGTTTTTGATGATGCTAAGTTTTTGTCTGCATTATCGCCACTTTCAATGTAAACTGTATCGCCGATTTTTTTTGAAATGTCATCTGCTGTATCAAGAACTAAAGTTGCTAAAGGATGCGTATTTTCTGCGCCTTCTTTTGTTGTAATTTCATTTTCATTGCCAAGGTAAGTAACTTTTATATCGTCAAGGTAAATTGTATCAACCTCTGTAGTAGGTTCAAAACTTACAAACTGTGTATTTGCATCAATCATATCCTGATTAACTTCAAATTCATTTTCAATGTATGTCCACTCGCCTGCTTTAAGGTCTTTTGAAGTTGCATATTCTATAACCGTTGAAGATTGATACATAACACCAAGTTTTACAGTTGTATCTTCAATAGCTTTTACATATGCACCTACATGATATTTTGCACCTAAATGGTTTTGTGTAAGGTCAACATCATCAAAACTATTGTATAATTTAATTCTTACGTTTTTCGTCTGACGTTTACTTATTTTTAAACTGTTTTCGCCATTTTTTGCATCTTCTGATACAATTGCAACCGTTGCACTTCCACCGCCTAAACGGTAGTTTTTGCCAGCAACAAAGTCGGAAGTTGTCATATCTTCAAATGTATAGTTTTGCGTTACACCATTTTTAATAGATGATTCAAGCGCAAATGTCAAATCGTTGCCAGATGCATTTTTTACATATTCTGTTACATCAACATAACGTTTTGTTTCGTCATCGTTTATAAATCCGATTTCTTTTCCGCCATATACTTTTTCTGTGTCAAAACCTTTTCCGTCTGTGTTATTTGCAGGAGCATTATTCCAGGTGATTGCATCTTCCTGCCATGATGAATCTGAAATTCCGTAAACAGAATTTATCGAATCAGTGTTTAAACTTGAAAGTACAAGTGTAGCTTTTATAACATCATCATATCCGCCATCTCTTGTGAATCCAAAATATGATTTCCTGTTTATATCGTCTGTTTTATAAACTTTAGCAACATCTTCGCTACCAAAGTTAACATCGGCATTTGCCCCGTTTTCTATGTATGCGTCTTTTGATGCACTAATAGTTTCTGTTCCGGCAACTTTAAATCTTTTGACCATATTTTCCGCAAGATTTACGCCGTCAGATGCCATACATTCTTTTGTTACTTCAATTTTGTATCTTGTATTGATATCAAGACCTACTGCAGTAAATTCAAATTTTGTATTTCCGTTATATACATTCCACGTTCCATCTACTTTTTTGCCCGTTGTTTCGTTTATTACATTTATTCCTTCTTTAACACTTTCAACATCCATCGATCTTGAAAACTTAACTTCAACAGGAACAGATGTACTTAAAACTTCTGATTTATCAAGCGGTGTTGTCCAAAGAACAACTGGTGCTTCTTTTCTGTATGCGCTTCTTATTTGATTATCAAAAAAGTCAAAGTATACTTTGTAGTAATCAGTACCACGAGTTGCATCGTACCCTTGAGGATATGTATGTGCGATGTTGTCGATAGGAAGTGTTAAAGATTCCATATCGTACTCTCTAAATGCACTATATACAGGTGGATATAATTTAAAGAAGTTACCTGTATCATCAAATCGTCCGCTTGAATTAAGTGTAGGAACCTGATTTGCTTTATCTTTTGGAAGTGTCTTCGCAGCATGCATATGGAATCCCGGACCTGAACCGGAATATGTAACTGTTACATTAGATGAAATTTCGGTTCCGTCATCATATGTAAGCCAAGGCTGAGGCTCTGGCGATTCATATGGACTTTCGCCGTTCGGATTATATTTAGCATCCCAGTATCTTACTTCACCTTTTTCAAGATGAGATTTATCAGAAAGCCACGCAGGGCCTGTTGAAGATTTACTAAATCCCCAGTTACCCATATATTCTGCATTAAATCCGTACTGATGTGCAATTTGTCTTACTTTTCTTACTGCAGCAGAATGAGATCTGTTTGCAGTATAATGATAGAGCGAAAATGCGTCATTAAGATATCCGTAGTGGTCATCTCTTGACATTGGAATATATTCGTGGTCATAGCAAACCGCAGCATAACCATTAAGAAGCATACCTGTGTATACAGGTCTGTCTATTGTAATTGCTGTTTTTCTGCTTGTTTCACTTGATGCTGCAAGCATAAATACAGGAACAATTTCCTTTGGCTTTGAAGGGTATATTATATCAAGACGAAGGTCAAGGTCAATTGGAGTTCCGTCTTTTTTGATACATTCTTCTATTGTTGTTGCAGTCGGAAGAAGATTTCCGTTTGCATCTTTCATTTTGCCTGCATAGTATTTATTCCATACTTCTATAATATAGTTAAGCGTTCCGTTAGGCGCGTGTTTGTCAAGTTCAAAGTATAAAATATTCTTTGCAATTCTGCATCCTTCAGGAACCTGATAAAAATAATTCTTTCTAAATGAAAGCCCACCCATGTACTGTCCGGCATTAAGCTGACCAATAAGATTATTTATTCCCCACTCAAGATTTGGAGATACTGCCTCTGGTGCATTTTTGTAATCAACTACAACGACAATATATTCTTTTAATAAATCATTTATAATTGAAATATCGTCTTCTGTACCTATTCTCTCCATTGAGTGATTTTTTATATAGAGCGCTACCTCTGTATTTTTTGTGGCATCAATAGCACAGTATGTACGAAGTTCAATCGGCACGTTGCAATATGTATCAACTGTTTCATTTACGCAAACTTCGTAATCTGCAAATGTGGTATATATCAGTGAAGCTTCATCAACTGCAAATGTAAAAGTCGGAAATAATGTGAGCATCATTACACATACCAAAAGCAAACTTACAATTCTTTTCATTTTTTATCCTCCTTGTTTCTCATTACTTTAATTATAATATTATAAAATCGTGATTACAATTTAACTTTTTTACGAAAATATAGTAAAAACTTATGATTTTATCATATCATAAATAAAATTAAAATAAAAGAACGATTTACACACAAAAGCAGACCAAATAAAACATTTTAAGAAAGCAAAAAGCGAAGCGCAATAAACGCTCCGCCTTCTGCCAAAAATATATAAAAAGAGAATGAAAAAAGCTATTTTGTTAAGTTACAGTAAAATAATATCACACTTTTTTTGCAAATTGTATTCATATTTTGCCTATTTTAAAAATTTTTATTCTTTTTTTGCCTATTTTTAAATTGCAAATAAAATTTTGAATAATGGAAAAATAAGCGTAAAAAATATAGTTATATGTTTTTTTGAAAAAAGTATTGACAAAATTAAACTGTTATGTTAAAATCTATTTTGTTGTTTGGCGGCATAGCTCAGTTGGCTAGAGCATACGGTTCATACCCGTAGTGTCACTGGTTCAAATCCAGTTGCCGCTACCACACGGCCCATTGGTCAAGCGGTTAAGACACCGCCCTTTCACGGCGATAACAGGGGTTCGATTCCCCTATGGGTCACCAAAAAATAGGGATGGAATTTTTCCATCCCTATTTTAAACTTTAATTTTAGAAAAATTTAATATCTGGAGACGTATCGAAGTGGTCATAACGAGCACGATTGGAAATCGTGTTGTCCGCAAAACGGGCACGTGGGTTCAAATCCCACCGTCTCCGCCAAAAATAAAACCGTCCTTTTGGGCGGTTTTTGTTTTTCATGATATTGGATTTGAAGACGCGTGCCCGTAGGGCTCGTGGGGGACGTTGCCGAGCGCTTCCGGTGGAAGATGAAGCGAGGCATAAGGAGGGGCAGAAACACAGTGAAAACAAGCGTGTCGTACGCGCGAAGTTTGAATTGATGTTTCAACCGGCTCGCCTTGCGAGAAATCCCACCGTCTCCGCCAAAAATAAAACCGTCCTTTTGGGCGGTTTTTGTTTTTCATGATATTGGATTTGAAGACGCGTGCCCGTAGGGCTCGTGGGGGACGTTGCCGAGCGCTTCCGGTGGAAGATGAAGCGAGGCATAAGGAGGGGCAGAAACACAGTGAAAACAAGCGTGTCGTACGCGCGAAGTTTGAATTGATGTTTCAACCGGCTCGCCTTGCGAGAAATCCCACCGTCTCCGCCAAAAATAAAACCGTCCTTTTGGGGCGGTCTTAGGGATTTTAACCAGAAAGAAAACTCTAACTTTAAAAACGGGTCCAGGGCGGAGCCCTGTGTCGTTTGAGGGGTGCGGGGAAATCGAAATCCCCGCGTTTTTGGTTCTTTTGACACCAAAAGAACCCGTCGGAGACATGAAAGTAAACTAACGATTTTATGCTGAAATAATTTTGTGAAAAACGGAATGTCGAAAATCGCCATTCCCTACAACAACAGCAAAAACACCCAAGAAAAACGGGAGGGGACAGAGCCCCTCCCCTACAATATTAATAAAAATACCCAAGTAACTTTAAAATTACTTGGGTTGTTTTTTATCCCTAACACGCACCCACTTAGGGCGGTTTTTTATCTTTACTTCAATCTTCCAAAACCTGCCATTTCTACACATTCCTGACCCGATTCTGTAAGCATAAACTCTGCCATTTTTCTTGCAGGTGCACCCTCTGGTGTATCTTTTCTTATTACTATATAAGTATTATTTGAAAGCGGATATGTTCCGTTTGCTATTGTTTCATCATTTGGTGCAACACCATCGATTTCTAAAAGTTTAAGCATAGTTTTTGTGTTATAGAACAAATCCATATTATTATAATAGTAATAAATGCTATATCCAAGTCCGTAGCCTAAAGGGTTATCAGTTTCTGCAGCCATTACATCTGTAAGAACATTTGACATTGTGTACGATGTTTCTTTTTGAACTTCAGGATGAATTTCATTTCCATGTAAAAAGTGTTTTTCCATTTGCGCATGACTTCCTGAGTCATTGTTTCTGCAATACGGATACAAAAGCGCATCAGGACCGCCGATTTCATTCCAGTTATTATATGCATCGTTTACATAAATATCTGTTATTTGCTGTTTTGTAAGCCCTTTTGCTCTATTTTGTGCATTTGTAAAGAAAATCATTGCATCATATGCAATAGGAATAAGTTCAAGTTCAACGCCCTTTTCCTCTGCCATTTTAAGTATATCACTTGCAGGATAAACCGATGCAAAAAGCATATCAACCTCGCCATTTATAAGACGCTGATACGACACATGGCTTTTACTGTGCTTTGCAGGGAATTTTTCGTGTGCGCTTCCATTTGCAAAAAGTTTTGTATAAACCGCCTGCGAAAACGGATGTGTTGATGTTGAGCCGTCAATTATCGGCATTTCTTTGTCAAAGCCGAATTTTACTGCTTCATCTGACGGATAAACCTGACACAACTGTTTCACATTTCGAAGCATATATGCAAGGTCGTATCGTGTCGCATACTTTTGAGGATTCAAAATGCGAACAGGATTTTCAAAATCTGTATCGTCATAATCTGAAATATAACTTGAGCCAATGTATGTATATGCTTCTTTTGCCCATTGAGATACCATATCCAAATCGGCAATATTTTCAACATTTCTTAAAGGACATTTTAAGTTTGCGTATTTTAGCGCTCTTACCGTCATAACAGTAAGTTCTTCGCGCGTTACATTTCTGTTTGGCGAAAATGAAGTTTCGCTATCTCCTACGACAATATTTCTTTTATGTGCGGCAGAAATAACACCGTAGTACCAGTCATTTCGGTTTACGTCTTCAAATTTAAGTTCGTAATTTACTTCTCCCTCTACTCCCAAAAAGCGCATAAGCATAGCAACCGCCTCGGCACGAGTTATATTGCCAAACGGATTTGCCTCACCTTTTTCATTCCCTAAAATAACACCCGTTTTTGAAAGTTCTTCCATAGGGAAAAATTCATAGTGCGAGTCATCTTTATCTGTAAATTTTATTTCATCAGGAATAAATGCTTCAATTTCTCTGTCTTTATTTTCATAAGGAACAGTTGCAAAAACATATCCATTATAGTACATTGAAAGTGTTATTGCCTGTTTTGAATCTTTATAACGTGCGACTGCTTGATATGATTTACTTTCATCAATATCATCAGGAAACGGAATTTTTAAAGTTGTAAAAGTCTCAACGTGATTATCTTGTGCAAAAATTGTTTGCAAAAATGCAAAAATCATGCATATCACAAGTAAAAGTGTAAATAGTTTTTTCATAAAATTTCCTCCCTTAAATATTTATATTGGTGTAATTACATGATAACATTTATATGAAGAAAAATCAATTAGCACTACTTAAAATATTTTTAATTTTTATGTTGACTTTTTTGAAAACTGATGATATAATATATCTCGTGTCATATAGGGGTATAGCTCAGTTGGTAGAGCAGTGGTCTCCAAAGCCGTGTTCCTATGTTGCAAATACTGCATAATAAAAACTTAATATGGCGCTCTTTAGGGGTATGATGTAATGGTAACATGCCGGTCTCCAAAACCGTTCTTGAGGGTTCGAGTCCTT
>SVJH01000005.1 GCA_015069095.1 Oscillospiraceae bacterium | reverse complement strand
ATTGGTGGTGGAGGGATTGTAAATGTTAAAATTGCTACAGAAACAATCCCTCAGTCTCGCATTTGCTCGACAGCTCCCTTTAGGCAAGGGAGCCTTTTTCAAAAATCCCTAACACGCACTCATTTAAGTGTTGCTTTTTACAAAATCGATTAAAAAACAAATCCGGGTAAAACTACTCGGATTTGTTTTTTAATTTATAATATTCGTTTATAATCTTTCCTGCAACAGGTGCTGCTGTGCTTCCGCCGCTTTTTCCGTTATCTACATATTCCAAAACAACAGTTACACAAATTTCAGGGTCATCATATGGTGCAAATCCTGTAAAAAGAGCGTGGTCTTTATCGTTTTTGCCACCTATGTTTTGCGCCGTACCCGTTTTTCCGCAAATTTCAACTGATTTTGAATAATTGAAATTTTTGTTTACGCTTCTTCCAGTTCCGTATAAAACAACATTTTTCATAAACCCTTTTATTTTATTGGCTGTTCTTTCGCTTATCGGCTCTGCAATTATTTTTTCGTCTGTGCTTTCAACTACATTTTTTCCGGATTTAATTTCTTTTACCAAATGCGGTTGCATCATTTTTCCGTCATTTGCAACAGTCGATGTAATCAAATTTATATGAAGTGGTGTAAGTGCCTGTCCTTTTGCTTGTCCAATTCCGCTGTACGGACAAAGTTCATCAGTAAGAGTATCGCAAAATGTGCTTGTTGAAACTTCACTGTCTGAAAAATCAAAATCAATTTTTTCTCCTATCAAAAACTCTTTTGCCATATCTTTCATTCTTTTTTTGCCGACTTTTTTGGCAGCGGCTGCAAAATATACATTGCTCGAAGTATAAAATGCTTCATTTAGTTCAAGTGTTTTATCAGGGCTTGCCCCACCATAATTTGCGATTGTTCTTTCAGTATTTTCAATAACAAAAGCACCATCATCAAATCTTTCAAAATCTTCATTTCCGCTTTCTATAAGTGCCGCAGCAGTAACAATTTTATATGTTGAACCCGGAGAATACCTGCTTTGAACAACACGCGGAATTTGTGAAGTAGCCTTCGTTGTTCCTTTTTCCAATTCTTCTAAAGTAAAGTCAGGGTTTGATACCATTGCATAAATTTCGCCGGTTTTCGGATTTGACACAATAATTGCCCCGTTATAACCTTTTAACGCATCATGCGCCGCTTTTTGAAGATTATGGTCTATTGTAAGAACAAGGTCATTACCGATATCTTTTTGGTCAGTGTACTTTTTGGCAGGACTGTTATCTAAAAGTACATTATTATATTTGTATTCCAAAAGAGAGTTTGAACGCCCAATAACATGGCAATAAAGATTATCAAAAGGATAATATCGTTTTTGCTCGCCGTTTTCATCAAACTCAGAGTAAGCAAGAATTTCGCCGTTTCTGTCAAAAATTGTACCTCTTTTTACCTTTGTTTCTATCGCAGCAGTACGAGTTGTATCCTTTTTTAGATATTCATCTTTGTAAACTACCTCAATCATTATAAGGTATGTTATAAGTGTTAAAAATAATATGCCCAGTACAATTAAGACATTTGTAAGTTTTCTGCTGGTCAAGATTTTAGTTCACCTCTTTTTAAAAAACGATTTTTAAGTTCAACGTATGAAATACACAAACATATTGAAACAAGGTACACATATACCGCACGTATAGGAAATGTATATTTAACAGTTTTTATACTATTTTCAAGCATAATATCGTTAATAATCGGTATAAAAAATGAATGTACAAGATATATATAGTAACTTGCGCTATCTGTTTTTTGAACAAGAGTGTTATTATACACATTTTTAATTTTTAAACACACTCCAAAAATAAATAAAATAGCACAAATACAGTAAACTGTACGGATATATTCAATGTAAAAATTATACGGAATTTTCCCGATGTTCATATAATACGCCACAAAAATAAACAAAAACGCACTTATTAAAAATGCAAGTGAGATTACAATAAAATATTTTTTAACAAACGACTTAAATTTTTCATAATTTGCGCCCATAAAGCAACCAAAAACAAAATAGAAAATATAAGTTGTAAAAATTCTGTCGTTATATAGGACGTTTTGCCCTGCATACATTGAAATAAGCGTAATTAAAAGTGATACAAAAATACATACTTTGGCGTTTGATTTTTTTACCATCTTTTTAAAGAACGGAGCTAAAAGGTAAAACTGCGCAATTATAATTACAAAGTAAAAATGGCTTGCCATATTACCTGTAATAATTGCTTCGTAAAGTATTTTTACATGATTTGCATCTTTTGGATAATACGAGTGATTATAGTAATATATGTAATAGATAATTACCCATACAATGTACGGAATAATAATCGTTTTAAATCTTGATATATAAAATTTTTCGTAGTCTATATCTTCTTTAAGGCAAAGTTTAAGTCCTGATAAAAATATAAATCCGTAAACCGCAACCTGACAAAGACGCCAAAGTGTCATAACAATAATGTAGGCAGATTTATATTTATCAAGTGTAATAACGGCATCGCCTGATACATGAATAAAAATTACCATTAGTGCCAAAAGCACGTTCATTACTGATATCTCTTTTATTCTTTTTGCCATTTTTTCACCCCATTTTTTATATTTTATCACAATAAATATACAAAAACAACTTTATTTTATTTGAATTTTGGCTTATTTTATGCTATAATGTAGAAAGAGAAGTATTTTTATAAGGAGAATAATATGGTTATTCTTGGAATTGACCCCGGTATTGCAATTGTAGGATATGGCATTATTGAATATGTCGGGAACAAATTTAATGTTATAGATTACGGTGCAATTACTACAAAAGCCGGTATGAAAGTAGAAGACAGACTTGGCGAAATTTACAACTCGCTAAACGACATTATAAACAAATACAAGCCTGAGTTTATGGCGATTGAAGAACTTTTTTACAACAAAAACGCAAAAACAGTTATAAGCGTTGCCGAAGCAAGGGGCGTTACGCTTCTTAGTGCAGCAAGAAAAAACATTCCGATTTTTGAATACACTCCGCTTCAGGTAAAACAGGCAGTTGTAGGATACGGAAGAGCAGAAAAAAAACAGGTACAGCAAATGACAAAAATACTTTTGAATTTAGAAAAAGTACCAAAGCCCGACGATACCGCCGATGCACTTGCAATAGCAATTTGCCACGCACATTCATATAACGCACTTGCAAAAATAAGATACTAAAGGAGAAACGTAGAATGAAAATTGGCTTTATATCGCTTGGCTGTGCAAAAAATCTTACAGATACAGAAAGTATGATCGGCATTTTAGACGGTTATACAATCACGCCCAAAATTGATGATGCAGATATAATAGTTGTTAACACCTGTGCATTTATCGACTCGGCAAAAGAAGAATCGATAGAAGCAATACTTGAGGCGGCGCAGTATAAAAACAAAAACTGCAAATGCCTTGTTGTTACAGGTTGTCTTTCTCAAAGATACAAAGACGAAATTTTTGAATTGATGGACGAAGTTGACATTATACTTGGCACAAACGATTATATAAAAATTAAAGATGCAATAGATGAATTTTTTAAAACAAATAAAAAAGTAATGAAAATATCTTCCGAAAACGACCACGTTGAAGAAGATGTTAAAAGAGTTATTTCAACACCTAAGCATATGGCATATTTAAAAATTGCAGACGGGTGCGACAACTTTTGCACATACTGCATAATACCGAAACTCAGAGGAAAATTTAAAAGCCGCAGCGAAAAAAGTATTATAGAAGAAGCAAAACGTCTCTCAAACGATGGAGCAAAAGAAATAATACTTGTTGCGCAGGACACCGCATACTACGGGAAAGACGAAGGAGAGTACAAACTTTCCAAACTTTTAAAAGAAATTTCAAAAATAGATAAAATAAAATGGATACGTCTTCAGTATTGCTATCCCGAAAATATTACAGACGACCTTATCGATGAAATTGCAAACAACAAAAAAGTTGTAAAGTATCTTGATATGCCTCTTCAACACGTTAGCGACAATGTTTTAAAACTTATGGGAAGAAAAAGCAGAGAAGATGAAATTTATGCTTTGATTGAAAAACTTAGAAAAAAAATCCCCGATATTGTTATAAGAACATCAATAATTGTGGGATTTCCAAAAGAAACCGAGGAAGATTTTAACCGTCTTTCGACATTTTTACAAAAAGTTCGTCTTGACAAAGTGGGAGTTTTCACATATTCTAAAGAAGAAGGAACACCTGCATATAATTTTGATGGTCAGATTGACGAAGATATAAAACAGGCGCGCTATGACAAACTTATGACCATTCAAAGAGATGTTTCTTTAAATAACAACAAAGAAAAAATTGGCAAAACCGTAGAAGTTATAATTGAAGATTACGATTTTGAAGAGTTTTGTTATGTAGGAAGAACGTATGGCGATACGCCTGACGTTGATGCAAAAGCGTATGTGTACTCAGAGGACGAACTCAAAATCGGAAGTATAGTAAAAATTGAAATATTAAATGCTTATGATTATGACGTTGAGGGAAAAACAGTAAATATTTGACAGAAAGGTGACTGATTTATGAATTTACCGAATAAAATTACAATAGCAAGAATTATGCTTATACCATTTTTTATGTTTACTCTTTTAGCAAGAGAAATATTTGGACCTGACAATGCTTTTATTATGGATATAATTTCAGCGATGCTATTTATTATTGCATCTGCTACTGACGGTGTTGACGGATACATTGCAAGAAAAAACAATCAGGTTACAGACTTTGGTAAGTTTTTAGACCCGATTGCAGACAAACTTTTAGTTGCAGCAGCACTAATTAGTCTTGTTGAACTTGGAAGAATTCCTGCATATATGGTATTTATTATCCTTGCAAGAGAATTTATCGTTACAGGTCTTAGAATTATTGCAGTTCAAAACGGCATTGTTCTTGCAGCCGAAATGACAGGAAAAATAAAAACAGTTATTCAGATTATTGCAACTGTTATCTGTATTTTATTTGCATCTGAAAAGTTTAATCTTTTTGGTATTTCAATTTGTCATATTGCAATGGGTATTGCAACACTTTTCACAATTTATTCAGGATATGTTTATCTTAGAAACAACTGGAAACTTATTGCAAACGCAAAATAAATTGCCGAAAAATCCGAATTTAATATAGTAAAATAGAGTGCGGAAGGGGTTCCGCACTTTTTTTATGTCTAAAATCACAGAAAGGACAAATAATGAAAAACTATATGATTACATATTTTGGTGCTTGCGTAGGCGCTGTCGCATCGTTTCTTGGCGGTTTTACGTTTGCGCTTAAAACACTTATAATTTTTATGGCAATTGATTATATTACAGGGATTATAGTTGCGGCAG
Source organism: Oscillospiraceae bacterium (assembly GCA_015069095.1). GTDB lineage: Bacteria > Bacillota > Clostridia > UMGS1810 > UMGS1810 > SIG430. The sequence continues at coordinate 101,127 of SVJH01000005.1, read as the reverse complement.
TTTTCAAAAAAAGCACAAAAACAAACAGCGGTTCGCTTAAAAGCATTGCAGGATTTAAAGGAATTTTAAAAAAGGTGTGTATTCTTTTAGCAGTTGGTGTTGCGCTTAGAATTGATATTTTAGTCGGTTCAAGTTATGTTCATAATACTGTAATTTTTGCTTATCTTATAAACGAAGCAATTTCAATTGTAGAAAATTTCGGGCTTATGGGAATGTATATCCCCGAGCCGCTAAAAAAAGCAATAGAAATACTAAACGAAAAGGAGATGAAAAAATGAAAATTTGCATAGATGCAGGACACAACCATTCGGGTGCAGATACAGGCGCAAAAGGAAGGCTTTATCTTGAGCAGGATTTAACATTTTTAATAGCAGATGAACTTAAAAAACTTCTTAAAAGTGAAAATCATGAAGTTATTATGACACGAAACAGCATAAACGATAACACAGATACAAGAAGTTTAAATGCAAGTTTAAGTAAAAGAGTAAAAATAGCAAACGATAACAAATGCGATTTTTTCATTTCTGTTCATATAAATGCAGGCGGAGGAGTCGGATTTGAAACTTATGTTTATTCAAAATCGTCTTTGGCGTATGAAAGAGCAGTTAAAATTCAGGACGGATTTAGAAAAAGAGGCAGAACTGACCGTGGCGTTAAAGTTGCATCTTTTTATGTTTTAAAAAACACAAATATGCCATCGCTCCTTGTAGAATGTGGATTTATCGACAATAAAGATGAAGAAAAGTGGATAATGGAAAACTACAAAGAAATTGCACGCATTATTGCATCTGCATTTGGAGTAAATGTAGATACAGAAAAAGAATATGCAAATAAATGCGAAGCAATAAGTGTACTTGAAAAAAGAGGAATAATATGCGAAGCAGAAAAATGGTATCACGATAAATGGACCAAAACCGATGTGGAATGGCTTTTAAGAAAAATGGGCACATATCTTATGTAAAAACAAAAACGGAAGGGATAATCCCTTCCGTTTTTGCTATTTCATTGAATCAATTATTTCCTTCATTTGGTGTGCTGTTCTGGCATTTTGTTTTTCAATAGGACTTAAATCCTTCCAGGAACGTGATGAAGAAGAATCATTAGAACAACTTCCAATAAGAGCACAAATACCTATAAATATTGCAACAATACCTATAAACCCTTTAAATTTTTCCACGAAATATTCTCCTTTTGCTTAATTAGTCATCCAAACTGTTCCATCTGTTTTTCATATCGTTGTACAAATCAGGGTCTTGTCGTTTTACATAATCGCTAAATGATTCTCCAGATTTAGGTGCTGTGTAGCCGTAGCCTTTATCATAATCATAACTACTGCTGCTTGATGAAGAGTAGTCTGAAGAAGAACTATCACAAGCTACCAACAAAAGCAATAATGATATTGCTAAAAACAAACAAATGTATTTTTTCATTTTTCAAACCTCCCTTCAATTATAGTTTATTTCATTTGTTTTTTAATTATATCCAAATACTGCACTCATTTTTGCATCCGCTTCTCTTTCAGAAATACCATATATATCAGATATTTCACTCATACTTTGTCTGTATGACGAACTACTGTTATATGTATCGGAATACCCGTTGTATTTTGACGGACTCTTTTTTGGAGAAAATGAATTGCCACTGAAACAACTTACAAGCAGTCCTATAATTAAACAAACAACAAGCCATAATCCTATAAATTTTCCCATTATTACACCTCCTAATCCTTTATGAATAAAAAATCATTTCGTAAAACTTATAAAAACTTGGAAACAGCAAGGTGGTAATACATAGTTCGTAATTACTCCTTCTTTCGACAGAATTCTTTTCACTACAATTATAACACCGCACGGTGTTATTGTCAACACCAAACGGTGTTATATTTATATAATATTTTCATAAACTTAATTTAAGGGTGATAAAAAATGGGTGTTTATACAAGAGTAAGAGATCTTAGAGAAGACAAAGATAAAACGCAAAGGGATATTGCACAATTACTTAATATGCAACTGACAGTATATCAACGATACGAACGTGGAGAAAGGGAACTTCCGCTTTGGGCTGCCATAAAACTTGCCGATTATTATGATGTAACACTTGATTATCTTGTAGGACGTAATAGAGAATAAAACATCTGCTAAAAAACGTAAAAACAAAAACGGAAGGTACAAGGGCGTGTACGCTTAAAGGCAAAAAAACAACCCAAGTAATTGTAAAGTTACTTGGGTATTTTTGTTTGTCTTTGTATGGGAGGGACTCTGTCCACTCCTGTTTTACAAAAAATGTTATTTGTAAAGCCCTCTTTGTGCAAAGGAGGGTGGCACGCTTTAGCGTGACGGGAGGATTGTCATTTGTATATTACAATCCCTCAGTCTCACTGCGTTCGCCAGCTCCCTTTACACAAGGGAGCCGTTTTGGGTTATACAAGTGTCCTTAACAGTATTCTTCATATCCCTTCCGTTTTTTAAATCAGTACAAAGAAACCCACATAGCAGGTCTGCAATAAACTTCATTTCCACCGCTGTAAGCGTATCCGTCGCAGTCTTTATCTGCTATTTTATCTTCAGATAAGTACCAGTAAACCTCGGTTGTATCAAGTTTATCAATCTGCCACTGATATCTTGTTACTTCAAATGGTGTGCTTTTTTTAAGATTCATAAATGCCTGTAGTGTTGCTGTACAAGGATGCTGTTTGATTATATCGCTGTATTTTTCGTATTCTTGCCATTCCAAATCGTTTTTATATATAATTGCCTCTGATTCTTCGTATGTAAAAGCAGTTGCAAGTGCATCATACTTATATGTTTTTGTAACTCTTTCAAGACCTTTTTTTGAAAGAATAAGCATTCTGTCTTCTTTTTTGTCAAGTATTATCCATTCAATAGGCGATGCTGTTCCGTCTTTTTTCTGCCCTACTTTCCCGTATGTTATTATATCGCCAACTTCGTATGCATCCCATTTAGATGTTTTCTTTTCTTCTTTAATTTCTTCTTCTACTTCTTCATCTTCTACCACATCGTTTGGCTGATTTTTTAAGTTTTCTTCTATTTTTTCTTCTTCTGTCATTTCTTTTTCTTCTGTTTCGTTTTGTGTTTCTTCTTCAATTAAATCTTCATTAACTTTTGTACAAGCTGTAAAACTAAAAAGCAAACAAATACTTAAAATTGATGCTAAAATTCTTTTCATTTTATTGCCTCCGAAAATTACTATATATTATTTTGAATACTGTTTTTTCCCTGCAAATGCACATGCTATTAAAGATGCTACAACTAAAACTGCACATATCTTTTTCATTTTTATTTCCTCCTGATGTTTTGCGATTTTTTATCGCTTATTTACCTGTTTAACGAATTGCTTTTAAAAAAAGTTCCAATTTTTTCAAATTTATTGACACATTTTTTAAAAAAGATTATAATAAACCTATAAACATCTGTCTTTTAGGGGTGAATTTTATGGAAAGTCCGCTTGGATATCGATATTTTTTAAACGAAGATTTGTTCTACATAAATATATGGGAACATAAATTTTCGCCTGTTCACAAGCATAATTTTTTAGAATTTGTTTACGTTTTAGAAGGACGGTCAGAACACATAGTTAATGGCGAAACAACAATTTTAAAAGAAGGCGACTACTTTATAATAGATTACGATAAAAAACACGCTTTTTTCTCTCGCGGGGAAGATACAATAAAAGTTATAAACTGTCTTTTTTATCCGAGATTTATAGATTCTATGATGAAAGACTGCCGTAAACTTAGCGAAATACTTAGTAACTACTTAATTAAATTTAATCATGCAGTGTTTTCAAGAATACCTACAGAAACAATATTTCACGATGATGACGGCTCGGTAAAAAAACAGTTTTTAAAAATGCTTAATGAGTATCAGGAAAAAAAAGTAGGTTACAAAGAAATGCTAAGGTGCATTTTAATTGAAACAATACTTATGATACTTAGAAATGTATGTCTTAGTGAAAAAATAAGCGATTTTGACTCGGTAACTGGCGAAGTTGTTAAATTTGTTGAAAAAAATTATATGAACAACATTCTTTTATCGGATATATGTGAGCAAATAGGATATTCCGTTCCATATGTCAGCAAAAGTTTTAAAGATAATATGAATATGACGTTCAGTTCATATCTTCAGAAAGTCCGTATAAACAATGCCTGCCGACTTCTTGCAAATACAAATAATAAAATAGAAGAAATCGCACACATTGTCGGATATAGCGATACAAAGTTTTTCAACAGTATTTTCAAAAAAGTTCTCGGTTCTACACCAAGAGAATACCGAAATAAAATAAAATATTAAAATACACCCTTATTTTACCCAAAAAACATCGGTTGTTTTTTACTTAATTATGATTTAAAATAAAATTATAAGATGTATAAGGAGAGTGCCAAAAATGTTTTATAAAAAAAATACCGAAAAAGTTTTAGACGATAAACTGTTTAAAAATCCTACAAGCGAATACAGAGGTACACCGTTTTGGGCTTGGAACTGTAATCTAAAAAAAGATGTTCTTACCCGCCAGATTGAATACCTTAAAGAAATGGGCTTTGGCGGTTTTCATATGCACTCACGTCAAGGTATGGCTACAAAATACCTTAGCGAAGATTTTATGGACCTTGTTAAAGCGTGCGTGGAAAAAGCAAAAAAAGAGGATATGCTTGCATACCTTTACGATGAAGATAAATGGCCATCTGGTGCTGCAGGCGGTTACATTACAAAGAAAAAGAAGAACCGTTCAAAAAGAATTGTTGTAACTACAACATATCCTGACGACCTTGTAGATACCATTGAAGAAGCCTATGAAACAGGTAAAAACTATCTGTTTTGCGCATACGATATCGTTTTAGATGACGAAGGATACCTTGTGTCTTACAAAAAAATAAATGCTTCCGACAAGGCAGAAGGCACAAAATGGTATGCTTACATGGCAATTGCAAAAGATAATCCTTGGTACAACAATCAGGCATACATAGACATAATGAATAAAGATGTTGTCAAAGAATTTATTGACATTACATATGAATCTTACAAAAAGGCAGTTGGAGATGAATTTGACAAAACTGTTCCTTCTATTTTCACAGATGAACCTCAATGCGGAATTAACTTTGATGGTAACGAAGTAGGTCTTTGCAAAACAAACTTACCTTACGCAAAAGATACCGATGTAACCGTATTTTTCCCTTGGACAATTGATATGGACAAAAAATACGAAGAAAGATTTGGCGTAAACCTACTTGATGTTTATCCTGAAGTTTTGTGGATGAAAAAAGATGAAATAAGCCAGCACAAATATAATTATCATCTTTTAAAAACAGATTTATTTATTGAAGCATTTATAAAACAATGCGGTGATTGGTGCGATAAAAACAATATTAAATTCACAGGACACTTAATGCAGGAAGATAACCTTAATGTTCAAAGTATTGCTGTTGGCGATTGCATGCGCTCATACCCTTATTTTGGAATTCCGGGAATTGACCTTTTGTGCGATTACCTTCACTACCGTACAGCAAAACAGGCACAGTCTGTTGCGCATCAATACGGAAAAGAAGGCGTGCTTAGCGAACTTTACGGCGTTACTAACTGGGATTTTGATTTCCGTGGCCATAAGTTCCAGGGCGACTGGCAGGCAGCACTTGGCATTACTGTAAGAGTTCCGCATCTTTCGTGGGTATCTATGGAAGGCGAAGCAAAAAGAGACTACCCTGCATCAATAAACTATCAATCTTCGTGGTACAAAGAATATCCTTATGTAGAAGACCACTTTGCAAGAGTTAACACTGCCCTTACACGCGGAAAGGCAAATGTAAAAATTGGCGTTATCCACCCTGTTGAAAGTAACTGGATTTATTTAGGCCCAGAAGATCAGACATCAAACATAAGAGCAAATCTTGAAAAACAATTTGTTGATACTTCAATTGCACTACTTGAAACTCACAACGATTTTGATTATTTAAACGAACATTTAATGGGCGAAATTGTTAAAGATGCTAAAGCACCGCTTAAAGTAGGCGAAATGGAATATGACGCTGTAATTGTTTCAGGCTGTGTTACACTTAGAAAAACAACTTTAGATATACTTAAAAAGTTTAAAGAAAGTGGCGGTAAACTTATTTTTATCGGCGATTGTCCTAAATACATTGACCTTAAAGAAAACGACGAAATCAAAAAACTTTACAATGAAAGCAAATGCGTCAGCCTTGATAAAGTTGCAATCGCAAAAGAACTTATAGATGTAAATCAACTTGAAATTCTATACTCTGACGGCAAAAATGCAGACGAGTACATTTACAATATGAGAAACGACAACGATGTAAAATGGGTATTTATCTGTAAAAAAAGTAAAAATCCTGATAGATATATTCTTCCGCTTCCAAAAGAACTTATTATTAAGTTCAAGGGCGAATTTACACCTGTTTTATACGATACACTTACCGGCGAAATAAAAGATGTTGCATATGAAATTAAAAATGGAGAAACAATTGTTAAAACATTAGCATACGAACACGATAGTTTCTTATATAAATTAAGTGCGAAAACTTTAGATAAAAAAGAAATAAACAAAGATAAAAAAGAACTTATATGCGAAAAAAGAATTTTCGATACTGTTGACTATACTTTATCCGAACCAAATGCCCTACTTCTTGACAGAGCAGAATTTAAACTTGACGATGGCGAGTTTGAGGCAGAAGAAGAAGCACTGAAAATTGATACAGAATTAAGATACCGTCTTGGCTGGGTAGAAAGGGGCAGAAGAAAACGTGCACTTCCACAGCCTTGGGTAGTAGAAGATAAAGAAAGCGGTCATTTTGTTACATTAAAATACAAAGTTGAAAGTGAAATTGACTATGATGGTGCTCTTTTAGCAGTTGAAAATCCGCATCTTTTAGACATTACATTCAACGGCGAAAAAATTGACACAACACCTATTGGATACTTTGTTGACGAAGCAATTAAAAAGATTAAACTTCCAAAAATCAACAAAGGCGAAAACGTGCTTATTGTAAAAATTCCGCTTGCGCAAAGAAGAACTATTGAGTGGTGCTATATTTTAGGTGATTTCGGTGTAAAAGTTCAAGGTGTAAAAGCAACAATTGTCGAAAAAGCGAAAAAACTTGGATTTTCTACTGTTACAGAGCAGGGATTACCGTTCTATAGTGCAAATATCACATATAAATTTGATATTGAAACAGATGATTGCAATATGCTCATTCAGGTACCTGTTTACAAAGGCGCTGTTGTTGGTGTTAAGGTAGACGGAAAAGATGTGGGAAAAATTGCATACAGTCCGTTTGAAGTAAATGCAGGCGATGTTAAAAAAGGTATACACAACGTAGAAATTACACTATTTGGAACAAGATTTAATGCGTTTGGAACACTTCATAATTCTGAACTTGAAGCAAAATGGGCAGGTCCTACACTTTGGCATACTAAAGATGAACATTTCTGTTATGAGTATAAATTACGCGAAATGGGTGTTCTTCAGTCGCCTATTATTAAAATGTATAAGTAATATTAGTATATGTTCTTTTAAAAAAGAACCAAAACCATACTTTTTTTGTGAAAAAGTATGCAAAAAAACTTACACATGCAAAACATACGTTTTGCAAAAGAAAAAATAAAGCACTTATATGTGGGTTGGTCTAAAGGATAAAATTAAAACCGAGTGAAAATAAATCACTCGGTAATTTTATTGTTTGAATATTGTAGGGGAGGGGCTCTGTCCCCTCCCGTTTTTCTTGGGTGTTTTTGCTATTGTTGTAGGGGACGGCGGCCTCGACGTCCCGTAAAGCCTCCCTTGCCTAAAGGGCGATGTTTGCCAGTGGCAAACGCTTATCGCCGACCGAAGTGGAACGTAGACGGGGGACCACTTTAGTGGTGGAGGGATTGTAATTATTAAAATTACTATAGACACAATCCCTCAGTCTCGCATTTGCTCGACAGCTCCCTTTAGGCAAGGGAGCCTTTTTCAAAAATCCATAAGTCGCACCCACTTATGCGGGTGGATATTTATTTCGTATAAAAAAATTAAGTATAAGTGCAACTGCACTAAGCGACAAAAGCATTACAAATACTGACGTATATACTCCGGTTGCTTCATAAAGCGCATTTGAAACGGATGCGATGAGCGAGCCGCCCATTACCGTGAAAGTCATAATTGCCATATTTGACGAAAAATGCTTCATTCCAAAATACATAGAAGTAAATGCTGCAGTAATTGTAGGGCAGGTGCCGTATGATATTCCCGTTATACAAAGTCCCAAAATACAAAGTGGTAAGGAACTGATTGAAACAGAAATAAGTGTAATTAAAGCAGCGAATATCGTAAGAATATTTGCACAAATCATAGTTTTTTTGCATCCGATAGAGTCGAATATTAAGCCAGTTATAATTCTTCCAAGTCCGTTACAAACAGAGAGTACACCTACAAGTGATACCGCCAGAGACTGTGGGGCATTTACAGATAATGCAAGATCCTTTGCAAAACTTATAACTGAACTTCCCACGGCTGCAAGAAACGAAATCAAGATAAATGCAAACCAGAATGATGATGTGCAAAGCATCTGTTTTGATGTAAGGCTTTGTGCATTTTCGCTATTTTTTACTTTAGTCATTTTTGAATTTGGAAAAACTATATCCTTATCTGGTATTTTAAGAATAAGTCCCGAAACAAAAATAACAATAAAAATAGCAACACCTAAAATAACATATGTCATACGCCATCCAATTGTACTTTCAAACATAGCGTTTGCTGTGTTTCCAAGTATCAATGCAGATGCACCAAATCCCATCATAAGACATCCCGAGCAAATTCCTTTTTTATCGGGAAACCACGCACTTACAGTTGCAATAACGACGTTATATGCAATGCCAATACCAAGTCCTGCAAGAATGCCGTAAGTGATATAAAGCAATATAACCGAAGAATTAACAAGTAAAGAAGTAAGAATAAATCCTAATGCAGAAAGAATGCCCGAAATAAAAAGAGCAATTTTGTGCCCTTTTTTCTTAGATATACGCGCACCTAAAAGACCGCCGATACAAAAAAAACTCATTGCCAGTGTAAAATTAAAAGCAAGAGATGATGCTCCAAATCCAAATTCAGTTGCAAGCGGGGATTTTAAAATAGACCATGCATAGAGCACACCGGCAAATAGCATGGCAATAACTCCAACTAATAAGTACTTGTAACGTACAGATAAATTATTATTCATTTATAAATCTCCTAATAAAAATAGATGTTTCTATTATATATTACTAAAACAAAAAAGTCCAGTAATTTGTTTTATCATTGTTTTTTGTAATGTGATGGTGTTTTTCCTGTGTAGCGTTTAAAAGTTTTTGTGAAAAAGGATAAATTATCAAATCCGCACATAGAAGCAGTTTCGCTGACAGTATACCCGTTTTTTAAATTATCAATTGCTTTTAATGAACGGTACTCGTTAAGATATTCAAATATTGTTTTACCTGTATACTTTTTGAATTCTTTACATAGAGAATACTTGTCAAAAAATACTGCTTTTGAAATTTCATTCAGAGTAAGTTTTTTGTAAAAATTATCATGGATATACATAATCGTGAATTTTATGATGTTGAAATTTTTGTTTTTTTGTGTTTTTAAAACTTCTGTTTCTAAGTGATTTTGGCATAACTCAATCATAAGTTTTAAAAGAATTTCGTTTGATACAGCAACTTTTAAAAAATCATCACAGCCAGTATAAACATTTACAAGATTTTCAATAATTTCTTTTACACAATTGCTTTTTACAACAGAACAAAATTGTATTTTGTTATAATCTATGCCCATTTGTTTGCACCAGTTTGAACTGATTATAAGACAAGTATATTTAAGGTAATTATCAGCATAGGTATAGTGAACAACATTTGAGTTTACAACTATAATATCTCCTTTTTTTACACTGTATTTTTTACCATCAAGAAGAACAGTTCCTTCACCGTCGGTAAAAAGTTCTATTTCTATGTCTTCGTGCCAGTTTTGTTCTTTTGAATGATTATACACAGTGCGAACTAAATCAACACTTAACGAAAAGGGAATTTCGCCAATAAAATTTTCGTATTTTTCGTGTCTTATTCCAATCATTGTGGTTCTCCTGTTACCAATATAGTGTTAATTATAGCCAATATACTACATTGAAATTATATATATTTTACAATATAATATTATAAGAACATTTTTCTATATTGTCAAGCAGGTGATATTTTTGATTATAATTGCAAATATTTTTGGACTTGGAGCAATGCTTTCTTTATTTTTGATTTATCAGCAAAAACAAAAAAAGAATATGCTTTATTGTAAACTTTCGGCAGATATATGCTGGATTTTTCATTATTTTTTTCTTGGAGCAACTGCAGGTATAATTCCAAATTTTGTGGGAATTTTCAGAGAACTTGTTTTTGTTAACAGAAAAACAAAAAAATGGGCAAACAGTCTTATCTGGCCTGCATTATTTATTACAATAAATTTTGCACTTGGAATAATATCTTATAAAAACTGGTACGATATTGTGCCAATTATTGCTTCTGCTTTTGTTACAATTGCCTTGTGGCTTAACAATCCAAACCTGACAAAGATATTATCACTTCCGGCTACAACATCGTTTTTGATTTACGATATATTTGTGTCATCATATGTGGGAGTTGTAAACGAAAGTATATCTATTTTATCGATAATATTGTTTTTTGTAAGATTCTTTTTAGGGAGGAATAAAAAATGAGAGTATTTAGTGAAGATGTAAAATCTGATAATGAACTTTTGGTATCACCGGGCGCACCGATAGAAAATGTAAAAAGAACAATTACAGATAAGGTTAGTAAAGATGCCATCGAAAAAGGAAATCTTTTTGCAAAAGAAATTGAAGAAAGATTTGTTTCTGACTTTGAAAAGCAAGGAGATAAAATGGCGCATGTATCAACATTTAAAGTAATTGACAATATACTTTATATGTCATATTATGCAAATACAAAAGAGCCGTCGGAAAATCCTGAAAACCAGACAGCACGATTTGTATGGGCAAGTGTAGATGATATAAATAATAAAACATTTATTGACCTTCAGACAACAGGAGACTATGTTGACGGCAAAAAAATTGATATGGTATATGACACCATACTTATGCAAAAAGATGAAAACACAATTTACATACTTTGGACTGCTCGTACAGAAGGTAATTATTACCGTTTTTACTGCCCGTTTGATATACCTACAAAAACACTTGGCAAAATAGGTGTAAATCGTTTTAAAGTGGGAGATGTTGTAAACGATTTTTCAACAAGCGGTATAAAAAATGCACTTTCTCTTAGCGGTATTCCATGCAAAAAAACATATTCTGACATAGGAATTATGCAAAAGTTGTCATTACGCATAGAAAATGGAGAAACATATTATTATTCAGGAACTTACAGTGGAGATTTTACATGTATTATAAAAAGTAAAGACTTAATTACATGGGAATACGTTTCGCAACCGGATTTTATAAATGACTCAAAATGGGAAAATGCAACATACGTATTAAATGACAAAGTTTATTATTTTGTAAGACAACAAGATACAAATAAATGCGGCTTTTTAACAGTATACGATTTAGTTGAAAACAAGTGGGAAACACCTGTTGAAATTTACGATTGCCAGTCGCGTTCTGATTTTATTATGTATAAAGATAATCTTTATCTTTTCCATGCGCCGATTGACCGCGAGCATATTGGAATTATAAAAATTGATACAGATGATATAGCAAAAAGCGAAGTTGTACTTCAAGCAAAAATGCACTCAAGTTGTTTTTATCCGTTTGTTCAGTATTATAAAAACGGAGAACTCGCTATGAGTTATACGGTAGAACGTAAGCATATAAGATTAGCTGAATTTACCTTAAGTAAATATCTTTGATTGATAAATCATAAAAACAAAGTATTAAAAATGCTCGTCTGGTTTATACCAAACGAGCATTTTTTAAAATATGAACATCTTTACTTATATTTTCGGTATCGTTGAAAATAATTTCATCTGTAAAATTACCTTCGTCCTCGATATATAATCGCATATTATTTAGTGAAATATCTTTTGCGTTGCGGATATAAAGTGGCGCATCTTTGTGCTCAACATCTCGCCAGTTGCATCCTTTACGGTCATTATTTGGATTTTCTTTTGAAAAGTGCATATCAACATTTCTAAACTGAATATCAGATATATTTGTGTTTTCATATCCTGTTACATAACTTCCTCTGTCGCAGTGTGCACAAATTCCGTCAAATGTTATATTTTGTGTGTAATAAGGTTTGTCCGTTGGCGTAAAGTTTTCTTGATTGCACGTTCTTATAACGAATGTTTCGTGTGAAGAAATCGAAATATCTTTAAAGTGTATATTTTCAATAGATACACCTTCATTACGCGGCGTAAAGCGATTGATTATTCCGATTCCTTTAAGCGAATCGCGTATAACGATGTTAGAAAACATTGCGTTTCGTATTATACCGTCTCCAACGCCAATTCGCACTCCAAAATCAAGATGACTTTTCAAAATACAGTTGTTAATTACAATATCTTCACATATGCCATCACTTTTGACAAGGCGTTTTGAATGTGCTCTGAGTGTTATTGCGTCATCACCGGTATCAATAATTGAATCGCTTATTGTAACTCTTTTGCACGAGTCGATATCAATGCCATCATTTACCCATTGTTTATTTTCACCCTTTATATTAACTCCCTTAACAATTACATCTTCGCATCCGTGGAAAAACAGATGCCAAAATGGCGAATGGACAAGATTTATATCTGTAATTTTTATATTTTTACATTCTGCAAAATATATCATCTGTGCAGGTCTGTTAGCTTCTTTAGGCGGATGATTAAAAAAATCAGAATTTGGAAGTTTATTATTTTCGTTTACCCAAAAATGAGAATCACCGTCAATTGTACCAAAACCACTAATGGAAATGTTACACTCATTAATTGCACAAATAAGGTGGGTACCTGCCATATTTTCGCTTTCAAAAACTTCATTTTGAGGACAAAAATCGGGTGCATTATAATCATTATGGTCATGACTTGCTTTTAAAATTGCACCGTTTTCAAAGTGAAGACCACTATTGCTTTTTAAGTAGAGTGTTCCTGTTACAAATTCTCCTTTTGGAATATACACAGTTCCGCCCATATCAATAGCCGACTGAATTGCTTTAGTGTTAATTGTTTTGCCGTCTCCAATTGCACCAAAATCCAAAATATTATTCATTTATTACTCTTATCCTTTCTTATGTTGACAATTATAAAATCATATGATAATATCATTATATCGTTGAAAAAGCAATTATAAAATAACAAAAGTGTCGTTTTATATAACAATTCAACTAAAGGAGAAATAAATGAAGAGTTATTATTGGTTACAATATGATAAATCGCCTATACGTATAAGTTTTGCTACAAAACCATCGCCTATAAAACCTCATTCTCAAAAAGAACTCGAACTTATGTATTTTTATGAAACAACAGGATGTGTTTATGAATGTAGGGGAAATACGTTGAATGTAAATAAGGGAGAACTTATAACAATAAACCCTGATGAAATGCACGCATGCAACGAGTGGGGAGAAAATATATGTGTAGTATGCGTGATTATTGACGTTGAAAAATTGCTTCCAAATTGTACCAAACCATTATATTTTAAAAATCTTATTTCGCATCCGGATGTTTCGCATGCATTTGAAAAACTTAAACAAAACATGGAAAATAATGATGAAAATTCTATTATCGACTGCTATGTTTACAGTTTTGTGTATGAAATACTTGCTATTCTTATAAAAAATGAATTTCAAAACGAATATGACAGTGATTTGTACAAAGATGAACTTTTGTCTGTTTCAAAATATATTATGGAAAATGTTTTGGATAAAATATCGATAAAAATGCTTGCCGATAAAATGCATCTTAGCGAAAGCAGATTTTATCACGTTTTCAAAAACTATTTTGGACTATGTCCAAAAGAATATATCTTAAGATGTCGCATTTCAAAATCTTGCACGCTTCTTTCGGGTGGTAGTTTAAGAATTACAGATATTGCACAGGAATGCGGTTTTTGCTCTGCAAGTTATTTTACTGAAATTTTTAGAAAACATATGAATTGTACTCCTAAAGAGTATCGCATTAAAATGTATAATGCAGAACGCGAAAGAATTTCACATTTGGATAAATTTTAAAATTAAAAAGTTTATGCTCACTTAAAAAAGTGAGTACTTTTTTTGTTTTTTACAAGACTAATTTTAAACAAAAATGAAAAAAACATTAAATTTAAATCAAGTTTTTGATAATGTGTTGAAATTTAAGTATCAAAATGGTAAAATATATTTAAATTGAACAAGGTGACGTAATATGGATAAAACAGATAAAAGAATACTTGAAATACTGTCAAAAAAAGCAGATGCAACAGCAACACAAATCGGTCTTGAGGTAAACTTATCTGTCCCTGCTGTAAATAAAAGAATTTTAAAAATGCAAAATGACGGTACAATAAATCATTATACAATAATAACAGACCCTGAAAAAATGGGTAAAACCATTACTGCTTTTGTATTTGTAGTTATTGAGTATGGCGAAAATATAAAAGAACTTATAAAATATGCCATTGAAGATGTAGATGTGCTTGAATGTTATTCTGTAACAGGGGAATATGATTATATTTTAAAAATCTGCGCAAAAGATATAAAAACGCTCGAAGATAAAATATTAAGAATAAAAAAGACTAAAGGTGTAACAAAAAGCCATACAGTAATTTCTCTTATGGAGCACAAATTTACACCAACAGTTTTGCCAGATATGGAGGAATAATATGAAAAACAGAAATATACTTAGCAGTGCCGCACAAAATGCACTTCCTTCCGGCGTAAGAAAAATGTTTGAACTTGCAAAAAACTATGATGATGCTATAAATCTTACACTTGGAGAACCAGGGTTTACTGCGCCGGATTATGTAATAGATGCGGCAATAGGTGGATTAAAAGACAGAAAAACAAAGTATACACCAAATGCGGGAATAAAGCCGTTAAGAGATGCTATTGCATATAAACTTGAAAAAGAAAACAATATTAAATGCGATCCTGACAAAAACCTTATTGTAACTGCAGGTGCAACACAAGCACTTATGCTTGCAATGGTAACACTTGTAAATCCTGGCGATGAAGTAATTATTCAAGGACCAAACTGGCCAGATTACAAAGGACAGATTGATATGGTAAATGCTAAAACCGTTTATGCAAAAGTAGATGAAAAAAACGGTTTTAAAATGACAGCAGATATTATTGAACCTTTAATTACCGATAAAACAAAACTTATAATTATAAATTCTCCGTCAAACCCAACAGGTGGCGTTCTTGATTTTGACGATTTAAAAGAAATAGCAGAACTTGTTAAAAAATATAAAGTTTTTGTTATATCAGATGAGCCGTATGAAAAACTTGTCTATGACGGGTTTTATCAGCATTCTTTAGCATCGTTTGAAGGTATGGAAGATTACATTTTAACAATCAACAGTTTTTCAAAAACATTTGCTATGACAGGTTTTAGAATAGGGTACATATGCGCAAACGAAAAGATAACAGAAAACCTTGTAAAACTTCACGAAAATATGATTGCAAGTGTGCCTGAGCCAATGCAACTTGGAGCCATAGAAGCAATTTATAAAGGCGAAGATGATGTTAAAATGATGACCGATTACTACGACAGAAACCGAAAACTTATCGTAGAAGGTTTAAACAAAATCAACGGATTTTCATGTCATATGCCAAAAGGTGCATTTTATGTTTTCCCAAATATCACTGGATTTGGCAAAACAAGTCAGGAAACAGCAGAATATATTCTTGAAAAAGCGCATGTTGTTACTTCTCCAGGAAGTGCATTTGGACCTGACGGAGAAGGATATATAAGAATATGCTATGCATCAAAGTACGAAGATATAAAAGAAGCACTAAAAAGAATGGAAAATGCATTTGGGTTAAAACAAAATTAATCTTTATAAAAATTAAAAGCAAGGTGAACCACCTTGCTTTTTTGATTTGTGTATTGAACTACAACATATTCTGTGATACAATAAACGAGTATTCATCAAAATGCTAAAAAGGAGAGGAAAATTATGCAAGAAATCAAGCGACGTGAGAATTGTTTTTTTGGTATTCACGGAGACTTTCATGCACGTATTGAAGATAATGTTATAATAGGAAAAAACGTAGATGAAAGCGAAATGCGAAGAATGTGTGAAACTTTAAAACCGGATTTTGTGCAAGTAGATTGCAAAGGTCATCCGGGATGGGCATCTTATCCTACAAAGTTTGACAATGCGTTGCCACAGTATGATGAAGACCTTCTTATGCTATGGAGAAAGGTTACAAAAGAATACTCAATTGGATTGTATGTGCATTTTTCCGGAGTTTACGATATTAAATATTGCAATGAGCATCCACAGGAGGCTGTTATTGATGCAGAAGGAAACTTAAGGCCATCAGTACTTCCGTTTAGTAAATATTACGATGAATTTTTTATACCGCAAATATCTGAAGTTGTTGAAAAATATGATATAGACGGAATATGGATAGACGGAGATTGCTGGTCGGTAAAATTGGATTACAGACCTGAAACAATAGCCGATTTTGAAAAGACAACCGGTATAAATCTTGAAGGGAAAGCACCAAAAACCCAAGATGATTTATACTATGATGAATATATGGAATACACAAGGGAGCAGTACCGCAAAACTTTGCGCTATTATGTAGATGTGTTGCATAAAAAATACCCAAAACTTCAAATCTGCTCAAACTGGGCATTTTCGGACCATATGCCGGAGAGGGTAAGTGCAGATGTTGATTTTTTATCCGGAGATTTAAATCCTTTAAACTGTGTTAACTCGGCAAGATATGCAGGAAGAATGCTTGCTCAGCAAAATAAGGCATGGGACCTTATGCTTTGGCATTCCCGTTATCTTATATATAAAACACCATTAATTCCGCCAAAACATCTTGTTCAGATTATGCAGGAAGCATCATCTATAATTGCACTTGGGGGCGCATTTGAGGACAATATTTCTCAGTTTTTAGACGGAAATCATAATTATGCTCAGATAAATGATATAATTCCTCTTGCAAATTTTTTAAGAGAAAGAGAGCCATATTGTTTTAAAGGAAAACAGGTTCATCAGGTGGCAATGCTCGTTTCTACATATGACAGATATAAAGAAATGACAAGACCGTTTAGCAGAGACGGAATGGAAAAACTTATGGGACTTACATCGCTTCTTTGTGATAGTTCTCATTCTTTGGAACTTGTATGTGAGCATACTTTAGAAGGCAACTACGATAAGTATCCTGTAATTATAGTGCCTGAACTGTATTTTGGTCTTGAAAAAAATACTATGGATAAACTTAAAGAATATGTATCAAATGGTGGCAATTTATTGATTGTAGGTTCAAAAACAAGCCGTATTTTCTCTGAAAACGGATTTGGCTTTAAAGCAGAATACTACAACGAGGTTCCTGAAACGCCAAACTGGTCAAATTGCGATATTGGTCATAATAATGATGCATATGCTTCAAAAATGCCTTGTTATTTTACACTTTGTGATGACAAACACGGTGTTACACAAGGCGCATGTACAATTTTGACGGAAGATGATGACGCCAAGGTGTTTGGTACACTTCACAATTCTTTAAGAGGAAAAGGTACTCCTTTTGCAATGAGATATGGATACGGAAAAGGTAAAATTGCTGTAATAGGCATTGACCTTGGCACTCAGTATAATGATGGAATGCAATATTTGCACAGAAAACTTGTAAATAATATTTTGGATGACCTTTATACGCCAATTGCAAAAGTTGAATCAGCGTATGGAATTTTGGAACTTGTAACCTTAGAAAAAGAAAACCGACTTTTATTGCAACTTGTAAATGCAAACGGAAACCACGCAAATCCAAATTCAGTTACAGAAGATATGATTTTACCTGTATTTGATATAAAACTTTCGGTTAAGTCAGATAATATGCCGAATAAGGTTGTGTTGCAGCCTGATAACAAAATTCTTGACTTTGAATATAAAAACGGTAGAATTTATTTTAGTATTGATAAGGTTGACATTCACAGTATAGTTGAGGTGATTTAAAATACTATGTTATAGAATTTTACCTCAAAAGAATAGTATTTTATATTGATTTTCTAAAAATATAATTGTGCTTATGATATAATCCCCCCTTGAAAGTATTAACATTTAAGGGGGATATTTTAAATGTCCTGCTTTGTTAATTTATACGTCCGATTTATGCATTTACAACAGAAAAACTAAATGATATAATTGTATGTGTATATAATATTTAACAAAGGAGTACACCTTTGGAGTATGTAGCCATACTACACGCTCCTTTAGTTACATAAAAGAAAGGAAGATAAAAATGAAAAAACTATTATCATCTTTGATTATTTTCACATTAATTATTTCGTCATTTTCTTGCGTAGCATTTGCAGATGGCGAAAAAACATGGCATTTGCCAATGGTTGATTTCTCAAGTGCTGATGATATTGTTACATCAACTGCAAATACTTACTCTGGTTTTAATTCAAATCAGGGATGGTATGCAAGAGGCGAATACTATGTATATGATGCACAGTCGCAAAATATTGTAGTAAAACCAGCACAATATTCATCTGTAAATGCCGGATTTGGCGGAAATAAAGTGCTTGTTACAGATGAAAATGAAAAGTACCTTGTATTTAAAGCGCAGTTCTGTGGGAATAACAGAGACGCCGTAAGAGCAATTTTTTACGACGGAACAAACGGATGGTCATATATGAGAGGTGCAGAGTTTTTCAGAATTGGTGGATTAAATATATTTACTCACGACACCAGTACAACACTTATTGCGGCTAAAGATTATTATAAAGATTCATGGGTAGATGTAGTTGTAGTTGTAGATATGACAAATGATGCAACTGCATATTCAGCAGATATTTATGCTAACGGACAGAAGGCAACTACTACTCTTGCTGATTCGTTTGCAACTTATGTAAAATCTGAAAGCAATCAGATGATAGGTGTAGATGTTAGAGGCTTGTGGAGTCCAAGAGATACAGCATATCTTGATAATACAGGTGTTTACACAGTTGACAAATCTGACCTTCCAAATCTTACACTATCTCAGAACAATCTTAAATTTACAACATCTAACGAAGTAACACTTGCAAATCTTTCTAAAGATGCAACTTTAAGCTTGGTAAAAGTAAATGGCGAGTATCTACCGCTTGCAGATATTAAAACAGAAAAAGGCGGTTTGGCATTTAACGTATCAGAAGACGTGTTAGTGTACGGAAACAACACAATTGACCTTAGCGAAGTTAAAGATATTTTTGGTCAGGTACCAACAGGAAATGCTACATTTACAGTAGAAAAACCATATCCTCAGGTAGAAGTTGCAAACAGCACAGTGGTAGCGTATGAAGATGGCGAAGGTACATACACAAACCGTTTCTTCAAATTAATTGAAGAAGCTGAAGATTACGCTAAAGTTGTATTTGAAATTACAGCAGACGGCTTTACATGGACTGTTGATCTTGATGAAGTTTACGGAAACGTTACTGTAAATGATACAGTATATTCTAAAACGGGCGTTTATGTTGCAACAGCTGCAATCGGCGATGTTCCATCAGATGATGTTGAATTTAGCGTAAATGCGTATGCAGTTGATTTTGAAGGCAACAATATACCATTAAACTGATAAGGAGGATTTAAAAATGAAATATATAAAACCAAATGCACAAATCAAAAAATTCGTTTTGGAAGATGTTATTTTAACTTCAGGCGTAAGCACAAATCCTCTTACAAAAGTTGATTTAAAAACGTTTACAAATGCAGATGCAAACGCAAGCTGGAAAGATAAAATAAACTAATATAAAAACAAAAAGCCACTCGTTTGAGTGGCTTTTTTATGTTTATATAGAGAATTTTACCTTATAATAATATTATTTTATATTGTATTTTGCAAAATATAATTGTATAATTATGTTAATAAATCATAAAAGGAGAAATAAAAATGAAAGCAATACTTGTAAATGATGATAGAAGTTTAAGATGGGACGATGTTCCAAATCCAATAGTTGGCAAAGAAGATGTTCTTGTAAAAATTGAAGCGGCTGCACTTAACAGAGCAGACCTTATGCAAAGAGAAGGCGACTATCCACCACCTGCAGGTTGCCCTGAATGGATGGGACTTGAAGTTGCAGGCGAAATCGTTGAAATGGGCGATGTTGCCAAAGAAAAATCAAACTTTAAAGTAGGAGACAAAGTTTGCTCACTTCTTGGCGGTGGCGGATATGCCCAGTATGTAAATGTAAAATATGATATGATTATGCCTGTTCCTAAAAACTGCTCAATGGTAGAAGCAGCGGCAATACCTGAAGCATTTGCAACAGCATATTTAAATCTTTTTATTGAAGGTAAAATAAAAGAAGGCGATACACTACTTATGAATGCCGGTGCATCTGGTCTTGCAAGTGTTATTATTCCAATGGCAAAAGCGTTTGGAATCAGAGTTATTACAACTGTTTTATCTGATGAAATAGCAGCATCTATTAAACATTTAAACGCCGATTTGGTTGTTAATACAAGCAAAGAAAACATAGCAGAAGTTCTTAAAAAAGAACTTGAAGAAGGCAGAGGAGTTGACGTTGCGATTGACTGCCTTGGCGGAGAAATAATGGGCAAATGTATTCACTACTTAAATCACGGCGCACGTTGGATTATGATTGCAGCACTTGCAGGTGTAAAAACCGAAATCGACCTTAAAAACATTTATGTAAGAAACGTAAGAATTATAGGAAGTACACTTCGTTCACGTACACCTAAAGTTAAAGCAGAAATTCTAAAAGCACTTGTAGATAACGTATGGCCAAAGGTTGAAACAGGAGAAGTTAAACCTACAATTTACAAAGTTTTACCAATACAAAAGGCAGAAGAAGCGCACGATATTTTATACCGTGGCGAAAACGTAGGAAAAGTAGTTTTAACAGTTGAATAAAAACAACCAAAAATCCCATAATCTTTTAAGATTACGGGATTTTATTTTTGTTTATTAAAAAATACTTGAAAAATATTGCAACTCGTGGTATCATATCAAATATATAATTTAAGTTGATAGGATGATTATAACAATGAGTTTAATTAAACCTGAGGGTTACAGATCTTCACTTAATCTTAAAGATACGCAAATTGCAATCAAAATGGTAAAAGACTGTTTTGAAAAAAATCTTGCTAAAGAACTTAATTTAATAAGAGTTTCTGCACCGCTTTTTGTTGATGCATCAATGGGGCTTAATGATAATCTTAATGGTGTTGAACGCCCTGTTAGTTTTGATGTAAAAGAAACAGGGAAAAATCTTGAAATTGTTCATTCTCTTGCAAAGTGGAAAAGATACGCGTTAAAACACTACGGATTTGACATAGGTGAAGGTTTATATACAGATATGAATGCAATAAGACGTGATGAAGAAACAGATAATCTTCATTCAATTTACGTTGACCAGTGGGACTGGGAAAAAGTTATTGCATTTGAAGAAAGAACAGAAGAAACACTTAGATGTATTGTAAATAAAATATACAGTGTTTTCAAAAAAACAGAAAAAACAGTAACAGAAGCATTCCCAGTTTTAAAAGCGCAACTTCCTGATGAAATTACTTTTATAACAACTCAACAGCTTTACGATATGTATCCTGATAAAACATCAAAAGAAAGAGAAAATCTTATAGCCAAAGAAAAGAAAGCCGTATTTTTAATGAAAATAGGCGACAAACTAAATAACGGCGAAAAACATGACGGCAGAGCACCTGACTACGACGATTGGGAACTTAACGGAGATATTCTTTTGTATAATGAAGTACTTGATGTTGCATTTGAAGTTTCAAGTATGGGAATAAGAGTTTCTGAAGAGTCGCTTAAAAAACAACTTGAAAAAGCAGACTGCCTTGACAGATTATCACTTCCGTTCCACAAAGATTTAGTTGAGGGAAAACTTCCATACACAATCGGAGGCGGACTTGGTCAGTCAAGAATTTGTATGTTTATGCTTTCAAAAGCACATATCGGTGAAGTTCAGTCATCTGTATGGCCAGACGAAATGATTAAAGAATGTGCAGATGCGGGAATTTATATTTTATAATAAAAAAACTCATAATCGGTTGATTATGAGTTTTTGTTTTTTTTAAACATTACATTTCAAGTATTACTGTAAAAGGACCGTCGTTTTCAAGTGTAACTTTCATATCTGCACCAAATGAGCCGTGCTCTACATTTCCAAATATTTCGGTGCATTTTGTAAGGAAGTATTCATATAAATCTTCTGCCATATCAGGTTTTGCAGCAAGTGTAAAACTTGGTCTGTTGCCTTTTTTACAATCTGCATAAAGTGTAAACTGCGATACAACCAAAAGTGAACCGCCAACATCTGAAATGGAAAGATTTGTTTTTCCGTCTTCATCATCAAAAAGACGTAAATTTTTAATTTTATTTACCATTTTATCGGCAATTTCTTTTGTATCTTCGCCACTTATTCCTAAAAGGGCAAGATAACCTTTTTTTATTTCGCCAATTATTTTCCCGTCAACTTTTACATTTGCGTAATTTACTCTTTGAAGTACTACTCTCATTTATTTATGCCTCCATTTTGAACTGGATTTTAGAAAGTTTGGCATATAGTCCACCTTTTTTAATCAGTTCGTCATGTTTTCCTATTTCTTTTATCATTCCATCTTCAAGCACTGCAATTTTATCTGCATTTCTTACGGTAGAAAGACGGTGTGCAATAATAATTGTTGTTCTGTTTTTTACAAGTTTATCTATGGCATCTTGAATAAGTTTTTCTGTTTGTGTATCAACAGATGCCGTTGCTTCGTCAAGTATAAGAACAGGAGAATTTCTAAGTACTGCTCTTGCGATTGATATTCTTTGCTTCTGTCCCCCGGATAGCCTTACTCCACGTTCGCCTATAACTGTTTTGTATCCGTTTTCCATTTTTTCAATAAATTCGTGAGCGTTTGCAATACGCGATGCCATAATAACTTCTTCGTCTGTTGCACTTTCGCATCCGTAGCGGATGTTTTCTTCAACTGTTCCGTTAAATAAAAATACATCCTGAAGTACAACACTCATATTATCACGAAGTGATTTCTGAGTAATTTTTGTAAGGTCGTGTCCGTCAAGCATAATCTTTCCGCTTGTAGGATCGTAAAAACGTGCTACAAGTGAAATAAAAGTAGTTTTTCCAACTCCAGTAGGACCAACAAGGGCGAGCGTTTGTCCGGGATTTACCGTTAAAGAAATATCTTTTAAAACATCGCCTGTTTCGTTATATTTAAAAGAAACGTTACTAAATTCGATTTTACCTTCTGCTTTTGGCATATCATAAGCATCAGGTGCATCATTTACATCACTTTTTTCATCCAAAAGTTCAAAAATTCTTTCCGTTGCTGCCATTGCATTCTGATAATCTTCGTTAAGTCTTCCAAGTGTGGAAATAGGCTGATAAAGACGTGTTAAATAAAGAATAAATGCAACAATTTCAGATGCATTTGCCTCGCCTTTAAATGCCATATATCCACCAACACCAATAACAATTACAGTTCCAAGATTATTTAAAAATTCTATAGACGGATGATATATAGCACCTTTTGTAAGTGCATTCATAATAGTATTACAATGTGCATCAGAGTATTTTGAAACTCTTTCTTCTTCGCGTTTTTGTTGATTGAAAAGTTGAATTTCTTTCATACCGGAAATATCATCCTGAAGTATTGCGCTAAGTTCTGCTGTTTTTTGATGAGAATGTTTAAAAATAGGGCGTACCTTTGTTGCATAATACCATACAGCAATCAGTATAAGAGGCATAAGGCAAAGAGATAAAAGACCAAGTTTTATGTTAATGTTAATGAGAATAATCGCAACAGAAACAAACATAAAAACATTTACAAACAAATCAGGAAGAGCATGTGCGATTAGAACTTCAAGTACAGAAGTATCGCTTGTAATTCTGCTCATAAGCTGACCTGTTTGTTTGTCGTGATAGTATTTCATAGAAAGTGATTCAAGTTTTTTAAACAGTTTTGGTCTTAATTCAGCAATATAATGATGTGCCGCATAATGCATAAAATAAGAACGCATAAACTGACCAATCCATTGTAAAATGTAGATAAAAAGAAGTAAAACCGATAAATACAGTGAATATTTACCAAGCAGAGGGCTGTTTTCTTCAATTAGTGATAGAAGTCTTCTTATAATTTGCGGAGATACAAGTTGCATCGCCGACATAAGTATAAGACCAAAACTTCCAAGAAAAATGTATTTCCAGTATTTTTTCGCATCGATTAAAAGTCGCGTAGTTTTTTTCATTTTTACATCTCCAATTATGGTGAATATATATAAATTATACAATAAAACACAATGCTTTTCAACATAAAAGATTACATATTTTTTATAAAAACACTACCATTTCCAAATAAAATGTGATATAATAGGTTGAAATTTGAAAAAGGCAGGTGAAAAAAGATGAAACTAATAATTGCAGAAAAACCTTCTTTGGCAAGAAATATTGTGTCTGCAATAGGTAATTTGAGTAAAAAAGGCTCATATTACGAAGGCAATGGTTACATTGTTACATGGGCGTTTGGTCATCTTTTTTCGCTTAAAGATATAGAAGATTATTCTCCTAATGAAGACGGAAGTTTAAGATGGACTCTTAAAAATATTCCTTGTTTCCCAAAGAAGTTTGAATTTGGTCTTAAAAAGGACCAGAATAAACAGGTCGATGCAGGTGTTAAAAGGCAGTTTGAAACTATAAAATCACTTTGTAACAGAAGTGATGTTGATACGATTATCAACGCAGGCGACTCTGACAGAGAAGGGGAAATAATTATAAGAATCTGTGTTGAAAAAGCACTTAATGAAAAGAAAAACTTTAAACGTCTATGGCTTCCAGACCAGACAGATGAAACAATACTTAGTGCGCTTGGCGAAATGAAAGATGAAAAAGAATATGAAAACTTAGCAAATGAAGGCTTTGCAAGAACTTACATAGACTGGCTATACGGTGTTAATTTGACACGTTTTGCAACTCTTAAATCGGGTACGCTTTTAAGAGTTGGAAGAGTTATTGTTCCAATTGTAAAAGCAATTTATGACCGTGATATGGCAATAAGGAATTTTGTTCCCGATATTTACTACGCAATTGTAAGTAAAACAGGAAATGACGGCGAAGAAATTGAACTTACAAGCAAAAATAAATTTGATAAAAAAGATTTGCAAAAAGCCAATATGCTTTGCGATAAATACAATCAAAGCGTGGCAGTTGTTACAGAAAAAAAGAAAAAGAAAGACTCGCTAAAACCTGGTAAACTTTATTCACTTACAAAACTTCAAAATGTGCTTGGTAAAAAGTATAAAATGAGTATGGATCAGAGCCTTAAAATAGTTCAGGATTTATACGAAAAAGGATACGTTACATATCCGAGAACAAACTCTGAATATCTTGCAACAGCGGAACAGGACAAAGTTAAAAAAATTATAAATACAATAAAAACGCTTGGATATCCTGTAGAGTTTAAATTTTCAAAAACTATATTTGACGATTCTAAAATTGAATCTCATTCTGCACTTACACCGACGTTTAAAATTCCTAAAAAAGAACATTTAACAGAAGAAGAATTTATTGTTTACAGTACAATACTTAGGCGTTTTGTTGCTGTTTTTTGTGCAGAAGAATGTGTTGTTGAAAAAAATGAAATTATAATAAATGTTGGCGGATTTGAAGATTTTACCTTAAAAGGAATGGTAATCAAAGAAAAGGGCTGGACAAAGTATGACGATTACTCAAAAAAAGATAAAATCCTACCCGAACTTGAAAAAGGCGATGTTGTAGAAATTAACTTTAAACCGGTAGAAAAAGAAACAACACCACCAAAGCATTATACAATTGAAACACTTAATAATTATCTTAAAAATCCGTTTAAAGAAGAAAAACAAAATGCCGAAACAGATGACGATATAGAAGAGTACAAAGCGATTTTTGAAGGACTTGAACTTGGAACGGAAGCAACAAGAACAGGGATTATAGATAATGCTAAAAAAAGCGGATATATATCACTTAAAAAAGATGTTTACACAATACTTCCGCAAGGGGAGTATCTAATAGAAGCGCTTATGCGAATGAACATCAGTATGGATAAATACAAAACGAGTGAACTTGGCAAGGCACTAAAAAAAGTTTTTCGTGGCGAATATACAATAGATGACAGTGTAAAACTTGCCGAAGATGAAATAAGAGAAGTATTTACAAAAAAAGAAGTTCCTATTGAAAAAGATACAGATGACGGATTTTTTGGAGAAAAAGTCGGCGTTTGTCCTCTTTGCGGATGCGATGTAACACGAACGACTTTCGGATATGGATGCTCAGGTTATAAAGACGGATGTAAATTCAGTATAAATAACGTAATACTTGGAAGAGTTATTTCAAAAGCAAATGTTATGATGCTTTTAAAAGATGGAAAAACAAGCAAAATAGAAGGATTTATATCTAAAAAAACAGGAAAAGAATTTAGTGCATTTTTGAAACTTGAAAATGGAAGGGCAGTATTTGAATTTTAAAAAAGCTGAACATATATATGTTCAGCTTTTTGCTTCTTCAATAAATCTTTTAAAAATTTCGCGTGAATGTTTAAAGCCATCGTACATATCTTCAGGATGCCACTGCACACCCATAAAGAATTTTTTGTCAGGATTATAAACTGCTTCAATAATACCGTCTTCGCTAAATGCCATAGGTAAAAAGTGCGGTGCTATTTTTTTGATTGCCTGATGATGACGGCTATTGACACCGATTACAGTTTCGCCTGTTATATCGTAAAGCAGTGTGTTTGGCAAAACTTTTGCATCATGGTATGGCACGTTGTACGGCTCACTCATATAATGATGCTGATGCGATACATTCTGGCTTACAATATCCTGATAAAGCGTTCCGCCAAATGTAACATTTATAATTTGAAGTCCACGGCAAATGCCAAGAACAGGTTTATCCATACTTATAAGTTCCTTTAAAAGCAGTGTTTCAAACTTATCGCGTGCATCTGATGTTTCTCTTAAATAAGGTGTGGCCTTTTCGTCATAATATGAAGGATCTATATCAACTCCGCCGGAAAACAAAAAAGCATCAAATGTTTTGGCAATTTGTTTTATTGCATCTATATCATCAGTAAAGGTAAGCATACAGCCAATTCCACCGGATTTAGAAATGCTATTGTAATATCCATCAAGAATTCTTATACGACCGGGTTCGTCTGCTGTTACTTGTGGCGTGATTGCAATTAATGGTTTTTTTGTCATAATATTTCCCCCTATATGTATTACACATATTATATAATATAGTTTTTAAAAAATCAATATTGTATTTGATTTGTAAATTATTTTGTGATAGAATAATGTCATAAAAATATTTGGCGGTGTAAAATGACTTTTTTAAACAGATTAAAACGGTTAAAATTATTTAATTTTATTATGCTAACAATAGCAGGAACAATCAACGCATTTGGTGTTACTTTGTTTTTGGCTCCCGTAAAACTTTACGATAGCGGTATATCAGGAACAAGTATGCTTTTGTCACAGGTAACTTCATTCTCGCTTTCAGTTTTCCTTATTATTCTTAACGTACCTTTGTTTTTGTATGGTTATAAAAAACAAGGATTAAGATTTACAGTTTATTCTTTATATGCTGTTGCTATTTATTCTTTGGGAGCTTTTCTTATTAACGATGTTTTGCCGGTAGATGTAAGATTTGCTTCTCCGCTTGCGGGTAACGACCTTTTGTTGTGCTCAATTTTCGGTGGTATGATTTCAGGTGTAGGAAGCGGTATGACAATTCGCTATGGCGGTGCTATTGATGGTATGGAAGTAATGGCGGTTGTATTTGCAAAAAAACTAAACGTTACAGTTGGAAGTTTTGTAATGGCATATAACGTTGTGCTTTATGTGATATCAGGATTTGTAACAGAAAGCTGGATACTTCCTCTTTACTCAATAGTTGCGTATATGGCGGCACTTAAAACAGTTGACTTTATAGTTGAAGGTCTTGACCGTTCAAAAGCAGTAATGATTATAACTAATGAACCGCAAAAAATAAGTGATACACTTATTGAGCATTTTGAAAGCGGTACAACCATAATGAATGCAAAAGGCGGATATTCAAATCAGGATAAAAGTGTTGTATATTTTGTAGTAAATCGTTTTCAGATTTCAAAAATGAAAGAACTGGTACACAGGATAGATCCTAAAGCATATATGACAATTACAGAAGTTGCTGATGTATTTAAAAGTATGCATTGATAAAACAAATGAAAGGTGACATCAAATGAAATTAAATCTTGCTAAAATAAAAGAAATAACACTCGGTGCAGTAAATATAAAAGAAGAAAATTCATGTTTCTATTTTGATAGATTTACAAACGAGCAGAAAGAACTTTATAAAAAAACAAATGAAAATTTCTATATGAAAACATTTTCTACATCCGGAATTAAGTTTTCGTTTAAAACAGATAGTAAAAGTCTTTTTTTAAAGATTAAAACACAAAAAGGATCATCAAGAACATATTTTTCGGTTGATGTTTTCATAGATGGAAAAATATTAGGATATTTAGATAATTTTTCTGATAAAGAACTTAAAAGAAACTACACAACACCCGAATATGAACTTGGGGAGTTTAAAAAATCGTTTGACCTTGGAGATGGCGAAAAAAATATTTGTATTCATCTTCCTTGGTCAGTAGAAACGATTATCGAAGAAATCAGTATAGATGATAATTCTTTTGTTGAAGGTGTAAAACCAAGCAAAAGATTTATTGCATACGGAGATTCAATAACACACGGGTATGATGCACTTCGTCCTTCCAACCGTTATGTTGCACGTATTGCTAAGATGCTTGATGCAGAGGAAGTTAACAGGGGAATAGGGGGAGAAAAATTTTTCCCACTTCTTGTAAGCAAAAAAGATTCATTTGTGCCCGATTATATTACGGTTGCATATGGCTCAAATGACTGGAATTTTATAGACGAAGAAACCTTTAAAAACAACTGTAGAAATTTTTATTTAAATCTTGTAAAAAATTATCCCGAAACAACAATATTTGCAATTACACCTATATGGCGTAAGGATATGAACGATGAAAAAGAATTCGGCGAGTTTAAAAAGATAGAAGAAGACATAAAGGATATAGTAAAAGAATTTGATAATATAAAACTTATTTCTGGATTCGATTTTGTTCCGCACGACGAAAACTATTTTGGTGATCTTTATCTTCATCCGAATGATGAAGGATTTAAACATTATGCAGAAAATTTATACCATAAAATCATAGAAAGCATTTAAGGTGATGGATATATGAATATATTACACATGAAATATGCGGTGGAAGTTGCAAAAAGAGGGTCTTTGAGTAAAGCATCAGAAATGCTTTTAGTTGCACAGCCAAATATAAGCCGTTCAATTAAAGAACTTGAAGCTGATATAGGAATAACTATATTTGAAAGAACTGCAAAGGGAATGGTTTTAACACCGGATGGCGAAGAGTTTATAAACTACGCAAAAGGTATTTTAAATCAGATAAATGCCGTTGAAAACATTTACAAAAACGGTTCTGCTAAAAAGCAGAGATTTTCTATTTCAGTACCGAGAGCGTGTTATATATCAGATGCATTTGCCCAGTTTTCGAAGGTTATTGGCGATAAGGCGTGCGAGATATTTTATAAAGAAACAAATTCTCAAAGAACAATAAATAATATTTTAACGCATGACTATAAACTTGGTATTATAAGATACGCCAAAAACTATGATAAATATTTTAAGCAGATGCTCGATGAAAAAGGACTTTCGTATGAACTTGTAACAGAGTTTTCATATTGTCTTATTATGAGTGAAAAAAGCAGTCTTGCAAATAAAGATGATATAAGATTTGGCGATTTAACAGATTTAATTGAAATTGCACATGCAGATCCTTTTGTTCCATCGCTTCCGCTTTCAAGGGTAACAAAAGAAGAGTTTTCAGAAGATATCGACAGAAGAATATTTGTTTTTGAAAGAGCAAGTCAGTTTGACCTTCTTTTAGAAAATCCGAAAACTTTTATGTGGGTTTCGCCTGTGCCTGAAAAAATCTTAAAAAAATATAATATTGTGCAGAAAAAATGCATAGATAATAAAAAGGTTTACAAAGATGTTCTTGTTTATCCTAAAGGATATAAACTTACCGAACTTGATAAAAAATTCATAAAAGAACTAAATATTGCAAAAAATAAATATATAAAATAAGCAAAAAGGGGTATATCAAAAGATATAACCCCTTTAAACATTTTAATAATTGTTTTTTTGCAAAAAGTTTGTTAAAATATTAACAAAGATTTGAGTGAGAATTATTTTAGGAGGCAAAACAATGAAAAAAACAAACTATGAAATTGTAGACAGCGTCGAAAAACTTGAAGAAGCAATCGCGCGAGTAAGAGAAGCACAAAAAGTTTTTGCAACATATACTCAAACTGAGGTTGACAAAATCTTTTTAGCAGCAGCATCAGCGGCAAACAAGGCAAGAATACCACTTGCAAAAATGGCTGTAGAAGAAACAGGAATGGGTATTGTAGAAGATAAAGTTATTAAAAATAACTATGCTGCAGAATACATTTACAACGCTTATAAGAACACTAAAACTTGTGGTGTTATAGAAGAAGACAAAGCATACGGAATTAAAAAAATTGCAGATCCAATAGGAGTTATTGCTGCAGTTATACCAACTACAAATCCTACATCGACTGCTATTTTTAAATGTCTTTTGGCACTTAAAACAAGAAATGCAATTATCATTTCTCCGCATCCAAGAGCGAAAAATTCAACTATTGCTGCTGCAAAATTAGTTCTTGAAGCAGCAGTTGAGGCAGGTGCACCAAAAGGTATTATTGACTGGATCGATGTTCCGAGCCTTGATATGACAAATACTGTTATGAAAGAAGCCGACATCATCCTTGCAACAGGTGGTCCGGGAATGGTTAAAGCAGCATATTCATCTGGAAAACCTGCACTTGGTGTTGGAGCAGGTAACACTCCGGCAATTATTGATGACAGTGCTGATATTATTCTTGCAGTCAACTCAATTATTCATTCTAAAACATTTGATAACGGTATGATTTGTGCATCTGAACAGTCAGTTATTGTTCTTGAAAGTATATATGATGCAGTAAAAGATGAATTTGCAAAAAGAGGATGTTATTTCCTAAATGAAGAAGAAACAGAAAAAGTAAGAAAAACAATTATTATAAATGGTGCATTAAATGCTAAAATTGTTGGTCAGTCAGCAAGTAAAATTGCATCTTTAGCAGATGTTAAAGTTAGTGAAGGAACAAAAATTTTAATTGGCGAAGTTGAAAGTGTTGAACTTTCAGAAGAATTTGCACATGAAAAACTTTCTCCTGTACTTGCAATGTACAAAGCGAAAGATTTCGATGATGCGCTTAATAAAGCAGAAAGACTTGTTGAAGATGGTGGCTACGGACACACATCGTCAGTTTACCTTAATGCTATTACCGAAAAGGAAAAACTTGATACATTTGGTAAAAGAATGAAAACTTGCCGAATATTAGTTAATACACCTTCATCACATGGTGGTATTGGAGATCTTTATAACTTTAAACTTGCTCCATCATTAACACTTGGTTGCGGATCTTGGGGAGGCAACTCAGTTTCAGATAACGTAGGTGTAAAACATCTTATAAACATTAAAACTGTAGCAGAAAGAAGGGAAAATATGCTTTGGTTCCGTGCACCAGAAAAAGTATACATTAAAAAAGGTTGTATGCCTGTCGCTCTTGATGAACTTAAAAATGTAATGGGCAAAAAAAGAGCATTTATTGTAACAGATACATTTCTTTATGAAAATGGTTATACAAAACCTATTACAGATAAACTTGACGAAATGGGTATTGCGCATACAACATTTTTCGATGTTCAGCCGGACCCAACACTTTTAAATGCTAAAAACGGTGCTGCTCAAATGGCTGCATTTAAACCTGACACAATAATTGCTCTTGGTGGCGGAAGTGCTATGGATGCAGCAAAAATCATGTGGGTTCTTTATGAACATCCAGAAGCTGATTTTATGGATATGGCAATGAGGTTTATCGATATAAGAAAAAGAGTTTACACATTCCCAAAAATGGGCGAAAAAGCATATTTTATTGCTATTCCTACATCTGCCGGAACAGGAAGTGAAGTTACACCATTTGCAGTTATTACAGACGAAAAAACAGGTGTTAAATATCCACTTGCCGATTATGAACTTATGCCAAATATGGCAATAATCGACACGGATTTCCATATGTCTGCACCAAAGGGTTTAACTGCTGCATCTGGTATTGACGCTGTTACACACGCAATAGAAGCATATGCGGCTATGCTTGCAACGGATTATACAGACGGTCTTGCACTTAAAGCATTAAAAACAATATTTGAATATTTGCCTCGTGCATACGAAAACGGCAGTGTTGATGTAGAAGCAAGAGAAAAAATGGCAAATGCAGCAACAATGGCTGGTATGGCATTTGCAAATGCATTCCTTGGAATTTGCCACTCTATGGCACATAAACTTGGTGCATTCCATCATTTGCCGCACGGTGTAGCAAATGCACTTATGATAGAAGAAGTTATAAGATTTAATGCAAGTGAAACACCTAAAAAAATGGGTACATTTTCTCAGTATGACCATCCGCATACACTTTCACGCTATGCAGAAATTGCAGATTACCTTGGAGTTAAAGGAAAAACAAACGAAGAAAAACTTGAAGGTCTTATTGCGAAAATAAACGAACTTAAAACAAAAGTAGGAATTAAAGATACAATTAAAGATTACGGCATCGACGAAAAGAAATTCCTTGATAACCTTGACGAAATGGTAGAACAGGCATTTGATGACCAGTGCACAGGTGCAAACCCAAGATATCCTTTAATGAGCGAAATAAAACAGATGTATTTAAATGCTTATTACGGAAAACATTTTGTAGAAGAAGATATGCCAAGATAACAAGTGGAGGGGATAAATATGAAACTTGATAATGTAATTGCAGTAAGAAACGACAAAACTATCTATCGTGATGGAGATAAATGTATAAAAGTATTTAATAGCACTCATTCAAAAGCAGATGTTTTAAATGAGGCTTTAAATCAGGCAAGAGTTGAAGAAACAGGTCTTAACATTCCAAAAATTATTGAAATAACAATGGTTGATGGAAAATGGTCAATTATTACAGAATATATTGAAGGAAAGACACTCGAACAGCTTATGGAAGAAAATCCTCATAAAAAAGATGAATATATCAATCTTATGGTTGACCTTCAGCTTGAAATTCATTCTAAAAAATCTCCGCTTCTTAATAAACTTAAGGATAAAATGAACAGAAAAATAAGTCAGGCTAATTTAGATGCAACAACACGCTATGAACTTCACACACGCCTTGAAGGTATGCCAAAACATACAAAAGTATGTCATGGAGATTTTAACCCTTCAAATATAGTTATTAAAGAGGACGGAACTGCGTATATTATTGACTGGGCGCACGCAACACAAGGCAATGCTTCGGCAGATGCGGCGAGAACTTATCTTCTTTTTAATCTTTCAGGAGATACAGAAGGTGCAAAAACATATCTTGACCTATTCTGCAAAAAAAGTGATACTGCAAAACAGTATGTTCAAAAATGGATGCCGATTGTTGCAGCATCGCAATCAGTAAAAGGAAATGAAAAAGAACGTGATTTTCTTCTTTCATGGGTTGATGTTGTAGACTATGAATAAAAGGTACTTTATTTAATTGAGTTTATATAATTAAAGCAAGACTCCGATGCAGTTGTATCGGAGTTTTTCTTTGGGCTATACATTGTTGACAAAAAAAGATTGTAGTGCTATAATTTATTTGTATTTTATTTGTCGAAAAATGGAGAAATTTACATGGAATTTGAAACAGATATTGTCTTAAAATACAGACGATTAACAGATTCGTGGTTGTGTTCTAAGTGCGAAACTGAAAATGAGATAACCAGTGAAGTTTGTATGTTATGCGGTGCGCATCAGACAAGCGCAATAAAAATACTCAAAAAATGGAGTCTTGAAGAAGAAAGACGCGAAAATGCCTTGATAATGGAAGAAGATAGGAAAGAATCAAATAAAAAAACAACAACTGTAAAGGCGCCAACTTCATTAAAAACAAGTGAGTATGAAGAGATAAAAGATACAACAGTTTATTCGGATTATGAGAAGAAGGGCGGCTTTGGAGGGCTGATTTTCTTGCTTTTAGTAATCATAGTGGCGATTATTATTGTAACAGTAATGGTAATTAACGGAATGATATAAAGGAGGACGGGAAATGTTTTGTAATAAATGCGGAGCAAATATTTTAGAAGGCGCAAAAGTATGTAGTAAATGCGGCGAAAGAATGCCCCAAAAAGAAAAATGTTCAGGATTTGCAGATATTTTTAGTTTCAAAACAGATGATTTACCAAAAACATCTGAATCAACAGTTAGTATTAAAACATTTGACAGTACCGGACTTGAAAATGATATCAGAAAATTGTCCAGAAAAACTGATATGGTTATAAAGACAACAAAAAAAGCATATTTGTTTTCGGTTATCTCGTTAGCAATCAGCGTTGTAATTGTATTAGTATCAATTTTCAGTATGATTTCATCAGGCGATAAAGCAAAAGAAAATGATAGTAATAATCAAACTACATCATACAGTGAAGCATTAAAGACAAAAAAAGATGCTAAAGACAAAGACGAAACTAATTTACCAAAGATAGAAAACATAACAGAAGGATTACAAAGTTTTACTGAAAAAACAGACGAAATATTAAAAAAATAAATAAAATGGAGGTTGTAAAAATGGCAAGCAACTATAAAATGACGTATAACGTAGATTTAGTATTTTGTATAGACTGTACAGGAAGTATGGGAGATTTGATTGATGTTGTAAAGAAAAATGCATTAAATTTTTATCAGGACGTAACAACAGTTATGGATCAGAAAAACAAACATATTGATAAATTAAGAGTAAGAGTTATTGCATTTCGTGATTACAGAGCTGATGGACAAGATGCAATGCTTGTTACAGATTTCTTTAATTTACCTGAACAGGCGAGTGATTTTGAACAGTGTGTAAATTCACTTTATGCAGATGGCGGCGGAGATGACCCTGAAAACGGTCTTGAAGCACTTGCTTATGCAATTAAGTCAAAATGGGATACAGAAGGTATGAAAAAACGTCAGGTTATCGTTGTTTGGACAGACGCTCCTACACATCCGCTTGGTATAGGAAAAGAAAGTCAGTATTACCCAAATGGTATGGCACAGGATATAAATGAACTTTCACAGTGGTGGGGCGGCGTTCAGCAGAAAGGATTTATCGATAACAACTCAAAAAGATTAGTTCTTTACGCTCCTGATGAACCATTCTGGAATGTAATTTCAAGAAACTGGAATAATGTTTTACATTTTCCTTCTACTGCAGGCGATGGATTAAGTGATTTAGAGTATAGTCAGATTATTGACACTATAACAAACACGATATGAGTATATTTAAACAAAATAATGACAAATTGAATGCAATTTTTTGCGTGGCAGGCGAAGCAAAACCAAATAACGGAGAAGATAGTTATTATTATTCAAACAAAGGTGATAAAACAATAGTTGCCGTTTTTGATGGATGCGGTGGTATAGGCTCAAAAAGGTATAATAATTACTCATTAAAAACAGGCGCGTATATTTCTTCAAGGGCCGTTTGCGGTGGCGTTAAAAGTTGGTTTGATACTGCTCCTGACGATGCTTCCAAAATAGGAGATTACATAAGAGAAGCGCTTGATATATGTGAAAAATATGCAGATAAAACAGGAAGACTTTTGGGAAGTCTTGGAAAGTCATTTCCTACAACTGCGGCAATAATGTATAAAAATTCCGACAAAATAACTTGTATGTGGGCAGGCGACTCGCGCTGTTATATGCTTGATTTTGATGGACTTTGTCAACTTACCGAGGACGACGTTGATTCTTTTGATGCTCTTGATAATATAACAAGTGATGGAGTTCTTACAAACGTAATAAGTGCAAGTGCAGATTTTGAAATTCATAAAAAGGAATTTTCTGTAAATAAACCGTGCATACTATTTGCTGCAACTGATGGATGTTTTGCATATTTTAATTCGCCAATGGAATTTGAGTATCTTTTAACAAGCAGTCTTGTTGAGTCTGAAAACATACTTGAGTGGCAAAAAAAATTAAATGACACAATAAAAGAAGTTGCCGGCGATGATTATTCACTAAGTGTATGTGTGTTTGGATTTGAAAACTTTTTAAAAATGAAAAGAGACTTTAAAAACAGAAATATATATGTAAAAAACAATTTTATAGTTTCAGATGATGATATAAGTAAAAAATGGGATTTATATAAAACAAACTATTCGAGGTACTTAAACGAAAAATAACGGAGGCTAATTATGTTCTGTAAAAAGTGCGGAGCAGAAATAAAAGGTGTATTTTGTTCTAAATGTGGTGCAAAGACAAGTAAAAAGGCAGATAAAAAAGAAGAATCATATAATCCGGTATATAACTTTGATGATATAAACTCATTAAAAAATATAGATAATGTTGAATTTGACGATCATTTTTATGATGATGTTTCTTGTGAAAATAACGATATACCAATAGATTATACTGATAGTGAAGCAGATATTCGAATTGATTATAACACTGTTTCAAAAACCGAAAAATCCGATTTTGATGACATATATGTAACAGAAAGATACAATAAAGATATTAAAATAAGTGATGCAAAAGAAAAACGAACCGGTTTTGTTTCAGATTCCAAGCCCGAAAAATTGTCTTTATCACGCCTTAGAATATCAAGTAGTGATACAAAAACAGATTTATCCAAGAAAGAGACAGAACACATAAATAAAGGCTTTTTTAAAACAGGCGGAGATTTATAACAAATAGCAATCAATATTAGCAATTGGTGGTACATAAATGGAAGTAATAAATGGCTATAAAATAGACAATTTTATAAATGATAACAGCGGATGCTCAATGTGGACTTTTGCAAGAAAGGGAACGCGTGAATTTTTCATTAAAAGATTACTTGACCCAGTGTATCCTATGGATGACGGAACTATGTCAAAAGAGCTTTTAGATGAAAAGAGAAAGTATTGCGAAGAGTTTGAACAAAAATACAGAAAACTATACAATGCGGTAAACAGGGCTGGATTTGGCAATTTGGTAAGAATAGAAGAGTTTTTCAGATATGACAGCAAATATTACATTGTTATGGAAAAGGTTTCTTCAAATTCGGTTTCTTTAGAAGAAATATCGAAAATTTCTTTAAACGACAAATATCTTCTTGTTAAAACTGTTGCATTTGCTTTTTGGTGTTTGCATGATGCAGGTGTAATACATTTTGATGTAAAACCGTCTAATATATTTGTTAAGAAAACATCGGGAGGCAGGTATACGGGAAAAATTATTGATTTTGACACCGGAATGTTTAAAGATGACATAATAGGCGAAATAGAACTTGGTGGGGATTTGACATATCTTGCGCCTGAAACGTTTTTAAAAATGCGTGGCGAAGATGTAAATATTACAGAAAAAATAGATATCTTTGCACTCGGACTTGTATTTTATCAGTATTTTACGGGAGAATTACCAAATTTTAATATTGAAGAATATGAGTATTACTTTGGTGCAGCCTTAGAGGGTGCGAATATTGATATAGATGCAACAAAAACCGGAGACGAAATGGCATCTCTTATAAGAAGGATGCTTGATGCAAATCCCGAAAACAGACCAAGTGCAAAAGAAATCGTAGAATATGTAAATGGAATATCTCATGAGCAGGTAAAATCGGATATTGATATTACGCGTACAGGAGAATCATCGACGTTTGTTTCTTCTAAAGGTTCAAGCAGAATTATTGGAATGGGAAGTTTTGGAAACGAGAGTACAACTGTTTTAGATAGTTCGGTAAAAACAAAAGAGAAAAAAGATGAGTGGTTTTCAACTGGTGGAGATTTATAAAATCTGAATTAGCAATGGACTTTGCCATTGCTAATTTTTTGTAATAATATGTTATAATGTATAAACTGAATAATTCTTATGCAGTATATGACGATTTTTATAAAACAGACTGCGGATGCACACTTGCGCAAAAATGACATTCGATAAATATATACATTTTTCAAGTTGACGTATATTGCAAAAAATGATAAAATACTGTTTAGTAAATAATAGGATGTGTTAATTTGAACGATAATAAAAATCAAACTTTTATGAAAGGTGCGCTTATACTTTTGATAGCCAATATGGTTACAAAAGTAATAGGCATGATATTTAAAATACCTCTTACATATCTTTTAAAGCCTGAAGGAATGGCAGTGTTTGGTGCAGCATACCAGATTTATACTGTTATGTTCATTATTGCAACAGCAGGACTTCCTGTTGCAATTTCAAAAATGGTAAGTGAAAGTGAAGTAAAAGGTAATAAGGAAGAATCAAAAAGAATACTAAGCGTAAGTTTATTAGTTCTTACTTCGATATGCTTTGCGGGAATGCTCGCACTATTTTTCGGTGCAGATATGTTTGCAAATGCAATAAGTTGCCCAAGTGCAGCAAATGCAATCCGTGCAATAGCGCCTTCTATATTCTTTGTCGGAATAGTATCGGCATTCCGCGGATTTTTTCAGGGACATCAAAATATGGTTCCAACTGCGTGGTCAGAAGTTGTAGAATCAACAGGTAAACTTGTTTTTGGTTTTGGACTTGCATATTATTTTATAAATATTACATCTAATGTAGACATGGGTGCGGCAGGTGCGGTTTTAGGTGTATCACTCGGTTCGCTTTTAGCTTGTGTGGTAGTTGTTGCGATATTTATAAAAAACAGAAAGAAACTTTTTGATAAAAAAACAGATTCTGTAGTTTCATCAAGAAGAAATATAGTAAAAAACTTAATAAAAATAGCAATCCCGATTACGCTTGGAGCATCGGTATTTTCTCTTACAAGTTTAATTGACCTCGCAATGATAATGAGAAGACTTAAAGATGCGGGATTTAACGAAGATACATGTAAATTTCTTTACGGCTCATATTCAGGATATGCCGTTCCAATGTTTAATTTGCCTGCAACACTTATTTCATCAATAAGCGTAAGCATAGTGCCTGCAATCGCAAGTGCGTATGCATTAAAAGACAGAAAAACAGTAAATTCAACTGTGTCAATGGCACTGAAAGTAACAACAATATTTGCACTTCCTTGTGCAGTTGGACTTTCTGTACTTGCAAAACCTATTTTGCAACTTGTATACAGTGATACATCGGCAACAGGTACACTTTCGCTTTTAGGATATGCAGTTGTATTTGTATCGCTTGTAATGGTAACAAACGCTGTGCTTCAGGCGATGCAAAAAGAAAAAATACCTGTAATAAATATGCTTATCGGTGGTATTTTCAAAATTGTAATAAATTATATCTTGGTAGGAATACCAAATGTAAATATAAACGGTGCACCAATAGGTACAATATGTTGCTACGTTGTAATACTTATTCTTAATATTTTCTTTATTATAAAAGAAATGAAAGTAAAATTAAGTGTAAAAGAATTTGTAATAAAGCCAATTTTATGTGTATTGGTAATGGCAGTAGCAGTCCTTTTAACTACGCATTTTACATCGGGAATTCATTATGCAATTTCAACACTTCTTTCTATCTTAGTAGGTGCTTTGGTATATGTAGTGATGATTTTTGCATTGAAAACAATAAATTATAATGATATTTTAATGCTTCCAAAAGGGGAAAAATTAGCAAATATAATGCTTAAATTTGGTATAATTACCAAATAATTTGTTAAAATACACAAAAAATGTACATATTTTTTGTACAAAACGTAAAAAATGAAAAAAAGACTGGTAAAAGTGTTTCAAATCAATTATAATATGGTATATAAGGGTTGCGAGTTTACACTTGTAACAAAATCAAATGAAGAGGTGGATTTATAATGAATAAAACAGAATTAATCGCAAAAGTTGCAGACAAAAGCGGTCTTACAAAAAAAGACGCAGACAAAGCTATCACAGCTTTAATCGAAAGCATCACAGATGCTCTTGCTAAAGACGACAAAGTACAGCTTGTTGGTTTTGGTACATTCGAAGTTAGAGCACGTGCTGAAAGAAAAGGTAGAAATCCTTTAACAAAAGCAGAAATCACAATTCCTGCTTCTAAAGTTCCTGCTTTCAAAGCTGGTAAAGCTCTTAAAGACGCTATTAAATAATTTAACATTATTTAGTAACAAAAGGCACAGGATATGTTCTGTGCCTTTTAATTTTTATACTTTGGGAGGACACTTTAATGAGGCTTGACAAGTATTTAAAAGTATCGCGACTTATAAAAAGACGCACTGTTGCACAAGAAGCGTGCGATAATGGAAAAGTTATGATAAATTCAAAAGTAGCCAAACCTTCATCTAATGTTAAGGAAGGCGATATCATAGAAATAACTTTTGGCGAAAAAATAATAAAGGTTGAGGTTATAAAAATTGCAGAGCACACTTTAAAACAAGATGCTTCTGACCTTTACAAAATATTGTAAAAAAATATTTTTAAAAAAGCATTTTTCAGGCGAACAATTCTTAAATGAAAACGCCCAAAGATGCTTTTTTGTTGTAAAAAAATAATAAATGTGATAGAATAGATTTAACAAAGTTAAATCTATTCAGCTAAATTCGCTTGGCAGCGAGCTAAATGTGCTGACGCACGCTAAATTACTTCGTAGCTAAATTGACCTGCGGTCAGCTATAATGTGAATTTAATTTAGCTACTCCGAAGGAGTTATTTAGCTATGGAGCAAAGCGTAATAATTTAGATTTGCAACTTGTTGCAAAATTTAGCTAAAAGAAATTGATAGGATGTGAGTATATGGCAGAAAGCATAATGCTTGATAAAGCAAAAGATTTTGCAGTTGAAATTATAAATATGTGTAAAAATATCAAAGAAGCAAAAAGAGAAAGTGTTTTAACAAATCAGCTTATGCGTTCAGGTACATCAATTGGTGCAAATATTCACGAATCAAAATATGCTCACGGAACTGCTGAT
Organism: Oscillospiraceae bacterium; assembly: GCA_015069095.1. Taxonomy (GTDB): domain Bacteria; phylum Bacillota; class Clostridia; order UMGS1810; family UMGS1810; genus SIG430. The sequence goes on along the minus strand of SVJH01000005.1, from coordinate 59,877 downwards.
TTTATTTCAAAAATGCAAATATCTTTGAAAGAATGTTATGAGTCAGAGTATTGGCTGGAGCTTCTTAATAGAACAGGATATATTGATGATGAAAAATATAAAAAGATATTAAATGATTGTGGACAAATTCGCAAAATGTTGATTTCATCAATAAATACAGTAAATGATTGTGGACAAATTCGCAAAATGTTGATTTCATCAATAAATACAGTTAAAGAGAACTCTCAAAAAGGTGGTCTGTAATGATAGGAAAAATAGTAAAAGTCATTGTTGATAGACCTAAAGGAAGTTTTCATCCCCAATATAAAGATATAGTTTATCCGCTTAATTATGGGTATGTTGATGGAGTCCTTGCAGGGGATGGAGAAGAACAAGACGTATATATTATGGGTATAGATTATCCTTTGGAAAAATTTGAAGGCGAGATTATTGCAATTATACATCGCATAAATGATATAGAGGACAAATGGGTTGTAGCACCTAAAGGTAATAGATTTACTAAAGAAGAAATTATAGAAGCAACTGAATTTCAAGAAAAGTTTTTTAATATAGATGTTATTGTTTAGTGGCATCTAAAACGTTCACTGATTCTAAAATAGATTCAACTGGTGTAAAAATTTTAAAAAAGGAGAACAAAATGAAAAAAGGAAATGCAATAGCACTTCTTCCGATAGGCGTGTTTTTGGTTTTATATCTTGGAATTGGGATTTCATTTGAATATTTTTTGAAAATTCCTATGGGATTTTATAATGTTCCTATAGTTGTGGCGTTTTTAGTGTCGCTATTTATAGCGTGTCTTCAAAACCGAGAACTTAATCTTGATAAAAAACTCGAAATTATGGGACATGGTGTAGGGGATAAAAACATATTTACCATGATACTTATATTTTTAGAGGCAGGAATTTTTGTTGGTGTTGTAGGCAAAGAAAGTGCAGAAAGTGTAGCATACTTTATGTTGTCGATAATTGATGCACAATATGCTGTTGTTGTTCTTTTTATAGTAAGTTGTTTTGTATCACTTGCAATGGGAACATCAGTTGGAACAATAACTCTTTTAACGCCAATAGCAGTAGCCGTTTCGTCAGCGTCGGGATTTGATTTGTCGCTTTGTGTTGCAACAGTAATTGGTGGGTCGATGTTTGGCGATAATTTATCATTCATTTCAGATACTACTATTGCAGCTTGTAACGGTCAAGGATGTAAGATGAAAGATAAATTTAAGGAAAACTTTTTTATAGCACTTCCTGCGGCGTTAGTTTCGCTTGTTCTTATACTTGTTTTGTCGTTTAACACAAAAACTAATGGTGTTATTATAAATGATTACAATCTTGTACAGATAATTCCTTATGTACTTGTTTTAATAGGCGGGGTTGCTGGAATCAATGTTTTTCTTGTGCTTTTATTAGGTATTGTGTCAGGATCGGCAATAATGCTTATTACAAAAAGTGCATCTTTCATATCACTTCTTTCAAATATGGGAAATGGCGCTTCAAATATGTTTGAAACAATAATTATTACTGTTTTGGTTTCTGCGATATGTGCACTAATTCGTGAATATGGCGGTTTTGATGCACTGCTTTACGGAATTAAAAAGATTTTTCGTGGAAAAAAAGGCGGTCAGATTGGTATGGGAGTTCTTGTTGGTGTTTTAGATATTGCTACCGCAAATAATACAGTAGCAATTGTAATGGCAAATCCTATTGCAAATGAAATTGCGAAAGATTACGGAATTTCTCCAAAAAAATCAGCATCAATTCTTGATACTTTTTCTTGTGTAATCCAGTCAATTTTGCCTTATGGTGCACAGATGCTTGTGGCAATTTCAGCAGTTGCATCTCTCGGATTACATATTTCGGCAATTGATATTATTCCTAAACTGTTTTATCCGTATCTTTTGTGTATAAGTTCGTTTGTTGCAATCGGACTTACAAAAAAGAACAGAAACAAGAATAAAGGTATATAAAATAATTAAATATGTGTATAATATAAAACAAATGGTAAGAAGGTGAGATTTTATGAAAAGAGGATTGGTCCTTGAAGGTGGCGCAATGCGTGGTATGTTTACGGCAGGGGTTATTGATGTAATGCTCGAAAACAATATTGAACCCGACGGAATTGTGGGTGTAAGTGCCGGCGCTGTTTTCGGGTGTAATTATAAATCAAAACAAATAGGGCGTACAATCCGCTATAACGTAAAGTATGCAGGCGATAAAAGATACTGTAGCCTTCATTCTCTTATTACAACGGGTGATTTGTACGGAAAGGAATTTTGTTATAAGGAAATTCCGAATAAACTTGATAAATTTGATAACGAAACTTTTAATAGCAATCCTATGGAGTTTTATGTTGTTGCAACAGATATAGTAACGGGAAAGCCTGTTTATAAAAAAATAGACAGATGCGACGAAACATATCTCGAATGGTTTAGAGCATCAGCGTCAATGCCACTTGTATCAACTATTGTAGAAGTTGACGGACTAAAACTTTTAGATGGCGGAATTTCTGATTCTATTCCTCTTAAATTTATGGAAGAAAAGGGATATGATAAAAATATCGTAGTTCTTACTCAGGCAAAAGATTACAAAAAGAAAAAGAATAATCTTTTATTTGCAATGAAAATGTTTATGAAAAAATATCCCGGTGTGATAGATGCAATGAAAAAAAGGCATATTCAATATAACGACGCAGTTGATTATGTTTGCAAAAAAGAAGAAAAAGGCGAAATTTTAGTTATTCGTCCAAAAGAAAAACTTCCGATAGGAAGAATAGAAAAAGATGGCGAAAAACTAAAAAAAGTGTACGAATTGGGAAGAGAAGCGGCACTTGAAAAATTAGATGAAATAAAAAAGTTCTATGAAGGATAAAAAAGACTCACTTAAGTGGGGTGGTCTTAGGGATAAAAAACAACCCAAGTAATTTTAAAGTCACTTGGGTATTTTTATTAATATTGTAGGGGAGGGGCTCTGTCCCCTCCCGTTTTTCTTGGGTGTTTTTGCTATTGTTGTAGGGAATGGCGATTTTCGACATTCCGTAAAGCCTCCCTTGTGTAAAGGGAGGGGGACCACTTTAGTGGTGGAGGGATTGTAATTATTAAAATTACTATAGACACAATCCCTCAGTCTCGCATTTGCTCGACAGCTCCCTTTAGGCAAGGGAGCCTTTTTCAAAAATCCATAAGTCGCACCCACATAAGTGGGTGCCTTTTTTATTTTAAATTCACGCCGATAATTCCACCTATAATGCCAAATATCGCTCCGCTAAGTACAAATGACAGTACGCCTTTTTGGGCAGGCAAAAACGATAAAAACGCTATTGAAAAAAGATACAGAACAAGATTATAAACTATTCCACAAATAATTCCATGTAGCCATCCAAGAGAGGTGTATTTTTTCGATGCACATAAAGATGCAATAAGTATTCCTAAAGAAGAAATTACCGTCATTGCTATATTTGAGTAAGTTTCACTAAAAGATGTATATGTAATAACAAGTGAAAGAATAAAAATCAAAATTACCGACACTAAATATCCTTTTAATACACTTGTAAATATATTTATTACTTTTGTAAAAAGAGTATCTTTTAATACATATTCGTTTTTATTCATAAAAAATCCCTCCAATAACCATTTACTAATGATTATTCAGAGGGATTTAATTTAATTCCTTTTTTATTAACCTTCAAATGGTTTTACAACTTCACGAACTGCCCATCTGCAAATCTTGATGTAAGATTTATCCTGAGCACTGCCTGTTTCAAGCACTAAATCGTCATCTTTAATAGATGTGATTTTGCCGTGAATACCACCAATTGTAATGATTTTATCTCCTACAACAAGTTGAGAAAGCATTTCTTTAACAAGTTTATCTTTTTTACGTTGTGGACGTATTAAAATAAAGTAGAATATTGCAATCATTGCAACAGGCATTATAATCATTGAATACATATCTCCTGCTGGCATTAACTACACCTCCAAAAATAATAATAAATAAATTATACCCTATATTGCATAAATTTTCAAGTATTTTTTATTCTTCTTTGTCAAAAAGGGTTTTATTAAGCAATACGCCATTTCTTACAAGTTCGTTTTGCAATGTTTTAATATCAGCTTCATATCCGTTTTTAGCAATAAACGCAGCCGCAACACCACTTGCCTCACCTGTTACAGCACAAGAAGGAATTACTCTTGTTAAATCACTTCCACTTTTTGATGCTGCAACGCATCTTCCTGCCGCAAAAAGATTGTTATTTTTAACCGCTTTTATGCTTCTGTACGGAATTGAATATCTGTGGCTATCTTTTTTCCAGTTGCCAATCATACCGATTGCATCATTAAACCATACTCTGTCGTGTTTGTTTTCACTAAAATAAAATCCTGTGTCAAGTCGTCTTGTAACACGAAGTCCGTGATACGAAGGAATAATAATTGGATATTCTTTATCAAAATCTCCACCATTAAGTTTTGTAATGTGGTCAAGAATCATTTTTCTTCCATCAATTACATTTTGAGATATATCTTCAATATCTGTTCCGGAATAAAGTCTGCTTGTAGGTGGAATTTCACTGTAAACAGGGTCTGTTTGCTGATGAAGTGCTACTGTATTTCCATTGTATGAATAATACCAACCTGTTCTTCTGTTTGTGTTATCGTCTATTGTTTTTTCGCCTGCAAAATAGCAAAGATCTGCATCGCCTGTCGCATCTATAAACGCTTTTGCTGAGAGTTTCAAAGGACCTTTTTTAGTTGAAATTACAATTTCCTTTACTTTTTTATCATCGCAAACTACGTCTGTTAAATGTGCATCATAAAGTATTTTAACACCATTTTCCAAAAGAAGTTCTTCCATAGAAATCATAAATGATGCCGGATTATACTGTGTAAGATATCTTATACCTTTTCTATCTTCTATACTTGTAGCATTTTCATCTTGCCAAACTTTAGGAATTTCGGATGACTTAAGCCAGCCATTTGGCTTTCCGCATTTTGGACCGTACTTATATGCATTTTTTATAAGTTCTTCACATATTCCACTGCTCATTTTAACGCCATCGCCGTCATCAAGCGGAAGATATATAACAATAAGTCCAAGTGTAGCAAGGCCACCAAGGTTGTATCCTTTTTCAATTAAAAGTGTTTTTGCTCCTCCCCTTGCACTTGCAAGAGCCGCACTTACACCGGCAACACCACCACCGCAAACAACTACGTCATATACAGTATCCATTAAAATTCCCCCTTATATTATTTTCAAGTACATATTATCATCTTACAATACTTTTGTCAATAAAAAAGGCTCCCTTAAGTGGGTGCGTGTTAGGGATTTTTAAAAAAGGCTCCCTTGTGTAAAGGGAGCTGGATTTCCGTAAGGAAAGACTGAGGGATTGTTTCTGTAGCAATTTTAACATTTACAATCCCTCCACCACTAATGTGGTCCCCCTCCCTTTACACAAGGGAGGCTTTACGGGACGTCCAGGAGGCCGTCCCCTACAATATTCAAACAATAAAATTACCGAGTGATTTATTTTCACTCGGTTTTAATTTTATCCTTAAGACCAACGCCCTTAAGGGTGCCTTTTAAAACTCTTCTAATATTCCATAATCTGCATATTCAAAAATACGTGCATCTTTATCAGGATTTATTGCAATCACTGTTTTTGCGCCTTCTACCGCACAAGTATGATGCACAGCGCCTGAAATTCCAACAGCAATATAAATTTTTGGACTTACAGTTTTGCCTGTAAGACCTATTTGCTTATCGTATGAAATACCGTTTAAATCAACAAGACCTCGGGATCCTGCAATTTCGGCATCGTATTTTTTGGCAAATTCATTTAATTTGTCAAGTTTTCCAAAAACTCCTTTACCGCCTGAAACTATTATATCACTACTCTTTGATTTTGTTCTTACTGTTGCCATTTGAGGAAATGTGTCGCACTTTATTTTTGCCGTTATATTTCCGCCCCCAGCAGGTCGGTACATATAAAGAAGTTTTCCGTCTGTTTCAAGATGTGTGCAGTCTGCACAAAGTCCTGTATTTAGCATCGATGCCACAATAGGTGCATATTTTCTTCCCCAAAGTGATGCATCAAAAAGTATTACTTCAGGGTTTTCTTCTCTTGCCTTTTTTGCAATAATTTCAGGCTGTGTTTCTTCTATTAAAATAACTTCATCTGAGATTTCTTCAGCCTTTTTATAAACATCTTCTCCAACTGCCCATACGCTTTTTAGTTTTACATTTTCATCACTTTTAATGTCTTCTTTTTCTTCTTTTTCATTTTTTAAAGTTTCTATTAAAGAATCAAGCTCAGAAAACGGGATAAACTTGCATTTTCTTTTTCCGCGTTCGTTTTCAAAAGTTTTAAGCACTTTTGTTGGTGAACCGCTCAAACCGCATCTTTTTTCGTCGCAATTCAAATTAGAATTATCTATTATTTCAACTTCGCCAATGAGCGAAAAAATACTTGGAAATCTAAGTACATAACCTCTTTCAACCGTTACAAGTGCAGGAAGTGGTGTCTTTTCTTCTCCAAAACGTGTTTTTGCAAAAACGTCGTTATCTTTTATTTCTACACTCAGTGCATTTGTTATAAGACCAATACCAAGCATATCAGAAAGCATAGGACCAACCTGTGCAGTATCGCCGTCTATACTTTGTCTTCCGCATAAAATAAGGTCATATTCCATATTTTTTATTGCGGTTGAAAGCACATAAGAAGTAGCAAGTGTATCGGACCCTGCATATAGTGCATCACTTATAAGTTTTACTTTTGCACCAAGGCGTGTAAGTGGTTTTAGTGTTTCTTTAGCCGATTGCGGTCCCATTGAAATAACTGTTACATCATTTGAAAGTGTGAGTGCACATTCAAGCGCAGAAGCATCAAATGGGTTAACTTCGCCCTTTATAACTTTTACACATACAAGTATTTTCATATTGTGCACTCTCCTTTTTGCTTAATAATTCCCGTTGTAAATTGGCTCAAGTGCCTTTTGAACGGCTTTGTATTTTTTAAATAGTTTTCTGTACTGTTTTGTGTTTTCTTCGTTTGGCAGGGTTTCGCTTATTACTTCGTTGCATTTATTAAGTGCATCTTCGTAGTTTTCAAAAATGCCCATTGCAACGCCCGCAAGCATAGCACTGCCAAAAGATGAATCTGCATATTTCATTTCATAAAGTTTAATTCCAAGTGCATCTGAAATCATCTGACGCCAAAGTGGGCTTTTGCCACCACCACCAATAATAACTGCTGCATCATCGTGCTCAATGTTTAAACTGTCAAGCGCCTCTTTTGAGTCGAGCATACTCATTGCAACGCCTTCTAAAACACTTCTTGTAAAATGCGCTTTTGTATGAGATGCTCTTACACCTACAAAATCTGCACAAAGATTAGGGTTTGCATACGGCGTAAGTTCACCGTTCAAATACGGATGAAAAACAAGTCCGTCACTACCTATCGGTATGCTTTGTGCCATTTTGTCAAGTTCCTTATAATCTCCGCCGAAAGTATCACGAAACCATCTGTATGATGCTGCACACGATTTTGTTGCAGTACCAGGATAGAAAAGTGAATCGATTACATGAGAATAGTTTATAAGATTAACATCAGGATACGGCTTATCTGTAATTACGCAAATTCTTCCTGCCGTTGCAAGTTTAAGTGTCATCTGACCTTTTTTAACCGCACCAGATGCGAAAACTTCCATAACAGTATCAGTTGTACCGCAAAGAACTTTTGTCCCTTCTTTAAGACCTGTAAGAAGTTCTGCTTCTTTTGTAACAGTGCCTACTATATCTGTAGGTTTTTTAATTTCTGGCATCATTGACGCATCAAGACCTAAAATGCCTAAAAGTTCATCAGACCATTTAAGTGTATTGATATCAAACATCATACTGCCTTCGGCTTCTATATAGTCTGTTACATAATCGCCTGTAAGTTTATGTCTTACATAGTCCTTTGCAAAAAGTATTTTTTCTACATTTGCCCAATTTTCCTTGTCATTGTTTTTTATCCATAAAAGTTCAGGAAGTGTCCAGATTGTATCGGGCTTATGAAGCACCTCTTTATCTATTACATCTGCATAATTTTCTTTTAAAAATTCAACTTCCTTAGTGCTTCTTGTATCTGTCCAGTATATTGCATTTCTTATTGGTTTAAAGTTTTCATCCATAATTACTGCAGTATGAGTTGCAGCATCAAGCGAAATGGCAATTATATCGCCAGCATCTACCCTACTTTTACTTAAAACACCTTTAATGTTTTCAATCGTAGCACTTACCCATTCTTCAGGATTTTGCTCTGCGAAGCCTGGTTTTGAATATATTGTTTCATATTCAGTTGTGTGCGTTGCATAAATTTTTCCGTCATCGCCTATAAGCGTGGCTTTTGATGCACCGCCGCCAAAATCTATACCAAGTAAATATTTCATTTTTTTCACCGTTAATATTTTATTTCGTAGTTCGGTCCGTAAATTCCTGGCCGAACTTTTCTTTCTATAAGTGATGTGTTATCTTCATGGCAAATAATCCATTTATTCTTTTTAAATAAAAGTTTGTCATCACTTTCTTTATCTAAAATGTCGTTTGTACCTTTTGGCAAAACAACAACACACAAAAATCCGTCATCCAAAACCTGACATGGGCAAAAATGCATAGTTGTAGCAAAAACTTCAACTGCATCGCCTTTTTTAAGATAAAACGCCACTGCCTTTTTGCTGTCAAGTCTGTTGTCTTTATCCATTTCATAGCGATGTGCAAGTATTAAAACAAGATCCGTTGCTGCTATGTTTATTTCACTGCTATTGTGATACTCAAGTGCATTAAGATACGAATTGTACCCCATACAAAGACCAATCTGAGCATCCAAAGTGCCGAAAAGCATTTCTTTTATTTTATTTGCATTTTTTGCATTTTCAAGTTCTTTTTCCTGCATCAAATACAAGCTGCCCTCTTGTGGCAGCTGTATTTTTTTGCATATGTTTACAATTTCATCTGTATCAATATCAAGAACTTTTCCGTACGTTTTGAATTTTTCATCGTGTATACTGTACATTTCGATATCTGGATTTAGTTTTCTTAATATTTCAAGCATATTTTTACCTCTTAGTTATTAAGCCATTTGTGGTCCTCATCTGTTGTCATATAAAAGCCTCTGTCTTTTCCTGCCATTATCCAAAGATAATAGTTATCATATCCAGGTGCAGCGTGGAAAGGATGGTATCCGCGAGGGATTTCTACAAAATCGCCACTTTTAACTGTGTATGTTTCGTCAATATCGCCTTCCATTGTGTAAACTTTCTGAATACCAAAGCCCTGAGGCTGTTTAAATTCATAGTAATAAATTTCTTCTGTTTCGGCTTCTGTTGGCATATTGTCGTCATCGTGTTTGTGAGGTGGATAACTTGCCCACTGACCGCCTTTAACAAATGCTTCGCCTATATAAAGCATATTTGAATCTACTCTTTCATCCAAAATAAAGTGTGCTTCTCTTTCCCAGCCAGGTTTTCCTAAATTTTTGATTATTACATCTTCAGGATTTACAATAGCAGGTGCAAAATCCTTATCTGAAGGAGATTTACATACAGCAATTGAAACTTCGCCTACCGCTTCAACTGTAAAAGGATTATTTGCAGGAACATATATACAAGTTGCCGCGCCATCAAACACATCTTTTCTTTTACCTGCATTTTCAAACGCAAATCCTTCTCCTTTTACTGTACATTTACCACCAAGAATTACAAGAGCATATTCTTTGTTTTCTTCTCTGTATGATTTTTTATCTCCGTCTTTAAGACGAAGCATATCCATTTCTACTTTCTGGCAATAGCTATCTTCAAATTTAAAAATTTCGCTTTTACCAAATTTTTTATTCCAACTTCTTTTATACATTTATGCCACGCTCCTTTAAAAAGTTAATTGTTTCCTCAAATGTCGGAACAGACTCTCTTGAGCCGACCTTTGTGCATTTAAGTGCTGAAACGGCACTTGAAAATACACAAGCATCATAATAATTATAACCTTTATTTACACTAAATGCAAATGCTCCGTGAAAAACGTCGCCGCTACCATTAGAATCTACTGCATCAACCAAAAATGCAGGATATTCTTTTACCTGTTTTCCATCAAAAATTATTCCGCCTTTTTTGCCCTGCGTAATAACTACAATTTCAGGATTATATTTTTCATAAAGAATTTTTGCAGCAGCGCGCGCATCTTTTGCGCCTGTATGACCGACGGCAAATTCCTCTGACGGAATTAAAATATCGGCATAAGGCAAAAGGTTTTCAACACCTTCATAAAGTCCACCGGCATCGTATAAAACTTTTGTGCCGTTTTCGTTTGCAATACGTGCGCCTTCTATCGCCGCGTCCATTTCGTTTCCGTCTATCATAAGAATTTTTGCTTCTTTTATTGCATTTTTTTGATTATCATTAAGTTTTACTGGGGGAATGTTACCCCTAAAAAACACGCAAGTTCTCGATGCACTTTCTTTTGAAAGCCAGATGCACGATGAAAACGAATTATACCCTTTTTCATAAGTTACAAATTCTGTTGACACATTGTATTTTTTTAAATCATCGTTTAAAAATACGCCAGATGCATCATCTGTAAGAGCGCCTATATAAGCGCAATCTGCACCAAGTTTAGATGCCGCAACAAGACCTGTTGCGCAAGGTCCTCCGCCTGAAAGTTTAACACCTTCAGCTTTTAGTTTTGTATCTTCTTTAGGGTAATGCGGTACTTCAAACAGTGTATCACATACATTTGCACCAATTCCAACTATATCTGCCATTTTTTAAGCCTTTCCGTCTGCACCTACAAGTTTAATTTTTGTAATACAGAACTCTTTTACTGCTTCGATTGGTTTTTTCATAAAGTTATCAATAGCAATTGCTCTGTCAGGTTTATTAAGTTCTTCAAGACAAGTATCAAGGAAAGAATAACAAATATCTGTTGCAAAATTCATTTTGCGAATACCTGCTGCTACTGCTTTTTTAACTTCATCTTCGCCCACACCGCTTCCGCCGTGAAGCACAAGTGCGGCATTATTTGTTGCTTTTCTTATTTCTTTAATTCTATCAATATCAAGTTTAGGCGGTTTTTTATATCTTCCATGTGCTGTACCTACTGCTACTGCAAGACAAGAAACGCCTGTTTCTTCAATAAAACGTTTAGCATCATCTGCTGTAGTAAATTCATCCATCGAATCATCATTTGTTGTGCCAACGTGACCAAGTTCGCCTTCAACCTGAATTCCTGCATATGAGCATACTTCAACTACTCTTTTAGTAAGAGCAATATTTTCTTCAAACGGAAGTGTTGAGCCATCAAGCATTATTCCTGTTGCGCCATAGCGGATTGAACGTGTAGTTTCAAGTTCACTTGGACCATGGTCTAAGTGGAAACATACAGGAACTGTTGCTTTTTTAGCAGCTGCCACAATTACAGGAGATAAGAAGTATCCTGCTTCTTCTTTCATAAGACGAGGATAAACCTGCATAATTATAGGTGCTTTTGTTTCTTCTGCCGCTTTTAAAACGCCCATAACAGTTTCCATATTATAAACATTGAATGCAGGAATAGCAAAGCTACCTTTTTCTGCTATATTAAGAATTTCTCCAAGACTTACAAGCATTTTAGAACTGCCTCCTCAAGTTTTAAAAGTTCAACATTTTCAGGTTTTGTTTTTGAAAGCATAATGTATTCTGCACAGCTTTCAGTTACGACAATTTTTGCATTCATATTAAGAGCATTTTTCCATCTGTCTTTTGCAACCTGCTCAATTACATTTGGCATATATTCGTTCATAATAAGGTTACCTGCAAGTTGTGTATGTTCTTTGTTAAGTAGCATTTCGTTAACAGTTCCGCAAGCAGATAGAATTTTACGGATTGGTTCTGTTTCTTCTAAATCTCTTGCAAGAACAGGGCTATCTTGTGGTGTAAATACCAAATCGCCTTTTTTAACATTTAGTTTACCTTCTTCAATAAGACTTGCAACAAAAGATGTAAATGTAACAACTTCTGCTTTAAGGTCTATTCCCCATTCTTTATATTCACGCATCATAACTTTTGCGTCAAAACCGTCATAGCAGATTACTTTTTTGTAGTTGTTAAGTACTTTTGCACATTCTTCCATAACAGTTTTTGTTTCCTGTGCGGCACCTATTAAAAAGTCTAAAGAATAACCGCTATTTGGTTCATTATCAAGCATTGCAAATTTAACGCCTGCTTTTTTAAGAAGTTCAACTGCTTCTTTTGCGCATCCTTTACTTCTTGTATCTTCGCCAAGGAAGAAAAGAATTTCGTCATCTTCAAAAACAGGGATATTAGGATTTTTTTCTGCTCCGTAAATATTACCTTTTTCGTTAAAATTATTTAGCATATTCATAACATAAGAAGGTAATTTTCCATCAAGCGCAGCGCCAAGACGAGCTTCTTTAGTAAACATAACAGGATCCCATCCGGTTACGCAGTCTGTCATACATCCGCCACAAAGTGAACATTCATAAACGTTATTTATAATATCATCTGAATATTCAATAGCATCTCTTGCTACAAGAGAAAGTCCAAGTGCTCTTGCTCTTGCTGTATTTCTTTCAAGTCCTGTTGCGTTTCCGATTGGACATACATGGTGGCACATCCAGCAAAAACGGCAACTATCTATGTGTTCTTTTGATTTCTGTGTAAATTGCATTGTTTTTACCTCCTTATTATAATCCAAGTTTAAACGGATTCATAATACCGTTAGGGTCAAGTTGTTTTTTAATACCTTCAAATACCTGCATTGCAGGGCCATACTGTTCTTTCATAAGACGTCCAAGTTTAATGCCTACGCCGTGATGGTCATTTACAACACCGCCGTTTGCAAGTGCTGTTCTAACACCGCAATTCCAGATTGCCTGATGAAGTCTGAATGCTTCGTGAGGATCCTTAGGAACATCTTTTCCGTCAACAATAAATCTGTCGTAAATCATACAACCCCATTCATACCAGTGAGAGAAGTGTGCAATAAATTTTGCCTGTGGGAAGTTTGTTTCGATTGCTTCTTTCATTGCCCAGTAGATTTTTTCAATTTTATCGTAAGGCGCAATTGTATCCATTGTACCAAAGCACTGTGGAATATCCATCATATGACCTGGATAGAAGAAAGTGATTTTTTCTTTCCACCATTTTTCGCCGTATTCACTTCCCAAATCTTCTGCACCATATTTGCCAAAAGTTTCAAGAAGAATTTTCATTTCAAGATCAGCCATTTCTTTAACACCTTCAATAGCGATGTTCATAAATGCGCCTTTTTTCTCAACACCAACAATTTTTTTGATAAGTGATGCAGTTTCTGCTTCGTCATATAAACGCATTACAGAAGGTTTAAATTTCTGTAGTAGTTCTCTTCCTGCATTGAATGCATCTGTCATATTGTGGAATAAAAATCCTCTGAACTGTCTTGATTCAGGCTGTTCGTATATTCTCATCTGCGCTTTTGTCATAACACCTAGTGTGCCTTCAGAACCAATGAAAATCTGGTTAAGGTCAGGACCTGCAGCGTGTTTTGGAGCAGGAGAAGTTTCGATGATATCACCATTTGGAAGAACAACTTCCATCTGAAGTACCATATCATCAATTTTACCATATTTTGTAGATGATACACCAATACCACGATGTGCTAAAAATCCGCCTACAGTTGAGCAAGTAAGTGATGAAGGATAATGCATTGTTGCATAACCTTTTTCATTTGCAGCCCATTCAATATGTTTGTAAATAGCACCTGTGCCACATTCTATGTACATACCCTGTTCGTTAACATCGTAAATTTTGTTCATTCTTTTTGTATCAAGTACAATACCGCCGCATACAGGAATAGCACCACCCTGTGTACCGCCACCTGCACCCCATGTTGTTACAGGAATTTTATAGTAGTTCGCAATTTTTAAAACTGCGCTAACTTCTTTTGCATCTTTAGGAGCAACAATAAAGTCGCCTTCTGGCATTCTTAAACCTCTGTCTGCCCACATTCTTGATAACCAGAAGTAGTCAACGCTGTGTGAAATTTTGTCGATTGTTCTTGTAGAACAGTTTTCTCTGCCAACCGCATCTTCAAGTTCAGTGGCAATTACATCAAATAAAAAATCTGTCATTTTATTTTTCCTTTCTTACTTTATAATTTTTCCGTTTAGTATTACTTTTTCTATTTTATAATTTTCATCAAATATAGTGATATCTGCTATAAATGAATTTTGTATTTTTCCTTTGTTTTCAACACCTAAAATTTTTGCAGGCGTTTCAGTAATCATTTTAACTGTATCAGTAAGCGAAAGTCCGTAGTGATTTACACCGCGTTCAAGCAGCATACTGCTTGTTGCTATGCTTCCTGCAAACGTTGAACGGTCTGGAAGTTTTGCAACTCCGTCCTCAATAATAACTCTGTTTTCAGGTATTTTTTCTCCAAGATAACTTTCGCGCGCATCTGTACCTGCAGGTCTTAAGGCATCTGTTACAAGAGCAACTTTATCTGTACCTTTTATTTTTACCGCAAGGCGAAGTGCATCAACTGCCGCATGTTTTCCGTCTGCAATAAGTTCAACAGTTACGTCATCATCAAGATACGCTGCTTCAACTACACCTGCTTTTACAACCTGATTTATTTTTCTTACGCTCGGTGTTGCGCTATAAAGATGTGTAACATGTGAAAAACCGTCTTTAAAGGCTTTAAGAGCAACATCACTTGTTGCATCGCTATGACCTATTGCAAGGTTAATACCGTTTTCTTTCATCTTGTTTGCAAAATACTCCATATTATCAAGTTCAGGTGCTGCCGTAATTCTTTTAATTACCCCATTGCCTTCAGAAAGCAAAATATCAATTTCTTCATTTGTAGGGCTGTGAAGTAAATACTCTTTATGCGCACCCTTCTGATTTTTTGAAATATATGGGCCTTCAAGATGAATTCCGTAAAAGTTAGGGCACTCATCTATACATTCTTTATAAGTTTTAATAAGATTCAAAATGTTTTCAAATGTGCTCGATACTGCAGTCGGCACAAGAAGAGTTGTTCCGTTTTCAAGATGCGTTTTTGAAATAGCACAAAATGCTTCTTTTGTACAATCCATAAAATCATATCCACCGCCGCCATGAAGATGAATATCAATAAATCCTGCACTTACGTATTTTTTATTTGCATCAATAATTTTGCATCCGCAAGGAATTTCGCCTGAAAAATCGGTATCAACTATTTTTTCATCTTTAATTAAAACATCTTTTTTGGTTATTTTTCCGCCGGTAATTACATTACCGCCTTTTATCAATAAGTAACTCATATTATTTATTGTACACTCTTATTTCAGGAACCGGAGATGCAAGTGCAACTTCTGCAGCATAAAGCATAGCATCAGGATGATTCTGGAATAGTGAGCATGGAACTTTTGCAGTAACTTCTCCATGAAGAACTTTTCTAAGTGCGCCTGCGTTCCAGTCACGTGGCATACACATTCTTACTTTTTTAGCCATAAACATTTCTTTCATACCAACTGTAATACAGTATTTTGGAATGCCGTTAAGGTCGCCGCCGCAGTTCATAAATGAGTTGATTGTTCTTGTTTCTCTTGAAACTTCAAGTACTCTTGTAGGACGGTTTAAGAATTCTTCATTTGTAAATTCTTCATCGCCGTATGGTGGTTCATTAAATGCATAGTGTCCGTTAATACCAACACCGCCAAATACCATATCAAGTTTTCCGTGTTTTTCAATAAGTTCCATTACTTTACCCGGATTTTCAGGATCTGGGAAGTATCTGTTTTCAGGTAATACATTTAGTTCATCATCAATCTGGCTGTAGAAAATTCTGTCCATACCGCCTCTGAATGATAACGGATCGTTTTTATCAATGTATTTTTTGTCGTCTGTAAGATATTCATCCATATTGATGAAAGTACAGTTTTTAAGACTGATTCTGTATTTGTTTACAAGATAAACAATTCTTGCGTATGGGCCAAGTGGTCCATAAGGAACTACCATAATTGTAGGTTCGCCTTTTTTGTTGTTTTCTTCGATAGTTTCAAGCACTTCGATTGCAACTTTCCAGTACATATCAACTTCTGCTTCACAAACATTAAGTTTAATATTTGAACCTTTTCCTAAATCCTCTCTTTTGATTCTGTTAATATCCATTTTTATTACTCCTTTATGTAAATTTTTTATTCTTCTATTGGGTCAAATTCAAGTTCAGGTATGAACTTACAAAATTCTTCAAGTACATCTTTATACTGCCCGTATACTTCGCTCATATGATGAATGTATGGTCCGTTTATAAGTTTCTTTTCTACTTTTGAAAGGTCTTTGAACTGTGCCCACATATATGTGCCGAATGTATGAGGTCCTTCAACTGTTTCAAATTCGCCACCAAGCAGTGTGTATTTGCCGTTATCGCCTTGGAAACGTGCAATTGTGTAGTTTCCGTCTTTGGCTTTGAAACTTGGTTTTGTATTGTAAAGTTTAGGCTTTGAGTTTTCATCTTTAACTGACATTGGAAATGGTCCGCAATGCCACAAAAGTTCTGCATTTTTATTTTGTGGATGTCTTACTGTAAATTCTCCGAATGTAGGTGCTTTTTTTCCTCTTGCAGCGCACATTAAAAGTGCATTTGTAATAGCACCGTGAATATCAGATTCGCAAGTTACGATGTATCCCATATCGTAAAGAATACTCATTGCAAGGCAAGGATTTGCACCAAATGCAAGTGGCATACTTGTCCAGCATTCACTCGATAGAACATCAGCATCAAGTTCGCTAAACACTTCAATATATGCATAAACAAACGCAAGCATTTTCTTAAGTGTTTCATCATCAAGATTTGCTGTGTCATAAGTTTGTTTAAGTTTAACTAAATCATTTATAATTTCGCCTGATTTTGAAACAAGTACTTTTGCAAACTTATCTTCAAACTGTGCCATATTTACGTTGTTTAAATTTATTCCGAATTTCTGCATAAGTTCAAGTTCGTTATACATAACGCTTTTAAACGGTGTAAGACGTGTACCTACCTGAACCACATTTAATTTTTTAAAATTTTTAACCATTGTTACAACAGATAAAAATCTATTTAGTCCGTCTTTGAAAACATCACTTTCAACAGGAGAGTTTTCAATATATGAAAACGGAATGTCATAACGTCGAAGTTGTTTACTTATTGCAAAAAGACCGCACTGCGCATCTGTGTATCTTAAACCGTCTTCTTCAAAAACCATATCCTGTGGTCCCCAAAGAAGTACAGGAAGATTCATTTCTTTAGCAACACGACCGCATACTTCCTCGTTACCAAAGTTACAGTTGATAATAAAGATGGCATCAACTTTTTCCTTTTTTAAATACTCACATACTTTCCCAGCATCGGTTGTTTTATAAAGAACACCAAGTTCGTTAAGCCATTCCAAATCACAAAACTCTGTAAGGTCATCTGTAAAGTTTTCTTTTATGTACTTAACAACTTTATTTTTGTTTTCAACACCTTTTGCCGGTTCAAAAATCCCTTTTCGTGTGGCAAAATCACCAAGATCACGAATATCAGGAATAAGTCCGATTTTTACTCTGTAATCAAGCATTTTATCACCTCGTGAAAATAATTTTCATTTTTTAACTCCAAATTACGTGCAAATTATAACATATTATGAAAAAAATTTCAATACTTTTTATGAAAAAATTTTTATTTGACAAAATTTTTTTCATATTATAAAATAGTAATGACGAAATTTTTTTGCGGGGTTATAATATGGCAAAAACTTTACTTAATATAAAAATGCTTTATAACGAAATGGGAAAAGCAGAAAAACAAATAGCAGACTGGATTGAGAAAAATCCGGGAAAGATAATTTCTTTATCTATTGTAGAACTTGCCGAGCAATGCAAGTGCAGCGAAGCAACAATTGTGCGTTTTTCAAAAAGACTTGGTCTTTCAGGATATCAGGAACTTAAAATTTCACTTGCGCAAGAAGGCGGAAAATCACACGTCAGCACAAACATCACAAAAGATGACAAAGCATACGATATTTACGAAAAAGTATGTAACGATATTTATTTATCACTTGAAAAAACAAAAAAATCGCTCTCTCCTTCTTTAATGAATGAAGCTGCAAACGAAATATGCAAAGCGAAAAAAATTGTTATTTTCGGTCTTGGAAACTCTGCATCAGTTGCAATTGATGCAAGCCATAAACTTCTTCGTGCAGGACTTAATGCCGTTGCATATACAGATAATCATATGCAGGTTATTGCTGCATCACATCTTACAAAAAGCGACCTTGCAATAGGAGTTTCACATTCGGGTTCATCAAAAGATATCGTTGAAGCATTAAAAATTGCAAAAGAACACGGAGCAAGCACAATTGCCATTACAAACAAAGGCAAATCGCCTATTTTAAAATATACAGATATCGTCCTTCCTACAAGTTCGGACGAAACCGAATACAACATTCTTGCGCTAAACTCAAGAATTGCCCAACTTGCGATTGTTGATTCACTTTATTTTTATGTTGTATTAAGCCATTCGTCAAAAGCAATTGAATCAATAAAAGAAACAGAACATTCACTGCTTTCAAAAAAATATTAAAAAAACCTCGGATAAATCCGAGGTTTTTTCTATTTCCATAAAATGTCCGACAAACTGTTTTGTATTGTCATTGCTACATCAGGTTTATTCATTGAGTAAACATGAATATTTGTAATACCGTTTGCATAAAGGTCGATTATCTGGTCAAGTGCATATGTAATACCTGCCTGTTTCATACAAGGTGCATCATCGCCGAATTTATCTACAAGGCTTTTAAAACGCTGAGGCATAAACGAGCCTGAAAGTTTAATTGCCCTATCTACCTGATTTGCATTTGTTATAGGCATAATGCCGGGTACAACAGGTACTGTTATTCCGGCTTCGCGTATTTTATACAAGAAGTTATAAAGCAGATTATTATCAAAAAACATCTGTGTTGTAATAAAATCGCACCCTGCATCCACCTTTTCTTTAAGATGCAAAATATCTTCTTTTTGATTTGCACTTTCGGGATGAACTTCAGGATAACACGCGCATCCAATACAAAAATCTTCATTTTCGCTTTTTAGTTCATATATAAGGTCTATTGCATATTTGTAATCCCATTTGGTTCTGTCCTGCCCTAAAAGACTCTCAGGGATATCCCCTCTTAGTGCCATTACATTTTGTATTCCTGCTTCTTTTATCTGTTTTATTTTTTCCTTTACAGTTTCTTTTGTAGATGAAACACAAGTCAGATGTGCCAAAGTTGGCACATTGTACATTTCTTTTATATTTTTTGCTATATCAAGTGTAAACTTACTTGTTCCGCCGCCTGCACCATATGTAACACTCATAAACGACGGCTTTAATTTTGCAATTTCTTCTGTCGCACTTTTTACACTTTCAAATCCCATCTCATTTTTCGGCGGAAAAACTTCAAACGAAAGAGATCTTTTTCCGCTGTTTATTATGTCTATAATTTTCATATTTTTCACCATTCTTGTTATTTTAAACAATTATAACATTTATTTTTGTGTTATGTCAACACATCTTGCTTTTTAGATGTATTTATGTTAGAATAATTTAAATTAAATATACAAGGAGATAAAAAAATGCCAAGTTTACAAACAATATGGATTTATACACAACCATTTATTAAAATGCTTTTAATTTTTATAATCGGACATTATGTGATAAAGTATATACTCAGAGTACTAAGAAAAGCATTTAAAAGAACAACACTTGATGCATCGTTTATTTCAATAATTTTGAAAACGGCAAATGTTCTTTTACATATTATAATAGTACTTTCTGCGCTTTCAAGCATAGGGATTTCCACAACAGGTATGCTTGCAGCACTTTCGGCAGCAGGTGTTGCAATAGCAGTTGCACTTAAAGATTCTCTAAGCAACGTAGCAGGAGGTATACTGCTTTTAATATCGCCAAGATTTGCAACAGGCGATTTTATAGAAGTTGAAGAAGTAAAAGGAACTGTTGTTAATGTTGACCTACTTCATACAACTATTAAATCATTTGACAACAAACTTATATACATACCAAACGGAACTTTAGTAAACAGTCATATTATAAACTGTACACAGGCAGAAACACGCCGCCTTGACATTACATTTTGTGTACCATACAATTGCGATGTTGAACTGGCAAAAAAAATTATATACGATACAATAAACAGTCATCCTTTGGCAATAAATGAGCCTGCTCTTCCTCTTGTAAGAGTTTCAGGATACGGCGAAAGCGCAGTTAATATAGCAACAAAAACATGGTGTAAATCTGAAAACTACTGGGATTTAAACTATGATATAATAGAAAGCGTAAGAAAAAACCTTAACGAAAACGGAATTGAAATACCATTTAATAAACTTGATGTAACAATAATAAACAAGTAGAATAAAAACCCATATCGGAAAAGCCGATATGGGTTTATTTTTATTTTATCATAAATTCTTTATTATCAAATATTGTTCTAATTTCGTATGATTTTTCCGCCGCTGCTTTTGGAATTTCAATCATTACAACAACTTTTCTTGTTGCCAATGGTGCAATGTATCCATTTTCAGAAAGGTGTTCACCATCTCTTTCCTCTGTAAATATTTCATATTCATAAGTGTATTTTTTATCAAACAAAGGAAAGAGTGTTATAAGATCAGCACAACTTTTTTCTCCTTCAGTAAAGTTTGTTATATTAAAAGTTAATAACATAAGAGTATCATTTGAATTGTCTACTTTATGTCTGGGGCTATCACCTTTTTCTGCGATAAGTTCATCACTAAATTCCAAATTCAAAAATTCAAGTGTCGCATAATCAGGATTTTCATGCATATCTCCTACTCTTAAATGAGTTACTTTTTTTAATGTTTCATTTAGTTTGTATGTAATTTTATACTCTTTTTCTTTTATTTTAAAAGTAAGTCCGTAAACTTCCTGCGTTGACGGAACGCTTATTGCTGCGTGAAAATATGCTATTTCACCGGGATTTATATTTCCTGTTTGTATTACAACTGTTCTTTCTTCATCTTCAGAACCGAATAACTCTGCTTTGTATTTTTTACCTTCATCATTTGTTGCATATGCTGTCATAAACTTTTGATAATCAATTACACCGTCGCTTATGTTTTTCACTTCAAAAACCGCATCTATATATATGTTGCCGGTTGTTGAATTAGCATAATGCCCATATCTTCCGTTAAGTGCAAAAATTTCAGGTGCTGTTGTTACTGACTGTAAAGAAAATGTTGCATATCCATCAATATTATTTGTTTCGTTAAGTTTTAATGTGTCATTGGAAGTATCTTCTTTATCTTCTTTTATATCCTCATCTTTTTTGTCATCATCTTTCTTACTTACTGATTTAGACTGTGATGTTTTTTTATCCTCTTCATCATATGTTTCTTCATCTTTTGCGCAAGCAAAAAAAGAAACCGAAATCACAAGTACCATAATTAGTGCTGTAAATTTTTTTATAAACATTTTATCACGTTCCTTCCTTAATGATATAATAACACAAATAGCAAAATATTGTCAAATTTTAAAACACGCCCGTAACAAATATTTCTATTCCTATAATAATAAGGATTATTCCTCCAAGAAGTGATGCTTTTCCCGAAAGTGATGTTCCAAATTTTTTACCCAAAAGAACACCTGTAAAGCATATTAAAAATGTAACAAGTGCAATTACAAGACAACTTATAAACGCCATATATAATGTATAATCAGAAATTGTAAATCCTACCGATAGAGCATCGATTGAAGTTGCTATCCCCTGAATAATCAGCGCTAAAATTCCTACTTCTTTGCAATTTATTGTATTTCCGCATTCACTACATTCTTCGTTTTTGCAGTCCAAAAGCATTTTTCCACCAATAAAAACTAAAAGTACTAATGCTATATATGGTATACATTTTTCAAAAATTTTAAATTCGTTCGCTATTGTGTGAACACAAAGCCAACCTATAAGTGGCATTAAAAACTGAAAAAGTGCAAATATAAACGATATAAGAACTACTCTTTTTGTTTTCATTTTTGAATCATTAAGACCATTTGCAAGTGATACTGAAAATGCATCCATAGCGAGTCCTACGCCGAGAAGTATACTTTTTACAAAAAATACAAATCCCACTTTTTTAACTCCCTTTTACCATTTTTTAAATGTTTAAGTTATAAAATTGTATCATATTACAGTAAAACTGTCAATAACAGTTCATTTTTTGTGAATATTTTATTGTGTATTTTCATTGACAATTTACAACATATAGTGTATACTTTATATAAGTAGCGTATAAGCACAAAACAACTATATATTGTGTATCATTTAATTTTGCACATCTATATAAAGGAAAAGTATAAAATCTTTTTCATGTGGCAATCTTGTTTACGCCTACGACAAGAACTTAAAAATTAAAAGGGCGGAAAGGGAGAGATTATTATGTTAGAATTTAAACAATGGGATGGCTTTGAAGGACGCATCTGGAAAGAAGAAGTTAATGTAAGAGACTTTATCCAGAAAAACTACACACCGTACGATGGAGATTCATCATTCTTAGCAGGTCCAACAGATGCAACAAATAAATTATGGGGAGTTTTACAAAAACTTCAGAAAGAAGAACGTGCCAAAGGCGGAGTTCTTGATATGGAAACAAGTAAAGTTTCATCACTTACTGCTTATGGTCCTGGATATATATGTGAAGAATACAAAGATTTAGAAAAAATTGTAGGTCTTCAAACAGACAAGCCTTTAAAACGTGCGTTTATGCCATATGGTGGTATTAAAATGGCAGAAAAAGCTTGCCTTGCATACGGATATACTCCTGATGAAGAACTTCACAGAATTTTTACAGATTATTGCCGTACTCACAATCAGGGCGTTTTTGATGCTTACACACCTGAAATGAAAAAAGCAAGACATAATAAAATTATAACAGGTCTTCCTGATTCATACGGAAGAGGAAGAATTGTTGGCGACTATCGCCGTGTTGCACTTTACGGTATTGATGCACTTATCGAATTTAAAAACAGAGATTTATTCAACCTTGGCGGTCATATGACAGACGATAAAATTCGTTTAAGAGAAGAAGTAGCACTTCAAATTAAAGCTCTTTACGATATGAAAAAAATGGCTGAAATTTACGGCTATGATATTTCTAAACCTGCTACAAATGCTTACGAAGCAGCTCAGTGGTTATACTTTGGTTATCTTGCAGCAATAAAAACACAAAATGGTGCTGCAATGAGTGTTGGCCGTATTTCTACATTCCTTGATATTTATATCAAACGTGATATTGATAAAGGTATACTTACAGAAACTCAGGCACAAGAAATCATTGACCATATGGTTATGAAATTCAGAATGGTTAAATTTGCACGTCCTGAAGCATACAATCAACTATTTAGCGGCGACCCTGTATGGGCTACACTTGAAGTTGGCGGTATTGGCGTTGACGGAAGAAGCATGGTTACAAAAACAGACTTCCGTTTCCTTCATACACTTGAAAATATGGGTCCTTCTCCGGAACCGAACTTAACTGTTCTTTACTCAAGTGCGCTTCCTGAGAACTTTAAAAAATATTCAGCAGAAATCTCAATCCGTACAAGTTCTGTTCAGTATGAAAATGACGATGTTATGAAACCTGTATGGGGCGATGACTATTCAATCTGCTGCTGTGTATCTGCTACACAGACAGGTAAAGAAATGCAGTTCTTCGGTGCAAGAGCAAATCTTGCAAAATGTCTTCTTTACGCTATCAACGGCGGTATTGACATCAAAACAAGAGAACAGGTTGCACCTGCATACAGACCTATTACAAGTGAATATTTAGACTACGACGAAGTTATTGATAAATATGTTGTTATGATGGAATGGCTTGCAAAACTTTACATCAACACACTAAATATAATTCAGTATATGCACGATAAATACTTCTATGAAGCAGCAGAAATGGCACTTATTGATACACACGTTCGCCGTACATTTGCAACTGGTATTGCTGGATTTTCTCACGTTGTAGACTCACTTAGCGCAATCAAATACGCAAAAGTAAAAGTAATTCGTGATGAAGATGGTATTGCAGTTGATTTTGAAACTGAAGGCGATTTTCCAAAATACGGAAATGACGACGACAGAGCAGATGATATTGCTATATGGCTTCTTCAGACATTCCTTGAAAAATTAAAACGTAATCACACATACCGCGACAGTGAAGCAACAACATCTATCCTTACAATTACATCTAACGTTGTTTATGGTAAAGCAACAGGTAATATGCCTAACGGAAGAAGAGCGGGCGCGCCTTTATCTCCTGGTGCTAACCCTGCTTATGGTGCAGAAATGAACGGTCTTTTAGCATCACTTAACTCTGTTGCTAAACTTCCATATCACTGGGCACTTGACGGTATTTCAAACACACAGACAATTAACCCTGATGCACTTGGCCATAACGAAGAAGAACAAACTAAAAATCTTGTTCAGATTATGGACGGTTACTTTGATCAGGGCGCACATCACTTGAATGTGAACGTATTTGGCATTGAAAAACTTTACGATGCTATGGAACATCCTGAAAAAGAAGAATACGCTAACTTTACAATCCGTGTATCTGGTTATGCTGTTAAATTTATTGACCTTACAAGAGAACAACAGTTAGACGTTATTTCGCGTACTTGCCATGGAAAACTGTAAAGGCTATGTGCATGTTTTAGAAAGTTTCGGCTCGGTTGATGGCCCCGGCGTAAGATTTGTAGTTTTTATGCAAGGGTGTCATTTGAGATGTAAATACTGCCACAATCCTGATACTTGGAGTTTCAAAGGCGGCAAAGAATACTTACCGGAAGAACTTTTAAAAGAAGCACTAAAATACAAAACCTACTGGGGAAAAGATATGAAAAACGGCGGCGTTACCGTTAGCGGTGGTGAGCCACTTTGCCAAATAGAATTTGTTACTGAGTTTTTTAAACTTTTAAAATCAAAAGGTGTTCACACAGCACTTGATACAGCAGGTCAGCCGTTTAAAAACGACAAAGAATTTTTAGAAAAATTTGATAGTCTTATTAAATACACAGACCTTGTACTTTTGGATATAAAAGAATTTGATACGCAAAAACACAAAGAACTTACAGGATTTGGTAACGAAAATATATTCAAAATGGCAAAATATTTATCTGATAAAAATGTTCCTATGTGGATAAGACACGTTCTTGTTCCTTCAGTTACAGATGATGAGGAAAGCCTTAGAAATTTAAGAGAATTTATTGATACTCTTAAAACAGTTGAAAAAGTTGAAATTCTTCCGTATCATACACTTGGACTTTTTAAATGGGAAAATTTAAAAATAGATTATCCGCTTAAAGATGTAAGAAGTCCATCAAAAGAAGAAATTAAAAAGGCTGAAAGTATAATGATAAAATAATTAAAAGGTATCTCATATTTTGAGATACCTTTTAAATTTACTTATAAATGTAAAAACCGTTTCCTTTTATTCTTTGCGATTCAGCAAACACTATAAATGCATCTTTATCAGCTGCAAGAATTTTTCTTTGGAAAGCATCAGACTCCCCTTCTTTTAGCGCACAAAAGAGCATTTTCTTTTTATCGTTTGTGTATGCTCCTACAACATCTATAATTGTTACACCACGAGGCGATGTAGAAACAAGCGTATTTGATATTTCTTCGCCTTTTTCAGTTATTACAAATGCAAGACGGGAAATATTTAACATATTTATTACCATATCTATTGTGTAACTTGATATAAAAAGTGTTATTATGCCAAATAGTGTAAGTTCCAGATTTTTAAATATGATAAGCGATACTAAAATTATTATTCCGTCTATTATTAAAAGAAGTTTTCCAATCGGCACTGTTGGAAATTTATACTGAATAAGCCTTCCTAAAATATCTGTTCCGCCTGTTGATGCACCTGCAGCAAAGCCAAGACCAATTCCAAGTCCGTAAAGTACACCGCCAAATATTACTGCAAGAAATGTATTTTCAGTGTAAAACGGGATATATGAAAACAGTTGAACAAATATTGATATAAGCGCTACGCCAAAAATTGTTTTAAGTGTAAAATCTTTACCAAGAACTTTTAATCCTATAAGCAAAAACAATATATTTATCACAAAAAAACTTACACCGGGTGCAATTTTTAATGTATGATAAAGTATTGTTGAAATACCAGATGCACCGCCACCTACAATTTTGTTCGGCGTTAAAAACACGCCTATTCCAAAACCTGTAATCATTGTTCCAAGTATTGTAAGTAATATCGATTTAATTTTACTCATTTAAACCTCCTGCTAAAAATTACAGACTGCATGATGAATAATTATTCATTCTTTAAATTTTCTCTTTTATTATTTGCGTAAGTGTATGAGCAATTTTCATAGCCCCGTAAATGTTAGGGTGTACAAAGTCAGCGCTCATATATTCCATATTATCAAGCACATCAAGCCCGTTTATATATGTAACATTTTCATGTTTTAATTCTTCTATAATTTCTTTTATTATTCTTCGCCATTTATCGCCATTTTTTTCTGGGAGAAAATCATCTCCACAATGATAAAACGGTGAAATTACAAAAACTTTTTTATCTTTGTTTCTTCCCGCCACCTGATTTATTATGTTGGTTACTTTTTCGTATATTTTTTCTTCTTCCCATAAAAGAACATTTATACCGAGTTCAAGTATTGCTATATCCCACTTACCCTCTTCGCCTTCTTTTGCAATATAGTTTGCAAATTCATTTTCTATAATACAGCATCCTGCCATACCAAGATTTCTTACGTCCATTTTAAGGTTATGTGCTAAAACAGATGCCCATGTATGAGATGAGTCAAGTGCATTTGAACCGTGTGTAATTGATGAACCATATGTAAGAATTGTTTTCTTAGGAAAATTTTCTTTTGTTGCAGGTACAATATCGCCTTCAATATTGTGAATTTTAAAATGTCCTCTGTCAAAAATAATTCGTACGACATCCCACGAAAAAGGATAGTCGCACTTTTCTTTCATTATCTTAAGTCGTTCTTCTTTTTCACATCTGTCTATTATAAATTCTTTTTGGGTGCTTGTTACATACTTAAACTCATCCTGCCATCTTCCCTGGATTGAACCACGGTAAATATGAAACGCACCCTCGCCATCGGCAGAAATTGTTATTTTTGCATTTTCTCCCTTTAAAATAAAACGCATTTCAACACCTGTGGCATTAGATGCCTGAATTTTTGAATGCTCGCCTTTTGCAAGATTATCATAAACGTAATCAGGAACTCTTCGCCACGAAACACTGCCATCTTCATTTGTAACTAAACTTGCAACATTATGAAAATATACGTTTTTCCAAATCATATTTATACCTCTTTCGGATTGATAGGAGATTTTCCCCTGAATCTGTTTCGAGGAAACTTTTCCTGCTCGCTTCCTATTTGAAGTTTTAATCCTTCAAAATTTACATTTTTTACGTTTTCAATACAAATTGGATTTGCACTTGTAACTTTAACATTTTTAAAATAGAAGTTTTCCATTTCGTATCCTTTTATACCTTCCAAAAAGATTCCCTTGTTTGAATTGTTGCAAACAAGATTTTCAACAGAAATATTTCTTATTGCAGGCATATTTTCCATTGGTATTGACTGGTCATCAAGTGGCTCACCATTGTATTTCATAGTAATGGAAATCGCGTGGTCAACACCGATGTCAAGATACAAGTTTTCGTAGTCGATATTTTCAACAACTCCGCGTCTGCCTTTCATCGATTTAATTCTGATTCCATTTGAAATTCTGCCAAAACTGCAATCGTGAATATATGCATTTCTAACTGAGGCGCTCATTTCACTACCGATTGTAAGCCCGCCTTTTGAACATTTAGAATGACAGTCTCTTACTTCAATATCCTCGCAAGGAATACCAACTTCCCACGCATCTTCATCTTTTCCGGCTTTAAGGCAAACCATATCATCGCCGCCTGAAACTTCGCATCTTTCAACAAGACCGCGTTTGCACGATTCCAAATTTATTCCGTCTGTATTTGGAGCATCTAAAGGATTTATTATTTTTATATCTCTTACAATTATGTTTTTACACCACGCAGGATGAACTGTCCACGAAGGGCTGTCTTTAAATGTAACGCCTTCAATAAGCACATTTTCGCACTCTACAAACTGTAAAAAACGTGGTCTTACGCCGTCTTCCTTTTTATCGTATACCCTTTTTTCTACCGGCACGCCTTCTTTTGCACATTTTGCAAGGTCATAAAGTCCGCTTTCCATATCCTTCATATACCACCACGCATCGCCGTTCCCATCAAATATTCCACTACCTGTTATAGCAATATTTTTGCATCGGAGCGCATAAAGAAAATGAGATGCACTATAAAGACGTGCGCCGTTAAGTATTCCGTATACCGCAGGAAGATAGTCTTCAAAATCTTTTGAAAACTCAACATATGCGCCATCTTCCAAATGAAGATTAACATTATCTTTTAAATGAATTGCACCGCTAATCCACCTTCCTTTTGGAATTACAACGCGTCCTCCGCCGTTTTCATTTACGCATTCAATGGCTTTTTTAATTGCTTTTGTAACCTTTTCGTTTTCCTTTGCGCCAAAATCTTTTATGTTGACTGTCAAATCATTAAACACCGGTGGCACCGGCATTTCAAACGGTTTAAAAAACTTCATATATTTTTCCTTCTGTCATCTTCAATTATTCTTTTGTTTTCATAATCGTAAATGATTTTAATATCATCTTTAACTTCGTTAAAATCTACACCTTTAAAACTTTTAAAATATGGCTCTTCATCGCATAAGTTTATACTTACGTTTTCAAAGTTAAGATTTTTAACGTATTTAATTACTGTAGGTGTTTCAGCGTTTGCTGTAATATCTTTAAGATATACATTTTCAACTTCGTGATCGATGTAACCTTCTACAGTAATACCTGTAGTCGCCTTGTTACAAGTTACATTTTCAACAGAAATATTTTTAAGTGTTGGCATATTGATAAGTTCTGTGTTCATACTGTCAACACAGTCTCCGCCTGTATAGAACATAGAAATTTTAACAACTGAACGAGGACATTTATCAATTTTAATGTTTTCGTAGTCAATATTTTCTACATATCCGCCTCTGCCACGCATAGATTTAATGTTAATACCACAGCAAACTCTGCCAAGGTCAAGATCGTGAATATATGCATTTTTAACGCCTGCACTCATTTCGCTACCGATTGTAATACCGCTACCTTTAGCCCATCTTGTTGTACAATATCTTATTTCAATATCTTCAGATGGAATACCAACTTCCCACGCATCTTCATCACGTCCGGCTTTAATACAAATCATATCATCGCCGCCTGAAATATCGCAGTATTCAATAAGACCGCGCTTGCAACATTCAAAGTTAAGTCCGTCTGTATTAGGCGAAATTTCAGGGTTTCTTATTGTAATTTTTCTTAAAATAATATTTTCGCACCATAGAGGAAGAACTGTCCACGAAGGACTGTTAATAAATGTAATACCTTCAACAAGAACGTTTTTACAGTTTAAAAATTCAACAAATCTTGGACGAACACCGTCTTCTAATTTGTCATATACCCTTTGTTCTAAAGGTCTGTGCTCTTTTCCGGCTTTAATTAAATCAACCATACCAGGGCAGGCAAATTTCATATACCACCAGTTTTGTCCGTTACCGTTTAAAACACCGCTACCTGTAACTGCAATGTTTTCACAAGTATCGGCATATAAAAGATGTGAAAACGTATAACATCTTATACCTTCTATTGTACTTCTTACAACAGGTAGATAATCTTCAAAATCGGTTGAAAATTCAACGTATGAACCTTCGGCAAAATGAAGGTCTATATTACTTTTAAAGTGGATTGGACCTGTGTACCATTTTCCCTCAGGAATTACAACACGTCCGCCACCGTTTTCATTTACATATTCAATGGCTTTTTTAATTGCATCTGTTACTTTTTCAATTCCGCCTTCAACTGCACCAAAATCACGGATATCTACAGTTAAATCATTAAATGTCGGAGGCACGGGAGCCTCAAATGGTTTAAAAAATTTTTTCATATATTCTTCCTCCAAAAATCTTAATACGATGCGTTTTTCATTCCAAGTTCATTATAAAATAAAAGGATTGTTTTGTCAATTGCGCAAACTGATTTTATAAGTATTTTTTGGCAAATTGTGTTGAAATAAAATGCAATTTGTGTTACAATACAAAAAGTTGTTTTAGAAGGTGAATTTATTGGAACATTTATGGATACTTTTTGTAGTTATATACAGTTTACTTAAAGGCTCACGCGACGGATTAAAAAAAGCGGCTCTTAAAAAAAGCAGTTCGACCGAAATACTGTTTTTTTACACACTTATCGGTACTATTTTGGTTTTGCCGTTTTCGTTTGATGCATTTTCACTTGAGCCAATTTATATTTTTTATGCTTTTTTAAAGGCAGGTATAGTATGCACGGCGTGGCTTTTTTCGTTTGCCGCACTTAAAAATATGAGCGTAAGTTTATACGGCATAATGGACCTTTTAAGAATGGTATTTTCAACACTTCTTGGCGTGTTTATACTTGGCGAATCATTTACATATCAAAAATGCATTGGTGTTACTCTTGTTATTTTAGGTCTTATGCTCGTAAACCTTAAAAAGAATACCGAAAACAAAAGTATGACGTTTTCAGTCCTCTTTTTTGCCATTTCAAACTGCTTTTTTAATGCAGTATCTGGCACAATGGACAAGGTGCTTATGAAGTATATGACACCTTGCGAGCTTCAGTTTTGGTTTATGTTTTTTATGACAGTAATTTACGGTGTAATTATTCTTATAAAAAAAGAAAAAATATCAATAAAAAATATAAAAACAAACTATTTTATTCCAATAATGAGTATATCGCTCCTTGTTGGCGATAGGCTTCTTTTCGAGGCGAATAAAAGCACGCTTAGCGAAGTTACACTTATGACTGTAATAAAACAGTCATCTGTATTTGTAACAGTTTTTACGGGATATTTTTTCTTTAAAGAAAAGCACATTCTATACAAACTTCTTTGCTGTCTTATAGTTCTTCTTGGAATATTTATTGCACTTTTATAAAAAAAGAAAAGTCAGGATTTTCATCCTGACTTTTTTTAATTCCAATAATCTGTTTTATGTGGCAAGTCTATATTTTTTGCATAAAACACAGGTTCTTTTCCATCTTTTATTTGCATCTCATAATCTTTAAGCGTTCTTAAGGCATATTTTCCAAGTATCAATATTACAGGAACATTTATAATTGTCATAAGTCCCATTGTTATATCTGCAATATCCCATAAAAGTTTTGAATCTAAAAGTGCACCTACAAAAATTACAATCGATGCAACAATGTAGTAAATAACCATATACTTTCTTTCTGGTACTTTTTTATTTAAATGAATTATACTTCTGTCTACATAATAAAGATTTCCAAGAAGTGTTGTAAATGCAAAAAGTATCATTGAAATTGTTATAAACACAGGTCCGATATCACCCAAACTTGCCTGAAGCGACTTTTGTACATATAGTGCACCTTCAAGTTCCTTAGTTGGCTCGATGCCTGAACACATACACATAAACGCGGTTGCGCTGCAAACTAAAAGTGTATCGATAAATACTGACAATACCTGTACAAGTCCCTGTTTTGCAGGATGACTTACTTCTGCCGACGCCGAAGCATTTGGCGCTGAGCCGACACCTGCTTCGTTTGAGAAAAGTCCTCTTTTTATTCCGTACATCACACAAGATCCGGTAAACCCTGCAAAAATAGATTTAAAATCAAATGCTTCCGCAAATATTCTTGAAAAAACGTTTGGCAAAGCGTTAATATTTAAAATCACAATAACAAGTGCCACAAAAATATATAAAACACCCATTATTGGAACTAAAAAACTTGTTATTTTTATTATTCTTTTTCCACCGCCAATTAAACAGTAGCCTACCAAAACTGCCAAAATAAAACCTATAATTACAGGCGATGTGCTCTCGTTATAGAACGAATATGCAGAAAATGTAGACTGCAAATTGTACGATGCAAGCATATTAAAGCCTATTCCGTAAGTTAAAATAAGAAAAATTGAAAAAAGTACAGCAAGCCATCTTTTTTTAAGCGCAGTTTCTATATAATATGCAGGTCCGCCATAGCACCCCGTGTTATCACGTCTTTTATAAATCTGGGCAAGCGTACTTTCAATAAACGCCATTGCACTTCCAAGTATTGCAATAATCCACATCCAAAAAACAGAACCAAATCCGCCAAGACAAAGTGCAGTAGAAACACCTATGATATTACCTGTTCCTACTCTTGATGCAGTAGAAACCATAAGCGCCTGAAAAGACGATACACCGGAAGTAAATTTTCTGTTACCGATTTTATTTGTTCTTTAAAAAGTCTAAACTGAACAAGTTTTGTTTTGAATGTAAAATATATTCCGCCAAAAATAAGTAAAATTATTAAAATATAAGTGTACAAATAGTTACTGATTAGTGATATTATTTCGCTCATTATTTTTTCCTCTTCTGATTTTTATTTTCAAAGAAAGGTATTCTTTCTCCGTTTTTCATCCTTTGTTTAAACTCTGCAGCTGCTGCAAAGTAAACATCACCAGTTGAATTCAATGCAGTTTCAAGTGAGTCCTGAATTACACCGATTATAAATCCAACGCTTACAACCTGCATTGCTATATCTGCACTTATACCAAAAAGTGAACATGCCATAGGTATCAAAAGTAGCGATCCACCCGCAACTCCCGATGCACCGCACGCACCAAGTGTAGCAACAAAACTTAAAAGTATTGCTGTAAAGATGTTAACTGATATTCCTTTTGTAAATGCCGCGGCAAGTGTCATTACAGTAATTGTTATTGCTGCACCATCCATGTTTATAGTAGCACCAAGTGGTATTGCAACACTGTAGTATTCTTTTTCAAGTCCAAGTCTTTCACAAAGTGCCATATTAACCGGAATATTTGCCGCACTGCTTCTTGTAAAAAATGCAGTTACGCCCGATTCTTTAAGGCATTTAAAAAGAAGCGGATATGGATTTTTCTTGAGTGATAAAAATACTATAAAAGGATTTACCAAAAGTGAAACAACAAGCATACATCCTACAAGCAGTAGTACCAAGCGTCCGTAATCTGCAAAAATTGCAAGACCATATTCATTAACCGATGCAAAAACAAGCCCCATAATTCCAAATGGTGCAAGTTGAATGATAGCACCTATTGCGCCCGATACAGCGCTCGAAATATCTTCTAACACTTCTTTTGTTGTATCTGATGCAACTTTTCTTATTGTTAATCCTAAAATTATAGACCATGTTAAAATACCAATGTAATTCCCGTTTGAAAGTGAAACTACAGGATTTTGTATCATATTATTAAGTAAGTTATTTAAAACTTCATACAATGATGAAGGCGGAACAAGTGATTGCTCGCTTTGGACAAGCGGAATTGTAACCTTGAACATAAAACTTGCCAAAGTTGCAACTACTGCCGCAATAAATGTACTTACCATATAATAAGTAATTACAGAAGTAAATCTTTTACCTATCCCCTTACCTGCGCTTGCTAAAGAAGATATAACAAGCACAAATACAAGTATTGGCGCAATTGCTTTTAAAAGTCCGACAAAAACATCACCGAATATTTTAACAAAACTTGCACTTGGAAGGTATAAACCTAATATAACGCCAAAAATAAGACCTACAATTATCCTTAAAATCAAAGGAGTTTTTAAATACCACAAAAATACTTTTTTCATATTCACTTACCTTTCATATTGTACTTATTATATTGTACATTATTATAAAGATAAATTCAATATCTTCACATAAAAAAACGGAAACTAAAAGTTTCCGTTTTTAGTTTTTATTATTTTATTGTTGCTTCAGCAATAAGGTCGCCGTTTTTATCTAAGTATCTGTATAGGATTGCGCTGACACAAGGTTCTTCTTTTTGCATTTGTGTAAGCATTGATTTCATTGTATCTTCAACTGAATCCATATATTCTTCTAATGCAGCTTTTTTGTCATCATCTACTTCTGTTAGTATAGTACATTCGTAAACTACTTTTGTACCCTCTGATTTAACCTTCATTGTCATAGTATCATTTGATAACATTTCTTCAGTAGCAGATGCTGCTTTTTCTACATAAGCTTTAACCTTCTCGTCGGCATCTTCATCATTTTCTTCATCAATTTCTTCGTCTTCATCGACTACTTCTTCATCTTCATCTACTATCTCTTCATCTTCATCATTTTCTTTTTCGTCATCTTTTACTGTATCGCTTTTAGATGTTTCTTCGTCGTCTTTTTCATCGTCTTTATCTTTAGAGCAAGCAGCAAAACTTAATACTAAAGCTAAAGATAATATAAGACATAATAATGTGTTTAAAAATTTTTTCATTTGTTTTTACCCCTTTAATAAAAATTTTTTATTACAGTGTAATTATAATACTTTTTACATATTATGTCAAACAAAAAAACGGAAACTAAAAGTTTCCGTTTTTAAAATCTTATTTGTATTCTTTTGAACCTAATTCATTTCCGTCTTGATCAACTAATACAAAAATTAAAGATGTAACTGCAGGTTCTTCTTCCTGGATACCTTCAAGCATCGTAGCGCTTTCTTCTTCCATCATTTCAAAGAACATATCGATTGTTTCTTCTGTTGCTTCTTCTTCAGGAACTTCAAATGTAAATACTACTGATGTTCCTTTTGCAGAAACTGACATACCTTCGTCAACCTGATCCTGATTTTTTTCTACATATTCTTTAACTTTTTTTGCAGCTTCGTCATCAGCTTCTTCTTCAGGTTCTTTTTCGTCTTCTTTTTCTGAATCTTTTTCGTCTTCTTTTTCTGAATCTTTTTCGTCTTCTTTTACTGTGTCGCTTTTAGATGTTTCTTCATCATCTTTTGCGTCGTCTTTATCTTTAGAGCAAGCAGCAAAACTTAATACTAACGCTAAAGATAACATAAGACATAATAATGTGTTTAAAAATTTCTTCATTTGTTTTTACCCCTTTAATAAAAAATTTTTTATTGCAAGTATAATTATAATACTTTAATTTCCATTTGTCAACAAAAACCGATTTATTTTGCATATGACATTATACTTTTCTCTTCTTCAAGTATAGACATAATCATGTAAAGACGCGGAATATGAAATGGTCCTTTAAATATATTACCTTTAAGTGTTGTCGATACAGAATTATCATAATGAAGGTATCCATACCACTCTCCATTTTTTGTATCGACAAAATATTTTTCGCAATACGATTTTATATTTTCATACATTTTAAGATACTTTTCATCTTTATAAATAAGATATGCAAGATATAGTGCAATCATTGTTTCGCATTGTGGCCACCAAAGTTTCATATCCCATTCAAGTTGCACAGGTGGAAATCCAAGTGCATCGCAAAATGCAATTATTCCACCGTTTTTTTCGTCCCATCCGATAGGATAAGTTATATCTATTATTCTTTTACCTTCTTCTATTGCCTTTTTATTGTTTGTAATTATTCCTTCCATCATTACAAACCAAGCACATTCCATGCTGTGTCCGGGATTTACAATTCTTCCAGTAGGTGTATTTTTAAATGATTTATCTTTTCCAACACTTTCGAGCAGCATTTTCTCTTTTAAAAATCCACCGTTTATAATTTCATCCAGACATTCTTTGCAGATGTTATTATATTTTTCATAATTTTCATTATTCAAACTTCTTAAAACCTGAGCAGTTGAAAGCATTATCATAACAGGCGAAAGTGCTTTTGTATCAAGATTTTTTATCTTTGGCTCTGTTTTAATTTCTCCCTTATAACATTTATATGCCACATCAAAATACTTTTCGGCATCTTCCATAACTTTTTTATCGCCACACGCCTTGTAGTATTCGGCACACCCTATTGCAGCAAATGTTTCGGAAAAATAATAGCGTCGTTTTTGAAGTTCTACCCCTTCTTTTGTTACTGTAAAAAACATTCTTCCGTCGGTATCCACGCATTTTGGTAAAAATTCGTATATTATTTTTGATGCTTCAAGGTATTTTGGATTTTTTTCTATTACATTATACGCTTTTGAAAAAGTCCACAATGCTCTTCCCTGAAACCATACACTTTTTTCTGTGCCGTATATGTTACCTTTTTCGTCAAGTTGTGTAAAAATGCCTCCGTTTTCTTTATCTATAGCATTATCAAGCCAAAAAGGAAGTATATTTTCTGTTAAATCTTTTTTAAAATTCATAATTACACCTCACGCAAAATCAACATAACTTCTAAGAGCAACGTTTTCCATAATTTCATTTAAGTTTCCGTTTGTATTCCACAGCATTTCGCTATAAAGCGCAACAGGATACATAATATTTTCCTCAAACATACCATCTTCTACAAGTGCATATGAATAAAAATCACCTTTTTTAATTTTATCTATATATTTTATCATATCATAAACTTTGTCTGCATTTGTAAGCCAGTATGCCTGAATATATCGCCATATTCTTCTTTTTCTTATAATTCTGTTTTCTTTCATTTGCTTTGAACTTACTCCAAGATAATGCGCATTTGAAAGATGCTCAAAACATGACCAGTCAAGTTTAACAAGACCTTTTGTAACAACGCCGAAGTTATCATCTTCCCCTCTTAAACTTGCTATTTTTTCTACAAATGACAATGTATTTTCAAAATCGCCAACATCGTTTGGAACATACGAAAACGGGAACGAACCGCAGTTTTCCCAAACAATACAAATGCGATTGTCAACTTTTTTAATATACTCAAGTTTTTCTTTTACGCTTGTTGCGTGAAGTCCAAACTGAAGAAGAATATCAGGATACTTTTCAAAAAACAAATCCGATGTTCTGTTAACAAGGTCTGTAACTGCATCGGCAATTAAAACGCCGTCTATTGAATCAGTGTTAAGTTCTGTAAACGACTGAAAATATATTCCGTCGCCACCAAGATGCGCATATTCTTTTTCGTATTTTTCAAATATTTTTAGTGGCTCATCTTCTAATAATTTTATATCAAACTTTTTGCAGTTTGTATCCCACATCCATGCATATCCCCAAATAATTTTAATACCGCACTTATGTGCGTATTCAATAATTTCTTTTGCGTTAACAGGCACAAAATCGTTCCATATAATAATGGAATTCATTTTAAGTTTTACCATATTGTCAATGTAGTTTTTATAATCATAAATAACGTGCCCCCATGTCCAGAGCCCTCTTGTTTTTACAGAAGGAAAAGAATAACATTCAAAAGGTGCAAGCGTATCTTTTTCAAAAATATTTATCCAGTATTTGTCTGTATGAGGATGTTCATTTTTAATGATATATTTGTTGTAAAAGTCAATACAGCCATAAAGCACACCTTTGTCGTCGTAACCTTCTATAATAACTGTATTTTCATTTACGTTTATATAATATCCTTCTTCGTTTTTTAGGATTGATTTTGAATTTTTAAGTATGTACTCATTATCGTTTTTTGTTCCGATATAAATACAGCGAAAATCTTTTAGGTCCATCTCACCGTATTTTACACATATAGGATATTCCAATGTATAATCAAGCAAAAAAGATGAAAGCACCTCTACTGCTTTTTTTTGAATATCACTTTTTAAATTACCGCAAACAATGGCTATTTTTTTCATTTTAAAGCCCCCTTTATTCTAATTATACCACAAAAAATGTGGCAAAATAGAACTATCTTGCCACGTTTTTTGTACTGTATTGACTTTTTTTATAATCTGACGGAAGTTTTCCTGTATATTTTTTAAACGTCTTTGTAAAATATTCAGGATTTAAAAATCCGCATTCATATGCAATATCCGATATTTTTTTGTCTGTTTTTTCAAGCATTTGTTTTGCTGCATAAATTCTGTATATGTTTAAATAATTTGAAAACGATACTCCAAAGTTTTCATTAAAAATTCTGCAAAAATAACTTTGTGTATAAAAAAACTGTTCTGCTACATCTGCCGATGTGATTTGTTTATCAAAGTTCTTTGAAATATACTCCATAACCATATGACAAAAAATTTCACTTTTTTGACTTTTATTCTCATCTTTTAGTAATTGATTTTTCATAAGATGACAAAATATTCCTGAAATACATTCCATGCTTTCAAACATAAGTGTATCTTCATTTTTTATAACAGCATCATATATTTTTAAAAACAAATCTGTGATTTTAGTTTCGCCTTTTAAATGATAATCAATTTTAATATTTCCGTTTACAAGTTTTTCACAAACTTTTTTATCGG
The DNA here is from genome assembly GCA_015069095.1 of Oscillospiraceae bacterium. GTDB lineage: Bacteria > Bacillota > Clostridia > UMGS1810 > UMGS1810 > SIG430. Next base: position 21,566 of record SVJH01000005.1, on the reverse strand, counting down.
CAACAAGTGATGTGTCAAAGCACAAACATTTATGCTTATATTCTTCATCTTTATGCGGAATAAATGTGTGAACCTCAAGCGGATTTACAAATATTATATCGCCTTTTTGCGCAACAGAACTAAAATCCGAAATTTTTACATCTGTCTTTCCTTTTTCTATATACAAAACTTCAATTTCATTATGTATATGAGGATATGTAACAGTATAATCATTTTTCTCATCTACAGCAAGCGGTGCACTTTGATATCTTAATTTAAAAGAATCATTATACATATTTATCACCTATTATTCTTTAGTTTTACTTAGCATACATACTGAAGTTAAAATTAAAACAATTCCCAAAAAAGAAGTTACACTTAAAACTTCTCCAAATATGAATACTGAAAAAAGCGTAGCAGACATAGGTTCAATTATTCCAAGTGATGTTGCTGTGCCGGCAGGTATTACCTTAAGCGCCTTTGTATAAAAAAAGTAAGGAAGGGCGCTTGTTGCAAGTCCCATTAAAATTACATAAATGGCAGAATTTGTTTTTACTACTAAATTTACCGTATCAAAAAGCGGCGAAAAGAAAAGCGAAACAAGTGCAAAAAATACAAAACAGTAAAGTGATGCTTTTGTAGAATCGTATTTTTTAATCATTTCAATTTTTGTAATTATATTATACACGCTATAACTTACACCTGATGCAAGACCGATTAGTATTCCAAAAACATTAAACTTAAATCCACCTATAATGCCTGAAACTAAAACGCACCCTAAAATCATAAGAACTACCGCGACAAGTTTTGTTTTTGTCATTTTTTCACTAAGAAACATAACAGAATAAAACATAACAAAAATCGGTGCTGTATACATAAGTACAACCCCTGTTGATGCACTTGTAAGTTTCATTGACCAAAAATAGCACGATGCAGTTCCAAAAACTGAGGCACCGCTAAGAGCATAAAGCAATAGTTCTTTAAGTGATACCTTAAACAGATTTCTGTTAAATAAAAGTGCATAAAGCATCATAACAAGTGCTGCAACAATTGCCCGAAGTGATGCTAATTGAATCGGTGAAAATCCGCACGGCGACAGAATATTGAAAAATATTACCGATGTGCCCCACAAAACAGATGCAAGCACTATATAAAAAAGTGATACTTTTTTCATATTAACCTCATTCTTCTGATATTTTTTTAAAGTATTTTTTCATATAAAGTAAAAGAATTACTCCAAGAAGCGGGAATATGGCTGCCATAAGTATGCCAACTTTAAAACCTATAAGTTCAGGTGTAAATCCCAATTTTACAGATAAGTTCTGCGCCCACTCAGACACAGAAACGTTATCTACAACAATTCCAAGCGCCTGTGGTGCAAAAGATGCGCCAAGGTCGCCTCCCGATGCCATAAGAGCATATGCTGAAACTGAAACATAAGGAATTTTTTCTTCCATAAAAATTAGTGTTCCAGGCCATAACATTGCTGTAAAAATACCAAGCATTGCGCAAAATATAAGCGAAACTATTGCATTAGTTGAAAATGCAACTATTACATAACACATTGATGCAAAAAGCATACTTAAAAACAGTACATTGTAAATGTTTTTTCCAAATTTTGAATACGCCGTTCTTGCAAAACCAAGAAGCAGTGCAAAAAGCGACATACCAAAAATATCTCCCACCACTTTTGGCATATGAAGTGCATTTTCTGCATAAACAGAAATCCAGTTTGACATAGTACATTCTGCTGCCGCACCAAGAAAAATGCATCCCATACACAAAACAAGGCTCTTTGTTCGTGATTTTGATTTTGTGTTTTTCTCTTTTTCGTTATCCATACTCATATCAGGCATAGGAGATTTAAAAAGTAAAAATGCCCCAATAAGAGGAAGTATAGCCCAAAACATAACAAGAAACGCCCAATATTTGCTTCCTACAAATTCAAGATATAATGTACTTACAATTACAACAGTTACAAAACCGTATGCGTAAAGAGAATGCAGTGCGCTCATATCTCTTTCGGGATTATCCGAAGGAAGCGCTGCAACAAGCGGACTTAAAAGCACTTCTGAAAGCCCTGCCGCAACAGAAAATATAAGTGTTCCAATAACAAGTCCTATGTAAGCATACTGCGGAAAAATACTTGGCAAAATCGCATATACTATAAAACCAATTGATGTTAAAATTGGCATTATACGTATTGTTTTATGTATGTTGAATTTATTTGAAAAAAACGAAAATATAAGGTCTACAAAAAGTTGCGTACAAAAATTCAAAAGCACCAAAAATCCAAGCAACGAATATGATATTCCATACATATTTCTAAACGTTGCAAAAAGAAGCGGTGGAAGGCAAAATGCCGATGCGCCTGCAAGCGTTTCGTAGAAACACGCATATTTTGTTATTTTATAATTTGGTTTTTCCATTTTATTTCTCCTGGTTGTTTTAATTTCATTTTATTCTATCACATAACAGAAAAAATGACAAGATTTAATCTTGTCATTTTTAAATATATACTTAGTTATTTAAATTAAATTGTTTAAATACATCAACAGGATACATCTTATCAAAATCCCATACAAAAAGTTTTACATAAGATGCACCAAGCGTATTGTTAAAGAATGAATATACAAGTTCTTCCTCTTGATTTGCACCTATTTTAAAATCGTTTTTAATACTTGTTGCTACAATGTTGTCGCTATTATCATAAAATGCAAGGACAAAATCTCCGTTTAATTCTTCTGATGTATTATTTCTCACGCAAAGCTCCGCCTGCGTCATACTGCTTAACTGTTCAATACTTGTAAATTCCGTACCAACTCTATCTAAAAAATAATCCATATCATAATACGTTTCATTATAAGCATAATCTATACATCCGATTTCCGCATCAGAGATATTTTCTATCATACTTACATCAATGACTTTTGTAACAGTTCCATCCTGTGTATAATCTCCATCATCAATCTTAACATATTTATACTTTTGCTCAGAATTTTCCTTATATGATACATAAAATGCTAAAAAGTAATGATTTTCTTTTGCCGTAATTGTAACGGTGTTGTCATTTTTATCGTAGACTGCAGATAAAATTTCGGGATAAGTGTTATCAATTGTAAACGGAATACTAAGTTCATCTGTTTTTTCTGTATCGCCCAGCACAGATGCACTGATATTAAAATTATAATTTCCTTCTTTAAGAGATTTAAGTGCATCAGGTTGGAAATAAATGATATATGGCGCAAACTTTTGCAAGTTTCCTGTAATTTTTCCGCTTATTATTTCATTCCCTTCATCATCCGTTACCGACTTTACAATATTATTTATAGCACGGAAATTCGTCATTATTAAGGCTAAAGGACATTCCAAATTAGCCGAATATGCAATATATTTCTTATCAAGTGTATTTGAAAACAATGGATTTTGACCAAGAGGCATTATATATTCTTCAAGATTCAAAGCAAGATATGTACCTCCGATACCTTCCGGGTCTACAAGATAAGAACCACCATCATCGTAAATCGTACTGTCAAAAATCGGTGAACTTCCCCAATCGCCGTAAAAACCGGTAAATGGCAAAGACGCGCGTGTTGTAGAATTTAGAGTATCTAAAATAACATAGCCGTCTATAAAAAATCCGTTGGTAAAAATTTTACTGTTATCATCAATAAATTCAGAACTGAGATTTATAGTTGCACTAAATGTTTCAGTATTGCCCGAAGCAATCTCTATGGTTTTTGGAATATTATCCGAAACAACAGGGATATATACAGAATCGCTTACCAGATATTTATTGCCGCTTTTAGTATATCCATCAGTAAAAACTTCAACAGATATCTTATCAAACGTAAGCATTTCATCAGATAAATTGGTTATATCAAATTCGATTGTTATTGAATCTGTAAGGTCATCACCCAGACTAATCTTTGCTTTGCCCCTATCACCGCTAAGAAGCACACGGCTTTTTATAATACCTTCCATATCTACAAGCCCTGCACCTTGAACTCTTGGCGAATACGGAACACCATTTTCCTGTCTTATAATATCAGCCGAGTTCATAGCAAGATTTTCAAGAAGAAGAACTTTTTCCCTACCTGTTTTTAAGTTAAATTCATCTAAAAACGGGTTTGTTCTGTAATATTGTCGGCTCAGTGCCGAAATCCCAGCCATATAAGGAGATGCCATTGATGTTCCACTGATGCTTTCATATTTATCATCAGGAACAGAAGAATATATACTTCCGCCAGGTGCAGTAATTTCCGGTTTTAGACTAAGTGTTGAATCTACTCCCCAAGATGAAAATTCTGATATTTTGGCAGGATAAGTATTTTCATTTTTTTCTATCATTTCGCCTTTAAAGCAAAGCTTTTTGTTCTCATAAGCAATAAGTTCCATGCCCGTCGAAAGCGATGCAGTTGCAGCCGGTAAAGACAAAGCAGTGGCACAACCAAAAATTTCTTCATTTGTATTGTATATAATAATACCTACCGCACCTGCAGATTTTGCATTATCGGCTTTTTCTGTAAAAGAAAGCACTCCTCTTTTTACAACAGCAATCTTACCGCTTAAATCTTTTCCTTCAAAATCTTCGGCGTATCCTAAATTACAATCAACATATTCCAGATACTCGTCTAAAGTAAAGGCATCTTTAATAGGATTGTCCTTATGTGCCGTATATGTTTTGAACACATCATCGTCAGGCGACACAAGTGCAACATACTCATTCCATACATTAGAATTGTTACAAGATGCCACTGCAGTTGTTTTTTCAAATCCGCTTGGTGTACCTGCTGCAGAGTAATCCGGTCTGTCAGTATATGGAATATCATCGTAAAATCCACGGCTTGAATTACCATTTGCTGCAGTAACCGTTATTCCTGCATTTTGTGCATTTTCAAGCACTGTCGAATATAATGTATCGCAATTTGTATCCTGATAATCTAATCCAAAACTCATATTTATAACGTCAGCACCAAGAACAATAGCATCATTTATTGCTGCCATAATATCAGCAGTAGAGAATGTACCGTATCTTGAACCACAACTTAATATTAAGAGTTGTGCCTCAGGTGCAACTCCTGAAAATTTAGTATTGTCAGGTAAAGTTCCGTTTTTCCCTGCTGCAATACCTGCCACATGGTTGCCATGTTCCTGCGTACTCATATATGTATCAGCAGTCATATCACAATAATTGTATGCATAAGGGATTTTTTCATTTTTATACACATTATTAGCACTGTCTACATCGGCATTTAAAACACTGTTTTTTATAATTTCATCCATTTCATCTTTTGAGTAACGCGGATTTACAGGGGGTGTTAAAAAGAACTCATGTGATGTATCGCAACCTGCATCTACAATCGCAATAACTGTTCCCTCTCCGTTATAACCCAAATCATAAGCAAAATCCGTATTTGTTAAACTATCGGCACTATCGAGCATAGGTGTAATAGTTTCATCATACACCGGTTTAATAATTTGCATCTCTGATGAAATATAAACATTCTTAACGCCATCCAAAGCTTTGATTTCATCTAATTGGTCAATATTTGCTTCCACAGAAAAACCATTAAACACAGTTGTATATACAAAGCCTTTTTTTGCATTTTCATCAACTTTATCATTTATTTGCGACATTACCATTTGTTGCTTATAAAGAAGTTTGCTTGTTTTTTCTGCATCGTTTGCACCCGATATTTCTGATTGTACAGCCAAAGGCTCGCCTTCAACCTCTACAATAAAAGTTACAACTTCACTATTTAAAGAATTTAAATCAACTAAAGCACTTTGAGTGCCTGATTCATTATTCAATAACTTTTGTGCCATACCTTGCATAGCATTTGCCGTAAACATATTGCCAAATGCAAAAGTCATAATCATAAAACAAGATAACAACCTTATAAAAAACAGTTTGCACTTCATACTAATTTAACCCCCGTAAAAAATAGCACTTCGCTATAAAGAATGTGTATAGCACATAAATAACATATTTGTTATACAAAATTTCTGTATAAATTATATCACAAAATCAAAAAAATGACAAGATTTAATCTTGTCATTTTAAACTTATTGTAATGCATATTTTTGTTTGTATTCGTCATACATATTCTTAAATTCTTCAACATCGCCCGATTTTAACTGATTTAAATATTCGTGAGTTTCAAATGAATCGTGAGAAATTTCTATACAACAAACGGCGATGTTTGAACAATGGTCTGAAATTCTTTCGTAGTTTGTTAAAAGGTCTGAAAGAATAAACCCAAGTTCCATTGTACAATCTCCCTGACGAAGACGTGAAATATGTCCTGCTTTAATTTTACGTTTAAGTCTGTCAATAACCTGTTCTAAAGGTTCAACACATTTTGCAACCGAAAGGTCGTCATTGATAAGCGATTCTATTGCAAGTGATAAAACTTCATCTGTTGCACGTGTTATAACTTTAATATCGCCAATTGCAATATCTGAGAACGAAATTTCTTTATCGTGTATTTCTTTTGCAACTTCAGCAACGTTTAAAGCATGGTCGGAAATTCTTTCTAAATCACCTATACAATGCAAAAGTTCAGAAACTACTTTACTGTCTTTAGATGACATCTGTTTTGCTGCAATTCTTATTAAGTATGTGCTTGTTTTATCTTCGTATTTATCAATTAAAAGTTCAAGTTTTTGTATTTCTTCAAATTCTTTTTCGTTATATTCATTTAAAAGAAGATTTGTTGCACGTTTAAAACATTCTTTTGACATATTTGCCATATCGCAAACAAGTTCTCTACATTTTTCAACAGCAAATGAAGGCATTGCAAGGAAACGTTCATCAAGTGCATCAAATACGTCTGTTTCTCTTTCGTCTTTTTTGCTTTTAATAGTTTTAACAGCAAGTTTTTCAATTGCGCCCTCAAACGGCAAAAGAATAACTGTTGATATTATATTAAACAGCGTGTGTACAAATGCAATTGTAAGAGCACTTACGTTTGTATCCATAAACGCAAAATTCATAAAAGAATGTAAAACATAAAATGCTACTGTTACAACTATAACACCTATCATTTTAATATATACACATAAAATTGCAACACGTTTTGAATCGGTATTACCTGAAAGTGATGAAAGAACAGGAGTTATTGTTGTACCAATATTCATACCAAGTATAACAGGTATTGCTGTTGAATAAGGAATTGCACAAGAAAGTGCAAGCGCTTGAAGTACCCCGATGGAAGCCGATGACGATTGAATTACAGCGGTAAAAATTGTACCAACTAAAATCCCCATTATTGGATTTGAAAACATTATAAGTATTGATTTAAATGTTTCGTTGTTTCTAAGATCTGAAACAGAATCACTCATTGCACTCATACCAAACATAAGTATTGCAAAACCTACAAGCATTGCGCCTGTATTTCTTTTTTTATCGTTTTTACCCATTGCAATCATTAAATACCCAACAACTGCAAGTATTGGTGTAAAAGATTCAGGTTTAAAAAGTTTTATTATTGTTGCAGCACCATCTATTTCTGCTGTACTTAAAAGCCATGAAGTAACGGTTGTACCAATGTTTGCACCAAGAATTATGCTTATTGTCTGACCAAGTTTCATAATACCTGAGTTAACAAACCCTACAAGCATAACAGTTGTTGCACTTGATGACTGAATTACGGCAGTTACACCAAGACCTAAAAGAAATCCTCTTAGTTTTGTAGAAGTAAGTCTTTCAAGAATCGACTCAAGCTTCCCACCGGCAAGTTTTTTAAGGCTGTCGCCCATTAAATCCATACCGTAAAGGAACATAATAAGTCCGCCTACTAAACTGAAAATCGAAAAAATGTCCATTTATTGCCTCCTTTATACACTGTTTATTCTATTTAATATATGAATTTTTATTCATATGGACTATTTAAACAAAACTACAATTAAATTGTACAATATTACATATTTATTGTCAACAAAATAACTGACAAAATTTTTCATAAAAATAACAGTTATACTTTAATGTATAACTGTTTATTTTTGCTAATTATTTAAAAATGTATTTTTAAACTTTTAATCTATTTGATTCGTTTTATGCTTTTTTTGTCGGCTATTACTATCATTTTTGTGTTTTCTTCAATAATACCATCAGGATCTAATACTATATCTACATCCTGACCTTTTTTTAGTGCAATTACGTTAATATTATATTTATTTCTAAGTTCAAGTTGACGAAGTGTTTTTCCAATCCAGTCTTCTTTAATATCTATTTCCAAAATTGAAAAATCTGAAGAAATATCTGCAATATCCAAAAAACCCGAAGTTAATATATTCTTTGCAAAGCGAATGCCAAAATCACGTTCCGGAAGCACCACTTCATCTGCTCCAACTTTTTTTAGTATATTGCAGTGTACTTCATTAGCACATTTTACAATTATTCTTTTAACTCCTTCTTCTTTACAAAGCATTGTCGCCATAACGCTTGCTTCAAAGTTTTCTGCCATTGATATTATGACAACATCAATATTTGATATTCCAAGTTGTTTCATAACACCTAATTCAGTTACATCTGCGCATTTGCAAAGCGGAATTTCACCTGCTAAATCGTCAACTACTCTTCTGTCCTTGTCAATTGCTAAAACTGTGGCACCATTATCTAAAAGTTCTTTTGCTACGGCTTTTCCATATCTTCCAAGACCAAAAACTGCATAACTTTTGTGAATATTCATTTTTCTATCTCCCCTATCCTATAGTTATTTCTTCAAATGGGTTTTCTATCATATTTTCTTTACTTTTATTTACACCAAATGCAAACGCCAACGTAATCGGCCCTATTCTGCCAAAATACATAGTCATAATAATAATCATTTTACCTATTGTATCAAGTGATGCAGTAAAATTCCTTGTAAGTCCGACAGTTGCAGTTGCACTTATCGTTTCATAAAGTACATCTATAAAACCTGCCCCGCTAAAATACAAAAGTAAAACTGTTGAAGATAACGTTATAAATATTGACGTAATGACTACTGCTATCGACTTTTTAATTATATCAACAGAAATTTGTCTGTTAAAGATATCTGTCGTTCTTTTATTTTTAATAACAGACAGTGCACATATCGATAAAACAAGCAAAGTAGTTGTTTTAATACCACCTGCTGTACCTACCGGAGAACCACCTACAAACATCAAACCCATCGATATAAACGAAGATGCATCGGTAAGATTTTCCTGAATAACAGTCGCAAAACCTGCTGTTCTTGTTGTTACCGACTGAAAACACGATACCATAAGTTTTTCAAAAAAAGAATACCCTCCTATTGTATCTGGATTGCTGTATTCAAAAAGCATAATAAGTATCGTCCCAAAAACAATAAGAATACCAGTTGCACATAACACAACTTTACTGTGAAGTGTTAAAAACCTTAAACTTTTTCTGTTTTTACTTCTTATAATCTTTTCAAAATCAATATATACTAAAAATCCAATCCCACCTAAAATAATAAGAAACATTGTTGTTACGTTAACAACAGGATTAAGTACATAATTACATAAACTGTTTTCACCAATTATATCAATACCTGCATTACAAAAAGCAGACACTGAATTAAATACTGAAATCCATATACCCTTGACACCAAATTCAGGTATAAAAACAGTCATATAACTAAGCGCGCCTAAAGTTTCAATAATAAAGGTAATCGCTATTACTTTTTTAACAAATTTTACAATTCCCGATAAGGAGTTTAGATTGAACGAATCACTAATTAAAATTCTGTCATCAATTTCAATTTTTTTCTTTAGTAAAATCATAAAACCGGAACAAACAGTTATAACACCAAGTCCTCCGATTTGAATAAGAATAAGTATAACAACCTGTCCAAAAAAACTCCACGTTGTTGCAACGGGAAGTGTTACAAGACCTGTAACACAAGTAGAGGTGGTAGCAGTAAAAAGCGCATCTACATAAGGTACACTCTTACCTGTTGCCGAACTTATAGGTAATGATAAAAGAAAACTTCCAAATAAAATTACTATTAAAAAAGTTATCATTATTATTTGCACCGAAGATAAAGATTTTATTATTCTTTTCATCTTTGCCTCCTTTTTACATAAGTATTTTCAATAATTTATGCCATAATTATATTTGTTTAAAAATTTAATACTTAATTTAAATCACATTTTTCTATTGATTTAATACAAAATCCTTTGCTATCTCCATCGCACGCACACTGAAGCAAAAGATAACATAGCCCCACACTGCTCTCAACGTTCATTTTTACTTTAAAAGCAAACTCACCGTTTATTTTAACCTGTGCCATTTTATTATTTACATCGTAGTCAATATCAATATCTGCGTATCCATCGCCCGTATCAAGTTTATCAAGTTCAAAAAAGAACGGCGACTGGTACGCAGCATACATATCGCATACATTATACCAACGGTCAGAAAGGATAAATCTTGCCTGTTTTTCTAAAATTTTAATTTTTACACTTACTCTGCCCTTTTTAGACAATGGAAAATTCCAGCATATACCACTTATATCATTTATTTTTCTGTCATCAGCATATTTTGAAACTAAAATAACTTCGCCAAATGTATCTTCTGTATCTGGAAAAGGATAAGCACTTTGAATTCTGTTCCACGAACAATGCCCGTTCCCAACTTCTGCATAATGACTTCCCGAAACGCTTTTTAAATAAGTATGCGATGTAACATTTTTCATCCCTGAAAGAAAATCTTCTTTGCGATTTGTTTCGCATAACCAGTCAACATCAAAAATTAAAATTCTTCTTGATGCGGCATTTTGTCCTGCTGAAACAAGCACTTTATTAAACGGAAGTTCAAACGCCTGGAACTGATGTACGCTTTTATCTAAAGTATCATTTACACCGCCAATATATCTGAAATCAGAGTTATTGCGAATTGGATTTAAAATGATTTCGCGATATCCTTTAAAAGTTTTTCCGCCATCTAAACTTATGGCAGCGTGAGCAGCATCACGGTTTGTAAATGCGTTTTCGCCATATCCTTCAATTACACTTTCGGTAGAGCCCAAAGTGTTTTTTAAATTTGGCTGAGAAAGTGGTTTTGTATTATTCCAGAAGTTAATAATTCTTCCATCAGAAAGTTTTAATAAATACGCCGTTGTATTTGTTCCGTAAAAGTTAGTAGGTTCTGGTGCGCTCCAGCTATCGCCGCCATCTTTTGAATAACTTTTATAAAAACAGTCCATTGGAGTGCGGATTATCATCATCATATTGTTTTTTGATATTTCAATAACATTGGGTTCTGTTCCGCTTTTTTTACACCATCTGAGTCCCTTATGAGGAAACACTATTTCAAAATTATTTGGATTTGGAATTTCTCTTATTGTCCATGTTAAGCCAAAATCATCTGAATAAAAAAATGCAGGGCTATGTTTTATCTGTGCGGTAAACCAAATGCGGTTTGTATACTGCGACTGTTTTGGAAGAAATGAATCAGCATAAGGCTTATCTGACACTTTTATAATTTCAGGATTTTCATCATCAGGACCTATTTTTGAACGCATAACATAAAGGCCTTCTTCAATGCCGTTGTAGTTATTGGATTTTTCGCATACGTTAATATAGACGTCGCCTTTTTCCATATATGTACATGAGTTCATTTTAGAATGAGAATAATTTATGCTCCACGATAGTCCGCAGTCTTTAGATGAAAGATACGCCACCTGACCTGTTTTATCTCCATGTTTTTTAGAGTAAAGTCTGCCGTAAGAGCGTATTTCTCCATCAGGAAGTATGCATATATCACGTCTGGAATCTGCAAGCGGAGTTGCAACAACTGTCGGCTCATATATGTGTTTTAAAATATCTTTCTGGTCCTTAGTAAGATTTTTTTCTAAATTTTTAATATAATTCATTATTGTTTTTTCCTTCCAATAAATTTATATATTGATTATAAAATTTTATCAAGTTAAGATAAAAATTACTTGAAACTTATAATCTTAGTTCCCTTGTATTTTAAAGTTCCTTTTTCATTTATTTTATAGTTTCCGTACGAAAATTCCGAAACATTAAACGAAAGTTTTTTATCTTTTGTTTTAAATACAACAACATATCTTTTCGATTTCAAATTTTTAGGATATTTAGAAATTACATCTGGCTTATATTTATCAAATACTTCCGCTTTAACTGTTTTTACAGGTGCAAATTTACTTTGCATTAACTTCAATATAATTAAAATCCAACACAGCAAACATATAGCAATTATTATATAGTTGATAATATCAGCCATAGTTTTCTCTCCGTTCTATAGCATTCTACGTCGTACTTTATAATTCATTAAATCCACTTTTTCATTCATTAAACTAATCTATTGTATTGTTAATTTCTTATTTGTTAATAGGTCATCATTTCATGAGCACAGGCTACCAGGTAGCGTGCGTAAGCGTCTTTGACTGCTTCAGGCAATTTTGCTATTTCTATTTCATAATTGAAAAGACCATCAAACCCTATATCAAAAAGACCCTTCATTGCATCCTTCCAGTCGATTGTTCCACAAAATGGTGCCACATGGTCATCACCTATGCCGTTGTTGTCATTTACATGAAGTACTTTAAGTCTTGAACCTATATAAGACAATGCTTCCGACTGCTTAATCGAACAGGTATTTGCGTGTCCGAAATCCCAGCAAACACCTATTCCCAGAGCATCAGCAACCTCACAAAGTTCATCAGGATCCTGACAATAACGATGTACTGGAATATGGCTGTGCACAAGACGCATATTTTCCACTGCAAGCTTCACATTTAATTTTGACGCATATTCCACAAAAGGAGCAAGATGTTCTGTAACGGATTTATACTGTACTTTACGGTCAAATTCCGTCATTGGAAGTGTAGTGGTATTGGGATGCAGTACAGCATAATCAACACCCAATAATGCAGCGGCATCAATACCTTTATACATTTTTTTGTTAAAAGACGGTATTTCTTCAGGACGAGTGCATATTGTCCAACTGAAAGGAAGATGACAAATTTCAATCTTCATTTCCGTTTCCACCGATGCTTTCTTCGTTTTTTCTATATATGGAGTCCAGTCGCCCTCAATATCAACAAGCATATCTGTTGAAAAATCAGCGGCATCAAATCCTGCATTTTTTAGAAGAATCAGACCTTGCTTTATGCATTTTGAAAACTTGTCTTCCGGACAATTATGAAGATTGAGTTTTGTAGATATTCTTAATTTTTTCATTTTTCCTATTCCTTTCTTTACAAGTGCTATAATAAATAACGAGAAAGCACCGAACAGAATTATTATTTCCGATATTATATTCTTACCAGTTCATTCTCATAAACATACGGAAAAATATTTGTTAGACTCGGTCAAATCAGGCAAATTAAGTTGAATAGATTTAACTTAAGTTAAATCTATTTTATCACAATATAGAAAAAATGACAAGGAAACCTTGTCATTTTTAAATTAGTTTATTTTTGGCAGACTTGCTGCTGCAACAGACTGTCCTACACGTCTTGCTTTTTCGTCAGGGATATGAAGTTTAACTTTTGCAAAAAGGTCTGGGTACTCTTTACTTAAAACTTCATTTGCTTTGTTTAAAATAACTGTTCCGCCCATTCCGCTTGTTACTCTGCCCATAATAAGAACGTGTTTTATATCGTAAAACATTGAGTAGTATGCTATTGTATAGCCAAAATATGTTCCAATTGTTTCGTAAATATCTGTTGCACGCTCGTCGCCTTTTTCCATAAGCGACTGAACTACTTTTAGTTTTTCCGCAGGAGAAAGGTTTTCGTCAAGGCAAATTCCCGCTTTTGGTGCAAGTTTAATTACAGCATCCTGTGAAAAATATTTAACACCACAACCGTAATCTCCACTCCATTCGTCCACCATTGCGCCTTTGTTAAAGTCTACAGGAACAAATGCAAGTTCGTTAAGCCAACCTGTAATATTTCCTTCTTTGTCAACATAACCTGCAGCTTCACTTGTGCCCATTGCAATGCCCATTACATTGTTATCTTCAAGACTCATGGCACCTGCAAGTGCTGTTACATCGCCGTCATTTGCAACTTCAACAGGAACATCTCCTATTTCTTTTGCAACGTCAATATACATATTTTTAACATGTTTTTCAAAGTCTTCATCATTTACTTTTAAAAACAAAGATGCAACCATTATTTTGTTATCGATATACACACCTGCTGACGAAACACCGATTGCATCAACTCTTGGCATTTTCGATGCTGCCGTTTTCATAGCATTTAGTATTCCTTCGTAGTGATACTTAGGATCGCTATTTGTTTTTGGAAACCATACAACTTCTTCAGAATATACTGTTTCGCCATCAACAACTGCAGAAACTTTTCTGTCGCTTCCGCCGGCATCAAAACCAATTCTGCAACCATCAAGATGACGCCCTACAGGAGATGAAATATTATTTTCCTTTGGTGCATCGCATATATTTTCGACATAAATAACTTCAAAAGTGTTTTCATAAACTCTTGACATAAAGTTAAAGTCAAATTCTCTTTTTCCGCCTTTTTTATAGTCGTTTGCAATACGCTCGTAAATGTTTTTTGAACCTGCAATATATACTTTAAAGCCGCCGTATGCCCAGAGTAGTGTTTTTACAATTCTTTCTACAATTTCATAGTTTTCTTCGTCATGACCTGTATTATCACAAAAAACATTCATTTTGTAAACAGATACAAGATGTGCATTTCTTTCAACGGAAATTACAATTTTATTCGATTTTGTTTTTGAAACTTTTTCATTAAAATCATTTATAACCTTTACCATAGGCATAAATTCAGGTTCTAATTTTGCTATCATTTTCATTCTCCTTTATATCTTATTTCTCCGTCAATCACAGTCATTTTTACACTGAAATTATCGTCTAAAGTAATTAAATCTGCACATTTACCCTCTTTAATTGAACCAATTTTATCATCAACTTTAAGCGCTTTTGCAGGATTTAAACTTGCGCATTTAACTGCATCGTAAATTTCAAGGTTAGTGTTTTCGTAAAGGTTTTTTACACCATCATTAAGATTTAAAACGCTGCCTGCAATTGTGCCGTCTGCCATAAGACATTTTATGCCTTCCTTTTTAAGTGGCTGACCGCCAAGGGTATAGTTTCCATCTTCCATTCCGCCTGCTCTTATGCAGTCTGTAATAAGGCAAAGTTTATCGTCTTTAAGTTTTGCAACAATTTCAAAAAGTCCTTTATCTACATGGAATGTATCTGCAATAAGTTCTACCGTTACGTCTTCTTTAAGTGCAGCACCCACTACACCAAGTGAACGATGTGAAAGTGGCGACATTGCATTAAAAAGATGTGTTGTATGCCCCACTCCATTTTCAATACCACATTTTGCTTCTTCGTAAGTTGCATTTGTATGTCCCATAGATATTAAAACGTCGGTATCGTTTTTTACTTCTTTTATACATTCAATCGCACCGTCAACCTCAGGTGCAACTGTAAAAAGTTTAATTATATCTTTATGATTTTTGATAAAAGATGCATCAGGTTTTAAAATATGCTCCTCAGCCTGAGCTCCTTTTTTCGCGGAATTTATAAATGGACCCTCGCTGTTTACGCCAATAATTTTTGCCCCATAATATCCTTTTTGATTTTTAACATCCCTTATTGTATCAAATGCTTTTTCTATTTCTTTTTTTGAAACAGTCATTGTTGTAGGGCACCACGATGTAACACCGTTTTTTACAATTCCTTCTGCCATTTTTTTAATGCCTTCTTCATCGCCATCTGATGCATCGCATCCCAAAAATCCGTGAATGTGCATATCAACAAGACCTGGTGCTACAAAGTTTCCGTTTGCATCTATTACTTCATATTCATTTGTGTTTACTTCGTTTTCTGGTAGTATTTTTTGTATTTTTTCATCAAAAATAATTACACTATTAAATAGCACTTTATCTTCTAAAATAATTTTTCCATTTACTATGCATTTCATTTTTCATTCCCCCTATTTTACTACATAATACATACTATATTTATCTTCGCGATTTCTTGCAAAGCGCGAGTTTTTCATAATTTCAAATGACAATTCAAGATTAATTCTTTCCATAATTTCGGTAAGTTTAAATTTTTTCACTTTTTCTTTAAATACATCTACCCGTTTTTCTCTTTCCTTATCATCTTCACACCTTGCCGCTTTAAGATACTCTATTGCAAGGCTTTCTTTTTCAATCCTTTGTTTTACTTCGTCGTTTTCTGCATTTAACATTGCCTTTTTGAAAAGTTCTTCGCATTTTTCTAAAAGCTCATCTGTTATATAAGGACTTTCAGGATAGTTATAAATTCCAAGCGAATGTCCTTTTACTGCCTTCGTTGTAAGAAGCAAATATTCTTTAATGTATTGTGCTCCGTTTCCATATACACCTTCTAAAAACTCATCAATTATTTCGTCAGGATTTTCATTTACATTCCACAAAAGACGCGAAATAAGATATGATTTTAACTCTTCCATATTTGCCGCTGCACCGTAAGAAAAATTGCCCTGCTGTAAAACACCTTTTACACCAAGTTTTTTGTATAATTTAATATTTTCGGCCATCTGGTAATAACAAGGGAAAAACTGGAGGTAATTACTAAAGTTAACTGCATAATCCCATATATATACATTATCTGAAATGCTTGTCCAGTCTTTAATATTATTTATAAAATCTGCCTCTTTAGAATCCGGATACAGCTGTGCTTTTTCCAAAAACGGCATAGACCATTCACATTCAATATTACAAAGACGAACAATTATATTTTCTCTTGGTTTTATGTGCTTTGGTGCTTTCTTTGTGTACTGATATGCAAATGTATGTATTAAAATATCAGGATATTTTTCTTTTACCTTATCTGCCACTTTGTTTACAAAGTTTATCATACTTCCCGACGGCGAACCTTCCGCATCATCGATTTTTCTGCATTTTTCGCATTGACAGTACTGTTCGTTATCATTTTGTGCAACTGAAAAAACTTTGCAATGTGGATTTTCTTCTATCTGTTTAAATAGGTTTTCACAAACGATTTTTAATACATCATCGTTTGAAAGGCAAAGCTGAGTGTTTTTTCTTTCTTCGTTTATATAAGCATAATACTCAGGATGATTTTCAAAATAAATTTTGCTTGGCATAAGCGTTTCAAATGTATGATGAGCACTAAAAAACTTCATATTTCCGCCCTTTTCTCTTGAAAGATCGGCAACCGATGAATTAAGTCTGTTTTTCGATGCAAAACCACCATCAAATGCACCACGGAAATATGCGTCTCGATATTTAAAATCAGGATTTTCTGTTAAATTTATTTCATCTATTATTAAATCAGTTTTTTTATCTGTTTTTTCTACATCTTTTGTAAAACATTTAAAACCCAAATATATCTCTAAAAATCTGTAAACACCATACAGTGTTCCACGCGATGTCCTACCCGATATTACAAGATTTTCTCCGACTGTTTTTATAATAAACCCTTCATCAGAAAGCAAGTTTATTTCATTATCCAAAATAATATCTCTTGCATTTTTTCCGATAATTATTTCAGGACCTCTTTTGGGGCAAATATCTGAAAAATATGGCACAAATACGTTTGTACTTTGATATATATATTTTTGGAGCTCACTTGATGCAAATCTTTCACATTCATCAGAAAAATATGAATTAACTATATGATAGTTGCTTTTGCCATTTTCGACAATTTTAAGGCTCATAAATACACCCCCATTTATTTAATATTATCACATAATTTTTTTAAAAACAATAATTTAACCAAACATCTACAAAATAGCGAAAAAGCAAAAAAACTCTACTATACGTAGAGTTTTTAGCATTTATTTTATTTTCTGTCTACCAAATGAGGATATATAAATATTTTAAACAAAAATCCGATACTTTGAACAAAAAATATAATTGCTATTACGTGATTCATTCCAACAAAATCGTCTATCGGTTTTATCATTGACATTATCCCCGAAACAAGTTCAAATGTACCTATAATTAAAAACTGCTCCCACCCTTTAATGTGTTCCTCCTGAAGTTCAGTCGATTCAATAAACTTTAGTATTCCTGAAAACAGTTCCCATATTCCAAAGAAAAACGGTATAACAGAAGGAAGTATCATCTGATTAAAAAGCGGAAAGAATGAAAGGCAGGTTGTACTTAATCCGTCTGCTAATATCCAGTGCGAACCATGAATTCTTTTGTGCTGTTTATAATACACAAAAAGATTTGTAATCCCTGCATAAAGCATTGAAAAACCTAAATAATTTGCATAAGTTATAAGGTTTTTATCAGGAACATTTATAATAACAAGCCCCGCACTTAAAAGTACAATTAAAGATAATAAATATAAAATTTGAACATAAGTTCTTTTTTTCATTTGAAACTCCTTATACTGCATTTTCATCTATTTGTCCAAGACAGTTTATTGCACTATTTAAATCAATAAGTCTGTTTGATTTTTTTATTGCCTTTAATATTTTTTTCTCATCAGGATAGTTTAACATCATATACATCCACATTTCTTTTAATCTGTGAAGAGTATAATCCTCATTTTTCAAAAGAATAAGATATCTTTCTTCTAAAACGTTTGAAAAAGAAATAAGTTCATCGGTGCTAATTTTTTTACCGCCTTTTATTTCTCTAAAAATTGCAGGATTTTTTATCGCACCGCGTCCTATCATAACGCTGTCTAAATTTTTGTATTTATACGTTATATTTTCAAAATCATGCACTGTGTAGATATTTCCGTTATAGCAAAGAGGCATTTTTGCTTCGGTATACGCTTTATCAAAAACCTTCATATTTGGCTCGCCCTTGTAGTATTCTTCCCTGACTCTTGGATGAACAATAAGTTTTTCCATAGGATATTTATTGAAAATTTTTAGCAATTTGTCAAATTCATCATGAGAGTAAAAACCTGTACGGCACTTTACAGAAATTTTAATATCACTGTTGTTAAAAATGCCATCTAAAAGCGAATCTAAAAAATCTGTATCAAGTAGCGCTCCAGCACCACGCCTCTTTTTTACAACTGTACCTGACGGGCAACCGAGATTTAAATTAACAGTATCGTAATTTAGTTCTTTTATTTTTTTTACAAATTCACAAAATGCACCAGCGCTGCTGCATAAAACCTGCGGTATTACTTTTACATCGTTATTATTTGGCAAAACATCACGAAGACTTTTAATACTTAGCCTTTCGTTTTCGGTAGGCACAATAAACGGTGCAAAATAGTCATCACATCCACCAAACATTTCGTTATGTGCATTTCGGTATGTATATGTTGCAACGCCCTCCATCGGCGCAAAATAAAGTTTCATTTCCTCTCCTTATTTTATACTGATTTTTTTAAAACTATTGTCATAAATTGTATAAATAGAGTCAAAACCTATATCACGAAGCAAAATTTTTGCATCAGAAAATCCGTAGCATAAATTTTCTTTATCGTGGCAATCAGATGCAAGTATAACTTTTGAGCCGTTTTCTTTAAGAATCTTTAAAAGTCTTTCGTGCGGATACGGATTTTTTCGAAACCCTCTTGAAATTGCACCTGTGTTAATTTCAAATACAACATCTGTATTTGCCACAGATTTTATATATTTTTCGGCTATTTCAAAGTATTTTTCATTATTTAAAAAACGTGTTACATCTATTTCATCAAACTTTGTAATAAGGTCAAAATGTCCTACAATGTCAGGTTTTCTCTTTAAAATATATGCACAAAACGTTTCATAATAAGCGTTAGAAAGTTTTTCGATATCGTAGTCAAAAACTTTTAAACACTCTTTAAAGTAATCGTAATTTGAGTCAATAGGATAGTACTTCCCGTCTTTTAAAAAATAATGCGACGACCCGATTATGTAGTCAAAATCGTCTCTGTTTACATAGCAAAAAGCATCTTCCTCAACGCCTAAATATATTTGTATTTTATCTTTATATTTTTCTTTTAAACGGTTTATTTCTTTTATATATTCGTCCGTTTGTTTCATACAGTATCTAAGGTCAAAATCAGTATACCCGTGCCCTGAAAAACCTATTGAACAAAACCCATTATCTATTGCATATAAAACTGTTTCTTCCGGCGTATTTTTTCCGTCGCAAAAAGTTGAATGAGTGTGAAAATTTGTAATCATGTTATTTCCCCGTAATTTAATAATAATTTATTGAATTAAAGATATTAAGTAATAACAGCGCTCTATGGTGTATTTAGCGCCACTATCGCTTACCATAAGTTGCTTTATTGAACCGCCTTCATACATATTTTCCATTTCTTTCATCAATGCTTCTTTTTCGCCAATCCATCTGATTTCGTCATTTTTGAGTAATTCAAATTGATCAGAAGGAAGAGCTAATTTTAAATACTGATAAACTTCATTTAACAAAACATCCGCCATGCAGTAATATAGATGAGCACCCGAGTTCATTTCTCTTTGGCTGATTGCATTATTAGCCATGTATTCTATGGTTGTTTCAATATCATTTACTCTTGAAAGATACTCACTTTTAATAACTTGAGAATTCTTATTTGCGCAATCAACCTGGTTAACACCGGGAATACTTAACGACAACTCTCTTTTTAAAGGATTCCACTCAACTTTTCCAAAAATATCAAGCATATCAAAAGGAATAATTGTTTTGCCGTCTATATTATAAGACCTTACAAAATCTTTTCCACGATAGGAGAATAAATGATATCCGCCAATTGAAGCATTGATATCTGTTTCCAACAAATTATACGCCTTTTTTCCGATTTGATTTTTGCTTATATAAGGATTTTGGTAATTGGTGTAAATATCTCGCACGCTGTAGTTTCTTTTTACTTCAATCAATCTATCGTTCGCATCCCAAATTACGTTAAAACCGTAATCTTTTAAATCTTCAGCAATAACATATGTATTACCGTCAACATTGTACGATGCAATCTTGGCACCATTTATTGTTGCAACAATATCAGTATAGCATGCATATCCAATTACATCGCCATTTTTGGCAAAGCAACTTGGCACAAAACAAAAAACTTGCATTGTTATAAGTAATAAACATACTATTTTTTTCATTTTTATTCCTCCTTTTCATATTTGCGCTCAATATAATTATATCATAAGCAATAAATAAAGGCAACTTATAAGTTGCCTTTAAAGTTTCTTTTTTTATAAAAATTAAGCACAGGTTTCTCAACAAAAACATGAATTAAATGAGCAAGAATTAAACTTACACAAAATGCTAAAACTATTCCTATCCATATTCCAAGTGAAAACTTTTCACAATAATAAATTATTGTATAACCCACTTTTTGATGTACCAAATACAGTGGAAACGATATATTAGAAATCCATACAAGCACTTTATCATATTTAAATGAAATCTCTTATGGCTCTTAAATAGTTTAATCCCGAAAGGTTTTTCCTTTTTTCACTTCCCATAAAATTCTCCAATTTAAAGTAATTAACTTTGTTTTGTAGTATATACATCCTACAAAAAGGGTACCTATTTTGTAAATTTTATTTTATCTATTTGAATACATTTTTTCATAATAATCCTGATACTCGCCAGAGATTATTTCTTCCCACCATGATTTATTTTCAAGATACCAGTTAACTGTC
>SVJH01000027.1 GCA_015069095.1 Oscillospiraceae bacterium | reverse complement strand
TTATATGTTATAATAAATACCAAATGAATTAAAATAGCGTGATGAAAATTTTTCAAAAAAATATGAAAAATTTTTGTTCACTTACTTGACAAAAGAATATGACGAAAACGGGAATAATACGTACTGGGAAGATTCTTCTGGCTATTGGGTAAAAAGCGCCTATGATGAAAACGGGAATAATACGTACTGGGAAGATTCTTCTGGCTATTGGGTAAAAAGCGCCTATGATGAAAACGGAAATAAGACATATGAGGAAAATTCTGACAGAGGTTGGGTAAAAACTACATACGAGTATTGAAGAAAAAGCACTCAAATGAGTGCTTTTTTATATTCGCATCCCCTGTGCAAAGGAGGTTTTACGGGCGGATATGGGCATCCACCTCTACGATAAAAACAAAATATTAACATGTGAATGAATTTTAAAAAAAGGCTCCCTTGCCTAAAGGGAGCTGTCGAGCAAATGCGAGACTGAGGGATTGTTTCTATTGTAATTTTAACATTTACAATCCCTCCGAGTTGCTACGCAAACTCACCTCCCTTTAAGGACGAGACGTATTACTCTTAAAGGTTGTAAACACAAAAAACAAAATCCCACAGAAAAATCTGTGGGATTTTTGATATTCGATAAAATAATTAACGTTTTGAGAACTGAGGAGCACGACGAGCTGCTTTTAAACCGTATTTCTTTCTTTCTTTCATTCTTGGGTCTCTTGTTAAGAAACCTGCTGCTTTAAGAGTAGGTCTAAATTCTGCATCTGCCTGAAGAAGTGCTCTTGCGATACCGTGTCTGATAGCACCTGCCTGGCCAGTGAATCCACCGCCAACTACTTTACAGATAACATCGAATTTACCAAGGTTGTCTGTTGCAACAAGTGGCTGTCTAACGATAACTTTTAAAGTTTCAAGACCAAAATAGTCGTCAATTGTTCTGTCATTTATTGTGATAACACCTGTACCTGGAACAAGATATACTCTAGCGATAGATTTTTTTCTTCTTCCTGTACCGTAAAACTGTGCGTTTGCCATTTTTCTTCTCCTCCTTATCTTATTTCACCAGCATAAATTTCTGGTTTCTGTGCTGCGTGTGCGTGTTCGCTTCCTTTATACACTCTAAGACGTGTAAGAGAAGATGCACCGATTGTGTTATGTGGTAGCATGCCTTTAACAGCAAGTGTCATTGCTTTTTCAGGATTTTCTGCCATTAAGTGTTTGTACTTAATTTCTTTAAGACCGCCTACATAACCTGTGTGATATCTGTAATATTTCTGTTCTAATTTTTTACCTGTTAGAACTGCTTTTTCAGCATTTAAAATGATTACGAAATCTCCACAGTCAACGTGTGGTGTGAATGTTGGTTTATTTTTACCTCTAAGAATTGAAGCAGCTGCGCTTGCAACTCTACCAAGAGGTTTATCTGTAGCGTCTATAATGTACCATTTTCTTTCTACTTCGCTTGGTTTAGCCATGTAACTACTCATAGTTTTTACCTCCGTTTTATAGTTTCTTTATTTCAACTCTTGCTATTTTAATACAAAAAAAACAAAATGTCAATACCTTTTTTAAAAAAATTTAATCTATTTTTTGCATACTCTCATATCCTCTTATTTTCTCTTTTTTTCTCCCGTTTTATCGAGTGCGATTTTTAAAATTGACAATTGTTTTTTACTATTGTATAATAACTTTATACTTATTTTGAGGAGAAATACAGATGAACACTACATTAAAACATACTTTTACGCTTATCGGATACAAACTTTTGTTCTCGATTGTTGCGTTTGTATTTTTGGCATCTTTTTATTATATACCGCTTCATATTTATTCAATCATAACTGCTGTTTTGTATCTTATGGCTGCGTACTCATATTTGTGGAAAATCGGAAAAAAAGATTCAAAAGAAGGATTTAACATAAAAAATGTGCTTTATCCGATTATATTATCCGAACTTTTAGTACTTGTATTTACACTTTTGGATGTATTTTTTCCAAACGATATTACAATTTCCATTTTTAGATATTATCAACTTGTTTATGCAGGACTTATTACAAATACTTTATCTAAATTTTTACTGATAATTCCTATATTTATAACAGGATGCACCGCATATATATTAGGATACAAAAAAATTGAAATATACGACGGATATATAATGAAACTTGTATATAAAGAAAAAGGTGATAAAAATGGCAGATAACAAATGGCTTTTAACGAACAAAATTTATGATGAATACGAAAAAAGAGTTGCAAAGGCACGTTTTGAAAAAGAATTTAGAAACGTACAAGAAAAAAAAGAAGAAATTATAAATGAAACTAAAAAAGTATTATCATATAAAGAAGAACTTATTCCAAAGGTAAAAAATATGGAAGAAGTAAGAAAAGACACTTATGACAATTTTGATGTAATACAGTTAAGATACGAAACGTGGGAAAACTTCTACGGATGCGGAACGCTATTTATGCCTCATTGTGATAAAAAAGTACCGCTTGTTTTTCTGCTTTGCGGTCATGGCGACAAAGGAAGACTTACAGACGGGTTTATAAAAATGGCGTGCCATTTGGTAAAAAACAATGTTGCTGTCTTTATTCCTGACAACATAGGTCAGGGCGACAGACAAGATGCAGAAAGAAAAAATCACACATACTGTTACGAGCCGTTTTATCTTGGACTTTCGCTTCAGGGACTTATTGTTATGGAAACTGTTGCACTTATAAGATATTTTAAAAATCATCCTAAAATTGATGATAAAAAAATAGGTTCATGCGGAAATTCCGGCGGTGGAACGCTTAATTTATTCCTTGCTGCGCTTGCGCCTGAAATAAGCGCTATTGCGCCATCGGGTTATCCTTGCGAATTTTCGTATATATTATCCAAGGAAAGACGCCACTGTGCGTGTAACATTTTGCCGGGTGTACTTAAAGGACCTGAAATGTGGGAAGTGCTAAGCGTTTTTGCTCCAAAGCCGATGCTTATATCGCAGGGAAGATACGATGATTTAATTCCTATCGATTTAGGGCAGAAAAATGCGCGAAAAGTTGAAAATGTTTACAATCAACTTGGAAAAAGAGAGAATTTTAAATTTGCGCGTACAGATACAAAGCATTCGTGGGAAAAAGATGATATAGTGGTTATTTCTAACTTTCTTTTCGATGCTCTTGGCGTTGAAAAATGCGCTGAGTTTAAAGACACAGAAGTTGGAAGTTTTACTGATTTATGGCATATTGATGTTATTGGAAAATCAATTTCTACAAAAGAGATGTGCGAAAACATAACAGGTAAAAAAGTGCCCGAAAACATCCGTCTTTGTGATATTTTTGCACCAAAATACAATGGACAGGAAATAGATGAAAGTATGATTGAAAAAGACCTTGGAAGAGGCGACGTAATGCACATATTGGCACAGTTTGAAAGTATGTTTTAGAATATGTTTATATGTTCTTTTTAAAAAAGAACCAAAATCGTTACTTTTTTGAAAAAAAAGTAACACAAAAAACTTACATAAAGCAAAACATACGTTTTGCATCATATCTATGCCTCCCTTACCTAAAGGGAGGTGCTTAGCGAAAGCAAAGCGGAGGGATTTAAAGCACTCAAGTTTTTGAGTGCTTTTTTATGTAATTCATATTTTGTAGAAGATGGACTTTGCTCATCCCGTTTTATTGCATTTTTATCATTTTCTTTTCTTCTTCACTAAGGCAACGTATTAAATAATCACATTCGTTGCAGCAGCACTCAATTCTGTTTCCGCTTTCGTCAAAGTGCGCTCCGTTTCCAAGGCAGTCTTTACCTTCGTTTCCGGGTGTTAGTTTTATTCCCGTTACGTCTATAATTTCCATATAAAATTCCTCCAAAATAAAAAATGCGCCCACCGAAGCAGACGCATAAAAAACGCAAACCCCGATAGTCGCCAAACTAATTGAGTACGACAAGAACAATCTGTATCATCCCAACTGGAATTTGCATTTTTATCAAATTCATAAATGAATGATACAAAAATAAACTCATCTTTAATAATAAAGAAAAGTCCTTGTCAATTTATATTCAATTAGTTTGGCATAATCATTTTACTATAAAAGGGCTGATTTGTCAAATAAAAAAGGCTCCCTTGCCTAAAGGGAGCTGTCGAGCAAATGCGAGACTGAGGGATTGTTTCTGTAGCAATTTTAACATTTACAATCCCTCCACCACCAATGTGGTCCCCCTCCCTTTACACAAGGGAGGCTTTACGGGACGTCCAGGAGGTCGTCCCCTACAATATTCAAGCAATAAAATAACCGAGTGATTTTAGTTTCACTCGGTTTTATTTTTTCCTTAAGACCAACCCACTTAAGTGGGTATTTTTATATTTCGGGTTTAAACGTAGGCATAAGTTCAAGTTTAAACAGATTCTGTTTGTGTTTTTTGTCAATCAGTTCTTTTTTTGCCTTATCTTCAATTATGCCTTCTCTTATATACTTATCAAGTTCGGCATATGTAAAGCCTAAATTTTCCTCATCTGTTTTACCGCAAAGCCCATCTATCGGCACTTTTTCTATAAGTTCTTTTGGTAATTTTAGTGCATAACCAATTTTTTTAACTTCGTCAACAGTTAAATTTGAAAGCGGAGAAAAATCGCCTACACTGTCGCCATAGCGTGTTGAATATCCAACATAGTCTTCCGATAAATTACAGGTATTTGCAACTCTTCCGTTTACAGACTGACTTATTGCATAAAGTGTTGTCATTCTTATTCTTGGCGGAATATTCTGTATTGTCTGCGGAGTAATTTCAATATCTGAAGGCAAACTTTTTTCGATTGCATCAATTGCATCTTTTACATTTACTTCATAATGCTTTATTTCAAGATGATTTACCAGCATATACGCCATATCAATATCGTGCTGAACGCCCTTTGGCATAAGTACGCCGATAACTCTGTCTTTTCCAAGTGCTTCTACGCAAAGTGCAGCAACAACACTTGAATCCTTACCGCCTGAAATTCCAACAACGGCGTTGCAATCTTTACCGTTTTTTTCAAAAAAATCTCTTATCCACAAAACACAATCGTTTTTAATTTTTTCTGCATTAAACATATATATCCTCCGTTAAATAACATCTATCTGGCACATTTTCATTGTAACAAGTGCACTTTCGTGGCTATCAGGCGTTACACCTGCGCAACATAAAGAATCTACTTTTACAGGTATATCGGGATATTGTGTTTTTATTATAAGCGCATTTGACACAACACAAATATCAGTACAAAGCCCTACAATTTCAACTTCCTCTAAATTTTCTTTGTGCCAGTTTGGCCATCCAAAGTTTGGTTTGTCTATTATTTTTGCGCCATCTACATAAAGACCTTCATATATTTCCCAGCCTTTAGTACCTTTTATGCAGTGTTTAACAGGAAGTTTTTTGCCTTCGCTTGTTTCAAGGTAATTTTCGCCGTGAGTATCACGGGTAAATATTATTTCATCACCGCGTTTTACATACTCATCAATTTTCTTTTTAACATTCGGCACTATTTGGGCAGCCTCTTTTGTTCCAAGCGCCATGTCTATAAAATCATTTTGCATATCAATAACAATAAGAGTTTTTTTCATATTTATCAGTCCTTTTAATGTTTTTTTAATTATAGCACAAATATATTATATATTGCAATAAATAAAAAGCATTCTAAACAAATATGTTTAAAATGCTTTTTTTAAAGTTTATTTATTTTTTCTTTGTATCCATTTAACTAATTCAACAATAGGAATTACCAAAACAGCAAGTCCTAAAGCAACAAAGTATTCCAAAGTGCTTATTGGTGTAAATTTAAATGCATTTGCTATTGGCTTTACTGTAACAACTAAAGTTGTAAGAATAAGTGATACTACCATTGCACCAAATAAAAACCAGTTATGTGTTTTTATTTTGAAAACAGATTTATCTATTGAACGCATATTGTATGAATGGAATATTTCCGCCATGCTCATTGTTAAAAATGCCATTGTAATACCATCGTGGCTTCTTGCAATTTCCCATACTCCGGATTCAATGTAATGACCAACAAAGTACGAAATAAGAGTAATAACAGAAACAATAAGTCCCTGATATGCAATGTTAAAGCCCATACCGCCTGCAAAAATTCCGTCTTTTGAGTTTCTTGGTGCTCTTGTCATAATGTCTTTTTCGCTTTTTTCAACACCAAGAGCAAGTGCAGGAAAACAGTCTGTAATAAGGTTAATCCAAAGAAGATGCACAGGTTCAAGTATTGTAAATCCTAAAAGTGTTGCAACAAAAATTGAAATAACTTCAGAAAGGTTAGATGCTAAAAGGAACTGAATTGATTTTCTTATGTTATCGTAAATTCGTCTTCCTTCGCCAACTGCAGATACAATTGTTGCAAAGTTATCGTCTGCAAGCACCATATCGGCAACATTTTTTGTAACATCTGTTCCTGTAATACCCATACCTACACCTATATCGGCATTTTTGATAGACGGTGCATCGTTAACGCCGTCGCCTGTCATAGCGGTAATTTTTCCCTTTTTTCGCCACGCATTTACAATTCTTACTTTGTGTTCAGGCTGAACACGCGCATAAACAGATATTGATTCAATTTTTTCATCAAGTTCTTCATCTGTTATATTGTCAAGTTCAGCGCCTGTAATTGCCTCTGTTTCACCTTTTATTATGCCAAGTTCTTTTGCTATTGCAACGGCTGTATCTTTATGGTCGCCCGTAATCATAATAGGTTTGATACCAGCATTTTTACACTCAATAATTGCATCTTTTACTTCAGGACGTACAGGGTCAATCATACCAACAAGACCAATGTAGCAAAGGTCTTTTTCTAAATCGTCTGCCTCAAAAGATGAAACTTTACTTTCGATTTCTTTCATAGCACCGCAAAGAACACGAAGTGCTTTATCTGCCATTTGTTTGTTTTGAGATAATATGCTGTTTTTAATCTCGCTATTCATTTCAACTTTTTGACCGTCAATAATTGCATAATTACATTTTTTAAGAACTTCGTCGGGTGCACCTTTTGTAAATTGATAAATTTTTCCGTCTTGTGTTTGGTGAACAGTTGACATCATTTTTCTCATCGAGTCAAATGGTGCTTCGCCTATTCTTACATATTCTTTTTTAAGGTCGTTTTTGTTAAGATTTAATTTATATGCATAATCTACAAGTGCACATTCGGTAGGCTCGCCTACTGCCTTACCGCTTTCGTCAAGTTCTGCATCAGAGCAAAGTGCTAAAAGTGATGCTAAAAACTTTTCATCGCATTTTGTATTTTCAACAACTGTCATTTTGTTTTGTGTAAGAGTACCTGTTTTGTCAGAGCAGATAATCTGTGCACACCCAAGTGTTTCAACAGCAGTAAGTTTTCTTATAACTGCATTTTGTTTAGACATATTTGTAACACCGATTGAAAGAACTATTGTAACAACAGTTGCAAGTCCTTCTGGAATTGCCGCAACTGCAAGAGAAACTGCAACCATAAACGTATCTAAAATAGCTGAAACATCACTTATAGGATAATGTCTTATAAGATTTACGCCAAATATGATAATACAAATACCAATTACAAGGTATGTTAAAATTTTACTTAGTTGATTAAGTTTAATCTGAAGCGGTGTTTCGCCTTCTTTTGCATTTGCAAGAGCGTCGGCAATTTTACCCATTTCGGTATCCATACCTGTTGCAACTACAACTGCTCTTCCTCGTCCGTAAACAATGGTTGAGCCCATATAAACCATATTTTTTCTGTCGCCAAGCGGAACATCATTTTCGCTTTGAAGCGCATCGCTTGTTTTTGTAACGGGAACGCTTTCGCCTGTAAGTGCGCTCTCTTCCACTTTCATACTTGCACATTCTATAATTCTTGCGTCAGCACCAACATTATCGCCTGCTTCAAGCATGATTATATCGCCCACAACAAGATCTTCGCTTTTAATAATTACCTGTTTTCCATCACGTATAACTTTACTTGTGGCAGCGGCAATTTCACTAAGTGCTGCGATTGCTTTTTCTGCTTTGCTTTCCTGAACAACGCCAAGAATGGCATTTATTAAAACAACTGCCATAATAATGATTACATCTGTAAAAGATTCGTTTTCAAAAACTGCCATAACACCCGAAATAATCGCCGCGACAATTAAAATAATTGTCATCGGGTCGGTAAGTTGCATAAAAAACTTTTTGATGAGCGAGTCGCTTTTTGCTTCAATAAGTTTGTTCTTGCCGTTTTTTTCAAGTCTTATGTTTGCTTCGTTTAAACTAAGACCATTTTCGGACGTGTTGTTTTCGCCAAGCACTTCCGAAATACTTTTTAAGTATTCTTTCATTTTTAAAATTCCTTTTTATACATATATTAAATTTTAGACAAATAAAATGTACAATATACAAAAAAAGACTTATCTGCAAAATGTTACAGATAAGTCTCATCGTTTAAAATAGTGCCAGGATAATCCATGATGTTGGCATTATTACGCTTAAACATAAGGCGTCGATTACTCCCTTATACAAAGGATAGTACCATATATTCTCAAAAATGTCAACATTGTTTTGTGTTGGTTTTGTGAGTATTATATGATAATTATAATTCTTTCCAGTCATCTTGTGATGACGTAATTGCGTGGAAAATTTTATCTTTAAAGTATTTATCTTCCTTGCATTTTTCGTTTACAAAATTTTTCATTTCTTCTCTTTTTGTGTTCCCGTCGGCAGGGCATGGATTTTTGCAAACGGGAAGATTAAGCCTTTTTACAGCACCGCGTATTGTGCTTTCAGGTGTGTAAATAAACGGACGTATAAGTGTTATTCCGCTTCTGTCAAGGTAAGAGCACGGCGAAAAACAGTTAACTCTTCCTTCGTAAAATAGACTTAAAAAGAAAGTTTCGATTGCATCTTCAAAGTGATGACCAAGTGCAACTTTATTGCATCCTAAATCTATTGCGGCATTGTTTAGCGCACCGCTTCTTAATTTTGCACAAAGTGAACACGGATTTGTTTCTTTTCTTATGTCAAAAACAACTTCTTTTATATTTGTTTTTAAAATTGTATAGTCAATTTCTCTTTCATCGCAAAATTTTTGTGTAAGTGTATAGTCGTTTTCAACATATCCAAGATCAAGTGTAACTGCCTTTATATCAATGTTCTCAACAAAATATTTTTTGTAGTGATAAAGTGCGTTTAAAAGTGCAATACTGTCTTTACCGCCCGAAACACCTATTGCAATGCGGTCGCCTTCTTTAATCATATTGTAATCTTCAATTGCCCTTCGCATATAACTTAAAATTCTTTTCATATTCTAACCTCGCAGTTGATTTTGTTTGCCTTGTTCAATAAATTTGCTAAGTCCTTCTTTTGGCGGAATTCCTGTATCTTTTATGTATGCTTTGTAAAAGTTTGAATAACTGCCAAACCCCGCTTCAGCGCAGGCTGTACTTATGTTTTTTCCGTTCTGGCAAAGATGACGCACTATCATAAGCCTTTTTGCCGTAATGTATGAATTTATTGTCATACCTGTTGTTTTTTTAAATGCTCTGCAAAGATAACTTTTAGAAACAAAAAGATAGTCTGCAATTTCATCTAAAAGGTCAACAGTTTCAATGTTTTCGTTTATGTATTGCATAGTCTTTTTAACAGTTTCGTTTTTTACAGTGTCTAAACTGTTTTCAAATTTTGACTTATTTAAAATGTGGAGTATTTCCATTAAAAGAGCACTTCCTATTACATCGGGAACAGGCGATTCTTTTGTGTATGTTTCAAATCTTGTAATAGCATCTATAAGTCCTGATGATTTTGTGTATTCTGCTTTTATAATGTTATCTTTTCCGCGCTTTCTGTTTGTGAATATTTTTTCGTATTCTTTGCAGTCGAAATGTTCAAAAAACTTTTTGTTTATGTAAATTACAATACGGTTGTATTCGGACTTTTTAAGATGAATTGCTTTGTGCATTTCATCGTCTTTGATTACCAAAATATCGTATGGCTGAAGTTTGTAGAGCGAACCTTCCACAAAATAGTGAATATTGCCTTCTAAAAAAACGTAAATTTCATATGTGTCGTGATTATGAAAAGCATAGTTGGAAATCTTATCTTCCTTGTCAAGTCTTCTTGTGTAATTGAACTTTTCTTTTGCCACATAAGAATAATACACAGTATCGGGATTTTTTTGCATTTTAATCACCTCTTTGTTTAACTGTATAAAAATAATACCACAAAAGTTCAATATTTGCAATGTTTTTGTTCAATATTTAAATTGTTTTTTTTAATTTTTTATGTTATAATGGTTATAACTGTAAATTTAATAAAGCAGACAAGTCTGTTTAAGGAGGATTTTACAATGTCAAAAATTAAACTTGGTATTATCGGAATTGGAAATATGGGTTCAAGCCACATTAAAAATTCTATCGACGGAAAAATTGAAGGTGTTGAACTTGTTGCTGTTTGCGATACAGCAAAAGAAAGAAGAGAATTTGTTGAAAAAACATACCCTTCACTTAAAGTGTTTGAAGATGCAACTTCGCTTTACAAAAGCGGTCTTATAGACAGCGTACTTATTGCAGTACCTCATTACGACCACTGCTCACTTGCTATTGAAGCATTTTCTTACGGACTAAATGTTCTTGTTGAAAAACCTGCTGGTGTTTACACAAAACAGGTTAAAGAAATGAACGAAGCAGCAGCTAAAAGCGGTAAAACATACGGAATTATGTATAACCAGAGAACAAATCCGCTTTATCAGAAACTTAAAAAACTTATTGAAAACGGCGAACTTGGCCACATTAAAAGAATTAACTGGATTATTACAGACTGGTACAGACCTCAGGCATATCACGAAAGCAGCACATGGCGTTCTACATGGGGTACAGAAGGCGGCGGTGCTCTTATAAACCAAAATCCTCATCAGCTTGACTTATGGCAGTGGATGTTTGGTATGCCTTCAAAAATTTATGCAAAAATATCTTTCGGTAAATACTACGACATAGAAGTAGAAGACGATGTTACAGCATTTATGGAATATGACAACGGAACAACAGGTGTTTATATTACATCTACAGGCGAAGCACCTGGAACAAACCGTCTTGAAGTTGCTTGCGATATGGGTAAAGTTGTTATCGAAGGCGGAAAAATGATGTTCTACCGCAACGAAGTAAGCGAAAGAGAATTTAACAAAACAAATACAATTCCATTTGGAAGACCGGAAAAATGGGACTGCGAAATCAATATAAAAGGTCAGACAACAAATCACCCTGGAATTATCAAAGACTTTGCAAGTGCAGTACTTAAAGGTACAAAACTTCTTGCTCCGGGTGAAGAAGGTATAAACGGTCTTACAATTTCAAATGCTATGCATCTTAGCGCATGGACAGGCGAAACAATCGATGTTAAAAACCTTGATGCTGATAAATTCTATAGTATTCTTCAGGAAAAAATTAAAAATTCTACTGTTGTTAAAAAAGAAAACAACACAGTTAGTGATACATCAGGTACATATTGATTAAAGGAGAGAAATGAAAAATGGATAAAAGAATAGGCGCACAGCTTTATACAGTAAGAGAATTCTGTAAAACAATTGAAGATGTTGACAAAACTTATGAAAAATTAAGTAAAATCGGTTACAAAACAGTTCAGGCTTCAGGTGTAAACGTAGAACTTACAGGAAAAGAACTTAAACAAGTTGCCGACAAATACGGCATGGAAACAATCTGTACTCACAGAGGATACAACGAATACACAGAAGATTTGGATAAACTTATTAAATTCCACAAAGATTTGGGCTGTAATATCGCAGGTCTTGGTGCAGCGCCTGGAGATCTTAGAACAAGCGTAGAAGGTCTTAAAAACTTTATAAAAGACTTTAACAAAATCTCTGGCGAACTTAAAAAAGAAGGTATTACATTTGGATACCACAATCATGCTTTTGAATTTGCAAAAGTAGACGGCAAATACGTTATGGATTATTTAATCGAAGAAACAGATCCTGATTCTTTCAAATTTATTCTTGATGTTTACTGGTTATCATTTGCAGGTGTTAATCCGGCAAAATATATAAGAAAAATGGGCGACCGTGCAATGATTATTCACTTTAAAGATATCAAAGCACTTTCAACAAACGCAGTTACAATGTGTGAAGTTGGAAAAGGCAACATTGAATGGGACGAAGTTATTGCTGCTTGTGAAGATGCAGGATGCCTCGCTGCTATGGTTGAACAGGACAGATGCGACGAAGGAGCAGACCCATTTGACTGTATGAAAACAAGTTATGATTTCCTTTGCACAAAAGGATTTAACTAATGAAATACACTTTATAAAAAAGTGAGGAATGACAAAATGGTAAATGCTTGTATAATAGGCTGCGGACTTATTGCTCCCGTTCATTTAAAAGCAATTAGCAGTATAGAAAATGGAAATGTTTATGGCGTTTGCGATACAGATAAAGAAAGAGCCGACTTGTTTGCAAAAGAATATAATGCAAAAGCATTTTACTCATTAGACGATGTTTTGTGTGATGAAAATGTTGATGTTGTTCACATTTGCACACCGCATTATCTTCATGCAGATATGGCAATAAAAGCTCTTGAAAAAGGCAAAAATATTGTGCTTGAAAAGCCATGTGCCATAAATAATATTGAGTTTGAAAAACTTATTGCATCTTACAAAAACAGTAATAAAAAAGTATGTTCGGTATTTCAGAACCGTACAAATACATGCATAGAAATGTTAAAAGATATAACTAAGTCAAACAGTGATGACGGAAAACTTCTCGGAATTTCGGGTACTATGCGTTGGAGCAGAGGTGCAGATTACTATAAACACGATGAGTGGAGAGGAAAATATGCAACAGAAGGCGGCGGAGCGCTTATAAATCAGTCAATCCACCTTCTTGATTTAATGCTTCTTTTTGGCGGTAAGGTTGAAAGTGTGTGTGCATCACATTCAAATAAATCACTTAAAGATGTTATTGAAGTTGAAGATACAATCGATGCACTTATAAACTTTGAATCAGGTATAAGAGGGTCGTTTTACGCAACAAATTCCTACCCTGTAAATCAGCCGTTCCAGCTTGAACTGAATTTTGAAAATGCAACTTACAGATACGCTGATAACAACCTTTATAAAATCGTAAAAGGCGAGTGCACATTCATTTGCAGAAACGGTGCAACTGTTCCCGGCAAAGATTACTGGGGCGGTGGTCACAAAAGAGTTATAAGCGATTTTTACAACGCAATTTTAAACGGTACAGAATATATCGATTTAACAAGTGCAGTTCATACTACAAAAACAATGCTTGCTATATACAAAAGCGCAAAAAATAAAGGAGATGTAACAAAACCATGAAAAAATTTATGGACGAAAATTTCTTATTAAAAACTGAAACAGCACAAAAACTTTTCCACGATTATGCTAAAGATATGCCGATTTACGACTATCATTGTCATTTAAATCCAAAGGAAATTGCAGAAGACAAAAAATATACAAATATTACAGAAATATGGCTATACGGCGACCATTACAAATGGCGTTTTATGAGAAGTATGGGTGTTGAAGAAAGATACTGCACAGGCGATGCTACAGATTATGAAAAATTCCTTGCATATGCTACAGTTATTGCAAAAGCAGTAGGAAATCCGCTTTACCACTGGACACACTTAGAACTTCAAAGATATTTTGGAATTTACGAACCTTTAAGTGAAAAAACTGCTCCTTTAGTTTGGGAAAAAGCAAATAAAATTATCACAGAAGGTAACTTTAGTGCACAGTCGCTAATCAAAAAATCAAATGTTGCTCTTATCGGTACAACAGATGACCCGATTGACACACTTGAATATCACAAAAAAATTAAAGAAATGAAGGATTTTGATACAGTAGTTGTTCCTACATTCCGTCCTGACAAAGCAGTGAACATCGATCTTGCTACATTTGTTCCATATATGGCAGATTTAGCAAAAGCAAGCGGTATGGAAATTAAAACATATGCTGATGTTAAAAAAGCACTTACAAAAAGAGTTGAATTTTTCCACGAAATGGGAAGCAGAATCAGCGACCATGCTGTAACATATGTTCCTTACATTGAAGCAACAGATGATGAAATTGAAGCAATTTTTGCAAAAGCAATGAGTGGAGAAAAGTTAACAGAAGTTGAAATTGAAGCATACAAAACTGCAATCATTACATATCTTGCAAAAGAATATGCTCGTCTTGACTGGACACTTCAACTTCACATCGGTGCACTTAGAAACAACAATACACAGATGTTTGAAAAACTTGGTCCAGACACAGGTTTTGACTCAATTGACGATAATAAAATAGCATACAAATTATCAAGATTTATGGATAATCTTAACAAAGAAGACAAACTACCAAAAACTATCCTTTACTCACTAAATCCAAACGATAACTTTACACTTGGAACAATGCTTGGAAACTTCCAAAAAGGCGGAGTTAAAGGTAAAATTCAGTTTGGTTCTGCTTGGTGGTTCAATGACCACATCGATGGTATGGTAGAACAAATGAGAGCACTTGGAAATCTTGGTGCACTTGCTGCATTTGTTGGTATGCTTACAGACTCAAGAAGTTTCTTATCTTACCCACGTCATGAGTATTTCAGAAGAATACTTTGTAACATCATCGGTCAGTGGGTTGAAGATGGCGAAGTTTACTACGACGAAGATATTCTTAAAGAAATTGTTCAGGGCGTATGCTACAACAATGCTAAAGATTACTTCAAAATGAACTGATTGAAGGGAGAAAAAGAGAATGAAATTACCATTTGAAATAGACCTTAAAAATAAAGTTGCTGTTGTAACAGGCGGTGGCGGTGTACTTTGCGGTGCATTTGCTGAGGCTATTGCAAAAGCAGGAGCAAAGGTTGCTATACTTGACCTTAGAAAAGAAAATGCCGACATAGTTGCCGATAAAATTACAAAAGACGGCGGAATTGCTATGGGCGTTAGCGCAAACGTTCTTGAAAAAGAAAGTTTATTGGAAGCAAAAAAACTTGTAAATGAAAAATACGGAAAAGTAGATATTTTAATTAACGGTGCTGGCGGAAACAATCCAAAAGGCACAACTACAAAAGAATACTATGAAAAAGGCGACGAAGCATTAGAAGGAATTACATCTTTCTTTGACCTTGACCCTAAAGGTGTTGAATTTGTGTTTAACCTAAACTTTTTAGGAACACTTCTTCCTACACAGGTTTTTGCGCCTGATTTAATTGAAAACGAAAACTCTACGATTATAAACGTATCTTCTATGAATGCATTTTGTCCGCTTACAAAAATTCCTGCTTACTCAGGTGCTAAAGCGGCTGTATCTAACTTTACACAGTGGCTTGCAGTTCATTTTTCTAAAGTTGGTATAAGAGTTAACGCAATCGCTCCGGGATTCTTTGTTACAGACCAGAACAGAGCGCTACTTATTGATGAAAATGGCGAATTTACACCTCGTTCAAAGAAAATTTTGTCTCAGACTCCAATGGACAGATTTGGCGAAAAAGAAGAACTTATCGGTACACTTATGTACCTACTATGCCACGAAGCATCAAGTTTTGTTAACGGTGTTGTAATTCCTGTTGATGGTGGATTTAGCGCTTATAGCGGTGTTTGATGTGTTTAGCACGTTTAGTACGTTTAGTACATTTAGTACGTTACTTTTGAAAAAGTAACCAAAACCCGCTTTCTTAAAAGAAAGCTTGGCAAAGAACTTACATATGCAAAGCATTCGCTTTGCAAAAGGGAAAAAAGTAAAGGCACTCATTTTGAGTGCCTTTTTTATTCTGCGCTAAAATGTGTTTCTTCTATTTTCATTCCTTCCATAATGCCTTTCATAAAAAACTCTCTTTTTAGTTTATCGCAATACTGATTTGCGTATTTTACATATGTTTCAAGCATTTTTCGCTGTTCTTCTGTTAGTTTTGTATATGTAAATTCCCTTAGTGCAACATTCATTACAATCTTTAATTCTTCCGAACTTAATTTTTCTTTTTCTTCATCGTCCATTTGCTTAATTGATGCAGCAATATATTCTTCCTTGGAAGTGTTCATTTTGTCAGTAACCAAATTAAACATAGTATATTCTCCTATAATTAAAAAATGCGCCGACTTTAGGCCGACGCATAAAAAACGCACAACTCTAAGTCTAATTTTACACCACATAAAATTTAATCGCAAAAAATAAAGTATGCGTAAGTAGAGTATGCATTTTTTACATAATAAAAATACATACCTTATTCTTTGCAAAAGTATTAAATTTTATGTGGTAACTTTATTCTACTACAAAAATCACAGTTTGTCCAGTAGTTTTTCTTTGAAACACATCGGGGACGGAGTAGTTTCTGTTATATAACACAAAAATAACCGAGTGATTTAATTTCGCTCGGTTATTGTTTTTTATTCCTTGCAAAAACGTATGTTTTTGCAATATTAAGTTTTTAGTCAAGTTTTTTTCAAAAAACTTGCGGGTGTGGGCAGAGCCCTTTAGAGAAATCCTTCTTACATTCTTCCGCCGGCAATCATTTCGTTATATTCATCGCGTGTAATAAGTACTTGTCTTGGTTTGTTACCGTCAGGGCCTGATATAATTCCTCTTGCTTCCATCTGGTCAACAATGCTTCCTGCTCTGTTGTAACCGATGCGGAATCTTCTTTGAAGAAGTGATGTAGAAATTGAACCGCTGTCTATTGCAAGTTCAATTGCACTTGGAAGGAGTTCGTCATTATCGCCAGGGTCTTCACCTTCAGGCTTGTACACTTCTTCAGCGGCGAGTCTTTCCATAACGTCTTCTTTATAATGAGGCTGACAGTTTGCACTTACAGCGTTTACAACACTTTCAACTTCTTTATCTGTAACAAACGAACATTGAAGTCTTGTAGGACTTGATGCGCCAACAGGCATATAAAGCATATCTCCTCGACCGATAAGTTTTTCTGCACCTGCCATATCTAAAATAGTTCTTGAGTCAATTTGGTTAGATACCATAAACGAAATTCTTGAAGGAATATTTGCTTTAATTGTACCTGTAATAACGTTTACAGAAGGTCTTTGTGTAGCAATAACAAGATGCATACCTGCAGCACGCGCCATCTGTGCAAGACGGCAAATGTATGTTTCAACATCACTTGGAGCGACCATCATAAGGTCTGCAAGTTCGTCGATTATAATTACAATCTGTGGCATTTTAAGTTCAGGTGTTTCGTTAAGAACCATAAGTTCGTTGTAGCCTTTAATATCACGAACATTGTTTTCTGCAAATTTTTCGTATCTGTCTGTCATTTCGCTAACAGCCCAGTTAAGCGCACCTGCGGCTTTTTTAGGGTCTGTAACAACAGGGATAAGTAGGTGCGGAGCACCGTTATAAACACCAAGTTCAACAACTTTAGGGTCAACCATAACAAGTTTAACTTCGTTAGGGTCGGCTTTGTAAAGAATACTCATAATAATTGTGTTAATACAAACAGACTTACCGGCACCAGTAGCACCAGCAATAAGTAGATGCGGCATTTTTGCGATATCAAGTATTATAGGACTTCCGCAAATATCTTTACCAAGCGCAACAGAAAGTTTAGAAGGAGAATTTTTAAATTCTTCTGTTTCTAAAACTTCTCTTAATGTAACAGTATTTACTGTTTTGTTTGCAAGTTCAATACCTACTGCACTTTTGCCCGGAATAGGTGCTTCAATTCTTACGCTTTTTGCAGCAAGAGAAAGTGCAATATCTTTTGAAAGATTAACAATTTTACTTACCTTAACGCCAGGCTCCGGTGCAAGTTCGTATCTTGTAACCGTAGGGCCCATGCTTATTCCTGTAACTTTTGCTCTTACACCAAAACTCTGAAGTGTGTCAACAAGTTTTATTGAATTTTGTTTAAGTTCATCTTCAATCTGATTTCCATTGTCGTTAGGCGA
The DNA here is from genome assembly GCA_015069095.1 of Oscillospiraceae bacterium. Taxonomy (GTDB): domain Bacteria; phylum Bacillota; class Clostridia; order UMGS1810; family UMGS1810; genus SIG430. The sequence goes on along the minus strand of SVJH01000027.1, from coordinate 7,337 downwards.
TGGCGGAGTTAAAATTGAAAGTGAAGGAAATTCATATTCAATAAGAGTTTGTGTTTCTTCTTTTGCATTATTTAAATCTTCAATTATTTTCGTGTGGTCTTCATCTTCGTCGTCTGATTCTTCTTTTTCAATAGGTTCGCTCTCGTCAGTTCCAAGAGCGCTTGCAAATCCAGCCTGATCTTTGTTGTAAACTCTGATTTCAGGTTCATAGAAAACTTCTTCGTCTTCTGCTTCTATTTCGCTTATAGGAATTTGTTTTTCTTTTTTTAGTTTTTTCTTTTCCTCTTTTTCAAGTTTTTCTTTTTCTTTTCTTTTATTTTCTATTGTGTAATCAGGAATTTCTTTTGGTTCTTTTTTGTTTCTTTTGAATGCCGAAAATATTTTTCCGAAAATATCAAAAATAGAAATATCAAATACACAAATTGAAAAAATAAGTCCAAATGCAATGAAAAACGCAAATGCTCCCCATTTACCAAAGAAAAGTATAACAGGTCTTGCAACTATTTCGCCAAGTATACCTGTGCCGTAAAGTTTTATTCCGTAGCCATAAAATCTTGCCCAGTATGCCGGAATAAACTGTTTTATAAAGTGACCTGTTCCTCTTTGCATATGTGAATTTGTTTCCTGAAGAAAGTTGGTATATTCATATCCGTTAACATAAAAATGGAAAACACCCAGTACACAAATAAAAAGCCATATGCTGTAAATGTATTTCTTTTTGTATGCTTGTAAATCTTTTTTAATAAATGCGTGAATAAAAAGTATAAAAAGATAAATCGGAAATACATAGGCAATAGAGCCCATCATACCTCTTAAAAAGTGGGAAACGCCTTTTCCGAAACTTCCCATTTCAAAATATAATCCCATCATCAGAAGAACAGATGCAAGCGTTATAGCAATAGATAAAATTTCAAATGATTTAGGATTTTTAACAGCTGTTTTTTGTTTTCTTGATTTGCTTTTTTTAGCCGCCATTTTAGTTTTTCTCCTTTGTTTGTTTAGTAATAGAATTTATAAATTCTTCATTTGTTTTTGTTTTAATAAGCATAGATAGTATTTTTTCGGTAACATCTGAGTTTGAATCTTTACTTAGTGCACGTCTTATAGACCAGACTGCATCTTTTTCTTTTTTACTAAGCAAAAGTTCTTCTTTTCTGGTGCCGGATTTGTAAATATCAATTGCAGGGAAAATTCTTTTTTCAGAAAGATGCCTGTCAAGATGAACTTCCATATTTCCTGTACCTTTAAATTCTTCAAAAATAACATCATCCATACGGCTTCCTGTTTCAACAAGTGCAGTTGCAAGTATTGTAAGACTTCCACCGTTTTCGATGTTTCTTGCTGCACCGAAAAATTTTTTTGGAAGATGAAGTGCACCAGGGTCAAGACCGCCCGAAAGCGTTCTTCCTGTAGATGGAATTGTAAGATTGTACGCTCTTGAAAGTCGTGTTAAACTATCAAGCAGGATAACTACATCTTTTCCGTGCTCAACAAGTCTTTTTGCTCTTTCAAGCGTCATCTCTGCAACTTTGGTATGATGCTCAGGAAGTTCGTCGAATGTAGAGTAGATAACTTCTCCGTCTATAGAGCGTTTCATATCGGTAACTTCTTCAGGTCGTTCGTCGATTAAAAGAACAATAAGTTTAACATCTTTATGATTTTTTGTAATAGAATTTGCAATGTTTTTAAGAAGTGTTGTTTTCCCAGTTTTAGGAGCGGCAACAATAACACCTCTTTGACCAAGTCCGATAGGCGATAAAAGGTCGATAAGTCTTACTGCATAATCTTGAGGATTTGTTTCAAGAGTAAGACGTCTGTCTGGATAAACCGGAATAAGTGTATCAAAATTTTTGCGTCTTATTGAAACATCAGGTGTATCTCCGTTTACCGTTTTAACGTAAATTATAGCACCAAACCTTTCGCCTTCATTTGGAAGACGGCTTATTCCTGATATAAGGTCGCCTGTTTTAAGATTGAATCTTCTTATTTGTACAGGCGATACATAAATATCGTCTGTGCCTGATAAGTAGTTATCGCACCTTAAAAACCCAAACCCGTCGGGAAGAACTTCAAGCACTCCTGTAACATCGCTTTTTCTGTCTTCGGAAAGTTTTGAACTTTCGCTTGATTCTTCTTTTTTATATGTTTCATTTTCTATTTCTTCATTAGATTTTTCTTTTTCTTTAACTATCTGTTTAATTTTATCGGCAAGTTCTGTCTTATTTAGTTTTGATATGTTTTTAATACCGTGTTCTTTTGCAACTTCTTTAAGCTGCGCAAGACTTAAACTATCAATCTCAATCATAAATGCCTCCTGAAATTATTAAGAAATATGCTCTATGCATAATAACTCAATATACATTATACACTTTGTTTTACATAATTTCAAACATATTTTGTAAAAAAGTTAAAAAAATGTTAGTAATTTTATAAAAAGTATAGTATAATATAATTGGACTTTATTGGATTGGAGGATTGTTATGAATTTAAAGACCCTCAGAGAAAATAAATTTATTGATATTATTTTTCGTGCAGTAGACGGATTTTTTAAATACAGAATAGATGCACTTGCGGCAGAAGTAACGTTTTATTTAATATCACTTTTCTTCCCGCTTATAATGCTTATATTTGCAATAATTTCAAGAGCACCTATTATAAAAGAAGAAATGCTCTGGAACTTTCTTGGAGTTTTGCCGACAGAAACACTTGATGCACTTTATACAATGCTTCAAAGTGTAACACATACACCGCTGATGGTAATTGTTATACTTGTAATTACAATGTGGTCTATGTCTTGCGCAGTTGAGGCTATATCAAGAGCACTCAATAAGTTTTATCATACCAAAGAAACAAGGAACTTTGTTGTGATAAGAGTAACAGGTCTTTTGTTTGCCGGGTTTATTGTTGTGGCAATACTTGTTTCATTTGTACTTTTGGTATACGGCGAAATTTTAAGAGATGCAATAGGCAGGGTAATTAGATTTATACCTATTCATATGCTTTTGTGGGATATTTTAAGATGGGTAATACCGTTTGTTGTACTTACAATATCACTTGCAATTATATATAAGGTAATGCCAAACCGTAAAGTTTCACTAAGAAGTGTGCTTCCGGGAGCAGTATTAGCATCAATTGCATGGGCTGCAATTTCTATTATATTTTCATATTTTGCAAATAACTTTGCAGGATATCACCTTCTGTACGGAAGTGTAGCTGGTGTGGTAATGCTGTTTATGTGGCTGTTTATGTCATCATATGTAATAATACTTGGCGGTTATTTTAATGCCGGATTATACAGACTTGTGAAAAAGGAATTAAGAGAGAGGATAGAAAGTGAAACAGATATATCTTGACAACAGCGCAACAACTCTTCCTTATGATGAGGTTGTAAACGTTGTATGTGAAAGTATGAAAACTTTATATGCAAATCCTTCATCGCTTCACAAAAAGGGTAAAGAAGCAGAAGAAAAAGTAAATGTGGCAAGAAAATATATTGCACAAAAAATAAATGCAAAAGAAGACGAACTTTACTTTACAAGCGGCGGAACAGAAAGCAACAATATTGCAATACTTGGCGCAGCAAGAAAGAATAAGCGAAATGGGAATAAAATTATAACAACGCGCGTTGAGCATCCTTCTGTACTTGAATGTTTCAAAGCACTTTCTTTGGAGGGTTTTGAGTGCGTTTACCTTGATGTAGACGAAGAAGGAATTGTAGATATAAATCAACTTAAAAACGAAATTGATAAAAACACCGTTTTAGTCAGCATTATGGCAGTAAATAATGAAACGGGCGCAAAAATGCCAATAGAAAAAATCGGAGAGATCATAAAAGAAAAAAATCCCGATTGCCTTTTTCATACAGATTGTGTACAGGCATTTGGCAAAATTCAAATAGACGTAGAAAAATCAAAAATAGATTTTCTAAGTGTAAGTGCGCATAAAATCGGCGGACCAAACGGAGTGGGCGCTCTATATATAAGGAAGAAAATAAACATTTTGTCCCCATCGTATGGCGGAGGTCAGGAAAAGGGAATTCGCTCAGGCACTGTTAACGTAAGTGGAATTTTAGGATTTGAAAAAGCGTGCGAAATTACATTTTCAAAAAATACAAATCACAAAGAACTTAAAGAATATTTTTTAAATGAAATTCTAAAACTTAAGAATATAAGTGTAAATTCTCCAAAAGAGAGCGTGGACAATATTCTTAATGTTTCATTTGTTGGAGTAAAATCAGAAGTACTTCTTCATGTACTTGAATCAAAGGGAATTTATGTTTCAAGCGGAAGTGCATGTTCATCGCACAAAAAAGAAGCAGGGTATGTTCTTTCGGCAATGGGCAGAAAACCAAACGAGCAAGATAGCGCAATAAGATTTTCGTTTGGACCTGATTTAACAAAAGAGGATGTCGATTACGTGCTTGATGTTTTAAATAAGGAAATACCTGTTTTAAGAAAAATAATGAGATAGAGGTTAAAAATGGAAAAAATTATACTGGTAAGATACGGCGAAATTGTACTTAAAGGTCTTAACCGAAGATATTTTGAAAATCTACTTTCAGATAACATAAAAGAAGCAATTGCCGGTATGGGAAGATATGAACTTAGAAAAAGCGGTGCTGTAATATACATACGACCACTTGACGGCGACGAGCAGGCAAACAGAATTATGGAAAGACTCAAATACGTATTTGGCGTGGTTTCAATTACACTTGCGTATAAATGCTCAAAAGATTTAAAAGAAATACAACAAAAAGCAGTAGAGTATCTTTCAGACACACTAAAAAAATACAAAACATTTAAAGTAGAATCAAAAAGAGCAGATAAAAAGTATCCTTTAACATCGCCCGAAATAAGTTATTATGTGGGCGGATACCTTTTAGAGCATAATCCGCATCTTAAAGTTGATGTTAAAAACCCTGAAATTACAGTAATGGTAGAAGTGCGAGATGAGTATGCGTACATTCACACAGAAAAAATAAGATGTCTTGGCGGTATGCCAATAGGCGCAAACGGAAAAGCAATGCTTCTTTTATCTGGTGGAATAGATTCCCCTGCTGCCGGATATATGATTGCAAAACGTGGAGTCCGTCTTGAAGCAGTGCACTTTTTCAGTTATCCTTACACAAGCGAAAGAGCAAAGGATAAAGTTTTAAAACTTGCATCAATTGTAGCAAGATACTCGGGCGATATGAAAGTTCACATTGTTCCGTTTACAGATATACAACTTGAAATACGCGATAAATGTCCTGAGGAACATTTAACACTTGTAATGAGAAGATTTATGATGCAGATTGCAGAGAGGATTGCTAAAAACAACAACTGCAAGGCGCTTATTACAGGCGAAAGTATCGGTCAGGTTGCATCGCAGACAATGGAAGCATTAAACGTAACAAACGATGCGGTAGATATGCTTGTTCTTCGTCCTTTTGTAGGGATGGACAAAGAAGAAATAGTTGAAATTTCTCAAAAAATAGACGCTTTTGAAACATCAATTCTTCCTTATGAAGATTGTTGCACAGTATTTACACCGCGTCATCCAAGCACAAAACCAAAAATAGAAAAAGTTATAGAATCACAAAACCTTCTTGATGTTGAAAGACTGATAAACGAAGCGGTTGAAGGAACAGAAACTGTAATAATGAAAGCAGAATTATAAAAAATTCCCTGTCTTACGGCAGGGATTACTTTTCGGAGGAAAATATGAGAGCAGAAATAATAGCAGTAGGAACAGAACTTTTACTTGGACAAATTGTAAACACAAATGCGCAGTATTTATCGCAAAAATTATCAGAACGTGCAATAAATGTGTATAATCAGAGCGTTGTTGGGGATAATGTACAAAGACTTAGCGATGCAATTAAAAGTGCTTTTTCCCGAAGTGATATGATAATTTTCACAGGCGGACTTGGACCTACAAAAGATGACCTTACAAAAGAAACAATTGCGTCTTATTTTGGTCTTAAACTTGTAAGGGATGAAGAATCGCTTACTAATATAAAGGAAAGATTTGCTCTTATGAGAAAGGGACAACCGTTTCCTAAATCAAACGAAAAACAGGCTGATATGCCTGAAGGATGTATAATTCTTCACAATGACGATGGCACCGCACCTGGCGGTATAATTGAAAAAGACGGAAAAATAGCAATTTTTTTACCAGGACCTCCATACGAAATGAAACTTATGTATGAACATTACGTAGACCCGTATCTTGCTAAAAAATGTCCGCAAAAATTCTATTCAAAAATTGTAAACATAATGGGAATGGGCGAATCATACGTTGCAGAACAACTTGACGATCTTTTATCAGGCGATGACCCGACTGTTGCGCCATATGCAAAAGAAGGCGAAATGATGCTTCGCGTTACAACAATGGCAAAATCAGAAGATGAAGCAAACAAAAAAATGGAAGGTACAATAAAAAGAATAAAAGAAGTTGTTGGCGATTCAATTTATGGGTACGATGATATTCCTCTTGAAAATGTTGTATATAGCATATTAAAAGAAAAGAATTTAACCCTTACAACAGCCGAATCATGCACAGGCGGACTTATCGGTTCAATAATAACAAACGTGCCGGGAGTATCTTCATATTATAAAGAAGGAATTGTAACATATTCAAATGAGGCAAAGATGAAATATCTCGGCGTAAAGGAAGAAACGTTAAAAGAATTTGGCGCTGTAAGTTGCGAAACCGCAAAAGAAATGGCAGAAGGTGCTCTTAAAAATACAGGTGCCGATATTGCCGTTGCAGTAACAGGCATAGCGGGCCCTGACGGCGGAACTGCCGAAAAGAAAGTGGGACTTGTGTATATTTCCGTTGCAGATAAAGATAACACTGTTGTAGAAAAATTCCAGTTTACAGGAGATAGACAAAAGGTAAGAAGACTTGCCGCAAAAAATGCAATAAATATGGTAAGAAAAAAACTTTTAAAAATTTTCTAAAAAAGTGTTGACAACAGAGGATGTATGTGATATAGTAATAAAGCACCTTTTGAGAGGGAAGTAAAAAAACACCAAAAAAACTTTGAAAAAAGTTTAAAAAAGTGTTGACAAAGCCGTCTCGGTGTGGTAAAATATACAAAGTTGCCGCAAATGAAGGCAACAAGCAAATTGGTCTTTGAAAATTGAACAGCAAAGAGAGGTTCTCGTTAAAGAGAATTGAGTTTTAAAAAGCATATAAGCTTTAAAGCTAGTAAAAGTTATGAGCTAAAAACTTAAATAAGAACTTAACATGCTACGGCATGTAAATATTTTTATTGAGAGTTTGATCCTGGCTCAGGACGAACGCTGGCGGCGTGCCTAACACATGCAAGTCGAGCGAGAATTTAGTAATTG
>SVJH01000026.1 GCA_015069095.1 Oscillospiraceae bacterium | reverse complement strand
TTGGTGCTCGCATAACCGACACCAATACTTCATCAACTTTTTTTCCTGTTTCATCAACAATAAAACCGTAATTTATTGTGTGAGATTTAACATCTGAAAGTTTATTTCTTCCTTTATATACTTTATCGCAAATCTCTATAGCGTCTTTTCCGCTCATTCTTATTATTGCAATTCCACCCACTCCGTTTGGTGTTGAAATCGCCGCTATTGTTTTTGACATATGTTAAATCTCCTTTCTTTTTTAAAATAAACAACAAAAGGTTGCAAACTAATGCAACCTTTAAAATCAAATTATTTTTTGTTGTATGCTATAACAACTTTTCTGTTTGGCGACTGGCCTACTGAATATGTTGTAACATATTTATCATCCTGAAGTGTTGCATGAATTATTCTTCTTTCGTATGAATTCATCGGTTCAAGTGTTAAATTCTTTCTTGTTTTTGCAACTCTTACAGCTAATTTTTTGCTAAGTTCTGCAAGTGTCTGATTTCTTTTTTCACGATAGTTTTCAGTATCAACACTTACTTTAACAAAGTCGTCGCTGTTATTATTTACATTAAGGCTTGTAAGGTGCTGAATTGCATCTAATGTTTCGCCTCTTTTACCGATGATTATACCCATGTTTTCGCCTTTAAGTTCAACATACAATACATCATCTTTCATTTCGGCACAAACACTTACATCTTCGCCCCAAGTTTTAAACAAACCTTCAAGAAAACTTACAGCAATAACTTTAGGATTGTTTTTTAATGTAACTTCAATTTTTGCTTCTTTATTTCCAATGCCTAAAAAACCTTTTGAACCTTCTTCAATTACTTTAACATCAACGTCATCTTTATTTGCACCAAGTTCATTTAAAGCGGCTTCTAATGCATCGTCAACAGTTTTTCCTGTCATTACAAGAGTCTTCATCTATTTTTCCTCGCTTTATTTATTTCTTCTTTTTTGTTTTAGTCTTCTTTTTTCCTTCTGCAATTGTTCTTTTTCTTTAACTTTTTCCTGCATTTCTTCTTTATACTTAGCACCATATTTAAAATTCAAATACAACTGCTGTATCATTGAAAGAATATTACTTACTGTCCAGTAAAATCCAAGAGCAGCAGCACAGTTAAACGAAATCAACACAGTAATAAACGGCATAACAATCGACATACTGTTTGTCATTGACTGTGGGTCTGAATTTGGCTGTTGTTTTGCTTCCGGATTTAAAACCCTTTGCGTTTTTTTGTTTTCTTCTTCTTTTTTATCTTTTTTATTTGTCTGCATTGAAGTTATTTTACTTGACAAATATGTTGTAATACCTGCAAGTGCCGGTATAATCCAAATTATACCCGGTTTTGCAATTTCAGGTTTTACAGATAAATCAAGTCCCAAGAAATTAAAGTTAATTAGTCCGCTTTTTTGAGCCGCACTAAGTTGAAGGAACGATTTATCTACTGCATTCGGATCAAGTCCTACACCTTTAACAGCTTCAGTAATTCCGTTAGGGTCCATTCCAAACATGAATTTCAAAGGAAAACTGATTGCATAGTAAAGTGCAATAAGTATAGGCATCTGTATAAGAAGTGGCAGACATCCACCTGCCGGATTAACGTTGTTTTCTTTATATAGTTTCATCATTTCTTCTTGCTGCTTTGTAGGATCATTTTTGTATTTTTCCTGAAGAGCACTAAGAAGTGGCTGAACCTGTTGCATTTTTATCATTGACTTTTGCTGTTTAACACTAAGCGGCAAAAGAATAAGTTTTACAAGTGCTGTAAATATAATAAGAGTCCATCCGTAATTTCCAACAAAACCATAAATAAAATTTAAAAGTCTTCCAAGTGGTATTGTAATAAAATCTATGATACTCATCTCCTTTAAAAGATTTTACATTTAAAAGATTTTATCAATCTTAAATTTTCAAAATTACTTAAGCGGATCATATCCGCCTTTAGAAAAAGGATTACATTTTAATATCCTTTTAACTGAAAGATATGTCCCTTTAAAAGCACCATATTTTTTTAGCGCTTCTATTGCATATGTAGAACAAGTTGGAGTAAAGATACAACAAGACTTTTTAAGTGGTGATATATACTTTTGATAAAGTTTGACTAATCCTATTAAAACATATTTCACTTTTATTCATCCAATCTTAAATCCGCTTTGTCAAGACATTCTTTCATAGCCATAACAACTTCATTAAAACTCGAAAAAGCCGTCTTGCTTCTTGCTACAAATACCAAGTTATATCCGGCTTTTACATTGCTTTTTTCCAAATAATAAGCTTCTCTTATAAGGCGTTTTGCTCTGTTTCTAAGGTGAGCTTTTCCTATTGTTTTAGACACGGTAATACCAAATTTGTTTGTGTCTGACCTATTTTTGTAATAATGCATTACAAGTACGGGTGTAACTATTCTTTTTGCTCTTTTATAAGCATATACAAATTCCCTGTTAAGTTTAATTGTACCTTTCACGAAAACTTACCCCCGCATATGCATACAAATTTTTTCTCATATGCTTAAAAAGACCACAAAAGTGTGGTCTTCACTCGTCAATATGAGTTTTATGCTGACAATATTTTTCTGCCTTTTAATCTTCTGCGTGCCAAAACTTTTCTTCCGTTTTTGGTAGCCATTCTTTTTCTGAAGCCGTGTACTTTGCTTCTGTGTCTAACGTTTGGCTGATATGTTCTTTTCATTATTTGTGCACCTCCCTGATATTTTACAAATATGCGAACAAGCCTTGCTTGTCATATTTTAATACATAAGCATCACTTATTATACAACAAAAAATATTCAATGTCAACTTTTTTTTGAAATTATTTATTGTTTTTTCATCTATTGCAAATTTTAGTCGCTTATTGATTTCATTTATGTTATTTTTTTATTACATTCTTTAAAATTTTGTCGAATATTGATTTCTATTGTGATATGATATATGCATATACGATATGAAAGGATGATATAATGAAGCGATTTTTACTACTTCTTATTGCTTTTGTAATTTTCATAACACCTTCTTTTACTTTCGCTGCAACAAATAATAACGCTAAAGAAATTTCCCTTTACATAGATAACGTAAAAATAAAATGTGATGTTCCTCCACAGCTTGTTAAAAACAGAACATTAGTTCCGGTAAGAGCAATATTCGATGCTTTTGACGCCGAAATTGAGTGGAATGACAAACTTAAACAAGTTACAATAGACGGTTCAAAAAAAATTGTACTTACCATTGGCTCAAACACTGCAATGGTAGATAACAAAAGACTTTTTATGGATACATCAGCACAAATTTTTGAAGGACGAACTTTGGTACCTGTACGTTTTATAAGCGAGGCGCTTGGATACGATGTTGATTGGGACAGCAAAAAACGTTCAGTTTATATTTACAGCCCCGAAGATGAAGACAAGTATGAACCACCAAAGTCAGATGAAGAAAAGCCTTCAACAAACGACAAACCTGTAACTAACACGAAAACACCACTTATAACAGATGTGCTTCTTACCTCAAAAACAAGTTACAACAATATTGTAGAAATCAAGTATACGGGCGATGAAGAACCTAACCTTTTCTACCTTGCTTATTCAAACTGTATAGTAATGGACTTTTACGGAACGCAATTTACTAAAAATGATGCAAGAGTAAGAATAGATTCTGATTTTATAAATGAAGTAAGATACGCCATCCACGACGAATATGCAAGAGTTGTTATTGAATGTAACGGAAAACAAAAATACACCGGCACATTAAATAAGGGTGTTTATAGAGTTATTGTCGGAACTGATAAAGAAAGTTATGACGATGACGACAACACAGCAAATCAAGACAAGCCTGACAATAATACAAATACAGATGATGACACTTCTGGTGGCGAACTTACTCAGGCAGAAAAAGATGCTATAACAAAAAACTTCTTAAAAACAAGAGATGAAGATAACCTTCTTGTTGTAATTGATGCAGGACACGGTGGAAGTGATCCTGGTGCGGTATATGTTGACAAAAACGGTAAAAACGTTTATGAAAAAGACCCTAACCTGTACATTGCACTTGAACTTGCAAAACTTTTGGACAAACGCGGTATTAAATATGAAATGATAAGAGAAGATGATACATACGTTGATCTTATAGAACGTTCTGAAATCGCAAATGATTTGGACGCAGACCTTTATGTAAGTATCCATAATAATGCTATTGCAAACAGCGAAATTTCAGGTTGTATGGTTTTATATAACGGCAACGTTACTTTCTCAAAATATGGTGTACTAAGCAAAGACATCGCAAAACTTGTTAATAATGAAGTTAAAGACCTTGTTCCTATTAAAGACAGAGGAATTGTATCAAGACCTGGTCTGTCTGTACTAAAAAGAACTGTAATGCCTGCAATTCTTATAGAATGTGCATTTGGTACAAATCCTGATGACTTAGAACTTATATGCGATGAAGATATATTAGATCTTTTTGCATTATCACTTGCAAACGCAATTGAAGAAACATTCGACATAATGCATGACAAAATAGTTGAAGCTAAAAAATAACAAAGTCTAAAAGCATATCGATTTAAGATATGCTTTTATTTTGCCGAAAACTCTACGATATGTAGAGTTTTATCTAAAAATTCTACGTTTTGTGTATTGTATTTGTTGCTTTTTTCCATTATAATGAGAATATACAAAGAAAAAGGAGTAACTATTATGGATAATACCCCTAAAATATTTGCTTATAATTTAAAAAGCAGACGCCGTTTTCTTAATCTTTCACAAAAAGATTTGGCAGAAAAAATTGAGTATTCTGAAAAATCCATCAGCAAATGGGAAAGCGGTATGAGTATTGCACCAAGTATTGTACTTCCAAAACTTGCAGAAGCACTTGAAACAAGCATAGATGAACTTTTTGGCTATTCAGATGAACCTGTATATTATCTTGGAATTGACGGTGGCGGTACAAAAACTGAATTTTTACTTACCGATAAAGAAGGTAATGTACTTAACAGATATATTTTAGGCTCTGGTAATCCTGTAGATATAGGAATTGAAAATACGCTTAACGTTCTTAACACAGGAATTATGCACGTTTGTGCAAACATTCCTTTTCGTAAGATTTCCGCTTTTGTAGGTATTGCGGGCGGAGCAACGGGCGACTATAAAGAACAAATCGGTGAATTTTTGCAAAAATATAATTTCTGCTCTGTAAACAACGGCAGTGATGTTCAAAATGCTGTTGCCGGCACTCTTGGCGACAAAGACGGCATTCTTGTTATAATGGGAACAGGCGATATTGCATACTCTCAAATTGATGAAAAACTTTATCGTACAGGCGGTTTTGGATATCTTCTTGATGAAGGCGGAAGTGGTTATTCAATTGGACGTGATGCAATTTTAGCATCGCTAAAAGCCGAAGAAGGTACTGCAAAAAAAACAATCCTTGTAGATATGTTTAATCAAAAATTTGAAACAAAAAATATTCTTGACCATATTTCTAAAATATACATAGGTGGAAAAAGAGAAATTGCATCATTTGCCCCACTTGTATTTGAAGCATATGAAAAAGGCGATGAAGTAGCAAATGAAATACTTGAAAACAACTTCAAGCAAATTGCAACTTTGGTAGAAGATGCATCAAGATTTTTTACTAATGAAGAAAAAATAAATGTGGTATTTGTCGGCGGACTTGCAAAAAAATCTGATATTGTCCTTCCTATCATAAGAAAACATTTTACAAACAATGAAAGATTTGATTTATCGGTATATACCAAACCTACCGTAAATGGTGCATTGGTACTTGCAAGGAATCCTAAAGAGGTGGAAAAAAAGTGTTAAATACAGAAAAAAGAAACGAAAAAACAACTCATATTGATAAAATGCAGACAAGCCAGATGGTAAAAATAATGCAAGAGGAAAACCTTAATGCAGTAAATGCCATAAATACGGAACTTGATGCGATATCTTTATGTATTGATAAAATTGATGAGCGAATGAAAAAAGGCGGAAGACTGTTTTATATAGGCTGTGGCACAAGCGGAAGACTTGGTGTACTTGATGCTTCTGAATGTCCCCCAACCTACGGAGTTCCGTACGATTTAGTGGTAGGAATTATGGCAGGCGGCGACAAAGCCATAAGAAAAGCAGTGGAAGGCGCAGAAGATAGTTTCGAATCAGGCTATGAAGATATTAAAAATTACAATATAACAGAAAATGACAGCGTAGTTGGAATTTCCGTTGCAGGCGGTGCAAAATACGTTCTTGGTGCATTTAAATGCGCAAAAGAAAGCGGTGCACTTATCGTAGCACTTACTTGTAATGCAGGGAGTAAAATTGAACAGGAAGCTGACGTTGTTATTCATCCTGATACAGGCGCTGAAGTTGTAACAGGCTCAACAAGAATGAAAGCCGGTACAAGTCATAAAATGATTCTTAATATGATTTCTACTGCAGTTATGATAAAACAAGGTCATGTGTACGAAAATCTTATGATAAATCTTAAACCATCAAATGAAAAGCTTTACAAACGAATGATTAGTATTGTAAGCGATATTACGGGAAAAGACTACGAAGAAAGCGAAAAACTTTTAAAAGAAAATAACTTCGTTATAAGAGATGCTATAGATAATTCCAAATAGTCAAATCACAATTTGACTCTCCTTTAAAAAATCACGCCATTTTTTAGGCGTGATTTTTTTTATTTATAAAGCAATAATCATTTTTTATAATAGGTATTTTTCACAATATTTTATTTCTTTTTTGTGCATTCTAAACAAAAAAATATATAAATGGTACTACCCTTGTTGAAATTGCACAAATAATATTATATAATAATATAGCATTCATATATTTTTAAGGCAACCACGTTAAAAATATTTTTAAAAAGGAGGAAGATATTGTGAAAAAAATTATTGCAATTTTAATCACAATGACCATGTTATTTTCGCTACTAAGCATTCCGTCTGCTTTTGCTTATGAAATAGTTGGGGACGTAACATGGGTACAGGATTTCGAATCAACAAATCCTGACAATGCTGGAAAATTAACCAGTACTAATAACTCTTATGCAGCCGGCGGCCGTTTCGGAGGAGCAGGAGCTCCTATAGATCCTGTGCATACAACATTTCAGGGTTCAGGATGTGTAAAGTATTCTTCTACGGCAGATAGTGGTACAAGAGGTGGTAAGATTTTTATTGATATGACAGAAGCTTTTACTGCTGATAACACTTATGTAATTGAATTTGATGCTTATCTTGAAGCACACACATCTGATACAATGTCTGTATTCCTTAAGATTCTTGCAGGTACAAGCACGACTCAGTGGTCAGGGTATACATCAAATCAATATGAAATTAAAAAAGGTCAATGGGTAACAATTACATCAAAAGAATTTACACCAACTGCAGAAGACCTTGCTACTTCTGGTGGTTTAAACGTAAGATTTGACTCATCTGCATGGAAAAATACAGGTACACAAACTGTTGTTTACATTGATAACTTTAGAGTAAAAAAAGTTGACGGCAAACAAAGTTACTTTAAAGGTAAAATAGGCGTAAATGGTGGTACTATTGATTTCGATGATATCTATGCACCAAATTATACATTGGGCGATAACATTGACTACGAAACAAACACAAACAGTACAAGAAAAATCACAAACGAAATCGATTACAACGGAAACGGAAACAGTTTGTACTTTACTCCTAATTCTACAGATAAATCAGGTAGCCGATTAGTTCTTACAGATGTATTTGATAAGGATGTACATCTTGGAAGAACATACAAAGTTTCATTACAGATTTACCCTGTTGACGAAAATGGAACATACTCTGGAACAATCAGAATCGGTTCAAAAGCTACCGAAAAAGACATCAATACAAGATGGGGAAATGATGACAACCAGTATTTAACTATTGGCGCGCAAGGTTCAGATGCTGATATTATTTCAAATCAATGGAACAAAGTTGAATTTACATATACCGGAAGAAATTATGAATACATCGCTACAGAAAAATTCTTAGATGGTATCGGTTTTACATACAACGTTTCTACTAATGCGAAAGCAGGATCAATTCCATACTATATTGATAACATTGTAGTTACACCGATAGATTACTTTGAAAATGGCGAAACAAATTCTACAACAGCAGATGCAGGTTACTTTGCCGAAGCAAAAGATTCTGATGAAAAAGAAGGCGTAATTTCGATTGATTCTTATGTATCTACAGAAGAAAATATTGTTCTAAGATATGACAGTGTAGGTTTGTATGTATACAGACAAGATGATAATACAAAAGACGCTACAGTTACATTAGCTATTAAAGATGCAGACCACAACAGACAGCCATTAATTAACGCAGGCGGTTATATGAACGTAATTATCGAAGAAATCGGCGAAGCATTTTTTGATACAAAAGTTGTTGTTATGCCATTTGTTACAATGTTTGGAAAAACATTCTACGGCGAAGCATTTACATACTGTGTAAACGATGCTAAAGATGAAAATGGCAACCTTAAATGGCTTGGCGCTAAAGGCGAGTAAGGAGGAGATAATAATGAAAAGTTACATTAAACCAGAAGCAAAAATCAATTCTTTCATTAGTGAAGATGTAATCACTACAAGTGGTACATCAACTCCTACAGTACAAGAACTTATTGCCAAAGGTTACAGCATTGGTACTGTTAAAAACTTATTCAAAAACTAATTTAAGAATTAGCAAAAGAGGATGTCAAAATTGACATCCTTTTTTTATTATATAAGTAAAGCAAATAAAATCTTTCGCAATCGGCATTTTTAACAATATTTCATTTCTTTTTTGTGTACTTTGAACAAAAAAAGAAAAATAGTACTACCCTTGTTGAAATTGCACAAATATTATTGTATAATAATGTAGAATTCTTATATCTTTGGACAACAACGCAAAATATTTTAAAAGGAGGATTTTTTGTGAAAAAAATTATTACAATTTTACTCACACTAACCGTGCTACTTTCGCTTTTTGCACTTACTACTGCTTTTGCAGTAACAAGAGAAGTTGGCGAAGTAACATGGACACAAGATTTTGAAGGTCTTTCCGCAGACCAGGTTAAGAATGCAAATCCAACACCTTCATACAGTGCAAATGGCATTGTAATGAGCGGTGCATCAAGCGGTAACGTTGCACTTAGCACAGACGGTGGTATTAACGGTAGCCAGGCAGGATATTTTTACCGTTCAAACACAGCTAATAACGCTTCATGTAAAGTGTTAATTGACCAGAGTGCTTTTGAAGTTGGTAAAACTTATGTAATTCAGGCTATGGTAAATCCTGTACCAAGTTCAACCAATACTAACAGTTATCACCAGATCAGAAACACTGTTTTAGAAGGAACAGGTTATGCACAGACAAACATTTATGATAACTATATGTTTGTTCCTGTAAACAAATGGACAGCAATTGAAACTAAACCGTTTCTATATACAGAAGCATTAAAAAATGTTTCAGGCGGAATTAACGCAAGACTTGATGATGCTTCTATTCCAAGCGGCGATTCGGCTACAAAAATTATGGTAGATAATGTTAGAGTTATTGAAGTAAAATCGCATACAAATCAGACATTCAACGTTGAAGATGCAATAAACACAATTGACTTTGAAAATATTTACGGTTTTGAAAGCAGCGAATATATATCTAACAGTGGCAACAAACCTCGTCTAACAGCACTTGTTTATACAGAAAAAGGTCAGGAAAAAGTTACAAAAGCCCTTCAGTTTACACCAAAAGATGTTGGTGCATCTCGTTTGATTCTTCCAAACATCTTTACAACAGATAATCTTGGTGAATCTTACAAAGTAACTATGAAAATTTACATTCCTGGAACAACTCAGGAAGGTACACTTAAAATCGGTACAAAAGTAAATACAAATGATAACTCTCACTGGAACTCTGATACATCTAAATACGAATTTGGACCATCAGGCAAAAAGATTACTTTAAACCAATGGTCAACTATTGAATTTTTTGTAACATCAGGATACAATGGCAACAACCCTGCAAATGATTACGTTGATGCTATTGCATTTACATATAATTCAGTTGCTCCAAATGGAGTAGCAACTATACCGGCATCGGCATCTTTCCCTATGTATTACATTGATGACATCAAATTCACACCTATAAATTACTTTGCTGATGATAGTGGAAACGAAATAGAAACAGAAATTGATGCAGGTTACTACGCCCAAACACCTGATGCAGATGAAAAAGAAGGTGCTGTAATTGTTAACTCTTACATCTCTAACCAGGGTAGCGTAATTCAGAGATACGACGGTTTTGGTATGTATGTTTACAGACAAGGCGATGAAGAAAACAAAGTAGATGTTTATAAATCTAAAGCAGAAGGAAAAGATGCTTTGATAGCTGCCAAAGGTTATATTAATGTACTTATCGAAGAAATCGGCGAAGAATTCTTTAACGAAAAAATACTTGCTGTTCCATACGTTGTAATGCGTGGAAGAACATTCCTTGGTGAACCATTTACATTCTGTGTAAACGACGTTTCGGACCTTAAATGGCTTGGCACAAAAGAAATTACTGAATAAGGAGGAGATAATAATGAAAAATTACATTAAACCAGAAGTAAAAATCAATTCTTTCATTAGTGAAGATGTAATCACTACAAGTGGTACATCAACTCCTACAGTACAAGAACTTATTGCCAAAGGTTATAGCATTGGTACTGTTAAAAACTTATTCAAAAACTAATTTAAGAATTAACAAAAAAGGATGTCAATTTGACATCCTTTTTATTATATAATTATATAAATTATAAACTTTAAGGGAGGACCACAAAGAGTCGTCCCTACAATAATTTAAACCAATAAAATAGCCGAGTGAATTTATATCACTCGGCTTTATTTTTATACTGGATACACTTTATTTTCTTTATCTAAAATATTTGTATCTACTTTATATTTTGCTGCCTGTCTTTGTTCAAAGAATTTTGTAGCAACGTTATCAAACAATGCATAAGATAAAACATCTTCATCCTGTTCGATATACTGCTTACACTGCTCTTTAATAGTTTCAAGTTCAGGTTTTATAAGGTCTGCAGGACGGCATGTAATCTGAGGCTCATCTCCGATAATTTTCTTTGCAAATTCTTTATCAATTTCAACAGGAGTTTTTCCGTATTCACCTTTTACAACGCCTTTTGTTTCTTTAGATACCATTTTGTATCTTTCGCCCATAAGAACGTTTAAAACTGCCTGAGTTCCTACAATCTGACTTGTTGGTGTAACAAGCGGAAGCCAACCTAAATCTTCTCTAACGCGAGGAATTTCTTTTAAAACTTCTTCAAATTTATCTTCAGCGTTTTGTTGTTTAAGTTGAGATACAAGGTTTGAAAGCATACCGCCGGGAACCTGATATTTTAGTGTATTGATATCTACGCCCAATACTTTTGTATTTAAAAGTCCTGAAGATAAATACTCTTCTCTTAGTGGTTTAAAATAATCTGCAATTTCTGTAAGTGCATCAAGGTTAATGCCTGTGTCGTACTCAGTTCCTTCAAGTGATTTAACAAGTGGTTCTGTTGGAGGCTGACTTGTTCCAAGTGCAAGTGGAGAAAGTGCACAGTCAACAACATCAACACCTGCTTCTATTGCTTTAAGATATGTCATAGCAGCAACACCGCTTGTGTAGTGTGTATGAAGTTGAATTGGAACTTTTACTTCTTTTTTAAGTTCTTTAACAAGTTTTTCTGCTTCGTATGGAATTAAAAGACCTGCCATATCTTTAATACAAATAGAATCTGCACCGCAGTTTTCATATTCTTTTGCAAGTTTTACAAAGTATTCAATGTTATGAACAGGGCTGATTGTGTAAGAAATAGCAGCCTGTACATGTCCGCCTTCTTTTTTTGTAGCATTTATTGCTGTCTGAAGGTTTCTTACGTCGTTTAGAGCATCAAATATTCTTATAATATCAATACCATTTGCAATTGATTTTTGTACGAAATATTCAACAACATCATCTGCATAATGACGGTATCCTAAAATATTCTGACCTCTAAATAGCATTTGTAATTTTGTGTTTTTTGCTTTATCTTTTATTTTTCTAAGTCTTTCCCATGGATCTTCATTTAAAAATCTAAGACAAGCATCAAAAGTTGCCCCACCCCATGCTTCAAGTGAATGATAGCCTACTTTATCCATTTTTTCTATAATAGGAAGCATTGTATCTGTTGTCATTCTTGTAGCAATAAGTGATTGATGAGCATCTCTAAGTATTGTTTCTGTAATTTTTACAGGTTTATTAGCCATTTTAAATCTCCTCCTTTAAATTATAGGATTTTTGCAAGTGTTAAAAACACACCTGCCGCAACTGCGCTACCGATAACACCGGCAACGTTTGGTCCCATTGCGTGCATAAGAAGATAGTTTGTAGGATTTTCTTTTTGCCCTACAACTTGAGAAACCCTTGCTGCCATCGGAACGGCACTAACACCGGCTGAGCCGATAAGAGGGTTGATTTTTCCTTTTGTAAGTTTGCACATAAGTTTACCAAGTAAAAGTCCTCCGGATGTACTTATTGAAAACGCTACAAGTCCAAGAACAATAATAAAAATTGTCTGTGGTCTAAGGAATGTATTTGCACTTGCTGTTGCACCAACTGTTGTACCAAGGAAAATTGTAACTATATTCATAAGTTCATTCTGAGCAGTTTTTGAAAGTCTGTCTGCAACGCCTGATTCTTTAAATAAGTTTCCAAGCATAAGCATACCTACAAGCGGAACTGCATCGGGAACGATTAGTGCAACAACTGTAGAAACTGCAATCGGGAATATGATTTTTTCGGTTTTGCTAACAGTTCTAAGTTGCTCCATTTTAATACTTCTTTCTTCTTTTGTTGTAAGAAGTTTCATAATTGGCGGCTGAATAATTGGTATAAGCGCCATATATGAATAAGCAGCAATAGCAATTGCAGGAAGAAGATGCGCTGCAAGTGTTTTTGTAACAAGTATTGCAGTAGGACCATCAGCACCACCTATAATACCTATACTCATAGCTTCGGGAATTGTAAAGCCCAAAACAAGAGCACCTAAAAATGCAACGAAAACACCAAGCTGAGCCGCCGCTCCAAGAAGCAAACTTTTTGGATTTGAAATAAGCGGACTAAAGTCAGTCATAGCACCAATTCCAAGGAATATAAGTGAAGGATAAATACCAAGCTTAACACCGAGGTATAAAAGGTCCAAAAGACCGCCCTCGTGAAGTACTTTTCCGTAATCAACTTCTGTTACAGTGAAAAAATCACCATGAAATACGCCTGCGCCAGGCATATTAGTAAGCAGCATACCAAATGCAATAGGCATTAGTAGTAGCGGCTCAAAACCTTTTACAATAGCAAGGTATAAAAGCACAAATGCTATAAGTATCATTATAATTACACCAAAATCGATTCCGGCGTATGCAATTGCACTTTTTTCTGTTGCAGCAAAAATTCTGGCAATACCTGTACTTTGCATAAAGGCTGTTATACCGTTAATAAATAGTTCTCCCAAATTTTTCACCCTTTCGTAATTATTGTGTTAACAGTTAATTAGTTAAGAGTGATAAGAACATCACCAGAGTTAACTGATGCGCCCTGACTTGTAACGATAGATGCAACTGTACCTGCTGCAGGTGCTGCAATTTCGTTTTCCATTTTCATTGCTTCAAGTATAACAACTGCCTGACCTTCACTAACTGTGTCGCCCACTGCCACGTTGATTTTAAGTACTGTACCAGGCATTGGAGATTCAACTTTGATACTTCCCGCTGCGCCGCTTGGAGCAGGAGCAGGTGCTGCTGCAGGAGCAGGTGCTTCCGCAGGAGTAGCCACTGGCGCTGGAGATGCTGCAGGAGCTGGTGCTGCTACAGGTGCATACGATGCGCCACCTATTTCTTCTACTTCTACTTCATATGAATTACCGTTTACTTTTATATTAAATTTTCTCATATTATTCTTCCTCCTACCATTAAAATCTTGAATAGATATTTTCTTTTCTTGAAGCATTATTCCAAGCGGAATTTGTATCTCCAAGTTTTCTGTACGATTTTATTTTAAACTTAGTGCTTACACCGGAAGGTGATGTTGCACTTAAACAAGCAGCAACTGCTGCTGTAAGAACTGCAATAAGTTCTGCATCATCTTTTTTATTTAATGATTCTTGTTTAGAAGTCTGTTTTGGTTTTTGTACTTCTTGTTTTACACTTTGTTTTGGTTCTTCTTTCTTTTTAGGTGCAAATATCTTTTCCATAATAATAAGAATAAACATAATAAGTGCAAGAACAATAAATACAATTGAAAGACCTAAAACAGCAACTAAAAGAGCTTTGCCCCAATCTACCATTGTTTTCACCCGCTTTTCTTTTTTATTATAGATTTACACCTGAATGCTTTTTAGAAGGTCTTGTTTCTCTTTTACTTAAAAGAATTTCAAGTGCGCTGATAAGTACCGGTCTTGTTGAATCAGGTTCAACAATATCATCAACGTAACCTTTTTTAGCAGCTTCAAACGGATTTGCATACATTGTTTTATATTCGTTTGCTTTAGCATCTCTTGTGCTTTGTGGATTTTCGCTATTTGAAATTTCTTCATCATATAAAACGTTTGCTATTGATGTAGAATTCATAACAGAAATTTCTGCACCTGCCCAGCTTAAAGTAAAGTCACTTCCAATATGTTTTGAGCCCATAACAAGATATGCACCGCCACACGCTTTATCTAAAACAACATTGATTTTTGGAACTGTTGCTTCTGCGTATGCCATAATAAGTTTTGAAGCATAAGTAATTACGCTGTTTTTTTCCTGACAAAGTGATGCATCAAATTCATATGCGTTTGTAAATGTAATAACCGGAATATTAAAACTGTCACAGAAAGTAACAAATCTTGTTGCTTTTTTAAGAGCTTTTACATTAAGATTTCCGTTATTTGCAACAATACCAACGCTTGTTCCGTTTAGATGTGCAAATCCTGTTACAATATTTTTTGCATAATCACTTTGTGATTCAAAAAATTCGCCGTTATCAACGATTTCTTTGATTACATCTTTTACATCGCTGATTCCGTTTTCACACATTGCATTAAGATTTAAACTTATTCTGTTGATATCATCTGTTGATTCTATATAAGGAGTGTCGCTAAGGTTATTATCAGGAAGGTATTCCAAAAGTTTTTTAACACCTTCAAGGCAAGATGCTTCATCTTGATATTTAAAATTACAAATACCGCTTTCCTCGCTGTGGAAAGTTGCATTTCCAAGTTCAGATACATCAATATTTGTGTTTCCTTTAACAACCATAGGTCCGTTCATTGTCATCTGAGATTTACCTTCTACCATAAATGTAAAGTCAGAGATTGTGCTGATGCAAGATGCAATACCTGAAAGATTTCCAAGTACTACATTTACAAAAGGAATAACACCGGAATTTAAAGAAAGTTTTGTAAGAATCTGTCCAAGTCCGTCAAGGGCATCTAATCCTTCATTAAGTCTTAATCCCATAGTATCACTAATTCCTACAACAGGTGTTCCTGTTTTAGAAGCAAAATCGATAAGTTTTGCTATTTTTTGTGCGTGCATTTCTCCAAGAGAACCGCCAATAACAGCTAAATCTTGTGAAAAAATGCAAACAGGTCTTAAACCAATTGTGCCGTAACCTGTTACAACACCGTCAGCATAAGCTTCTTCATTGTTTTTTCCGACAACAAAAGCACCGGTTTCAATGAAAGAGCCTTCATCCAAAAGCATTTCAACTCTTTTTCTCGCCAAAGTTTTTTCGCCATTGGCATTACCACCTTGTTCGATGGCAGCACGTTGCTTTTGAAGGTTTGTAATTTTTTCCATAAATTTTAACCCTCTTCCTTTATTTTTTTCACTTTTTGTGTATAAGTTTATTATGTTTATGGCAATAATTATACGCTATAATTATAACCAAAAAAAATAACAATATGAGAATTATCCAAAACTGGCTCATATTGTTAATGTTTCTACATTTTTCCTTTAAATCCTTTATTTTTTCAAAAATTTTTTTAAAAATCGCATTTAACGTCAAAATAACCTTTTAAACATAAATAATGACTGTAATTTTTGGTAATTTTGTCATCATTTTCTACAAAACGAAGTCTTGTAAGTAGGTTTTCATCGATGCTCTTATGTGCATATGTATCATATACACTTCGTCTTTCTATAAAATTAAGCATTGCTTTTCCCATTGAATAATCAAGACCAAGCATTTTATAATCTTCTTTGAATATTATATCATCTAATACCGCATAGTCCTTATACAGTTTTATAACTCCTACTCCAAGAAGTTCATCTTTGTCTGTGGCTGCCATAAAAAACGTATTTTCATCGCATATTGTATTTCTAAGTAAATCATTTATTTCATTATTTAATTGTGATGGTTTAATTTCTATCATTTTTTTGTCCTTATTTCTGTAAAATATTTATTTCTGATTCTGTTAAATGACGCCATTTTCCAAGCGGAAGATTTCCAAGTGATACATTTCCGACTTTAACTCGTTTAAGTTCTAAAACTCTATGCCCTACTTTATCAAGCATTTTTCTAACCTGACGGTTTCTGCCTTCGCATATAATAACTTCTACTATACACGAATGTTTAAGTCCCTCAATCACTTTTATTTTTGCAGGAGCAGTATATCTTCCGTCGATTTCAACACCACGTCTTAACATATCTGCCTCTTGCCTTGTAAGTATACCGGAAATATGTGCATGATATACTTTTTCTATACTGTGGCTCGGATGCGAAATTTTGTAAGTAAAATCTCCGTCATTTGTAAGAAGAAGTAATCCCTCTGTATCAGCATCAAGTCTTCCTATAGGGAAAAGTCTGTCTTTGATATCTCCCACTAAGTCAAACACTGTTTTTCTTCCGAATTCATCGTTTGCTGTGGTAACATATCCCTGAGGTTTATTAAGCATTATATAGTATTTTTTCTTGACAACACTTATTTTTTCGCCGTCTACTTCAACTACATCTTCATCCGTAACTTTTGTTCCAAGTTCAGTAACTAATGCACCATTAACTTTAACTCTGCCATCTAAAATGTATCGTTCAGATGCTCTTCTTGATGCAACATTTGCCATAGCAAGATATTTTTGTAATCTCATTTCTTCCATTTAATCTCTGTTAAACTCCCTGTATGTATTTTATAATCAGTTTTGTAAATTCATCTTTTAAATTCTTAGTTTGTTTTTTATCTATACTGTTTTTGCTGACAAGTTTTACCGTTCCTATTTCTTTGCCGTTAGATATAACATGTGCAGTTCCTATATGCTGACCAAATAAAACCGGCGCTTTTATACTTTTTGGAATATCGTATTTTATGATATAATCTAAAGTGTCATTTTTATTTTTAAGAACGCTAATATCACCCAAAAATTCCAGTCCAACACTTTTTATATCCGAATCATCGACATTTATACTAATAGCGTAATCTCCCGTTTTTATGATATTTGCATTTTCATAGTTATCAAATGCAAAATCAA
This sequence comes from Oscillospiraceae bacterium, assembly GCA_015069095.1. Classification (GTDB taxonomy): domain Bacteria; phylum Bacillota; class Clostridia; order UMGS1810; family UMGS1810; genus SIG430. The sequence goes on along the minus strand of SVJH01000026.1, from coordinate 9,541 downwards.
GCATACTTTTATGGTCATTCCAGTCATTTGGTGCATTAAGTGTTACGGCTACAACTTCTATATCGTTTCTCTTTGCACTTGATACAAGACATCTTCCGCTCTTTTTTGTAAATCCTGTTTTTACACCTGTTGCGCCTTCGTATATTCTTAAAAGTTTATTGTGATTTGTAAGATATCTTGTTTTTTCGCCATTTCCAATCTTTATTGAATCTGTTTTTACTATCTCACGAAAAAATGGATTTGAAAGCGCATATTTTGTTATAAGTGCAAGATCATACGCCGTTGTATAATGATTTTTTCCGTCAAGTCCGTTTGGTGTTTCAAAACTTGTATTTATTGCCCCTATTCTTTTTGCAGTGTCGTTCATAAGTTTTACAAACGATTTTTCATCTCCGCTAATATGAATTGCTATTGCAACTGCGGCATCGTTACCTGATGAAAGCATAAGACCGTACAAAAGATTTTTTAGTGTTATACTTTCGCCATAACCTAAATACATAGATGAGCCTTCTGTACCAACGGCTTTACTGTCGACCTTTACGACATCATCGACTTTTCCGTTTTCAATGGCACATATTGCAGTCATTATTTTTGTAGTGCTTGCCATAGAAAGTTTTTCGTATGCGTTTTTTTCGTATAATACTTTACCGCTTTTTGCATCAATAAGTATTGCACTTTTGGCACTTGGTGCAAGTGCATAGGCGCACTCTAAAAAAAGAGATATAACAATAAAAAACAATATAATTCTTTTAAACAAACTAACACCGCCTATTAAGTTTTTATAATACTAATTATAATAGACGGTTTTAAAAATTATACTTTTAGTCTTCCAAAACTACTTTTTCTTCTATTTTAACTTCACCTTTTTTAGTTTCTTTGCTTTTCTTTTTATCTTTGAAACTTGAAAGCATATTTCCAAATTTAGACAAAAGCTCAGGAATTGCTTCTGCAATTTTATCTGCAGCATTTGATGAAGAACCAACAGGTATAAGTTTAACTTTTTCCTGTCCAACTACCAAAAATGCAATAGGACTAATTGTAACGCCACCACCTGCACCGCCACCAAAGTTTTTTGCATCTTCTTCTTTTTCATCTTTTCCTGTTTTAAACTCTGCACCGCCCGCACCAAAGCCAAAAGATACTTTTGATACAGGAATTACAGTCATTCCGTCATCGCTTTTAACTGCTTCGCCTATAATTGTGTTTGCATCAACTATTGTTTTTAAATTTTCCATTGCTGTGCTGATTAAGCCTTCGATAGGATTGTTTGCCATTTTAAATACTCTCCTTTAGGTTTTCTTGTGTTTTTTTAGAAACCGTTATATATTTTATCAATACATAAAACGCTATACTGATAATATTTACTAACTTAAATTTTAATATACCATTTACACCAAATAAAAACTTTTCATTATTATAATCCGGCTCTACGTTAAACTTATGGTCGTATACAGTAAAAATTTTTGTTACAACTGCAAATATGTTATAAAGCACCGCCCATATAGCGCCCGTTGCAATACCTGTTTTAGCAGCATCGCTCATACCAAAATCAATATTTACATTAAGTTTTTCAAGTATTAGTCTTTTTCTTATAAAATCTTTGCTGTAATAGTATGCATAACTTATGTTTTTAAGTTCTTCAAATACGTTTACTATTTTTTCAAAAAAACTAATCTTTTCTTTATCCTTTGTTTTTTCTTCTTTTTTCTTCTTCGGCTTTTTAGGTTTGTCTTTTTTTAATAAGTTTATACCGAATTTTTCGTTGTATAAAAATATGCGAAGCCTAAAATTTTCATTTAATCTGTCATCATAATCAAATTTTACGCTTATTTCTAAAAACAGGATAATAAAAATACTTATGAATATACTTAAAAGCACTATCCAAAATGCCATGAAGTAAATCCCCCCGCTTTTTTATTATGTATCTATAATTTCATCATTATTTTCAATTTCGTTTTCTTCACTTTCTTCGCTTGAAAGAAGTTCTATTTCAGGAAGATTTTCAAGCGATGAAATCGAAAAACATCTTAAAAATTCTTCTGTTGTTCCAAAAAGCACAGGACGTCCCGGAGCGTCAAGTCTTCCTACTTCGTCTACAAGACCAAGTTCAACAAGTTTTGCAAGTGAACCATCACTGTTTACACCTCTTATAAACTCTATTGTACTTCTTGTAACCGGCTGGTTATATGCAACTATAGAAAGAACTTCAAGTGCGGCATTTGAAAGAGAATTTCTGCCTTTTCGCTCTATAAAAAGTCTTACATATTCGTATAATTCTGTTTTTGTACAAAGTTGAAAACTGTCTTCTAAGCGAATTATTCTTACGCCCTTCGACTTATCTTCCTCGTACCTTTTTGCCATATCACAAACAACTTTTATAAGTTCTTCTTTTGGAATTTCAACAACTTCGCTGAGTTTTTCCATACTTACAGCATCGCCAATAGCAAAAAGTACTCCTTCTATTATTGCTTCAAGTTTTTGCTGGTCCATTTTTTCACCTATAATCTTCTTCTAAATCTTCTGTAACATCATTTATAGTTCTTCTTAAATAAATGTCGTTTTCTTCTTCAATAACTTCAAGTATTCCCATCCTTAAAAGTTCAAGTATAGCAAGAAACTGCGATACTGCTTCGCTTTTTGATTTGACATCTGAAAACGATTTTTTAAATCCGATTTTACTGCCTTTTTTAAGTTTCTTTAATATGTGATCTGTTTTTGTTTTAACAGATACTATTTCTCTTCCGACAATCCCGTCAAATTTGTTAACAGGAGGCGGCTCTTTTCTTTCTGCTTTTTTTAATATTTCCAAAAACGCTCTTGTAAGGCGTTCTAAACTTTCGCTTTCTATTTTTTTAGGTTTTTCTATTCCCTTTATATCCTGTGGTGCTTTGTAAAACGACAAATACCCGGAATACTGCATAATTTTAAGTTTTTCTCCGGCTTCTTTCATTTTTTTGTATTCTACAAGTCTGTCAACTAAATTCTGTCTTGGGTCTTCTTCCTCTTCCTCGTGCTTTGGAAGAAGCATTTTTGACTTAATATACAAAAGATGCGTTGCCATAACAAGAAACTCACTTGATACTTCAAGATCCATTTCTTCGAGCGCCGAAAGATATTCCATATACTGCTCTGTAATTTCAACTATCGGAATATCGTAAATATTAACTTTATTCTTTTTGATTAAATGAAGAAGCAAATCAAGCGGTCCTTCAAATATCTGCAGTTTAAATGAAAGCGGATCCATTGTATCTCCTTTTTAGAAAAATGGTTTTAAAAGTAACATTATTATTTCAAATACACCTTCTTGTAAAAACATAAGTATGCCATCAAGTGCACCGGTATATATTAAAAGAATCAAAACAAGCATTGAGTATCTTTCAAGTTGATACATTACCTCCCTTGCTTTGTATGGCAAAAATTCCATTAAAACTTTTGAACCGTCAAGCGGAGGAATAGGTATTAAGTTAAAAATCATAAGACCTATATTTAAAAGCATACAATACTGAAAAATCGGAAACAAAAATTCAACACCATTAAGTTCACTAAGTGGTGCAAGGCAACTGTAACCTACATATTTAAGCGTAAATGCACATAAAAATGCGCTGATAACTGCTACTACAAAATTAGAAAACGGGCCTGCAAGGCTTACTATTATTGTTCCTTTTTTTCTGTCTTTAAAATTATACGGATTTACAGGAACAGGTTTTGCCCACCCAAAACTAAAAAACAAAAGACATAGCCCACCAATAAGATCAAAATGCGCAAGCGGGTTAAGTGATAATCTTCCTGAGTATTTTGCTGTTGGGTCTCCCATTTTATATGCTGCATATCCGTGCGAACATTCGTGAACACTTATAGCAATTAAAAACGCAGGTAATCTTAAAAGCGTTCTCATTATTATTTCAATAAAACCATCCAAGATGTTTCACTCCTGTCTAAAATAATGTCAATTTATTATACCATAATTTGTGGTATATTACAAGTGTTTTTAATTAAATATTGTCATCATAACCGGTATAACTATTAAAAACAAGCAGACTATTAAAACACCTGCAAAAGCAGGCATATTTTTTTCTTTAAATTCATATATTCCATAACTTAGTGTGTAAATAAAAACCGGCACCAAAACCGATATATAAATGAGTAATTTTATTAACTGCATGCTTAACCTCTTTATTTTGATGTTTTTTGCAACGATTTATTTAAAAGACCAAATCTTATAACAGAACTATCCACATTTACTTCGTACATAATATTTGAAAATTTTTCACTCCAGTTGTAATCTTCCCAGTTTTGCCATGTTAAAAAATTTCTTTTCGCCTTATTTCCAAATCCTACAGTATCAACTTTTAATTTTCTTACTGTTTTATCAAGATATTTTTCTATATTTTTCTTTAAATCGTTATTTAATTTTTCTTCTATTTTTAAATACTCGTTATCGCTTACGCTTCTATCCTCTATCGTCATTATATCGGCTTCAAGGAAAATATTTATTTTTGCTTTTGGAAGATATGATGAAGTATCAATTTTTATTTCAGGTTTCATTCTTTGCGTAATAGAAAGTTCTGTAATAAAGCCGTCTTCGTCTTCTATGCTGTATGAAACATCTTTAACTTTTCCCATAAGCAGAAGATTATATAAGTTTTCTACATTTGAGCCTGTACCAACCATTTTATCGCCCTTAAAAAACGCACTTCCAAGTACAACAGACTTATTTTCTGTATCTTTTGGAGTCTGGCTTGTTTCGTTGTCGTCAATATTGTATGACATTTCTTTGTCATCTTCTTTATATTCAATACTTTTTTCTTCATCGTTACTTCCAAGATACGGAAGGCACAAGTCTTTTACATTAGAATTTGCAAATGAATAAAAATCACGAAGCGTCGTTTTTACAATAAAAGTCGTCTGCTCTTTTTCAAACAAATCATTTATATATTTTTCTGGATTAACCTCAAGTTTCGGTGATATTTTTTTTAGGTACTCGTCGGGTTCTTTGTCGCATACAGCAAGTATAGTAACAGGACGTACTCTTAGTTCGCGGACAAAACCGTCTACATATTTTAAAATACCTGTTTTTGCTATTTCTTTTGAAAATACTATAAGTTTAACGTGCGATAAATTTACAACTTTGCTTATGTTGTCATTAGCAACATTAAGTGAATTAAAAATACCGCTTGACTCTGTTGTAAAATTTATTAAATTTTCGCTCCCGCCGTCTTTTGAACCTCCGCCTTTATCAGAACCTCCGCCTATTTTATTTGGATTTGCAAAAGATAAAGTTACTTTTAAATTGTTATTTTCGCCCTTATCAATGCCAATTGCAATAACATAAGCATAGTCATCAACTTCTCTTTGGCTTTTTGAGCATCCCGAAAGTAAAAAGCAAAAACAAACTACTATTAAAACTATCTTTTTCATTTTTCGGCGCTCCTTTTTTTATAAGAATTTACTGCAAAAATCATCGTAAGTCCAACAAAAAGAAGCAGAGAAAAAGTATAGCTTAACACATTATGCGTAAGTTCTGTTGCGTTGACATTTTCATACAAACCTAAAAGCGTAACAATAATTAAAAGCAAAGACGGTATTAAGGCTTTTTGGTCAGATAAGGAAAATGTTTTTTTGATTGTATAAAGCAAAAAGCAAAATGTTGCGCCTGTATATAAAAACGCTGTAAAAAGCCATAAAATAAGATATACAGCCTCTGCTCTTTGGAAAATAACAAAGAAGTTTACAGAACTTGTTATTTCAAACACAGGAAGATAGTATCGTGTGTTTACAGGGTATGGTATTATAAACGTGAAAACAAGCGTTAAAGCACTTATAATTACACCTGATATAACAATTGATTTTATTCCGATTTTTTTAACGTCGCCTTTATTCTTAAGTATAGGTATTAAAAAGAATAAAAATAAAAGTTCGTTAAAAAATCCTACGTTTTTATAAGCCTGTTTAAATCCGTCAATTCCGTTTCCCAAAATTGGAAAAATGTTATCCACTTCAAAATTTGGTATATCAAAAACAATTAAAATCACAATGAAGAAAATCAGCACAAAAAACGAAGCCGACGCTACTTTTATAACACTTTTTATTCCTAAATATCCTGATGCAACAAGCGTTGCAAGTATAAATAAAAGCACAAAGAAATTTGATGAATTTGTAAGTGTTACTGTTGTTATTGTAGTGCAATACGATTTTAGCATTATTACAAAATTCATAACCTGAATTACGCTTAAAAATATTCCAAATACATAAAAAACAAACTTTCCGAATGTCTTTTTTGTTACATCAAATATATCGTCTTGTGTGTTATAGAATTTCATCATAATAAGAAACAGTATTAGCGCCAAAAGTGTTGAAATAATCATATGAATATACGCCGCTGTTGAACTTACCGTTACAAGTTTTGTTATATCCCAAAAAAATATTTTCGAAATTATTAAAACTACGAGTAATCTTAACGCTTCACTTGAACTTATCTTCAAAATATCACCTGTCTTTTTTATATCTCCATACTCTGCTTATCTTAGCCTGTTTTTTTGCATTTTGAGATTTTACATATCCCGGTCTTGCCTCTCTTTTCCATACAGGAAAAGTAAAAAACGCTTCAAAACTTGAATCTTTTGTAATAGGGGCTATCGGTACAAAATATGGTACTCCAAACGATTTAACATTAAATAAAAATAAAAGTCTTATAAATAGAATTGCAAGTATACCTAAAAATCCTGCTATAGCCGCGCCGAAAATATATAAAAATCTTGAAATTCTAAACGAAAGAGAAAGCGAATAGTCAGGTATTGCAAAAGATGCTATACCGCCCGTTGCAACAACTATTATCATAATAGGACTTACTACACTTGCAGCAACTGCCGCTTGACCGAGCACAAGTCCTCCTACTATTCCAAGTGTCTGCCCTATTGCCGACGGAATACGCGAACCTGCTTCTTTTATGAGTTCAAATGCTCCTTCCATAAGTATAAGTTCAAGTATAGAAGGGAAAGGCACAAGGGTTCTTGACGCTTCTATTGAAAAGAGTATATCAGTCAGAAGCAGTCCTTCGTGATAATTTACTATTGCAATGAAAATTGCAGATGCAAAAAGTGATAAAAATACAGCTGTAAAACGTAGTGTTCTTGAAACAAGATTAAAAGGATATCTTAAATATTCATCATCTGCAGTTTTTAAAAAATCAAAAAATGTCGATGGCAAAACAAGGACGTTAGGGCTTCCGCTTACAACAATTGCAATTTTACCCTGAATAAGTGCATTACATACCCTATCAGGACGTTCTGTACTTAAAATCTGAGGAACAAGTGCAAACGTATCATCTTCGATATACTGTTCTAAATCAAGCGCTGTAAGTATATAATCAACGTCTATATTTTCTATTCTGTATTTTACTTCTTTAAGTAAATTTTCGTTTACAATTCCTTTTATATATGCAACGGAAGCGGGTGTTTTACTGACCTTACCAAGAGTTTCCATTTCCATTATCAAATCAGGTGAATTTATAGTTTTTCTTATAAGAGCAGTATTGGTTCTTAGCATCTCGTTAAATGCTTCATGCGGTCCAAGTATTATGCTTTCGTTCTGCGGAGTATCTACACCCCTGTGCTCCCATCCTTTTAAATCAATAATAAATCCTTTTGACACAGTATCAACAAAAAGAACACAGAATCCAAAATTTACTTTTTTTAGTATATCGTTTATATCTTCGCTTTTTGTTACCTGTCTTTGCGGAAGAAGTTTTCTTTCTATAAAATCTTCAAGTTTTTCATCATTTTCATTGTGGATATGTCTTAAATACATAAAAGGCTTTAAAACGCATTCGTTAATACTTTCTGTATTTGCAAGACCGTCGCACACAATTAAAAACGCTTTAAATACCTTTTCATCCATAGTAATATCAAAATTTCTGAAAATAATATCGCTATTAAGAGGCATATGGAAAACCTGTTTTGCATATTTTAAATTTTTATCAAGCGACTTATCCACTTTTTCCATTTTTTCAATATCTGGTGCATTTGTATTTTCACTTAAGTCTTCGATATGAAAATCATAATCTTCAACACGTTTTTTATATTTAAGAAAATTTCTCATAAAAACAAAAATCTCCCAACAATATTTTTTAATATTATTGAGAGATTTTAAATTTTTATTCAGTTTTTTAAATTAACCGATTTTTCTTACTTTAAGAACATTGTCAAGACCTTCAAGTTCTTTTATAATTTCATCAGTTACTTCGTGGTCTAAATCCATAATTGTATATGCATAGTCGCCTTTGCTTTTATTTAACATATTTGCAATGTTAATTGAGCATTTAGAAAATGCATTTGAAAAACTTGTAAGACAGTTTGGAACATTTTTATGTGCAATTGTTACCCTTGCTACACCTTCTTTTGGCATTGAGCAGTTAGGGAAGTTTACAGAGTTTACAATGTTTCCATTAAGTAAAAATTCGTTGATTTCTTTTGCAGCCATAACAGCACAGTTATCTTCAGATTCTGGTGTTGATGCACCAAGATGAGGAATGCAAACTGTATTTGGCATTTTTAGTGTTGCCTGATTTGGAAAATCTGTTACATAGCATGCAACTTTACCACTTTCAAGTGCTTCTTTCATATCGTTATCGTTAACAAGAGCATCTCTTGAGAAGTTTAAAATTCTTACGCCGTCTTTCATTTGTGCAAAAGTATCTTTATTTATCATGCCGCGTGTTCCGTCATTTAGTGGAACGTGAATTGTAATGTAATCGCAAGTTTCAAAAATTTCTTTCATATCTTTTGCTTTTTTTACATTTACATTTAGTTTCCATGCAGCGTCTACGCTGATATATGGGTCATATCCTTCTACATCCATGCCTAAAGCTGCAGCAGTATTTGCAACCATAACACCGATTGCACCAAGACCGATAACACCAAGTTTTTTGCCCATGATTTCAGGACCAACAAACTGACCTTTTCCTTTTTCTACAAGTTTACCAACGTTGTCGCCTTCGCCGTCAAGTGTTTTTGCCCATGCAATACCATCTGAAACTTTTCTTGATGCTAAAAATAGCCCTGCAATAACAAGTTCTTTAACTGCATTTGCATTTGCACCAGGTGTGTTAAATACAACAATACCTTTTTCTGAGCATTTGTCGATTGGAATATTGTTTACGCCTGCGCCTGCTCTTGCAACTGCTTTAAGGTTATCGCCAAGTTCCATATCATGCATAGAAAAACTTCTAAGGATAATACCATCAGGATTTTTTGCATCGTCTGTGATATTAAAATCAGCTTTATCAAGTTGATTTAATCCACATGCGGCAATCTTATTCAAAGTTAAAATATCAAACATTTTAATTACCTCTTATTTATTTTCTGTTTCGAATTTTTTCATAAATTCTACTAATGCTTTAACACCTTCAACAGGCATTGCATTATAAATACTTGCTCTCATACCGCCAACTGATCTGTGTCCTTTAAGATTTACAAGACCTGCAGCTTTTGATTCTTTAATAAATTTAGCGTTTAATTCTTCGCTGTCTGTTACAAAAGGTACG
>SVJH01000004.1 GCA_015069095.1 Oscillospiraceae bacterium | reverse complement strand
TAAACTTTTTTCAAAGTTTAAAGCAAATATTTAATTTTATTAGAAATCTCATTAGAAAAGATTTTTTGTTCTGTCAGCACTGATTGCTGTAAACCGCACTGTTACAGGGTTTGCAGAGAATTGTGTTCCAACAACTTCTAAAAGTTTGAAACAATTTCGAGTGCGCCCCGTTATGACCACTTCGATACTTCTCCGTACAAGATAGTATTATACACCATTTAAAATATCATTTCAAGTGGAATTTTAGATAATTTTTGACCTTTTTATTCTTTTTGATAAAACATATGAAAAAAATGCACTCAATATATCAAAAGGTATGAAAAATACCAAACAAGTTGACACGAATGAAAGTGCAGAAACACTTTCTGCAAGATATACATTTTTAATCAATATAAAATACAAAATACCGACAGTGTAAATCATAGCAACTGCAATAAGAGAAGGATAAAATTTAATCTTTTTTACTGTTAGTTTTGAAATTACATATGAAGCCGGTATAAAACCAATTAAAAATCCAAAAGTAGGAGAGAGAATATATGAAATCCCTCCACCTGTGCTAAATACAGGTATTCCAATAAGCCCAAGTAATATGTAAACAGAAACAGATACAGTACCTCTTTTAGCATCAAGAACATAACCTGCAAGTATAACAAAAAATGTCTGCATTGTGAAAAACATCGGAAACGGTGGTATTGAAATTTTCAAAAATGCCCCGATTATAATAAGTGTGCAAAACAGAGCACAGTAAATTAAATCTTTTGTTTTCATTTTTATCTCTTTTACAAGTTTGATATTTGCATAGTACGGCTGCTTTCATACGCTTTTTCCATAACATATTGAACATATGCTGCTTCACTAAAAGAAGGCGAGGTTTTTTTATTATTTGCAACACAATCCAAAAAATTGTAAAGACAGTGAACATGGCCTCTGAGCCATCCAATTGAACTTTTGCTACTTGGAAAAATGCCAGCAGGGTATTCGTATCTTTGCACACATTCTATTTTTGTAAATCCTCTTTCGCCACCGTATGCTTCTTCTTTTTTTGTATTATCAAAATACCAAAGCCAGTTTGGATCCATTAGATTAAACTTAATTGCACCTTTATCTCCATAAATCTCAAAAGTCAAAACGTCATTTTCGCCAGTTGCTGCTTTGGTAATAGTAACATTACCTAAAGCACCGGATTTTGTTTCCATAATTAAAAAAGCACTGTCTTCGCCTGTAATATCAATCATATTTCCGTTTGAATCAGGTCTTTTATTGTATAGCACTTTTGTTTTGCAAAAAACGTTTTTAAATTCCCCCATCATATGATAAAGTAAATCAATAACGTGCGAACCTAAATCAAAAAGAACACCACCACCTGCAACAAGCGCATTTTGTTTCCAACCAATAGGCTTTTCTTTGTCAACACTTCCTGAGTGAAGAAAACTTGCAGTAAAGGTAAGAATATTTCCTATTTTCCCTTCATCAATCATTTTTTTAGCAAGAAGTGTTGCCGGGAAAAATCTGTTTTGGAATGTTACCTGATTTATAGTGTTTGTTTGTTTTTCGAGATTAAGAATTTCTTTTGCTTCATTAAATGATATACAAAGTGGTTTATCGCAGTAAATATGCTTTTTATTTTCCAAAGATTTTATTATCGCATCTTTGTGAAGTACATTTGGAAGACATATATCAATAACATCAATATCTTTGTCGTTTATTATGTCGTACATATTGTCGGTTGCATACTTAAAGCCTGCTTTGTTTTTAAGTTTAACTGCATTTTCAATGTTTGATGCGCATACACCTTTTAAATTTATTTCAAAGCCAATATTTTCATAATATAGCGGAATTGTTTTGTAACCGAATGTATGAGTTTTTCCCATAAAACCGCTACCTAAAACACCTATGTTTATCTTTTTCATATACAACACCTCGCATAAAATTATATAATATTTTTATAACATTGTCCATATTTTTGTTGATTATTTTAGAATTTTGTGTTATTGTATAGTTTGATAAATAAAGGGGGTGAGAAAATTGAATGAAAAAGAAATTATTATAAAAGCACAAAATGGTGATGTCAATGCCTTTGAAATGCTTGTTGAAAAACATCAGAACAATATTTATAAAACCGCTTTTTCAATGGTACAAAATCATCATGATGCAACAGATATTGCACAAATTGCACTTATAAAAGTATATCATAATCTTTCAAAATTCAATTTTAAATCATCCTTTTCTACATGGTTGTACAGAATTACTGTTAATTCGTGCCTTGATGAAATACGAAAAAGAAAACGAACGAACGATTCAACCATTACAATAAACGACGAAGAAAATCCACTTGAAATAGAATCGGATATGCTCACGCCTGAAGCATCATACGAAAAAAAAGAACTTAAAAAACTTGTATGGCAAAAAATAGGATTGCTTAGTGATAAGTACAAAAAAGTAATTATTTTAAGAGATATAAATGGTCTTTCGTATGAAGAGATTGCAGACGTAGAAAACTGTTCGGTAGGCACTGTTAAATCACGAATAAACAGAGCAAGACAAAGTTTGAAAGAAATTCTTTTAAAAGACGGAACTTTTTCGCTTTGAGTTTCGTCATATAGATAAATAAACCAGAATCAGGAGGGAAAAGATGAAAAATTGTAGAAAATACAAAAACAATATTTCTGCATATATTGATAACGAACTTGATAAAAATCAAAAGCACGATTTTGAAAATCATATAAAAAATTGTGCCAAATGTCAAAGTGAATACAGTAAAATTCTTTTAATTTCCGATTCTTTATCTGAAAATACAATAGAAGCGCCGCAAGGATTTATGGCATCGCTTAAAGGAAGAATTGCAACAGAGGAAGTAAATAAGAAAAAATCATTTTATAAATATTTTAACTTTAAAACTTGTTCGGCTGTTTTTGCAATTTGTCTTCTTGCTATATCATTTAAAACACCGCTTTATGATAATTTAAACAAAGTGGAAAACGACCGAGGTTTTGTTGAAAGTGGTTCTGTAGAAAAAAAAGAATTGCCTGATGCAAAATTCGTAGAGGCTCCGAAAGATGATGTAAAGCAACTAGAGAAAAATAGTGTTGTTACAAAAAATAACATTGAACGCACTTCAAACGGCAGTACGAATATAGAGACACCAACTTATTCAAATGACAGTAATGCAAACACTATTGTTGAAGGAGTTGTATTAGAACCAATTCAAATGCAGGATTCTAAAAAGTATTTTGCTGCAAATGAAGTAGAAGTAGCAACTGCCGAATTAAAAACTCCGCCTGCAAATGATGATACTGTACAAAGTGAAGAAATACTTTTAGATGAAAGCTCAGTTGCGGATTCAAATTCAAAAAGTAATGACGAAACAAACATGGTAAAAGTTACTGTACTTAAAGATGAAAATACTGTTAAAATAATAGAAAAATATTTTGGTGAAACTACTTGTGCAAAGTTATCATATGAAACATATATTTCATTTAAAGGAGAAATAGAACAGTTTACAGATGCAATTGAAGAAACAATCGTAGATGAAACAAAAGAAGTAAATATTGAAATTTTTTTAATATAATCTTTGCTTTTTGATAAAAATGTAGTATAATAGGCATAATGATAAAAAATTCATTATGCTTATTTTTGTTTTAGGAGAAAATAAATGTCTAAAAAATTATTACTTAAAGTAAATAAACTTTTTAAATTGCCGGTTCATCCGTTTAATCTTCAGAATGAAGGTAAAATGACTTATGCCCAGTGGCAATACGAAAAGGGTGCAGAAACAATCAAGTTTTATACAAAAGTAAAAACAACTAACGAAATGTTTAAAGATAAAATAATTCTTGATATTGGTTGTGGTGCAGCCGGAAAATCACTTTATTATGCATCACTTGGCGCAAAAGAAGTTCATGGTGTTGATGTAGTTGAAGGTTATGCAAAGCAGTCAAAAGAACTTGCAATAGAAAAAGGATTTGAAGATGTTTTTACCTTTCATCTTGGCGATGCTGCAAATCTTGAATTTTTGGATAACACATTTGATACAATCATTATGAATGATGCTATGGAGCACGTAGCTAAACCCGAAGAAGTAATGAAAGAATGCTACCGCGTTTTAAAACCGGGCGGAAAACTTTATATTAACTTCTGTCCGTATCATCATCCGTTTGGTGCGCATTTAAGTGATGTTATAGGAATTCCATGGGTACATCTTTTCTTTAGTGAAAAAACAATGATAGACGCGTATAAAGAACTTGTAGACGAGATGCCAGATAGAGATATGCGAATAGGTTTTAGATTTTCAAAAGATGAAAACGGCAAAGAAACTATTTCGTATATAAATAAAATGACAGTTAAACGTTTTAAAAAGATACTAAAAAATTCGCCGTTTAAAACAAGTGAGTATTATAAAGAAATACCACTTAGAAACATTTTTAAAATCTTAACAAAAATACCTTTAATTAAAGAATGTTTTGTAAAAATGGTAGTTGTAATTTGCGAAAAGTAATATGGAGGAATTAAAATGAAAGTAGAAAGTTTTTCACTTGATCATACAAAAGTAAAAGCACCATTTGTAAGAAAATGTTGCACTCTTACAGGCAAAAATGGTGATATTGTAACAAAATATGATATACGTTTTATGCAACCAAATAAAGAAGAAATGGAAAGTGATGGTATTCATACACTTGAGCATCTTCTTGCAACATATTTAAGAGATTATTTAAATAATATAATAGATTTATCTCCAATGGGATGTCGTACAGGATTTTATATGACATGCTGGGATGAAATTGATGTTAATGAAATTATTGATGCATTAAATAAATCTTTAAATAAAGTTCTTGATACAACTTTAATTCCTGCAGAAAACGAAGTTCAATGCGGAAACTATAAACTGCACAGTTTAAAAAGAGCGAAAGATTACGCAAAAAAAGTTTTAGATGAAGGAATAAGCGACAAGTTTTTGGTGGACAACAATGAGTAAAAGTGTGTTTATTGCCTGTATTACAGTGGCATTTGGATATGTAATATTTGGTACGTCATTCTTTTTTACAGATTATCTTTTAAGAAGCGTTTCTGTAATCGACCTTCTTGCAATGAGATTTATAATAAGTTTTTTGACTTTTTCAATTTTAAGAATTTTTAAAGTAATCAAAGTAAACTTTAAAGGCAAAAATATGCTGTGGATATTTTTAGCAGCGATTTTTGAGCCGATTTTGTATTTTATTTTTGAAACTATAGGTGTAAAGTATACTTCTACAATGATTTCAGGTATGATTATTGCGTTTACGCCAATAGTTGTTATGATACTTGAAGGAATTATTCTTAAAGAAAAAACAAATTTAATACAAAAACTATTTTTAATATTAGGAATTGTTGGTGTAGCAATAATAACTGCAAATGGACAAAATGATGGAGAGAGCACTCTTTGGGGAATAATTTGTCTTTTTATTACTGCAACGTGCGGTGCTTCATTTATTGTATCGTCAAGGAAATCGTCTCAAGGTTTTTCTGCTACGGAAATTACATATTTTTCAAGTATGCTTGGTATGATTTTCTTTAATGGTTTATCTCTTATAAATCACATAGCAAACGGAACTGTAACATCATATTTTTATCCGCTTTTTAATGTTCATAATGTGTGTTGTCTTTTATATCTTGCACTTTCAGGCTCAATTATTGCAACCGCGGCAATAAACTATGGAGCGTCAAAAATTCAGGCGTCATCAGTGTCGGCATTTTCCGGAGTTTCCACTGTAACTGCAATATTTGTAGGTGTAGTTTTCAACAATGAAAAACTGTTTTTCTATCACATTATAAGTACAGTTTTAATACTTATAAGTGCAATAGGAATAAATTATACAAAAGTAAAAGAACAAGAAAGAGATTTAATAAAAAAACAGGTATCATAAGATACCTGTTTTTTGCTTTAATGGTGATGATGGTGATGATGACAATGCTCATGAGAATGTACTATGCAATCTTTGCTAACACAGTTTTCATCACTTTTTTCAAGTTCCAACGTAACATGGCCTATATGATGATGCTTTAGTACATCTCTTACTTCAGTTTTAATTTTCATCGCATCTTCGTCTGTAACAATATGCATAGTTGCATAGTTGTTAAATCCATCAATGCTCCATATATGAATATGATGTACATCAATAATTTCATCAATTTTAAGTACTTCATCTTTAATTTCGTCTATGTTAACATTCGACGGAATTTTTTCAAGAAATAAATCTACAATTTGTTTTAAAGTTTTTATTGCATTTATGAAAATATATACAGAAACACAAATTGACATAACAGGGTCGATTATCGCAATATCAGTAAACTGCATAATAATTGCCCCAACTAAAACAACAATCCATCCAAGTACATCTTCAAGCATATGAAGGTTAACTGCTTTTTGATTAAGCGAGTCGCCGTCTTTTGTAAAGTAAGCGGCAATAAAGTTAACAACAACTCCCACAACAGCAAAAATAATCATTCCGTTATAATTTATTGTAACAGGATTAAATATTCTTAAAATTGCATTGTAAATAACCATTAAAGAGCCGAACATCAAAATAACTGTAGTAATAAAACTTGCTATTACAGAATATCTTAAGTAGCCGTAAGTGAAAGTTTTATCAGGTTGTTTTTTACTTTTCTTTTCTAAAAAGTAGGATATACCAATGCTAAAAGCATCACCGATATCATGAACAGAATCAGAAATAATTGCCACACTGCCTGTGATAATTCCTCCAATAAATTCAAAAACAGAAAACAAAAAGTTTAGTAAAAAAGCAATAAGTATATTTTTTTGAGTTTTCATAATGCGCTCCTATTGATTTAATATAAATATTATGATACAATATGTCCAATACAGAACATATTGTTCGATAATATGATATCAATATATTTATTCAATGTCAACGTGATAATAGCATATTTTTATATCATTTTGTTCGTTACTGAACATTTTTTAAAAAATGTATGAAAGGAAAAGATTATGGACAGACGACAAAGGAAAACAAGAGAAGCAATATTTAACGCATTTATAAATTTATTATCAAAAAAAGATTTTGAACATATTACTGTTGGCGAAATTATCAAAATGGCTGATGTGGGCAGAGCAACATTTTATTCGCATTTTGAAACAAAAGATTTTTTGTTAAAAGAGATGTGTGAGGAACTCTTTTGTCATATATTTGATGCAATGGATGAAAAAAGAGAACACAATCATATTTTCGAATGTAATCCGCCTGATTCTGTTTTTCTTCATTTGTTCCAACATCTGCAAAAGAATGATAATAATATTTTAGAACTTCTTTCGTGTAAAAATAACGAATTGTTTTTAAGATATTTTAAAACTAACCTTGTGCATCTTGTAGAAAATCAACTATCTGTTTTTGAATCTGAAAAAAGTAAAAATCTACCTGTAAGCTATTGGGTAAACCATATTACTTCAACATTTGTAGAAACGCTAAGATGGTGGGTTGATAATGGAAAGAAAGAAACACCGCAGACAATGGTGGAGTATTTCTATGCAGTGCTGTAATAAAAAAAGTTTAAACTTAACGTTTAAACTTTTTTATAAAATTATTATATTTTCTTTTCGGTATTCGTTCGGTGTTATGCCAACTTCTTTTTTGAAAACATAGTTTAAATAAGCCTGACTTGAAAATCCGCTTTCTTCCGCTATTTCACCAAATGGCATTTTTGAATTCATTATAAGATTTTTTGCGTGATTTATTCTTGTATTTAATAAATATTCATACGGCGACATTCCTATTATATCTTTAAAAACAACGTGAAAATAACTTGGACTTAAATTTGCTTTTTCTGCCATATTTTTAAGTGTAAGATGTTGTTTGAAATCTGTTTCAATAAATGATACGGCATCATTTATATTAAATTCATATTGACTGTATTTAGATGTAGTTTTCTTCTTAGAGGTAGAATCAGAGTGAAGCATACTTATCATTTCGCAAAGTTTTGCGTTTGAAAATAACTTATATGAGTTGAATTTAGAAATATTAGCATCAGTAATTGCTTTAAATATATTTATATAACTATTTGTATTGCGTGGCAGGATTGAATTTGAAAGGTTTTTTAAATATTTATTTTCAAAGTTTTTATCGTTACATTTAAAATGTATAAAATAACATTCAAATTGTGATCTTGAATATCTTTTTGAATTAGGTTGTGCAATAATCATATTACCGTTTTTAAAAGGGTATTCTATATCGTTTACAAAACTTGCACCGTCTTCATTTGATTTTACAAAAAAATCAAATTCATACATATCGGTTTTTCTAAGTTTTGTATAATAATCTAAATGATGCACTTTTGATATGTAATAACCCACACTTTTAATTTCAAATAAATTTTCCATAATACCACCCAAAATAAGATTTCTAAAAAATAAAGTAGCATTTAATATTGAACAATACAACTCCAGCAGTATAATTATAGTATAAAATAGGACTTGTGTCAATAAATGAGGTGTTTATATGAAAGTAACAAATATAAAAACTTTTGTCGTTGATTGCTTTAGAACAAACTGGGTTTTTGTTAAAGTTTATACTGACGAAGGAATTGACGGAGTAGGGGAAGCAACGCTTGAATATAAGGAAAAATCCCTGCTTGGTGCTATAGAGCATATAAAAGAATATTTAGTAGGAAAAAATCCTTTGGAAATTGAAAAACACTGGATGCACATATACCGCGATGCGTACTGGAGAGGCGGAGCAGTGCTTATGAGTGCGCTTAGTGCCGTTGAAACTGCACTTTGGGATATTCTTGGAAAAAGTTTAAATACTCCTGTGTATCAACTTCTTGGAGGCAAAGCCAATGAAAAGGTGCGTATTTATGTAAACGGATGGTTTGCAGGTGCTAAAACTCCAAAGGAATTTGGCCAAAAAGCAAAAATTGCAGTTGAAAGAGGCGTTACTGCAATGAAATGGGACCCATTTGGTAAAGCATATATGAATATATCAAATAAAGACCTTACAACTGCGCTTGAATGTATAGACGAAGTAAGAAAGGCAGTTGGAAGTGAAGTTGACCTTTTAATAGAAGGCCATGGAAGATTTAACATACCTACTGCAGTAAAAATTGCAAAAGAAATCAAGCAGTTTAAACCAATGCTCTTTGAAGAACCTGTTCCTCCTGATAATTTAGATGCACTAAAAGAAGTAAAAATGCGTTCTAATGTATCGATAAGTGCAGGCGAAAGACTTTACACACGTTGGGATTATAACGAAATGTTCGCAAAAAAGGCAGCAGATTACATTCAGCCTGATATCAGCCATGCCGGCGGTATAATGGAACTTAAAAAAATTGCAGCAACTGCAGAATCTCATTATATTCCGTTTGCACCGCATAATCCTTCGGGGCCTGTTGCAAATGCCGCAACACTTCAGCTTGCAGCATGCTGCCCTAATTTTGAAATTCTTGAAATTATGTATTCGGATGTTGAATGGAGAAAAGACGTTACAAACGAAAACTTAAAATACGAAGACGGATATATTTATATTGGCGATAAGCCTGGTATTGGTATTGAAATAAACGAAGAAGAATGTTTAAAACATCCGTATCAGGTTCACACACTTCGCCATTACACAGGTGCTCTTACAGATATAAGACCACCAAAAAGTGAATTCTATTTTTAAGAGGTAATTATTATGAAAAAATTTGAAGTAGTAAACCATGAACCAAGCTTTTTGCCTGAAGGAGAGTGGAACCTTGTATGGGCAGATGAATTTGATGGAATGGATCTTGATGAAAGCAAGTGGTCATATCGCTTAAACTTTTGGGGAAAACCTTTCCCTGCTTATTGTGATAAAGGTGTGACAATAGACGGAAACAGTCATGCGGTGTTTAAACCCGTAAAAATGGAAGATGGAAGAATTTGTTCTGCTCAACTGCAAACAGGGGCTAATTCATTTGATATTCCAAGATATACTTATGATGATAAAGTAAATGCTTGCGGTGATAATAATTTTTGGCCTCTTGGAAGACTTCCCGAGCCAAAATTTATGCACCGATATGGATATTACGAAGTTCGTTGCAAACTGCAAAAAACTCCTGGTTGGTGGAGTGCGTTTTGGATTCAATCCCCATCTATAGGTACTACATTTGACCCAAAATGGAGCGGTGTTGAAGTAGATATTATGGAGTATTTTGGAAACAATAAACTAACATCCGGCAATTTTTATGGTGGTTATGGCGTTGATTTAAAGCGTGATGCACGTGTTAGATATGATTATACAGATACAGATGAATTTCACAGATTCGGGCTTTTGTGGACAGAAAATGAGTATGTTTTCTATTATGACGGAAAAGAGACTTCGCGCACAAACGGACCTATATCAGGTGTAGAACAGTTTATTCTTTTAACCACAGAAGTGCAGGGGTACAGAAGAGGAGACGGCACAAGGCACGAAGCTACAGCTGAGAAATGCCTTGATGATTCATTTGTTGTAGATTATGTAAGGGTATTTGATAGGGTGAAATGATGAAAAAAACAGTACTTGTTACAGGCGCTTGTATAAATACAGGCGTTGATATAGTTGAAAAATTTGCACAAGAAGGCTACGATGTAGTTTTTACAGGAAGAAAAGTAGAAAATGTAACTGATGCAGAAAAAAGATATAAAGAAAAATTTAAAGATGTAAATATTATCGGTTACGCTATAGACTCACTTATCAACGAAAAAAACGTTGATGAAAAAGCGGTTGAAAATTTATTTAAATTTCTTGACGAAAAAGGCATTGTAATTGAAACTTTAGTTTTAAATGCAGCAGATCAGGGGCTTAATATAAAAATATTTGAAAACCCGCTTACAGATTTTATGAAAGTAATAAATACAAATGTTGTATGGAACTACTTAATTTGCGAACACGCTTCAAAAAGAATGATGAAAATCGGCGGAGGGAACATTGTATTTATTAACTCAAATACTGCATACAGAGCAATTCCTGACAGAGTTGCATATGTTGCTTCAAAAGGCGGACAATTAGGTCTTATGAGAGCACTTGCTCTTGACCTTGGGAAATACAACATAAGAGTAAATGCAGTTCTTCCTGGGATGATAAAAACTGACCGATGGGAAAAAAATCCGGACTTTTACGCAAAAGTGCCATCAAGATTTACACCAATTGGCGATGTTGCAGTTGGTAAAGATATTGCAGATGCAGTTTTTTATTTTGCTGCTTGCGCAAGAAATACAACAGGTGCAGAACTTGTTGTTGACGGTGGAAATACAATTCAATTGTATCCGATTATACCTGAAGAATAAATTGTATTATATCAAAAAAAGACTTGCTTTTTTAGCAAGTCTTTTTTGTTAATACCCTATTTAAGCCTGTCGTCAGAAAAACTCATTTAACTTTAATGAGGAAAATATTATTTTTTGCTTATTCGGGCAAATTAACCATATTTTTATCGGAATTTTCCATAGCATATTTACAACATTGCAATACAAGCGAATTAAACGAAATGTTATTTTCTGCAGCATATTTATTTAATGTGTCAAAAAGTTTTTCTGTAAAACGAATGGTTCGTGCTACATTTGCACATTTTAGTTCGTTGTCAACTTTAAACATCAAACCACCTCTGTGGTTACTATTATAAAACAAAATATGACAATAATAATATAACCTTATATGGTTACATTTATGGTGCATATATCGTTTTGAATTGATTTAACCATTGACATAAACGCCCCTTCTAATGTATAATAACATAGTTGAAATGGAGGGCGTTTTTTTATGCGAATGAGAAAGAAAAAACATAGAGATGAAAGACTTGAAAATTGTGCATCATACATAATTGAAAATATAGAAGAATACAAAAATGATATAAAAAAAGTTTTTGAAAACGATAAACCTTTACATATAGAAATAGGGTGTGGTAAAGGTAAGTTTATTGAAGAACTTGCATCGTTAAATCCTGATATAAATTATATAGCAGTTGAAAAAAATCTTGATGTTTTAGTTTTAGCAGCAGAAAAAGCATCAAGAGCAAATTTATCAAACTTAAAATTTGTTGCCGGAGATGCATGTATTTTTGATGAATTTGAAACAAAAACAAAATGCGAAAGAATATATCTTAACTTCTCTGACCCTTGGAAAAAAAGCGGTCAGAAAAAAAGAAGACTTACTCATGAAAGATTTTTAAATGTATATAAAAAACTTCTTGTAGAAAAAGGAGAAGTTCATTTTAAAACAGATAATACAAAACTTTTTGAATTTTCGCTTAATTCTTTTTGTGATTATGGTTTAAAAGTTAAAAATATTACTTTTGACCTTCATAACAGCAAATTTGAGGGTAACATAATGACAGAATACGAAACAAGATTTGCCAAAGAAGGAAAACCAATTTACAGATGTGAAGCAGTATTTAATTAAAATAAAATCACTTGGCTAAATGCCAAGTGATTTTTGCTTTTCTTTCTTTTTAAATTCAAGTTGCGAAATGATTATTCCTGCAAACATTATTGCACATCCAATATATCCTCGCATAGTCATTGTTTCTTTAAGTATAACTGCTCCACCTATCGCAGCAAAAAGAGATTCAGTACTCATTATAATTGTTGCAACCGTAGGGTCGGAATCTTTTTGACCAAGAATCTGGCACGTATATGCAACACCTGCCGACATAATACCGCTGTATAATAGTGGAATAGTAGCCATTTTAACGCTTTCGAATGTTGGATGTTCTATACTAAATGCAAATATCAAACCGAGTATGGAGCATACAAAAAACTGCGTACAAGCAAATTTTAAAGGACTTACATCATTTACAAAATGGTCAATAACAAGAATATGTGTTGCCCAGAAAATTGTTCCCAAAAGAAGTACTAAATCTCCAAGTTCAACTTTTGTCTTTCCTGAAAGTGAAATAAGGTACAACCCTGTTACGGCAAAAACCACTCCCAGCCAGGTGCATATATTTGTACGTTTTTTAAATAATATAAATGACGCAACAGGAACAATAACCGTATAAAGACCTGTTATAAATGCAGATTTACCTGCGCTTTGTGTCATTTCAACACCCATTTGCTGAAGTGAAGATGCACAAAATAGTGCAAGTCCTGCAAATATTCCGCCGATAAAAGTTTTTTTAAGTTTTTTTGTATCTTTTATGTCATCTTTTTCAAATATCAAAATAACAGGTATAAGTGAGATTGCACCCATCATAAAACGAATTCCGTTAAATGAAAAAGCACCAAGGTGCTCAGAACCATAGCGCTGGGCAACAAATGCAAATCCCCATATCATAGCAGTAAGTATTAAAAGTATGGTAGATTTTATCCTTTTCAAAATAACACGTCCTTTAATATGTAATAAACAGAAAGTATTTTACCATATTTTTTTGTGTATTTCAACAAAATTTGCAAAAATTTATTGACATGAAAATATTGGGGTGTTATACTCAACTAAAAAGTTCAATTTTCTTGGAGGAATTTATGAAGGAAAAAATAAAAGAGTATATAATCATCACATTAGGTACAATTCTTCTTGCAATTGGTATTTATTTTTTCAAGTTCCCAAATAACTTTTCAACAGGCGGAGTAAGTGGTATTTCTGTCATTTTGGCGGGTTTATATCCTAATATAAGTTCATCACTTGCCATGATGATAATAAATATACTTCTTCTTGTAATAGGGTTTATATTTATAAAAAGTGATTTTTGTATAAAAACAGTTTATTGCAGTTTACTTCTTTCTGTTTCAACTTATGTGCTTGAAGTTATTTGCCCGCTTAGTGCACCTTTAACTAAACAACCTGTGCTTGAACTTGTTTTTGCAATATTTTTACCTGCAGTGTCAAGTGCAATTCTTTTTAACTACGATGCAAGCACCGGCGGTACAGATATTGTCGCAATGCTTATAAAAAAATACTCAAAATCAAGTTTAAATATATCAAAAGCGCTGTTTTTATCTGACGTTTTAATTGTAATGGCTACATTCTTTGTATTTGGTGCTGAAACTTGGCTGTTTAGTTTACTTGGATTTTTATCTAAAATATTTGTAGTAAACGGCGTTGTTGAAAATCTTAATACATCAAAATACTTTACAATTATTACAGATAAAGAAAAAGAAATACGTGAGTTTATTACAGTAGACCTTCATAAAGGCGCAACTATATCGAAAAATTATTCAGGAGCATTTTCAAACTCAGACAAGAGTGTTATTTTAACAGTAGTAAAAAGACATCACGCTATAGAACTTAAAAATTTTGTTAAAAAAGTCGACCCTCATGCATTTGTAATTATAACAAGTACAAGTGATATAATAGGTAAGGGATTTAGAGAAACTGTATAAACAAAAATCGAGCAAATAATTGCTCGATTTTTTATATTTTGTAACTTTTATTCTTTTCCATGTATGAAGTTGGTGTAATTCCTGTTTTCTTTTTAAAAAGTCTGCAAAAATGATACGGATTTGAAAATCCGCATTTTTCTGAAATTTCACTGATTTTAATTTTTTCTTCTAAAAGCATTTGCTTTGCCATATTGATTCTTACATTTATAACATACTGCATAGGAGAAATTCCATACGTTTTTGCAAATTGTTTTCTAAAATGTTCAACAGTCATATTACATTTTTCTGCTAATACTTCATTTGAAATTTCATCGGAATAATTATTCTCTATAAATTCAATTATATCCGAAAAAGAACGTGAGTTTTTTGACGAAACGGTAATATGATAAAGCATATTATAAAAAATACTCATAAGTGCAAGATGATTATTTTGATGAATATACATATTTTTAAGTTTATCATATTCACTAAAAACTATATCAACATTTTGCATTGGTATAAGAGTAACAGTATCAGTTAAAAAATCACATTCAAAGTTTATAACCGGAAAAGTTCCTTCTTTGTTGCAAAATAGACTATAATTTCCACCTTTTGGAAGAATTACTGCATTAGATTTATCCGATACAAATTTTTTGCCGTTTTGTGTATAAGTAATCTGCCCGTTGTGTGTAAAAGACAGACCATACCATTGTCTGTCTTTCATTTCTGATTGATTTCCTCTTTTTTGATACACAGTTAAAATTGAGGGTACTTCTTTTATAATGATTTTTGTTAAATCCATATATATCACCATGGTTATATTACCATAAACATCAAAAATAATCAATATTAAAATTAAAATTTATACCAAAAACATCAATATACACCATTTTAGTCATTGAATGTTGTAATTTGTGGTTATATAATGAGAGCATATAATAATAAACGAGGTGTTATTATGGAATTTAAAAACAAAACAGTAATTTCTACAGGTGCTGCATCGGGAATGGGACTATTGTTTGCACAAAACATTGCAAGACTTGGCGGTAATGTTGTAATGTGTGATGTAAATGAAAAAGTTCTTAATGAAAAAGTTGACGAAATCAACAAAGAAGGAAATGGTAAGGCAATCGGCGTAATTTGTGATGTTCGTGATTATGAAAATGTATGTAAAGCAAGAGATATTGCAGTTGAAACATTTGGAAGCATAGATATACTTGCAAATTTTGCCGGCGGAACTGCTGTCAGAATGAGAAAAGTAGACAAAAATGCTTATCCTGAATTTCCTGATGTTCCAATTGATGTATACGATTGGGGAATTGATGTAAATTTAAAAGGACCGTTCTATTTTGCACATGCTGTTCTAAAACAGATGAGAGAGCAAAAAAGCGGCCTTATACTAAACTTTGGCTCGGTAACAGGTGCAGAAGGCGATGAATACGGAATGGATTATCCTACATCAAAAGCAGCACTTATGTTTGGACTTACAAAATCAATTGCACAGTTCGGTGCAAAGTATAATATAAGATGTGTATGTATTTCTCCGGGCCCCGTTCTTACAAGAGAAGCAATGGGAAAAATGAAAACAATGCTTGGTCGTGCGGCACAGCCACAGGAAATAATTGACTTATGTCTTTATGTTGCATCTGACAAAGGAGAATTTATAACCGGAGAAAATATAATGATTGATGGTGGAAGAAGCGTAATGAGGAGGGAGTTTTAAGATGAAAAAAACTTTTTTAGAGTATAAAGAACCATTACTTACTGTAATGGTACAGGCAGATAATCCTGACAGAATAAAAAATTTAATGGATAAATCCACACCACTTGGTGGCGAGGCATATGGTATTCAGTTTGAAAAAATGAAAAAGGAATTTAGAAGCGGAAATATATACAAAGATTTGTTTTCGTATACGGATAAACCTACATATGTAACAAATTACCGTTCACATGAAAATGAAGGTAAAAGCGACGAAACTTTAGCTAATGAACTTATTGAATTTTCAAAATGTGGTGCAACACTTTGCGATATGATGGGAGATTTTTTTGATAAGCAAAAAGGTGAATTTACAACGAACGAAGATGCAATAAAAAAACAAATGGAACTTGTTAATAAACTCCACGAAAGCGGAAGCGAAGTTTTAATGTCATCACATGTATTAGAATTTACACCTGCCGAAAAAGTGCTTGAAATTGCTCTTGGACATCAAAGCCGCGGTGCTGATATTTCAAAAATTGTTGTTGGAGCAAATTCAATGCAAGAACAAATTGAAAACATAAGAATAATGAATTTATTAAAAGAAAATCTTAAAATTCCATTTTTATTTCTTTCAGGCGGAGAATGCCACATTTTAAGAAGAATCGGATGTGAATTTGGATCTTGTATGTACCTTTGCGTTTATGAACACGACAGATTTTCAACACCACAGCAGCCACTATTAATAAACGCAAAAGCAATAAGGGAAAACATGAAATGATAATACCGGTAGAATATGCAAAATCCGTTTTGCCTGAAAGTGAAATTTTTCAAGGCGGCAATAAAGAAATAAATCATGAAATAGTTTTTAAAATCTTTCTTATAAAAACAAATGATAAGATGATTCTTGTTGATGCAGGCTGCGAAACAATGCCTGGTTTTATAATGAGAGATTTTATAGGACCTTTAAAGGCACTAAAAAAAATAAATGTATCTCAAAATGATATAACCGATGTTATAATCACGCATTCGCATCACGACCATATTCAGTGTGTAAAGTATTTTAAAAATGCAACTGTTCATATTCAAAAAGATGAGTATGAAAGAGGCAAGAAATATATCCCAAATGATTTTAAAGTTAACACATTTGAAAATGAATTTTTCATTTGTCAAAATGTTAAAATCGTAAAAATAGGAGGACATTCTATCGGGTCTTGCATTGTTAAAATAAATGAAGATGAAAAAACTTTTGTAATATCAGGCGATGAATGTTACATTAGAGAATGCCTTGTTAAAAAAATTCCGACAGGAAACTCTTTTGATAAAGAAAACAGCAAAAAATTTATAGAAAAATATTCAGATGAAAAATATGTGGTTTTATTATGCCACGATAATTAAGGAGACAGTTATGCGTTTTAAAAATAAAACAGCGCTTATAACAGGAGCAAGTGTAGGAATTGGAAGAGCAGTAGCACTGCAATTTGCAAAAGAAGGCGCAAAAGTAGTACTTTGTGATGTCAACTACGAAAAACTTAAAAGTGTAAAAGAAGAAATTTTGCAATATACAAATGAAGTTCTTATTTATAATTGCGATGTAAGCGATGAGAAAAAAGTATATGAAATGGTATCTGATGCACAAGAAAAATTCGGAACAATAGATATTCTTATAAATAATGCAGCCCTATGGCGATGTCGGGGTAGTTTTGTAAACATATCAACTGATGAGTGGAAAAAATTTCTTGATATAAACGTAATGGGGACAGTATATGCTACAAAAGCTACACTTCCTAAAATGCTTGAAAATAAATGGGGAAGAATTATAAATGTTGCCTCAGTTGCGGGCGTTTACGGAAATGCAAATATGGTACACTACAGCGCAACAAAAGGTGCAATTATATCTATGACAAAGGCACTTGCAAAAGAGGTGGCAGACAAAGGAATTACTGTTAATGCAGTATCACCCGGAAGTGTAAGTGATTCTTCAAATCCTGATATAAATTATTATCGAGAAAGTGAACTTTCTTTTATGGGAAGAACAGGAACAAATGCTGAAAATGCAAATCTTATTTGCTTTTTAGCAAGTGAGGAAGCAAGTTATATTTCGTGTCAGAATATTCAAATAGATGGTTGCCGTAAAAAACAGTAAGTAAATTCGCAAATAAAGTCCATATAATGATTTAAAATTACTGGACATAAATTTGTGAATATGTTAAACTCTAAAGTAAGGAGTTGATACATATGAACAATGTTGAGTTTTTTAAAACTGCAGGCTATGGAATGATGATGCACTTTGGTTTATATTCGCTTTTAGGTGGCGAATATAAAGGTGTATACGGCAATAATTATGCCGAATGGATTCAGGCACATTTTGCGATACCAAACAAAGAATACGAAAAACTTGCAAGTGTTTTTAATCCTATATATTTTGATGCAGATAAAATTATTAAATTAGCAAAAGAATGCGGAATGAGATATTTTGTTGTAACAACAAAACATCATGATGGATTTGCACTTTTTCATTCAAAAGTTGATAAATACAATATAGTTGATGCAACTCCGTATAAAAGAGATATTATTTACGACCTTGCAAATGCTTGTGCAAAAAATGACGTAAAACTTGGATTTTACTATTCTCAGGATCTTGACTGGCATGAAAAGCATGGTGGCGGTTATACAAGTGAGCCTGTAAAATGTGCAGGTGTTACTTGGGAAAACAGTTGGGATTTTCCTTGCAGTGAAGAAAAGGATTATTCAATATGTTTTGAAAATAAAATTATCCCTCAGATAGAAGAAATAATGTCAAATTATGGTGATATCCTTCTTGCGTGGTTCGATATGCCAATGACACTCACAAATGACCAGAGCCAGAAAATTTATGATACAGTAAAGAGATTACAGCCTGACTGTCTTGTTAATTCAAGACTTGGAAATGGTACATACGATTATGTATCACTTGGCGATAATGAAATTCCCGCAACTAAAGAAGAATGGGAAAAACTTTCAAAAGTCGATGCAAGCAAAATTGATTATAAATCAATTGGTGGTTTTAAACCAAGTAAATACGGTCTTTATGAATCCGCTTGTACACTAAATAAGTCCTGGGGATTTTCTTATCGCGACCACAATTGGAAAAGCGGAGAAGAACTTTACAAAAACAGGAAACATTTAAACGAACTTGGAATAAACTATTTAATAAATGTCGGACCTGACCATTTAGGAAGAATACCGGGTCCAAGCATAGATATTTTAACTGAAGCTGCAAAACTTTATAAATAGGAGAATAAATATGGATTTTTTAAAATTTGCATCGGAAAGATATTCAGTAAGAAAGTTTACAGATAAACATCTTGAAAAAGAAGTAATTGATAAAATAATTAAGGCAGCTCACGTTGCACCTACCGGATGTAATTATCAGCCGCAAAGAATTTTAGTGCTTAATACTGATGAGTCGATGGAAAAACTCAAAAATTGTACGCGAAGCCATTTCAACTGCCCAACTGCTATGCTTGTGTGTTATAATAAAAACGAAAGTTGGGTAAGAAGATACGACGGCGCACTTAGTGCTCCTGTAGATGCGGCAATCGTTACAACTCATATGATGTTTATGGCACACGAATTGGGAGTTGGAACGACCTGGGTTATGAGTTTTGACCCCGTAAAAATGAGGGAAGAGTTTAATATTCCTGATGAGTTTATTCCATTGGCGATTTTAGTTATGGGATATCCTGCACCTGATGCAACTCCGCTTAATTTACATAGTGAATTTCGTCCTGTCGAAGATGTTGTATCATATGAATCATTTTAAGGTTGGTGAATAAAATGAATACAATAAAATTTGATAAGAAAAACGTAAAAACTATTGCTCACAGAGGTCTTAGCGGTATTGAAACAGAAAATACTGTTGCTGCTTTTGTTGCAGCGGCAAACCGTTCATATTACGGCATAGAAACAGATGTTCACAAAACTCTTGACGGGCATTTTGTTTTAATTCATGACAATTCAACAAATCGTGTATCAAAGAAAAATAAAAAAGTAAAGAGAAGTATTTTACTGACACTCAAAAAGATTGTTCTAAAAGATTTTTATTCAAAGGAAGCACCAAGGGAAGATTTAAGAATACCAACTCTTGCAGATTATATTTCTATTTGTAAAAAATATGAAAAAGTATGTATTCTTGAAATTAAAAATCATTTTTCTTATGATGATATTAAAAAACTTGTAAAAGAAATAGAAAAACTAAATTATATTGAGCACACTGTATTTATTTCTTTTGATTTTGATAATTTAAAGAACATAAAATCGATACTACCAAATCAAAAAGTTCAGTTTTTAACAGATAAATGCACAGATGAACTTATAGGAAAGCTTAAAAACTACAAAATGGATATTGATATTCAATATAGGGCGTTAAACGAAGAACTTGTTAACAAATTACATAATAATGGTATAGAAATAAACACATATACAGTAGATAACTTAGAAACAGCAAACAAATTTGCAAATTTAAATATTGATTATTTAACAACAAATATACTTGAATAAAACTAATCCCTCTTAAACTAAGAGGGATTTTTTATATAAAATTTTAATATTTATGCTTGAAAAAAGAAGAAAAGTGTTATATAATTAAAAAGTGTTTTTTATTTTACTCAAGGGGGAAGGTAAAGTGGCTAAAAAAATTGGATTTGACAACGAAAAATATATTGAGATGCAATCAAAATATATAGGCGAAAGAGTTTTGAGATTTGGCGACAAACTTTATCTTGAACTTGGCGGAAAACTTTTTGATGATTATCATGCATCAAGAGTACTTCCCGGATTTGAACCTGACAGTAAAATTAAAATGCTTATGCATTTAAAAGATAAACTTGAAATTGTTATTGCAATTAACTCAAACGATATAGTTAAAAACAAGGTAAGAAGTGAGTACAACTTAACATATGACCTTGATACTATACGTCTTATGAATGCTTTTACAGATTTAGGTCTTAAAGTTGGCAGTGTTGTAATTACTCAGTACAGTGGACAGGCGTCTGTTGACGTATTTAAAAAACGTCTTGAAAATATGGGTGTAAAAGTATTTTTACATTATCCGATTGAAGGCTATCCTTCAAATGTAGAGTTTATTGTCAGTGATGAAGGTTTTGGGAAAAATGAATACATAGAAACAACAATGCCGATTGTTGTTGTTACTGCACCTGGTGCAGGAAGCGGAAAGATGGCAACTTGTCTTTCTCAGCTTTACCATGAAAACAAACGTGGTGTAAAAGCGGGCTACGCTAAATTTGAAACTTTTCCTATCTGGAATCTTCCACTTAAACATCACGTTAATTTAGCGTACGAGGCGGCAACTGTTGACCTTAACGATATAAATATGATTGACCCGTATCATCTTGAAGCATACGGAAAAACCTGTGTAAATTATAACCGTGATATAGAAGTTTTTCCGGTACTTAATGCTATATTTGAAAAAATACTTGGCGAAAGCCCATATAAATCTCCAACAGATATGGGAGTTAATATGGCAGGAAACTGCATAATTGATGATGATGTAGTGTGTCAGGCATCAAAAGATGAAATTATAAGAAGATATTATCAGGTGTTAAAAGATAAAACCAACGGAAAATGCGATGATGAAGCAGTTTATAAAATGCGTGTTATAATGAAACAGGCGGATGTTAAATGTGAAGATAGAAAAGTTGTAGAACCTGCCGTTACCACAGCAAAAGAAACAGGACATCCTGCATGTTCTATTGAACTTCCAAACGGAAAAATTGTTACAGGAAAAACCTCATCTCTTCTTGGTGCATCAAGTGCAGCACTTCTTAATGCACTAAAAGAAGTAACAGGACTTGATGATGAAATTCATCTTATTTCTCCTGAGGTAATCGAACCACTTCAGAGTCTTAAAACAAATCATTTTGGAAGTAAAAATCCAAGACTTCATATGGATGAAACACTTATTGCACTTTCAATTTGTGCTGCAAGTGATAAAATAGCAAAAAAAGCTCTTGAAGGAATAAGCCTTATGAAAGGTGCGGAGGCACATTCATCTGTTATACTTTCGAATATAGATGAGAGTGTGTTTAAAAAACTCGGCATTAACTTAACGTGTGAGGCTTCATATAGTAAATAATAACTTATCCTATAGCGCAATCAAAGATTGCGGCATAGTACCATTAAATCTTGTTGTGTTAATCATAAAATAAAAAACTCGGATGAAATTCATCCGAGTTTTTATTATTATTTTTAAAATTATCTGTTGTTAATAAGTTTTGTAAGTTCAACTGGTTCAACAATTTTTCCGTCTTTGTAAACACGCATATTTCCAGAAGCAATTTCATCAATTAAAATAACTTCGTCGTTGTTGTAACCAAATTCAAATTTAATATCCCAAAGGTCAAGTCCGATAGATTTTAAATCATCAGCAACAATTTTTGTGATTTTAAGTGTCTGTTCTTTCATGCTTTCAAACATTTTAGGACTCATAACACCAAGAGCAGCAAGACCTTCGCCTGTAACTAACGGATCGCCTTTTTCATCATTTTTAAAAGTACATTCAACGTATCCGCCTTCAAGTGGAGTGCCATCTTTAATGTATTCACCATATCTTCTTATAAAACTTCCTGTAGCAACTAAACGACAAATAACTTCAAGTCCGTGTCCAAATACAGTTGCAGGAAGAACTTCCATTGTAGCATCTTCAAGATTTGCACTTACATAATGAGTTTTAATACCTGCTTTTTTAAGAAGTTCAAAATAATGGATAGATGTTTCGAGATTTGCTTTACCAATACCTTCAATTGTAAGACCAACACTGTTTTCGCCCGGGTCAAACACACCGTCTTTACCTGTGCAGTCATCTTTGAATTTAAGCATCACATTACCGTTATCCAAAGAGTAAACATCTTTTGTTTTACCTTCGTAAATTTTTTTCATATCATTCACTCCTTCGTATTCTTTAAAAATATGCTATTATTCTAACACAAAAAAATTAAATTGTATATATTTTTTTTAAAAAAAATCAAAAATTTTACAAAATTTATATAAAATACATATAAGAATAAGAAAAAATTATGAATATTTTGATATTTTAAAATATATTTGAAAGGGTAGGCATCTCTTTTTTTGATGCTCCTTTTATGATATGCTTTGCTATTTCTACTTCTTCAACAATTCCGTAAAAGTCTTCGGATTTTATTCTTGTTTTAATTTTAATAAAGCATTTGTTTATATCTTCAAGATCAGTGTGATATGAAAAAATAAAAAGAATGTTGCTAACTTTTTCCCAGTCGGTTTCTAATGCATTATAAGACTCTTTCAGCATTTTTTTATCTTCATTTATTGCATATTTTTCAAGTAATAAAAGGTCGTCAAAAACAATTTGCGTTTGATTTCTAAGAAAAAAATAATTTGCAAAGAATGCAAAAATTAAAAGTGAAAATGTAATGATAACAGATATAAAACTTTTCATTTTTTTCTTTCCTTTGTCTGCAAAAATATTTGTCCGTCATCTGAATATGACAATATAAAAACATCTTTAAGATTTGTAATTCCTCGCTTTTTCAGTTCCTTTTTTAGCCAGCGTATGTCTTTTGATGTTTCTTCTAAATGATTGTTTCTTACAATCCCGTCTGATATAAGAATAAGTGGAATTTTTTCCTGAGGTGTTTTTATATTTATATCTTTTAATTTTACAGGAGAATTTTCACTTTTTAGTACAATGCTCAGTTCGCCGTTTGTTTCGAGAATTGCAGTATAAACTGTTGAAATATCAGTAACATCTTTAAGTCTTAATTCAGAAAGTAAGTCTTCTATGTTATATCTTAGTTTTCTCATTTCTTCTTCCTGCAAGACACCATTTTTGATAAGATAAGTTGGTTTTCCGGTAAAAATATTTCTGAATTTTTCGCTTTTTAAATTTATAAATGAAATTATAACTTCGAGAATTACAAGAGTTATAATAGGCATTATTCCGCTAAGAAGCGGTATTGCAATATCGGCAACGGGAACTGTTGCAAGATCACTTATCATAATTGCCACAACAAGTTCGGAGGGCTGAAGTTCGCCTATTTGCCGTTTTCCCATAAGCCTTAGTGCAAGAACAACAAATATATATAAAATTATAGTTCTTATAAAAGAAATAACCATTTTTTCACCATTTAAAAACAATTTTTATTTTTTTCTTTGTTACATTTTTCTCCTTTTGAGCACTTATAGCATATTTCATTTTTTAATGGTGTTTCGTCAAAATATGCTTTAATATTTTCCAAAGTAATTCTTGCGATATTAGAAAGTGCTTCATGTGTCAAAAAGGCCTGATGTGATGTTACAATTACATTTGGCATAGAAATTAGTCCTGAGAGTATATCGTCTGAAATAACCTGATAAGAAAAATCTTCGTAGAAAAGATCGGTTTCTTCTTCGTATACATCAAGTCCTGCTGCACCGACTTTTTTTGAGCGAAGACCGTTAAGAAGTGCTTCGCTGTCTATAAGCGAACCTCTTGATGTATTTAATATATATACATTATCCTTCATATTTGAAATACTGTTTTCGTTTATGATGTACTTTGTATCTTTTGTAAGTGGACAGTGAAGTGAAATTATATCACTTCGTCTGCAAAGTTCATCAAAAGAAACATATTCAATATCGCTGTTTTCTAAAGGGTAGGGGTCATATGCAATTATATTTAAATTAAAACCTTTGCAAATATTTATAAATGCACGGCCTATTTTTCCTGTTCCAACAATTCCTATAGTTTTTCCGTAAAGGTCAAATCCAATAAGTGAAGTAAGACTAAAATTGTATTCGCGCGTTCTGTTATATGCTTTGTGTATTTTTCTGTTAAGAGAAAGAAGAAGTGCCATGGTGTGTTCTGCGACTGCATAAGGGGAGTATGCAGGTACTCTTGCAATGTGAACTTTTCCGTAAGCACTTTTAAAATCTACATTGTTATATCCTGCACATCGCAGTGCAATAATATTTATGTCATTCTGATATAGGGTATCTATAACCTCGCTATTTATATCATCATTTACAAAAGCACATACTGCATCGTATTTTTTAGACATATATGCAGTATCTGTTCCAAGTTTGTATTCAATATATTTTATATCAAATCCATAATCATTTTTATACTTGTCAAAATAAATTTTATCGTAAGGTTTTGCATCAAAAAATGCAATTTTTTTCATTTTTATCACACTCCTTTTAGTAGTATTAAATTTTTAAAAAAATAAATACATATAAAAATAAAAAAACGGCAGATAATCTGCCGTTTGTAATTGTTTATTCTTTATCAAGTTGTGTGATTTTTTCTGTAAGTAGTTTAAAAAGTGTTGCAGAAACTGAAACCTGCATAATAAGGTCGTTCATTCTGTCTTGATTATTGCCTTCAAGTGTAAAAATAGGGTCAGCAACTTTACGTGTTTGACTAAACACATAATTAAATGCGGTATACTGGTTTTTTACAAATGAATCATACGTCTTTTTTACAGTGTCAACATCAAGATCTACAGGAATAATCTGTTGTATTGTTGTCATATCAAGAGTCTGTTTTAAAGTACATACTATAAGAAGATATGCAAGATGTATTTTAGAATACTTTTTCTTTACTGGTGGTGGAATAATTCCAAGTTTTACATAGTTGTTTATCATAGAAGATGTAACAGGACGTGTAAATATAATTGTAGAATTTGGAGCTTCTAAGTATTTTGTTACAACTGATATAACCTGGTCCATATATAGTTCAATATCAGGGAGCATATCCCACGTTGGAAGAGAATAACTTGTAAGAACTTTTTCAATTTCAGAAAATGCTGAAACTAACTTTTCTTTTTTTACGTACATATTATAACCATCTTTCTTTCATGTATAATTTAATTATATACTAAATTA
Source organism: Oscillospiraceae bacterium (assembly GCA_015069095.1). Taxonomy (GTDB): domain Bacteria; phylum Bacillota; class Clostridia; order UMGS1810; family UMGS1810; genus SIG430. The sequence continues at coordinate 86,548 of SVJH01000004.1, read as the reverse complement.
CATCAACTTTCAAGAAAATTCTTGACAAAGTTTTGAAAATGTGATAATCTGGTATTCGATACCAGATAACAAAGTATTGAAAACGGAGGTTTTTATGTACAAAAAATACTTACATTTAAGAGAAATGATTGAAACTTGTGCTGTAAAGTATAAAATAATATTGCATTTAAACTAAAAAAACACGATGAGAATAAAAAAGTATACTATGATGAAATAACATATTTGAGACTTAAAGATGAAGTTGAATACCTTGCTCGTGCTTTTATCGAAAAAGGACTTAGCGGAAAACGTATTGCCGTGATAGGAAAAAACAGTTATGAATGGATAGTAGTTTTTTTAGCATCAATTTTCGCAGGTGGGGTTATTGTTCCGCTTGACAGAGGTCTTTTAGATTATGAAATTGAAGACCAGCTTAAACGTTCAGAAGCAGTAGCACTGTTTTACGGAGCGGAATTTAAAGATAGAGTAGAAAATTACGATGTTGTAAAAGTATGTACAGAAGATGAAGAATTTAAAGATCTTATTAAACTTGGAAAAGAGTCAAATAACAAGGAAGTATATGACAATATCAAGATAAATCCTTATGAAATGACAGTTTTACTTTTTACATCGGGAACAACATCGGCTTCAAAAGCAGTAATGCTTTCTCAGGATAATATTACATCAAACATATATGGTATGAGCCTTTGGGAAAAGTTTTACGAAACAGATGTTAATATGGCGCTTCTTCCTCTTCACCATACATTTGGTATGATGCAGACTATGCTGTTTTTGTCAATTGGAATGTGTAACGTATTTTGTGAAGGATTAAGAATTGCAAAATGCTTAAATGAATACGGAGTAACAATTTTTGTAGGCGTACCAAGAGTAATTGAAGAAATGATGCTTGCTGTTAACAGGAAAATTGCATCACAGAAAAAAGAAAAAACAATTAAATTTGGTCTTAAACTTTCAAATGCTTTAAGAAAAATCGGTATTGATATCCGCAGAAAACTATTTAAACAGATTATTGATGGTATGGGCGGAAGACTTCGTATGATTATTATCGGAGCAGCACCTGCTTCGCCTGAAGTTTTAAAATTCTTTAACGATATCGGAGTTCTTTCAATTCAAGGCTACGGTCTTACAGAATCTTCACCTGTTCTTACAGCAGAAAACGATAAATTCATGCGCAAAAATTCTGTTGGAAAAGCAATTCCTGGTGTTGAAGTAAAAATTGACAACCCTGATGAAGAAGGCAGAGGAGAAATTATCGCAAGAGGCGGTAATATTATGCTCGGCTACTATAATGACGAAGAAAAAACAAAAGAAGTTATAAAAGACGGATGGCTTTACACAGGCGATATAGGAATAGTTGATAAAGACGGATTTGTGTTTATTAACGGAAGAAAGAAAAATGTAATCGTTTTATCTAACGGAAAAAATGTTTTCCCTGAAGAAATTGAAACACTTGTAAACTTATCTCCTGCAATTAAAGAATGTATGGTATACGGCGATGGCGATGACATTTTATGTAAATTAGTTATAGACGAAAACTATAGCGGAGATGCAAAAGAGGCAATTTCAAAACATATCCAAGATGTCAATGAACAACTTATACAGTACAAAAAAATAAAAGATTACACAATTTTAGAAACAGAAATGGCAAAAACAACAACAGGAAAAATTAAAAGATAAAATTTAAAAAGACAGTCAAAAATGACTGTCTTTTTTGTTGCAATAAATTTTGTTTGTGATATAATGTTATTGTGGTTTGTTATGTAAATAAATTGAATGTGTTTTTTTATATTAAGTTTAAGTTTGAGATGTTAGGATAGGCAAGGGAGACTTTGGTGTACGGCATCTGCATACTACAGTATTTATAAAAAGTATCAAATCATATTGAAAGGATGATTTTATGATTATACAATCTGATTGGCATATACACAGTGAAAGTTCTTATGATGCAACACTTACTTTAGAAAAAATTGCAAGAAAAGCAAAGGAAATGGGAATCAAGCGAATTGGCATTACGGATCATGCGAATTTTAATGATGCCAAGTTTTTGGGAGATTTAAAATCGTCAGTAGAGAGCGTAAAAACATTTCAAATTAATCATCCCGAAGTGATTTTAGGTGTTGAACTTACACCAATTGAAAAGCCTGAATTTGATTATATTGAAAAAACAGGTACAAGAGAAGGCTATGTTCCGCCCATCATGGATAAACCGTATGCAATTGAACTTGCGCAGACGAAGGAACAGTTGATGGGTTGCGGAATTCGTTATGCAGTAGGTGCTGCGCACTGGAGAGTGGATGTCCCTTTTGCGAAAGGACTTCCGGTGGACATGGATGCTTTGATTCGCGAATGGTATCGCCAACAGTTGTGGCTTGCGTGCGATGAGAGAGTGACTATACTGGGTCATCCATGGTATAATGGTAAGGCAGTTTGGTACGAGGATTTCTCTATGATTCCGCGTTCGATGAATATGGATATTGCACACGCACTCAAAGAAAATAAAAAATATGTGGAATGTAACGAAGGTGTATTGTGTTCACCAAAAGCAAGTGAGAAATTCCGTATGCAATACGCCGAATTTTTGAGGGAACTTTTTGAAATGGGAATTCCGGTAACTTATGGCTCGGATTCTCATAACGAATATGCGGTTATGCGCAATGAAATGGAAAAAATCCTGGCAGATGTCGGATTCAAACCGGGAGATTTTTCTGAAATCAAAGAAGAAGACTTCTGGCTTTAACGCAGTACGAACGATGTGAGTATATCGTTCAAATTATTGGCATCTAGATTATACAGTCTTTATATAAATATTGTCGAAAGAATAGTATTGTTTTAACTAAAATGGGAGGCATAATATGATTAAAAATCACTGGGAAGGTAAACTTTGGTATGCATACGGAACAAGTATGACCAGCATTAAACAAGGTAAGTTTGTACCGGTTGTTGAAAAACTTTCTGGTTTAAAAGTTGTAAATAACGGCATTCCTGGAGGATGCTTAACACCTGACGGATACGGAAAAGGTAATGTAAAAACTAAGGTAATGTCTTTGGATGATGGAAAAGATAAAGCAGATCTTATTACGCTTGAAGTTTTACCGAATGAAGGAGCAATTGTTGGCGATATTTACGATACAGACGACAACTCTTTTTGCGGGTGTTTTAACCAGTGCATAAGATACCTTCAGGAAAATACAAATGCACAGATTGTTGTTATCATTATGGTTGGTTCAAACGATAAACCTCCTGAGAATATAGTAGAAAGCCGTGGTATAACACAATTTGAATTTGCAAATAAAATAGAACAGGTTGCACGTCTTAATTCGGTCCCTGTTATAAATGTGTTTTGCGAATCAGGTTTTGGATATGCAAGAGTAAAGGGTAAAAAATATCAGGTTGACAATATACATCTTAATAATCTTGGTGGAGAAAATCTTGGCAATTTTATCTGGTCTAAACTTAAAGACATTCCACTTTGGCTATCAGAATAAATATAAAGGTGAAATTTGATGAATGAACTTATAAAAATTTTGGGAGAAGTAGTAAACATTATATACAAAAATGAAGATAACGGCTACACTGTTTGTGAAATTGAAACAAAAGATGAAGTCGTTGTTGCAACTGGATATCTTGTTGGTATTAACGAAGGAGATATCATAAATGCGAGCGGCACGTGGACAAAACATAATGTTTATGGCGAGCAGTTTAAAATTGAAATATTTGAAAAAGAAATTCCCCAAAGCGAAGATGCAATACAAAAATACTTAAGTTCAGGAATTATTAAAGGTATAAGAGAAAAAACAGCAAAAAGAATTGTTGAAACATTCGGTAAAGACTCACTTAAAATAATTGAAACTTCACCTATGGAGCTTAGAATTATTCGTGGAATAAGTGCAAAAAAAGCAGTTGAAATACAACAAAGTTACATTGAACAAATGGGTGCAACAACGCTTATTATGTTTTTGCAAAAATATAATATAAGCGTAAATATGGCTGCAAAAATATATAAAAGATTTGGTCCTATGTCGCAGGATATAATAAAAAAGAATCCGTATGTTTTAGTTGAAGAAATAGAAGGCATAGGATTTAAGACTGCGGATGATGCCGCTATAAAAATGGGCATTGAAAAAGATAATAAATACAGAATAAAATCTGGTACTTTGTATACTTTAAAATACAATACGCAGTTTGGACATACATTTCTACCTTATGAAACGCTTGTTGATATGTCTTCAAAACTTTTAAATGTTGACTTAGATAAAGTAAAAGACGCCATTGAACTTTTACTTGATGATGCAGTTATTGTAGACGAAGTTGTTGATGGTCAAAAAAGGATTTATCATTACAGACATTATTTTGCGGAGCAATATGTTGCAAAACGACTTGTTGAATTTGCACATCTAAGATTTGACGAAGATGATGAAAGAATATTAAAAGATATAGAAAGATTTGAAAAACTGCAAAAAATAAATCTTGCAACTCTCCAAAAAGAAGCAGTAATAAATGCAGTAAAAAATGGTGCGCTTGTTATTACTGGTGGCCCTGGTACTGGTAAAACTACAATAATAAACACTATAATTTCCATTATGGAGGAAAAAGGTCTTAAAGTAGCACTTACTGCACCAACAGGACGTGCAGCAAAAAGAATGAGTCAGGTGTGCCAAAGCGAAGCAAAAACAATTCATCGTCTTTTAGGAGTAGACTATACAGATAATGATGAAGTAACATTTTGCTCAGACGAATCAAATCCTTTAGGATATGATATTATAATCGTTGATGAAATGTCAATGGTGGATATTACGCTTATGCAAGGGCTTTTAAAAGCAATAAATCATGGAGCGCGTCTTATTATGGTTGGCGATACAAATCAGCTTCCGTCAGTAGGACCTGGTAACGTTCTTGATGATATAATTCAAAGCGGAATTATAAAGGTAATTCGTCTTACAGAAATTTTCAGACAAGCTGAAAAAAGTATGATAGTTGTTAATGCTCATAAAATAAACAAGGGAGAGATGCCTGTTTCAAACGGAGAAAACACAGATTTCTTTTTTGCATCTATCGAAAATGCACAAAGAGGGGCAGATTATATACTTTCCTTGTGCCTCGAAAAACTTCCGCAAAAATATGATATAAAAGCATCAGATATTCAAGTTTTGTCTCCATACAAAAAGGGAATTGCGGGAATAAATAATTTAAATAATTTGATGCAGGAAAAAATAAATCCTCCGCAAAGAGGTAAGGCAGAAAAGGAATATTCTGACATAGTTTTTCGCGAAGGCGACAAAGTAATGCAGATTAAAAACAACTATGACATAGAGTGGCAAAACATTTATACAGGCGAAGAAGGTAGTGGTGTTTTTAATGGCGATGTAGGATACATTGGCAGTATAAATTTGCTTTTAAAAACTATTGATGTTATATATGACGATAAAAAAGTATCATACGATTTTAAAGAACTTGACCAGATTGAACTTGCTTATGCAATAACTGTTCATAAAAGTCAGGGAAGTGAATTTGACTGCGTAATAATTCCAGTATATGACGGTCCATATATGCTTATAAACAGAAATCTTTTTTATACTGCAGTTACTCGTGCTAAAAATCTTGTTGTTCTTGTCGGAAGTGAAAGAATTATCAAAAAAATGATAGAAAACGATAAACAACTTACAAGATACTCAGGTCTTAAAGAAAAACTATTTGTAATAGGTAGGTAAAATGCGAAGAATATTCAGTAAAATACTTGATATACTATTTCCTAAAAAGTGTGTATATTGCGCAAAGAAACTCGATACTCAGTATGAAATATGCCTTTGCGATGAATGTAACAAAAAAGCGTATATAAAATATATTTCGCCGCGTCAATTTGAAAAGAAGTTTTTTGAAAAAATGATATGTACTATGTATTATAAAGGAACACAAAGAAAAAGATTTTTAAAATACAAGTTTTCAAATTTAAAATATTATAAAGATACATATGCATCAATGATTTACGAAAAAATAAAAGATGAAAAAGACTATATGTCATCTTTTTGCATAACAAGTGTACCGCTTAGCAAAGAAAGACTTGCAGAAAGAGGATATAATCAGTCGGGTCTTATTGCAAATATTCTTTCAAATTTTGTAAATATACCGTATTATGATGATATGATTATAAAAATAAAAAATACAAAACCTTTAAGTAAACTTACTGCAAAAATGAGACGAAAAATAGTAAGAGGAAGTTACATATTTAACGAGAATTATGATATAATAGGAAAAAATATAATACTTGTAGACGATATTTATACAACAGGTGCAACAATAAATGAATGCTCAAAAATTCTCAAAATGTACGGAGCAAATGCAGTATATTGTGCATGTGTTTTCAGCGCAGAATTTAACGATTAAAGGAGATAAAAATGAAAGAAAGAATATATACAATTCCAATAAATGAGGCGTTCGAAAAAGAATGTGAGTGTCCAGTTTGTCTATTTGAAAAGGACGAAGAGCAAAAACTTTTGGATTATACGCTTGGTGCGAGTATGATGGAGCCTGATGCAAGGCTTATTACAAATGAAAAAGGGTTTTGCAAACATCATTATTTAAAACTTATGGATATGACAGAAAAACTTCCGCTTGCACTTGTTACAGAAACCCATATGGATGAAATTTTAAAGACTTTAAAAGAGTTTGATAAAAAAATTCCCGACGCTCAAAAAAAGTTATTTAAAAAGTCGGACGCACTAAAAGATGAACTTAAAAAACAGACGGAATATTTTGATGAGTTAAATAAAAAATGTGCAATCTGCGAAAGACATAATCACATTATGGATGTGTTTATGAAAAATCTTATTTTCTTAATAAAAACAGAACCTGATTTTTATAATAAATTTTTCTCATCAAAAGGATTTTGTATAAAACATTTTAACGAAATTTTAAAATATGCCGCAGAAGACCTTAGCGGTGAGGTGCTTTATAAATTTGTAAAAGACCTCTATAAACTTGAAATTGAGAACTTTGCAAGAGTAGATGAAGATGTTAAGTGGTTTACAAAAAAATTTGATTATAGATTTAAAGATGAACCATGGAAAAATTCAAAAGATGCAGTAAAAAGAAGTACAGAAAAAATAGTTTCGTACAGTTATAAAGACGAATAAAAGGGTGGCATATGCCACCCTTTAATTTTTATATAATCCCTTTAATATTTCAATTTCCTTTTGATATCCGTCAAGTTCGTTTGGTGTTTCAAGATAAAACGGCAAGTTTTTAAGTGAAGGATGATTTATTATTCTTTCCATTGCGTCAATACCAATTTTACCTTCGCCAATTTTTGCGTGTCTGTCTTTATGGCTTTCAAATCCGTGCATACTATCGTTTATGTGAATAGCCTTAAGTCTTTGTAGGCCAACTATTTTGTCAAACTCTTCAAGTACGCTGTCAAGGTTATTTACTACATCATAGCCTCCGTCAAAAACATGGCATGTATCAAGACAAACACCAAGTTTTTCGTTAAGTTCAACTTTGCTTATTATTTCGGCAATTTCATTAAAACTTCTTCCTACTTCGCTTCCTTTTCCTGACATAGTTTCAAGAAGTACAGTAGTTGTTTGCTCTTTTGTAAGTATTTTGTTTAGCATTTCACTTATAAGTTTAATACCCACATCTGCGCCTTGTTGAACATGGCTGCCAGGATGAAAATTATAAAGGTTGCCCGGTACATATTCCATACGTTTTAAATCGTCAACCATTGTATTAAAAGCAAATTCTCTTATTCTTTCATCTGCGGCACAGGCGTTAAGTGTATATGGTGCATGTGCAAGTATTATATTTATACCATTTTCCTTTGCAAACTCGTGGTATGCTTTAACATCATTTTCATCAATCGCTTTTGCGGCACCGCCACGTGGATTTCTTGTAAAAAACTGAAAAGTGTTTGCGCCAATTTGTTTTGCTTCCTTTCCCATATTTAAAAATCCTTTTGAGGCAGAAAGATGACATCCTATAGTAAACATAATTAAATTCTCCTAATATTGTTTTTTATTATTTTACCATATTATTTTAAAAAAATCAAATATAAACAAAAATATAATCAGTAGGCAAAAAATGAATATATTTTATAACATAATAAGCAAAAAATGAGTTGAATTTGATTTAAAATGTATGATATAATAAATGTGCATTTTATTAAGGAGGAGAAAAATATGAAAAAACTATTATCAATTTTTCTTGTGTTTATGATTGTTTTTACTTTAGTACCAACAACGTTTGCACAAGAAAACAAAATTGGTGTAACAATTTATGGTGCACCTTATCAGTTTGATGTAATGCCTATTAACGAAAACGGCAGAGTACTTGTTCCAATGAGAGCCATTTTTGAAAAACTTGGCGCAAAAGTAGAATGGGATGATGCTACAAAAACTGTTACCGGAACAAAACTTGGCAAAGAAGTTAAACTTACAATTGGTGATACAACAGCATATGTAAACGGCAGTGCTGTAGCACTTGATGTTCCTGCAAAAATAGTTGACAATAGAACTCTTGTTCCTGTAAGATTTATTTCAGAAAGTATGGGAGCAAAAGTAGACTGGATTGACGAAACAAAAACTGTTGTGGTTGAAAGAGGCGAAACAACAAATATCGCTTGCGATGACGGAAGAAAAGTTCAAGATGGAATAGCAAAAGCGAAAATTGATGAAAATATTCCTGATGTTGAAGGAGCAAATGTAAGAAGACCTGTTCCAAACGAGTTTGAAAAATCATCTGATTTAAATGATTTGATTTTCTTCCCACAACCTGAAGACCCAGAAAAAGCAGTTGCAAAACTTACAGGTGGAAAAGTACTTGCAACAACAGAAGATTTTATTGGTGGAAAAGTTTCAGGCGAAGAATATGCTACATATGAAGTTGTTAACGTAGATGGAATGCCTTTTGATAAAGCATTAAGATTTACAGCGACAAGTATTCCAAAAAACAGTTATTCAAGTTGCCTTGAAATATTACCGGAAGAAAAATTCGAAGTGGGCGACGTTGGATATCTTGTGCTTTACACACGCCTTGTAAGTGGTGGTACAAATGACAGCGGTGAAGGTGTTGTTGAAGTAACACTTCAGGAAACAGAATCAAGCGGTAAAAAAGCCGCTATTCAAAATACATTTACATTTAATGCAGAATGGAAAAAAACATATATTCCTTATTCTGTTGCTGCAGCAGTAGCAGGTAAATCAATAAGATTACATATTCGTCCATCACGTGCAGTTCAGGTAATTGATGTTGGTGGATATGAACTTGTAAACTTCGGACAGGCATACACTATTGATGATATGCCAACAAGTATGTTTTATGCTGGTATGGAAGAAGACGCACAGTGGAGACGCGATGCACTTGACCGTATTGAAAAAGTAAGAAAAGGCGACATAACAATTACTGTTAAAGATGCAAATGGAAATGTAATTCCTGATGCTGATATAAAACTTGATATGTACGAAACAGAGTTTGAATGGGGTACAGCAATCGGCGGAAGCGTTATAAAAAATGATGAAAACGGCGATAAATACAGACAGAATCTTTCAAAATATTTCAACGGTGCTGTAATGGAAAGCGGACACAAATGGAATTATTATGAAAATGACCCTGAAAATGCAAACTTTAATCTTGATTGGGCAATAAGAAATGGTCTTACACACTTTAGATCACACACACTTGTATGGGACTGCTCACCTGGAAGTTCATCAAGTACAGTTTCTCATACACCGCCTGATGTATATGAATACCGTGATTCTGGTCAGATCGATAAACTAAAAAACAGAATAAAAACACATATATATGAACAAGCCGGAGATTTTGCAGGCCGTGCTCAAGAATTTGATGTTATAAACGAAATGACAAGAAACGATACATGGATTATGCAGACACTTGGCATTGAAGGCGTTAAAGAAATATTTGCATGGGCAAGAGAATCCGCACCAACTGCAGATTTGTACTTTAACGAAACAAATGATTTGTCAGAAGGTACAAGAGCGCATAACATTTTAGTTGACATTTTAGATAAAGCTGTAGAAGCAGGCGTTGATTTTGACGGTATAGGTATTCAAGGCCACCAGGGAAATCCTAAAGACCCTACAATTTTCCTTAACACATTAAACTTCTTCGGCGAAAGATATCCTGATAAAAAACTTAAAGTTACAGAATTTGACGTTCTTTTAGCAGGTGGAAAACTTGATCCTGACTATCAGGGTAACTTTGTTCGTGATATTCTTATTGCAATGTACAGTTGTGAACACTTAGACGGCGTTTATAACTGGGGTATGTGGGATTACAACGGAAGTGGAAGACTTCTATTTGATAAAAACTGGAGTTTGCGTCCTGCGGGTAAAGTTTTTGAAGACCTTGTTTATAACAAGTGGTGGACAAGAGAAGAAGGAAAAACCGACGCAAACGGCGTATTCTCTACACGCGGATATTTTGGCGACTACGATATAGTAGTAACTGCAAACGGAAAAACAAAATCAGTTACTGCTAAACTTTATAAAGACAGTGACAAAAACATTGTAATTACTATGGACTAATATAAAAAGGCATCTTCATTTTTTGAAGGTGTCTTTTTTTCGAAAAAGTTTCGTAAATATTTAGTTGAATTTGAATTTGCTGCGTGATATAATTTGCTTTGAGGTGGTTAAAATGCCAAGAGAAATTAAAGTAGTAAACAAAACTGTAAATTTTTCAAAAGAAATCGGTAAAATTAAACCTATGCATGCAGTTAATAACGGACCAAAGCAAGGAATAACTTTAAGTTGGGATATTTCGCCGTATTACAGAGAAATGAATATACCATATTCACGTCTTCATGATACAGAGGCCCCATATGGTTCGAACCAGTTTGTAGACATACATTGCATATTTTCTGATTTTGATGCAGATGAAAATGATGAAAAATCATATTATTTTTCGAGCACAGATAAATGCATAAAAGCAATAATAGATGCCGGCGGCAAACCGTTTTATCGTCTTGGTGAATCTATTGATCATACAGACAGACCGCTTTATATTCATCCGCCTAAAGATTTTGAAAAATGGGCAAGAATTTGCGAGCATATTATTCGCCATTATAATGAGGGCTGGGCAAACGGATTTCACTATGGCATTGAGTATTGGGAAATATGGAATGAGCCCGAAGGAGCGCAGATGTGGACAGGCACAAAGGAAGAATACTTTGAACTTTATCGTGTAACGTCAACTCATCTTAAAAAATGTTTTGGAAATTCAATTAAAATCGGTGGATATGCATCGTGTTCGCTTGAAATGCTTATAAGAGAAGATGATTATTGGTGGCCAAATCATTTAATGCAGTACGCAAATGATTTCATAGATTTTGTAAAAGAAACAAACTCTCCGCTTGACTTTTTCTCATACCACCGCTATACAAGTGATTTCAGACAGTATTATTATTACAATAATGCTATAAGAAAATGGCTTGATGAAAAAGGTTATAAAGATACAGAGTTAATTCTTAACGAGTGGAACCCTGTAAGTACATATGGCGTTTATGGTAAAAAGGACGAACGTGCAGGTGTAATTATGGCGGCGTGTCTTTTAGCTTGTCAGAAAAGCGATGTTGATATGATGATGCTTTACGATTTAAGGCGTGCAACATATTATAATCCGTTAATAACAATAGATAAAATACCGCTTTCTTCTTATTGGTCGTTTGTAAATTTCGGAAAACTTTATAAACTTGGAAAAGAGGTAGACAGCGGCGAGTTTGATATTGAATCAACTTTATATGTTTGTGCGGCAAAAAATGAAAACGAAGGCGGAATATTTGTTGTTAAACCTGATGATGAAGATTTTAACGTAAAAATAAAAATTGAAAACGCAAACTATAAAAAAATGAAAATATATGTTATGAATCAAAGAGAATGGTCAGAAAAAATGACACTTATTGAGGAACGTGATTTTGAAAACGAAATCACATTAAACTTTGCCGCAAGACAAAGATATTCAATGGCATATATAGAACTTATTTAAAACAAAACGGTCAATTGTAAAAATTGACCGCTTTTTGTTATATTTTGGTTGACGGTTGAGTGATTTTTATATTATAATGTAATATGTAGGCAAAAAATGAATATTTTTTTAAAAAAAAGACAAAAAATGACAACAAACAAGAAAAATGAAATGATATAATAAACATTAGGAGTGATTACTATGGAAAACAAATATTTTATTGGTATCGATTCAGACGGAACAGCATTTGATAGTATGACAATCAAGCATTCAAAAGCGTTTATTCCTGTTTCAATCGATGTGTGGAATTTTCATGAAATTAAAGATGTCGTATTTGAAATTGCAGAAAGAATTAACCTTTATTCAAAATCAAGAGGTGTAAACAGATTTCCGGGTCTTCTTATGATGTTTGAAGAACTTAAAGAAAAAGGTTATGATGTTCCTGATTTTAGTGCATTTGCTGCATACATAAATTCAGGTTTTCCTTTTTCAAATGCGGGACTTGAAAACTATATAAAAGAAAATCCTGATCCGTTTTTGGACGAAGTAATGAAATGGAGTAAGGATTCTGATAAAGTTTTTGCAAAAGAAGTAGAAGGTCTTATGCCTTTTAAATTTGTAAAAGAGTCGCTTGAAAAAGCACAAGGAAAAGCAGATATTGTTGTTGTGTCATCTGCATCAGGTAAAGGTCTTTTAACAGACTGGAAAAATGGGAAAATAGACGTTTACACAACTACAATTATGGGGCAGGAAGCAGGTTCTAAAAAAGAACAACTAAAAAAAGCAGCACAAGGAAAGTACGATGAAGATAAAATCATTATGCTTGGAGATGCACTTGGCGACTACGAAGCTGCTAAAAGTATAAACGCACTTTTCTACCCGATTTTCCCAGGGAATGAAGAAAAAGCATGGGAAAACTTTTATAATGAAGGTATTGATAAATTCTTTGACGGAACTTTCAAAGGAGAATATCAGGATAATTTACTTAAAGAATTTAATGATATGTTAAAATAAACTTAAGGGGAATTATAGTAATGAAAATCAAAAATATTATCGAAAATATGACTTTGGAAGAAAAAATTGGTCAACTTTGTGTGCCAATTCTTCAGCAAGGCGAAATCACACAGGATTTAAAAGAATATGTTGAAAAATACAAAGTTGGTATGATAAGATACTGTCCTAATGCTGAATTTGACAATGCAAGTGAAGTAGTAGGAGAGCCAAATAAGTATTTTAGTGCAGGCGAAATGGCTTTATTTTTAAATTCAATTCAAAAGATGTCTAAAATTCCATTGTTTTTTGCAATTGACCAGGAAGGAAGCACAAGAAATGATATGAACAGAGCAAAGTCATTTGCTTATAGTGGTCATATGTCATTTGGTGCAGTGGATGATACTGATTTAACATATGAAATTGCAAAAGCAGCAGGTAAAGAATTTCGTTCAATGGGTATAAACCTTGTTCAGGCACCTATTGTAGACGTTCTTACATATGATGGAAGAAAGACAATGAAAGCCGCAACATTTGGCGAAAATGTAGAAAAAGTTACTGCGCACGCTCTTGCAATGATGAAAGGTTATAAAGACGGTGGCGTTGCTACAATGGCAAAACATTTTCCAGGATATGGTAGTGTGGCAACAGATGCACATAAGGGTGTAGCAGAAATTACAAAAGATTTTGAAAGTTTTGATTCAGAAGATATTGCACCAATGAAAGAACTTTTCAAACATGGTCTTAATGGTGTTATGACAGGACACGCTATTACTCACTGTTTAGACAGCGAGCATCCTGCAACACTTTCTAAAAAGGTTATTGGCGATTATTTAAGAGATAAACTTGGTTTTGATGGAATTGTTGAAACAGACGCTATGAGAATGAGTGCAATTCAGACAAACTACGGAACAGGCGAAGCAAGTGTTATGGCAGTTGAAGCAGGTTGTGACCTTGTTCTTTTAAGAGGTAATATGGACCACTTTAAAGATGGTTATAATGCACTTTGCGAGGCTGTAAAATCCGGAAGAATTACTGAAGAAAGAATAAATAAATCAATTGAAAGAGTATTAAAACAAAAAGATGATATCGGTCTTTTGGAGAATTACATTTGTGATCCTAAAGTTGCAGATGAAACTGTTGGATGCGAAGCGCACAGAAATCTTTCAAAAGAACTTGCAAAAAGATCTATAACAACTTTAAAAGGTGAAAACTTGCCGCTTGATACATGTAAAAAAGTTCTTACAGTAAGTGTTGAACCACAAAAAATCAAAGCAGCAAATGACGATTTTCAGTGCGTTGAAATGCTTTGCAAAGCTGTAAGTAACACTTACAAAGATTCAGATTACATAATGACAAAGTTAAATCCTTCAGAAGATGAAATAAAAGAGGTTGCATCTAAAGTTAAAGGATACGACACAGTTGTAATTGGTATTTGTAATGCAATTATTTACGAAAAACAAATTGACCTTGTAAATGCAATTTATAATGAAAATAAAAATATTGTTTTAGTTGCTATGGATTCTCCATACGATGTTGAACTTTTCCCATATGCAAAAGATTTTATATGTACATACGGCGTAAGTGCAGATTCAATGTATGCTGCAGTTGACGTAATAAGCGGAAAAGCAAAAGGGGATGCAAAACCACCTGTAACAATCAATTTATAATTAAAAAGCACTCCCTTTAAAAGGAGTGCTTTTTGCAAAAAAAAGGAGAAAATATAAAATGGAAAATAGTTTAAAAACTGCTGCAAAAAAAGAATATGAATATATGAAAAAGTTAAAACCGATTTTTAGATATGACGGAAAAGAAGATTTTGCACTGTGGCAAAAAAGAGCAAAAGAAAAACTTACAAATCTTTTGTGCATGGAAAAAATAGAAAAATGTGATTTGGATATAAAAGTTGAGTATGAAAAAGAGTGCGATGGATATAAAGAAATAAGATTTACTTTCCAGAGCGAAAAAAATTACAGAGTACCATCTCACATTTTAATACCAGATAGTGCAGATAAAAACACACCGCTTGTTATTTGTCTTCAGGGACATTCAACAGGCATGCATATTTCACTTGGTAATCCAAAATTTCCTGGTGATGAAGAAGATATAAAAGGCGGAGACCGAGATTTTGCTGTAAGAGTAGTAAAAGAAGGATACGTTGCGCTTGTATTTGACCAAAGAGGAATGGGAGAGTGCGGTGGAGATGAAAAAGGTCCTAAATGCCACATTCCTGCAATGAGTGCTCTTATAAATGGACGTACAATTACGGGCGAAAGAGTTTGGGATGTTTCGCGTGCAATAGATGCTGCTATTGATAAATTTTCGGATTACTTTGATGGAAATAAAATAATTTGCATGGGTAATTCAGGCGGTGGTACAACAACAATTTATGCTTCTTGTATGGACGAAAGAATACGCCTTGCAATGCCATCTTGCGCATTTGCATCTTATGCTGATTCAATCGGTGCAATGCACCATTGTCAGTGTAACTTTGTTCCTCAAATTGCCGAAAATTTTGATATGGGCGATTTGCTTTGTCTTGTTGCACCAAGATTTCTTGTTGTAGTTTCAGGAAAAGAAGATAAAATCTTTCCAATTGGAAGTGCAAGAGAAATGTTTGAAATCACAAAAATGGGATATAGCGCATCAGGTGGAAAGGATAACTGTGCAATGATAGAAGGAAATGGCGGACACAGATTTTATGCCGATGATGCATGGCCTGTTGCCAATAAATATATTAAGCAAATGTAAAAAATGCTAATTTTTATGTCCAAAAATAACATTGTAATCAGTACATTATTTGATATAATATAATTAAGAAAAGTCAAGGAGTGAAATGATTTGAAAAAAGTTTTGACAGTTTTTTTGTGCATTATGTTTTGCATTGTTCTTTTTGTAACATTTGCATATGCTGATGAGGCGTCTTATTCTGTAAATAAAGCAAAAACAGAGGGGTTTGAAGAAAGTGTAAGTATTACTACTGCAGGAAATGGTGCAAAAGCAAGTATAAATGAAGATTCAACTTTTGTAAAAAGCGGCAGTAAGAGTTTGAAAATTACAATATCATCAACAAAAAATGCAGGTGGTAAAGTAAAATACCTTTTTAAAGATGTTTTTAAAACAGAAAATATCGGCAAAAAATATATGGTCAGAGGTTATGTTTATATAAACGATGCTGTATCAGCCACAACTTATTCGGTAAGTTTTGGTGCAATAGAGTCAAATAACTCCATAAGATCACATATTTCTACAACGAAATCAATTACTTCTGGTATGTGGACACCTATGCATATGAGTTTTGAAGTAACACAGGAAGATGTAGATGCAAAACTTGATACGCTAAGGATTTGTATGTCTGAAAATGGTACATATAATGCATCACCAAAAGAAATTTATATTGATGATATCACAATATATGAATCGTCCGAAACAAAAACAGTAACACAAAAAGGTTACACTCAGTACGCATTTGTAGATTTTGAAGAAGAAGGGTTATCTCTTCCTTCATATTCATCAAAAACAGCAAACGATTTTGCTTATAAATTTGGTGGCAATACAATAAGCGGTGTAACAAAAGCACTAATAGAAAACAGCGGTTCTCATTCTTTAAATAAAGCATTGCATTTTCGTGGCAGAAAAGAAAATAACACACGTATTAAATTTTCGGGAATTTTGCCTAAACTTGATGCAAGTTATTTAGGAAAACAAATGAGAGTTAGCGCTTATGTTTATTCTGATGCTGTGAATGAAGAATACACTGATAGTGTTTACATAGCACTTATGGAAGATAATGTTACAACAATGCATTATAGTTCTATTACACCGCTTAAGGAAGGTACATTTACATACGCTGAACTTGAACTTATTATCACGCAAGAAGTGTTAGATAAATTTGCAACATATCCTGCAAGAATTGCTTTTCAGACTGTAATGAGTAAATCAACAAATTTATATATAGACGATATAAAAGTTGAATTTATGGAAAGAGGTATTACGCCTAATGCGTATTTTGCCGATGAAACAGTTTTCCAGAAAGGCAAACCTTTAAAAGTATGGGGAAGCGGTATAGTTGACGGCGAAGAAGTTAGTGTAAAACTTCAGAACGAAACAAAAACAACAACGGTAAAAGATGGCAAATGGATGGTGGAATTTTCTCCAATAAATTCTTATGCCAAAAATGTTGATTTTGAAATAAAAGGAAGAATATACAAAAATGTTGCAATAGGCGAAGTGTGGTTTTTGTCAGGTCAGTCAAATATGCAAAAACCAATGACGCAAATGTATGATAAAGATGAAGTAATTGCTGATAGTGCAAATTATGATATACGTCTTCTTACACAAAATTCATTAAGAAGTACAACCGAGGAATTATACGATGGAGACTCTAAGTGGCTTACAACAAAAAAAGACGGCGATGCTGTTAAAATGAGTGCAACGGGCTTATTTACTGCATATCATCTTGCAAAGGAAATGCCCGATGTTACAATTGGTCTTATAAATGTTGCTGTAGGTGGAACAATAATTGAATCGTGGCTTAGTGAAGAAAGCTTATATTCACGTGATGAATATAAACTTTACCAATCGCGTCTTGAAAAGCACAATGCAGGTACTGAAACGCTTTCTGACATTCCTACTCAGCATTATAAGAGTGTTTATGCTCCAATGAAAAACATCAGTGCTAAAGGTCTTTTATGGTATCACGGCGAAAGTAATTCACATTATTCAGATACACTTGAATATAACCAGACGTATAAATATGATTTAAAACTTGAGGATTTAATCTCTCAGTACAGACGCGACCAGAATGACGAAAACTTCCCTGTAATTACATTTATGCTTGCTCCGTTTGCAAGTGAATATTACGATTTTACAATTAACCGTCAGCATACACTTGATGTAGTAAAACGACTTGATAATGTGTATATTGTTTCAACATCAAACGAAGGACCGCAACAGGCAGAGTATGATGACAACGATACAATTCATCCAAGAAATAAAAAACCAGTTGGAGAGAGAGCTGCAAGAGCAATTCTTTATAATGTATACGGCAAAAATGACTATGAAGTTTGGAATGCTCCAATTTACAAATCAATGAATGTTGAAGGTAATAAAGCTATACTTACATTCGATTTAGTAGGCGACGGAATTACAACTACCGACGGCGAAGCGCTTAAAGGTTTTGAAATTTCATCTGATGGAATAAACTTTGCGAGCGCAACTGCAGTTGTAAACGGAAATAATGTAGAAGTTTATGCAGATGGAATAGAAAATCCGGTAGAAGTAAGATACTGCTATGTAAAAATAAGCAGTGATAATGAAACTCTTGGCGGAAATATGACAAACGAAACTAATATTCCTGCTATACCATTTAGAGCGTCTGTAATTTTACTTGATGCAGAAAATAAAACAGTAGATAACACAGCAACTTACACAGTAACAAATAACGGATACAACGAAATGGATTTAGATTTAATTTTTGCTCTTTATGATGAATATAACAACCTAAAAGAAGCGAAGGTGAAATCAGTTTTTCTTCCAACTGTAGGAGACTACGATGTAAATTACGAATTTGAAAAAACTGTTGAAGATACAGATATTGTAAAAGTTTTTGCATTTGACGATGTATTAACACTTATTCCTGTACTGAAATCAAAATAATTTTTATCGGAGGTAAGAATGAAAAAAGTTTTATCAATTATATCGGTTTTAATACTTGCATTAAGTATCAGTGTTTGTGCAGATAAAGTGGATTATCAAACTTTAAATCTTTTTACGGAAGGATTTGAAAATTCAGTTTCTATATCTACTGCAGGATCTGGTTCAACTGCTACAATAAATACAGTTTCTGATTATGTTTATTCAGGAAGTAAAAGTTTGAAAATAACTGTATCAAACAATAAAAATGCAGGTGCTAAAGTTAAAAACATTTTTAAAAATATTTTTACTACAGAAAATATCGGTAAAAAATATATTCTTAATGCATGGGTTTACATTAACGATAACACACACACCTCGTATGACGGTCTTACATTTTCTGCAATTGAAGCAAGTAATACAAATTGCAGATATCAATGTATAAATAGTGATTTGCTTCCTGGTGTTTGGACAAAAGTGACAATGAGCTTTGATGTTACAAAAGAAGATGTGGAAACGGAAAAACTTAATACATTAAGAATTGATATGTACGGAACTGTAACTTCTCTTATGGCTAAAGAATTTTATGTAGATGACATTACAGTTTACGAATGTGATGAAACAAAAACAATTACACAAAAAAGATATACACAATACAAAACAGTTGATTTTGATAATGAAAACACATCAATATCAACTTATTCGTCAAACACAGGTAATGCTTTTGGATATAAGCTTGGCGGTGGTGGAAAACCTAAAGTTGAAGTTGTTAAAAATATGCCGTATTCAAACGGAAATTCACTTAAATTCGGTTCAAGATACAACAACTACGAACGTATTAAAATAGGTGGTATTCTGCCTGTTATTGATGAAAGTTACATAGGAAAACAAATTCGTATAAGTATGTATGTTTATTCAGATTCAATAAATAAAGACCATCATGATGTACTTGTACTTTCACTTATGCATGACGGTGAATCGGGCAATCAGTACGAATCACGTACAACGCTTAAAGAAGGTACATTTGTATATTGTGAACTTGAAGAAATAATTACTGAAGAATTTGTTGAAAAATACAAAGACTATCCGGCAAGAATAGGCGTGCAGACTGCAATGCGCGGCACAACAGATTTATACATAGATGATATAAAAGTTGAATTTACAGACAGAGCGATAACTACAAATGCATATTTTGCTGACAATATGGTTTTTCAACAGGAAAAACCGATTAAAATGTGGGGAAATGGCTATGTAGAGGGCGAAAAGGTGGATATTACTTTTGATGGCGAAACAAAAGAAACATTTGTCAAAGATGGCAAATGGGAGATTGAATTTTCGCCAAGAAAAGCAAAAAAAGGTTTAACGGTAGATATTAAAGGAAAAACGTTTTACAATGTAGCAATCGGTGAAGTGTGGTTTTGTGCAGGTCAGTCAAATATGGCACACACACTTTCGCAGATAAAGGTCAGAGATTTTGATGAAATAAAATCAGACAGCGTAAATTATGATATAAGGTATTTGGGTCAGGATTCGTTTGGAAGTCCTGCGGCAGAGGTGGAAGAGTTCTACAAAGCAAAATGGGTTACATCAAACACAGAAGAAGAACTTATGCAAATGAGTGCAACGGGATATTTAACAGCTTACTACATAGCAAAAGAAATTCCAAATGTAACAATAGGACTTATCGATGTATCTGTCGGCGGCACAAAAATAGAATCATGGATGAGTGCGGATTCTATTTACTCGCGAAGCGAATATGAAATGTATCAGAAACAACTTGAAAATCACAATAACGGAACAGATGTAATGAGTGAAACTGTAGGTGTTCCTACATCTTTATACAACGGAATGTATGCACCAATTAAAAAAGCGGCAGCTCGAGGAATGCTTTGGTATCAGGGCGAATCTAATGCAAATTATTCTTCTACTATTGAAAACAACAGAACATATCTTTATGATTTAAAATTAACAGATTTAATAAATCAGTACAGACGTGACCAGAATGACGAAAATTTCCCGGTTGTTGCGTTTATGCTTGCACCTTATAAAACAACAAGTTCATATCACATGGTGCGTCAGTTTACACTTGATGTTTCAAAACGACTAAATAATGTATATGTCATTTCAACATCTAATGAAGGACCAAATGAATTTGACCATTCAATAAATAATGCAATTCATCCAAGCAATAAAAAACCAATAGGTCAAAGAGCTGCAAGGGCAATTCTTTACAATGTATATGGCAAAAATGAGTATAAAATATGGAATGGCCCGGTTTATAAGTCAATGACTGTAAAAGATAATAAAGCTACACTTACATTCGATTTAGTAGGCGACGGAATTACAACTACCGACGGCGAAGCGCTTAAAGGTTTTGAAATTTCATCTGATGGAACGACCTTTGTTCCTGCTACGGCAGTTGTAAACGGAAATAATGTAGAAGTTTATGCAGAAGGTATTGAAAATCCTGTAGAAGTACGATATTGTTATGTAATTATCAGTGATGACCTTATGACTCTTGGCGGAAATATGACAAATGAAACAAATATTCCGGCAATACCATTTAGAGCATCTGTTATTACATTTGACGCAAAAAAAGAAACAGCAGATAACGCTGTAACTTATACAGTAACAAATACCGGATACAACGAAATGGATTTAGATTTAATTTTTGCTCTTTATGATGAATATAACAACCTAAAAGAAGCGAAGGTGAAATCAGTTTTTCTTCCAACTGTAGGAGACTACGATGTAAATTGCGAATTTGAAAAAACTGTTGAAGATACAGATATTGTAAAAGTTTTTGCATTTGATAATGTATTAAGTTTAATTCCTGCACTAAGTGCAAAATAATAAAAGATACTTGAAATTTTTGTGATTTTTATGTATAAAAAACACACTGTGATAGAACATATTACGGTGTGTTTTATTTTTATCTTGTATTTTGTATTGACAAAATATACTATATTTAGTATATTTTAATTAAGAAGTTTTTTAAAACTTCATATACTAAGGAGGAATAAAAATGAAATTGGTTTATGATGTTAATGACAAACCCAAATTCTGGCAGTTAATTATTTATGCTATCCAGCAACTTCTTGCAATTATGACTGCTACATTGGTTGTTCCGATGATTATCGGACATGGTATGAGTTCGGCAGCGGCTCTTGTTGGTGCAGGACTTGGTACACTTGTTTATGTACTTTTCACTAAGAAGAAATCTCCTGTATTTCTAGGCTCATCTTTTGCTTTTATCGGCTCGATGACAGCCGCATTTGCGGGCGGTGTATCAATGAGTCTTGGTTATCTTGGACTTATAATCGGTGCGATTTTTGCAGGACTTGTTTATGTAGTAATAGCAATAATTGTAAAATTTGCTGGTGTAAAATGGATTAACAAAATTATGCCGGTTGTTGTTATCGGACCTACTGTTGCAATTATCGGTCTTTCACTTGCAGGAAATGCTGTTGGCGATATGCTAAAAGGAAGCATTGAAGGCGTTGCAACATCTCCTTTAATTACAGTTCTTTGTGGTCTTATTACACTATTTATAACAATTATATGTTCAACATATGGTAAAAAGACAATAAAACTTATTCCTTTTATTATAGGCATTTTGGGTGGTTATGCAGCATGCGCAATTTTCACAATTATAGGTTATTCTGCTAATATTGATGCACTTAAAGTTTTAAATGTTGCTCCGTTTATGGAACTTGTTAAAAATGGTGTAAATCTTTCAACTTTCCTCTCAGTTCCTGACTTTACTATTGTTACTGCACTAAAAGGTGTGGGAGAACTTAATCCTGCTTATATAGGTACTATAGCGGTTGCATATATTCCGGTTGCATTTGTTGTTTTTGCAGAACATATTGCAGATCACAAAAACATTTCTTCTATAATTGAAACAGATCTTTTAGAAGAACCTGGTCTTCACAGAACACTTCTTGGCGATGGTGTCGGCTCTATTGTCGGTGCTGTTTTTGGAGGATGTCCTAATACAACATATGGTGAATCAGTAGGTTGTGTTGCTATTACAAGAAATGCATCAGTTGTAACAATTATTACTGCGGCTGTTTTAGCAATTCTTATTGCATTTATTTCTCCATTTATTGCGTTTGTAAATTCAATTCCATCGTGTGTAATGGGTGGCGTATGTATGGCTCTTTACGGATTTATTGCTGTATCTGGTCTTAAAATGGTTCAGCAGGTTAACTTAAATCTTAACAAGAATCTTTTTGTTGTATCTGTAATTCTTATTGCAGGTATTGGCGGACTTACACTAACATTTGGAAAAATTACAATTACATCAATTGCTTGTGCTTTAATTCTTGGTATTATTACAAATGTTATTCTATCAAAAGCACCTAACGAAGAATAAGAATAGGAGTATATTATGAGTAATATTAAAATTTTTGATCATCCGTTAATTCAACACAAAACAACTATATTACGTCAAAAATCTACAACAAACAAAGAGTTCCGTGAACTTGTTGAAGAAATAACAATGCTTATGTGTTATGAATCTTTAAGAGATTTACCGCTTGAAGATGTAGAAATTGAAACACCTATTAAAAAAACTACACAAAAAATGATAAAAGGTAAAAAACTTGCAGTTGTACCGATTCTTAGGGCAGGTCTTGGTATGGTAAATGGGCTATTAAGACTTGTGCCTTCTGCAAAAGTAGGACATATTGGAATGTACCGTGATGAAGAGACAATGCAGCCGCAGGAATATTACTGTAAATTGCCGGCGGATATTGATAAACGTCTTATAGTTGTTGTAGACCCAATGCTTGCAACAGGCGGAAGTGCAATAGATGCAGTAGGACAAATAAAATCTTATGGCGGAAAACATATTAAGTTTCTTTGTCTTATCGCAGCACCTGAAGGTATTAAAGCTCTATCTGAAGCTCATCCGGATATTGAAATTTACTGTGCAAATGTAGATGAAGGTCTTAACGACAAATGTTATATCGTTCCTGGCCTTGGAGATGCAGGCGACAGAATATTTGGTACAAAATAAACTTTTAAAAAAGCTGAGCTAAAAGTTCAGCTTTTTTTATTTATATATTGAATTTAATGTTTTTTTATGGTATTATAATTGTGTATACAAATTTTACATTGAAGGAGAAAAAACAATGAAAAAACTATTGTGTTTTGTTGCAGTTTTTGTACTTAGTTTATCACTTTTATGTATTGTTGCAAATGCAGATAGTGTAACTTTTTCGTACAAAGAAGTTGCATCAAATGATTTTGAAACAAATAATGTGTTTAAAACACATTATGCAAATGCCGGATCTGGCGGTGTTACAGAAACATCAACTACATACGCTCATAGCGGAAAGTATTCTCTAAGGAGAACAGGAACTACTCAAAACCAGGGTGTAAAAGTTTATGATGTTTTTGACAACGTTTTAAAAACAGAAAATGTTGGCAAAAAATACAGAGTTTCTGCATGGGTTTATACACCGGACACAACAACTGGCACATCTTACGGATTTACCATTTCAACAGTTGAAGAAGGTGGATATACATTTAGAAATTACGGTGTAAAATATGGCGTAAAACCAAACGTATGGACTAAAGTTTCTATGATAATGACACTTTCTGAGAGTGATATTACAAACTTTACAAACAGTGTAAGAATTTGTCAGCAGCATTCAGCAACGGAAGACACTTGTGCAAAAGAGTTTTATGTTGATGATATTCTTTTAGAAGAAATGACAGAAAATAAAACGGTTACTGCATCGGGATTTGAAACATATTTTTCAACAGATGCAGAAAGTGGCGATTTTGTAACAGGTTTTAAAGCATATTCTGATAACTATCACACAGGATATGGTTATAAACTTGGCGGTGCTGCAAAAAAAGTTGCAATCAGCCCTATGTACAATTATTCGGGCAAAAATTCTATCGTTCTTTCTGAAAGAACATCAGATGTTCATCGTGTAAAACTTTCTAATTTGTTACCTGCTTTTGATTCATCATACGTTGGAAAAGTAATAAGAATTAGCGGTTATTTTGGTTATGACAATCCCCTTAATTCTGCTGATGGAAAAACATCTGATTTATATCTTACTGTAATGACAGATGCATCAACTACTGCAATTTTAGCAAAACAGCAGACTATGAATGAATACGAAGCAAATTATGTTGAACTTGAGTTTATTGTTACAGATACATTTTTAAGCACCTTAAATGGTTACCCTGCAAGAGTAGCTATTGAAACAAGAGGCGAAGCAACTCCTCAACTTGTTTGGGCAGATGATTTGAAAGTAGAAATTGCGACAACATCAATTGCATCAAATTCATATTTTTCAGATAACGCAGTTCTACAAAGAGATATGCCTATAAACATTTACGGTGTAGGAACAAAAGATGGCGAAAAAGTTGAAGTTACACTTGATGGTGTAAAAAAAGAAACAACTGTAAAAGATGGCAGTTGGATTGTTACTTTTGAACCTATGAGTGCAAAAAAAGATGTAAAACTTATAATTAAAAATGGAACCTACGAAAAACATATAAACAATATTGCTATTGGCGAACTTTGGTTTACATCAGGTCAGTCAAATATGCAGTTCAGAATGTATGACCTAAAAGAAGAAGATTTAAAACCATTCCTTGATAATTGCGAAAAATACGACGTTCGTTTTATTGACCAGACTCAGCCGGCTAAAAGTGATCTTGAAAAACCTCACATTGATGTAAACGGTGCAAGATGGTATCTTTCAACAAGAGATGGTGTAAGAAACATGTCTTGCTTAGGTTATCTTATGGCTTACCAGTTGTCAGACGATTTAGATGTAACAGTTGGTCTTGTTGACGTTGCGCTTGGTGGTTCTAAAATTGAAACATGGCTTTCAAGAGAAGTTCTTGAATCAAGAAGTGAATATGCATCAAAAGTTGAAGAACTTGATGAAAAAATAGCAAGTGACGATTACATAAATTCAAAGATTCCTGCAGCAGATTATAAACTGATACCAAATGCACTTTACAATAGTTTTTATTCTCCATTTAAAAATATAAAGGCAAGAGGTATGATCTGGTATCAGGGCGAATCAAACTCATCTAATGCATCAAGTCCATACTATGATTTAATGCTTGAAGATTTAATCAATATGTACAGAAAAGACCAGAATAATAACGAGTTTCATGTAATTCCAATTATGCTCGCTCCTTATGTAAGTGCAAATAGTGATTTTCCACTAATTCGTCAGTATACATTTGACGTTTCAAAAAGAATGACAAATGTGTATCCTATTTCTACATCGAATGAAGGCCCTGACGATTACGACTTTGGAATAAGCAATTCAATTCATCCGTCAAATAAAATTCCTGTAGGTAACAGAATTTATCTTGCAGCAAAAGCAAATATATATAAAGAATTAAACTATCAGGGTTCATGGAACGGACCATTATACGATTCTATGAAAGTAAGTGGAAATAAAGCAGTTCTTTCCTTCAAACAGGTTGGAGAAGGTCTTAGAACAATCGATGGCAGCGCACTTAAAGGATTTAAAATAAGTCAAGACGGCAGTGCCTTTGTTGATGCCACTGCTACAATAGTTGGCGACACAATTGAAGTTTATGCTGATTCAGTTTCTACTCCTAAAGAAGTGAGATACTGTTATGTTAATTCAGATGACACTAAAAAATCACTTGGCGGAAATCTTACAAATGAAACAATGATACCTGCTATACCGTTTAGAGCAACTGTTTCATCTTATGAAGGCGCAAAAGAAGTTGATGGTAAAAAAGCAGAATATACTCTTACAAACAAAGGTTTTTCTTCAGATAAAATCAATGTAATTTTTGCACTTTACGATTATAACGGTGTTATGAAAACAGCAAAAGTTGTTCCTGTAGATGTTTCTACAATTGGAAACTTTAATGCAGAATATGTATTTGAAAATATGGAAAGTACAGACACAATACAAGTATTTGCTTTTAAAAATGGTATAGTACCAGTTACAAAATTAAAATAAGATAATTTATAAGGAGACAAAAATGATTACTTTAGCAATCGGAGCGGATATATATCCAACAGAATGTAACAGAGAGCATTTTATAAACGGCGATGTTAAAAAACTTGTAGATGATAAAATTTATTCTTATCTTAACGAAGCAGATTTTAGAATTTACAATTTAGAAACTCCGCTTTACGAAGGATGTACACCCATTAAAAAATGTGGACCTGCGCTTTGTGCACCTCTTGGCACTGTGAAGGGAATAAAAGATGCATTTAATCCAACAGTTTTGGGGATATGTAATAATCATATCTTAGACCATGGAAGTGAAGGATTTTATTCAACAACAGATGCTTTAGATAAAGCTAAAATTCCATATGCAGGCGCCGGCGATAATTTAGCCGATGCACAAAAACCTTACATACTTGAAAAAGACGGCAAAAAAATCGGATTATATTTCTGCGCAGAACATGAGTTTTCAATTGCGACAGAAAAAAGTTGTGGTGTAAATCCGTTTGAACCGCTTGATTCACTTGACCATATTGCTGATTTAAAAGAAAAATGTGATTATGTAATTGTTTTATATCACGGAGGTAAAGAAGAATACCGTTATCCTACAAAAAATCTTCAGAAAAGATGCCAAAGAATGGCAGATAAAGGAGCAGATGTTGTAATTTGTCAGCATACGCATTGTGTTGGATGTGAAGAAGATTATAAAGGTTCAAAAATTATTTACGGACAGGGAAATCTTATTTTCAACAAACATAACAATGAATTTTGGAATAGCGGACTAATTGTAAAAGTTATTTTGGATGATGGTGTAAAATGTGAATATTTACCGATTGGAAGAAGCGAAACAGGCATTTATGCTATGGATGGCGACGAAGCAAACGAAATAACAAACGGCTTCAAAGTTCGTAGTGAAGAAATAAAAGAACCCGGCTTTATTGAGAAAGCGTTTACTGAGTATGCCAATACAAAAGGAAGATGGTATATTTACAGAATAACAGGTGGAGAAACCGTTCACGGAAAATTTGATGATTACAAAATCGACCTTAAAGAAGGCGACGTGATGGCACTTATAAATTATATAACTTGTGAGCCACACGTTGAACTTTTGCAGACTGTACTTAATGACTTAATATAATAAACTTGCTAAGGTATTTCGTAATAATTACGAAATACCTTTTTTATTGGTATATTCTTGACATAGTGCGTAAAAAATGATACAATTATTCTGTATTTTTATAACTATATATAATATAAACTTAGAATAAGGTGATATACTAATGGCAGAACATAAATGTCCTAATTGCGGTCATTTTATATCAAACGGTATTTGCTGTAAAATATGCGGAACTGTATTCCTTTTTGAAGATGAATATAAAAGTAAATCAGAAACGCAAAAAACAGACGAAAAACGTATTGAAAAAGAGAATTATGACAAAGCAAATGAAATAGTTTCTTCAATTCCTCAAAATAATTTTGAGGCTAAGCGCCGTGAAATTATCGAAGATTTGTTAAGACAAAAAGAAGCTCGTGCTCTTGAAAAGAAAAGACAGCAAGAAGAACTTAGAAAACAGATGGAAAAAGAAGCTGAAGAAAAAAGATTAAGAGCGATTGAAGAAGAAAACAAAAGACGTGAAGAAGAGGAAAAAGCACGTCTTAAAGCACTTGAAGAAGCAAGACTTGAGGAAGAAAGACGACTTGAGGAAGAACGTTTACAAGAAGAAAAAAGACTTGAAGAAGAACGTTTGGAAAAAGAACGTATAGAACTTGAAGAAAGATATCTTGCAATAAAAAAAGCAGAACAAGAAAAAATGGCGGCACAGATGCTGCAAGAACAATCAGGTTTTGCAGAAGATGATGAAAATGATACTAATGATGCTGAATCTGCAGAAACTATCGAAGAAATTGATCCAGATATGGAAGCAACTAAAATTTTTAAAAAAGATGAGTTGTATTATGCTGTAGAAGAATCAGATGAAGAAGAATCAGATGAAGAAGAATTTGATGAAGAAAAAGAAATAGATGAAGATTTAACTCAAGTTTCATTTTTTGATATGAATAATCAAGATGACGACGAATATGAGTTGACTGAAAACGAAGAATTTGTCGACGAAGAATTCATTGATGAAGAAATTGTTGATGAAGAAATTGTTGATGAAGAATTTGTCGATGAAGACGAAATAGATGAAGAACCCGTTGAAAATGCACCTGAACAGTCAAATGAACAGGACACATTCAATCTTCAAAATTATGATGTTCCAAACGCAAAGGCCGAAATATTAAAAAATGTATTGCGTTATATAATGATTGGATTATATTCATTAACGATTATTTTTACAATATTACCTTTTTCAGAGATGTTTGATATAGCGGCAGGAAGCAGAATGTCAATTACTAATATTTATGTTGCATTGCCTCTTGTTTGTGGACTAATGATAGCGATTTTTGAAAAGAGTTTTATTAGAAAGTATGTTATTGGTACAACACTTTCTTCAATATATTTATTGATTTATGTCTATTTAACGCTACCTATAATTCCAATGACAATAAAAGATATTCTTTATGTTGTTTTGTTTACTTTAATGATTGCAACAAGTATTACGGGAATTATTACGGATAAAAGCAGTTTTCATAAAAAGATAACTGTGTGGTTCGACTTTATCATATATCTTATAATGATGTTTAATATATTTGTTTTTATGCTTATGACATTTTTCTGGATTGTTACTCCGGAATTTGTGTCCGGGTTTGTTAAAATAAACTTTATCATTATGTATGCATTGATTCTTCTTACAATCACATCTTGTATCTTAATGTTAAGACATAAAAACATAGGTTCGGATTTGTTTGTACTTGGCGCAATACTTCTTAACGTATTTTTTATGTTTATATATGACCAACTTATGGTTTTTGCAGGATATGGATTCGGCGGAAATAATATTGTACGAATGTCTGGTAAACTGTTATCAATAGTTATGATTATATGTGTTGTTATACCGATAATAATTTTTGTATGGCAACGCCTTCTTAACTATAAAAAAGGAAACGAGGTGCAAAAATGAACAAATATGTAAAATATACAGTTGTATATCTTTATTGTATATACGTTGTATGTTCATTTTTACCTACGAAATATGTGTTTTCGCCATCGTGTGAAATCTTAGGCTCAGAAGTTTTATTTGCTCTTTTAAACGGAACATCTTTTGCTCCGTTTTGGCAAATATCAGTATTTTTCCTTATAAGTATTTTAACAGGACTTTTTGCAACACTGTTTTTTGCAAAAAAATTGCCAACACTCTACATAAATATTGGAATAAATTTTGTATTCTCAATTTTTTACATATTGACTTTAATAGTAGGAATTGCAAGTGGAGTTGGTGTAACAGTATGTCTTGTTATGTCATCAATAATACTTATAATAAATATTTTTTCAACATTAGTTTTTAAACCGTTAAAAACAAAGAAAAAAACAATTGCAAAACCTGCATCTGCAACAACTGCAAAAACAGTAACCGCAAAAACAGTAACCGCAAAAACAACAACTGCAAAAACAACAACTGCAAAAACAACAACTGCAAAAACAACACAGGTAAGAACTGCATCAAATCAAAGAAGCAACGTTGCAAATAAACCTGTGGCTAAGAGACCAAATACTGCAGTTAAAAAAACAGGTAGTTTTGGTGCGGATTATTGTAAAAAGTGCGGAAAAATCTTATTTGACGGGGAAGTGTGCAATTGCAATAGGTCCACCTATACAAGAACATCAAATCCTGTAAAAACACGCAAATGTGAAAAATGCGGAAGGGTTCTTTTTGGAACGGAAAAATGCAGTTGTGAAATTAAAAAATGATTGAAAGGGTTTTATATGAAAATTCTTGCAATAGGAGATATAGTAGGTCAGAATGGTGTTAACTACACTACAAGAAAACTAAAAGATATAAAAAAAGATTATAATATAGATTTTGTTATTGCAAATGCTGAAAATGCGTGCGTAGGTAATGGACTTAATACAAATACCGCAAACGAACTTATAAAAAGCGGAATAGATGTAATTACACTTGGAAATCACGCATTTAAAAAAAGCGAAGTTGTTAATCTTCTTTTAAATAAGAAAAATGTAATTCGTCCTGCAAATTTCCCAAGTGGAACTGTAGGAAATGGTTATACAATAATAACTTTTAACGACATTAGGATCTGTGTAATTAACCTTATGGGAAGAATGAATCTTTTAACAGTAGACTGTCCGTTTAAAAAAGCCGATTCTATATTAGATGAGGTAAAAGGTAAATGTGACATTATAATTGTTGATTTTCACGCTGATGCTTCAAGTGAAAAACAAGCAATGGGATTTTATCTTGATTCAAAAGTTAATGCGGTTTTTGGAACACACACTCACATTCAGACTGCTGATGAAAGGGTACTTCCGGGTGGTACGGGTTATATAGGTGATATTGGTATGACCGGTACATTAGATTCGGTTCTTGGTGTAAAAAAAGAAATAATTATACAAAGATTTATAACGCAACTTCCTAAAAAGTTTGAAGTTGCAGAAGGAAAACAGCAACTTTGTGGCGCAATTTTTGAATTTGATGACAAAACTTATAAATGTAAAAATGTAGAAAGATTAAAAGTTTAAGGAATAAAAAATGAAACGATTTTTGACTTTTATAGTGTGTATACTGTGTGCTATTTGCATTATGTTTTCATTTTTTAAATCATGTTCTGTAAATAATGGAGGTAAATTACCTCGAAATATAAGTGCTACAAAAGGCGGGACTATCAATTTATATTCTGTGTATCCCGATACATTTAATCCGCTTATAACAAAAAAATGGGCGAATTCACAGGTGCTTACAAATGTATATGAAGGACTTTTTAAAGTTAATCCCGACAAAACTGTGTCATCAGTTTTAGCTACTGGATATAAATTTGAAAACGGAAGATATATTGTTGATTTAAAAAAAGATGTAGTTTTTCACAATGGAAAAAACTTTAATGCAAATGACGTTATATATACGCTTGATTTAATTAAACAATACGAGAATAATTACAGTGGTATATTTGAATTTATAAATTCTTATGTTGCAATAAATGATTATCAGATTTCAATAGAAGTTAATAAGCCAGTTTTGGATTTTGTTGTGTATCTTGATTTTCCTATTTTGCCTAAAGATTATATCGATGCTTCAGAATTTTTCAAAGAAGAACTTATAGGTATGCCTGTAGGTACTGGTCCGTTTATTCTAAAAAACAAAATCAGCAGAAATGGAATGACACTTGAGAAAAACCAAATGTGGCATGGAAAAGAGCCGTATGTAGATAAGTTGCAAGTTACTTTTATGAAAGATAATTCAACAGCATTGTATTCGTTTAATGCTTGTCAGACAGACATTATATCATCAGATATAGTAAATTTTGGCGATTTTTCTTTTTCAAATAAAATGAGCACTTATGAAATAGTAGGGGAATACTACAATTATCTCGCTTTTAATTTTGAAAACGATGCATTAAAAAACAGCGAAGTAAGAAAGGCAATATCATATGCTGTTGATAAAGAAAAAATAGTAAATGATGTTATGCATTCACATGCATTTGCTGTAAATATTCCAATAAATCCGTCTGCGTATTATAATCCGTCTGAGTATGAAAGTTTATATAACGAAAAAACTGCAGTTGATTTACTTTCACAAAACGGATGGAGAGATTTAAACGCCGACAATGTAATGGAAAAAACAATCGATGGTACGCTTGTAAATTTAAAATTCACACTTTTAGTCAGGGAAGATGATGTTGAATCAGCACTTATGGCATCTTTGGTTAAAGATAACCTTAAAAAGTGTATGATTGATGTCGAAATAGTATTAAAACCAACTGAAGAATATAACGAAGATTTAATAAATAAAGAATTTGACATGGCACTTGTTGAATACAAAATTCCTAAAAATGGCGATTTATCTGAAATGTTAAAAACAGACGGCGAAAGTAATTTTTATAACATTTCAAGTTATAATTTAGATGAGTCGTTAAATAAATTGAAAACTGCATCTGATAAAGAAATGCAAAAAGATGCATTTTTAAATTTTGCAAATACTTTTACAAACGAAACTGTACACATTCCGCTTTGCTTTGTGTCATATGCAGTGTATTATCAGGATTATCTTAAAAACTTCACATATCCATCATACAACAGTATATACAACGGAATTAGTGATATATATATAAAATATTAAAGGACTGACTTTGTTGCAAAAAATTAAGGAAGCAATAATTGTAGAAGGTACATACGACAAAATAAAACTTTCTCAACTTTTTGATACCGCAATCGTTACAACAGACGGTTTTGGTATATATAAAAACATAGCTAAAGTAAATTTAATTAAAAAACTTGCCGAAAAAGATGGCATAATTATTCTTACTGATAGCGATAGTGCAGGTTTTCAGATAAGAAATTATATTAAGAATTTCGTAAAAAAAGGCATAGTAAAGCATGCATATATCCCTGATATAGAAGGCAAGGAAAAAAGAAAGACAAAACCATCAAAAGAAGGTTTTTTAGGCGTTGAAGGAATAAATGATGCTATAATTTTGGAGGCTGTTGAAAAATGCAGTGTCCAAAGATGCGATGATGCGAAAAAGATTACCAAAGCAGATCTTTTTAAAGATGGACTTAGCGGTAATGAAGAAAGCAAAAAAATGAGAATGTATCTTACAAAGAATTTAGAACTTCCAAAAAGAATGAGTGCAAATATGCTTTTAGATGTACTAAACAGTTTGTATACATATGATGAATACAAAGAAATAATTAGCAAGATGAGGTGATATTCTTGAGAGTTTATGAAAAAGACAACTGTGTTATTTTAGAGGATATGACTGATTTCCTTCCAAGCCATACTTTTGACTGCGGCCAGTGTTTCAGATGGGAAATGATAGATGAAGAAACATATGTTGGCGTTGCTTTTGGAAAAGTAATAAAAGTAAATTTTGACAGTAAAAATATTGTACTTGCAAATACAACAATTTCAGAATATGAAAATATATGGAGAGATTATTTTAACATAGACAACGATTATGCTTTAATAAAAAATGCACTATCAACTGACGATACATTAAAAAACGCAATAAATTTTGGATGGGGAATAAGAATACTTAATCAGGACGTTTTTGAGTGCCTTATTTCGTTTATAATTTCTACGCAAAACGCTATTCCGAGAATTAAAAAAATAGTTGCAAAACTCTCTATGCTTTTTGGTGAAAAAGTTGAATATAACGGAAATGATTATTATACTTTTCCAACTGCACAAAAACTTGCATCGCTTTCTTTGGAAGATTTAGAACCTTTAAAAGCAGGATACAGAGCAGCATATATACTTGATGCGGCAAAAAAAGTTGCATCTGGCGAAGTTGATTTATATTCTCTGTTTGATATGACAACTTCGGATGCAAAAAAAGAACTTTTAAAAATAAAAGGAGTAGGACCGAAAGTTGCAGACTGTGTACTTTTGTTCTCTCTAAAAAAATATGATGCATTTCCTATTGATGTTTGGATAGGACGAGTTATGAAAAAGTTTTATCTTGATGAAAACGCAACGATGAAACAAATTGAGGCATGCTCGAAAGAAAAATTTAAAAATCTTGGTGGATTTGCACAGCAGTATTTATTTTACTACGCAAGAGAAAATAAACTTTTAGATTAGAGGATACTAAATGATTTCAGATTTAAATACAACAATACTTTATAAATGTCCGATTTGCGGAGAAATGCAAAAGTATAAACTCAATATTTTTTCATTTTCAGGTAATAAAGCAGTTATACTTTCTTGTCATTGTAAAAAATCGTACATACTTATCACAGTTGGAAAGAATAATAAATATACGTTGTCTTCTCCGTGTATTGCGTGCAATGAGTTTCATAAATTTGAACTTAGTGCAAAAACATTCTGGAATGGCGATATAATATGTTTTGCGTGTCCGGTTCTTGAAACAGATTTATTCTATGCCGGCGATATTGTGAAAATTAACGAAGAATGTACAGAATACAACGATGAAACAGATCTTATTATGAATGAACTTGGATATGATAATCTCAAAGAGGAAAATCCTTTTGTGGCTGAAATTGCAGATTATCTTATGTCTTTGTCATCAAAAAACAAAATTGGGTGCAACTGTGATTGCAACGATATAAAAATGCAAGTGTTTTATGACAGAATAGAAATGCTCTGCACGGATTGTCTGACAAAAACAGTTATTGATGCATCATCATTTGATGCTCTTGAAAGAATAAAAAAATATAAAAAAATCGACCTTAAACAAAGCAAAAATTCATTATAAAATAATTATTTTTAAAAAATGTAAAAAAATGCAAAAAAACATTTGACAAATCGTGCAATTATATGTTATAATGCTACGGTAACCGCATATAACAGGTCTTAAAATGCTTGGCATACCTGTTTGTAGCGAGAATAACAAGGGAGGTGCATTTTAATGTACGCAATTATAGTAACAGGTGGCAAACAGTATAAAGTTTCTGAAGGAGACGTTTTGTTTGTTGAAAAACTTGAAGCAGCAGAAGGCGAAGCTGTTAAATTTGATCAGGTTCTTGCAGTATCTGGTGATGAAACAGTTATCGGAACACCTATCGTAGAAGGTGCAAGTGTTGACGCTACTGTTGTTAAAAATGGTAAAGCTAAAAAGGTTATTGTATTTAAGTACAAACCTAAAAAAGGTTCTAAGACAAAACAGGGTCATAGACAGCCTTACACAAAAGTTAAAATTGAAAAAATTAACGCATAAGATATGACAAGCGTTAATATTTATCGTGATAAAAACAAAAACATTGTAAAATTTGTTGCTGATGGACATGCAAATTCTTCGGAAGAAAATGATATTGTATGTGCTGCAATAAGTTCGGCGGTTCATCTTACCCTAAATGGTATTGAAAATGTGTTAAACATAAATATCGGATATGAAGTTGATGACGGATATCTTTTCTTTGTTCTTCCTTGTGATATCACAGATGAAGAAAGAAAAAGCGTAAATATATTACTTAATTCAATGTATTTGTTTTTAGTAAATTTAGAAGAACAATATTCGGAGAATATCACAATTTGTGAATTGGAGGTGTAGTTAATGTTTAAATTAAATCTACAGTTATTTGCTCATAAAAAAGGTGTTGGTAGTACAAAAAACGGTCGTGACAGCGAATCTAAAAGACTTGGTGTAAAACGTGGCGACGGTCAGTTTGTTCTTGCAGGAAATATTCTTGTTAGACAGCGTGGTACAAAAATCCACCCTGGTATAAATGTTAAAAAAGGCAGCGACGATACACTATTTGCTGTTGTTGACGGTAAAGTTAAATTCGAAAGAGTTGGCAAAGACAAAAAACAGGTTAGTGTATATGAAATTGCACAATAATAAATAGTAAAAGATGTGTAGGGTTGGCTTAAAATTAGGTCAGCCCTATGTTTATTTATAGTGAAAAACGCACATTACTGATAAGAGGTGAATTAAAATGCTTGCAGATACAGCGGTAATTAGTATAGAAGCCGGAAATGGCGGAAACGGGCTTGTTTCTTTCCATAGAGAAAAATATGTTGCAGCAGGTGGTCCTGATGGTGGCGATGGCGGAAACGGCGGAAATGTAATTTTGATGGTTGATGATAAAGTAAGTACTCTTGCTGACTTCAGATACAGAAAAAATTATAAAGCACAAAATGGCGGCGACGGAAGAAGTGCCAAATGCAGCGGAAAAAACGGCGAAGATTTGTATGTAACTGTGCCAATTGGAACATTGGTCAGAGATGCAAACACAGGTAAAGTAATTGCCGATTTAAATAAACTTGGTCAAAAAATAATAATTGCCAAAGGCGGAAGTGGCGGTTGGGGAAACAGTCATTTTGCAACTCCGTCAAGACAGGCTCCGAAATTTGCCAAAAGTGGAATTGAGGGCGAAAAAAGAGAAATAAAACTTGAACTTAAACTGCTTGCAGATGTTGGACTTGTAGGTTTTCCAAATGTTGGAAAATCAACACTTTTGTCAGTAGTATCTGATGCAAGACCAAAAATTGCAAATTACCATTTTACAACACTTGAACCAAATCTCGGAGTAGTCGATTTAGGACACGGCAACAGTTTTGTTATTGCCGATATTCCGGGGATTATTGAAGGTGCAAGTGAAGGTATAGGTCTTGGTCATGAATTTTTAAAACACGTTGAAAGAACAAGACTTCTCCTTCATGTTGTTGATGCATCATCGATTGAAGGTAGAAATCCTATTGAAGATTTTGATAAAATAAATGAAGAAATAGAAAAATTCAATCCGCTTCTTGCTCAAAAAACTCAGATCGTTGTTGCTAATAAAAAAGACCTTGTGTATGATTCTTCAATTTATGATGGTTTTTGCGACGAAATGCGAAACAGAGGTTATAAAGTTTTTGAAATTTCTGCTGCGGCAAATATGGGTGTAAAGGAACTTATGCTTTATGTTTCAGGCATGCTTGATGAAATTCCTATGCCTGTTCTTTACGAAGAAGCAGAAGACGATGAAATAGAAATTATAAAATTTGAAGATGAAGTACCGTTTACAGTTACAAGAGATAATGATACATTTATAGTAGAAGGCCCTTGGATTAAGAAAATTCTCGGTTCTACAAACATAGAAGATAACGAATCGCTACAGTTTTTCCAACGTTCACTCCGCAAAAAAGGAGTTATTAAAGAACTTGAAAACAAGGGTGTTAAAGAGGGCGATTTAGTTAAGATATATGAGATTGAATTTGAGTATATGAAATAGTTGACAATATATACAAAAATTTAGTATAATATACTGTGAAGATTTTTGTCGAAAGGATAAAAACAATATGCTTACAAGTAAACAAAGAGCCTATTTAAGAGGCCTTGCAAATACTGAAAATGCAATTATGCAAGTAGGCAAAGGCGGAATAAATGAAAACTTTGTAAAAAATGTTAATGATGCTCTTGAAAAAAGAGAAATTATAAAAATTCATGTTCTTGAAAATTCGCTTATGGATACAAGGGAAGTATGTGGTGAAGTTTGTTCTCTTACAGGAGCGGAGCCTGTACAAGTTATAGGTTCAAAATTTGTAATTTATAAAGAATCAAAAGAGAATAAAACTATAGTGCTTCCAAAGGCAAATAAAGCGGTGAAAAAATGAAGATTGGGATTTTAGGTGGTACGTTTAATCCTGTCCACAATGGTCATATAAAAATGGCAGAAACTGTGCTTTGTAAACTAAATCTTGATAAAATTATGTTTCTGCCAAATTCAATACCGCCGCATAAAGAACTAAAAGGTTTTGCAACAAATAATCAGCGTCTTGATATGTTAAGACTTGCAACAAAAAATAATAAAAAGTTTTTTATATCAGATTATGAACTTAATAAAGGC
Organism: Oscillospiraceae bacterium; assembly: GCA_015069095.1. Classification (GTDB taxonomy): domain Bacteria; phylum Bacillota; class Clostridia; order UMGS1810; family UMGS1810; genus SIG430. The sequence continues at coordinate 48,568 of SVJH01000004.1, read as the reverse complement.
GGAAAAAGTTACAGTATAGATACACTAAATCATTTTTTAAAAGATGATAATGAATATGTATTTATAATCGGAGCAGATTCGTTTTACGAGATATTAACTTGGAAAGACGGCGAAAAACTTATTAAATTGTGTAGATTTGCGGTTTTTTCAAGAGAGTACAATGACAAAGTTTTGAAAGATGAAATAGATTTATTCAATAAAAAATATAAAGCAGATTTTGTTCTTGTTGATATGGAAAATATCGATATTTCATCAACTGTAATCAGACAAAACATTATTGAAGGAAAGAACATTTCGGATTTGGTGCCGGAAAGTGTTGAAAAATATATAAAAGAAAATAATCTTTATACAAAAAAGGAAGATTAAAACGTGAATATTACTCAAATTGAGCAAAAACTTAAAGGAATGCTTTTGGAAAAAAGATACAAACACTCTGTAGCTGTTATGGAAACTGCTGTGGAAATGGCATTATTTTACGGTGCTGATGTAGAAAAAGCACGTATAGCAGGACTTTTACACGATTGTGCGAAGAATTATTCTCCGGAAGAAATGATTGCACTTTGTGATGAGTACTCTATTGAACTTGACGATGTAACTAAAAAACAACATGGTCTTATACATGCTTTTTTAGGGGCGGAAATTGCAAAAAGAGAATTTGGTATAGATGACGATGAAATCTATGATGCAATTTATTTCCATACTGTCGGAAAGCCAAATATGTCAACTCTTACAAAAATTATTTACATAGCAGACGGAATAGAACCTTTAAGAAATTACGATGGAGTAGAACATTTAAGGGAAGTTGCATATCAGGATCTTGATAAAGCAATAATATATCAAATGGATATCACTATAAAATCCGTTCTTAAAAAAGGAACTCTGCTTCATCCTGGAACTGTTGCTACAAGAAATTATTATATTAGCAGGTGATAAAATGTCTAAAAAACAGATATTATCATATATAAAAAATACTATATCTATTACACTTATTTTATGTCTTGTGTGTGTCGGTGTTATCGGTGCCGTTTGGTCATCTAAAGTTTATGATACAAGAATTAAAACTGCAAAAGATGACCCTTTATACATTAAAGGATATTCAAATGTACTTATTGTTGGAGTAGATAAGGATGGTACAAGAACAGATGTTATTATGTTTGCACAGTATGATCGTGTAAACAAAAGAATAAGTGTTCTTCAGATTCCTCGTGATACTTATGATGAAGATAACAAGATTGATAAAAAAATAAATTCATCTTATCAGACTTTTAAAGATGGCAAGGTAGTTACTGATATAAAAGGCGTATATAGAGCTGTTGAAAAAATTACAGGTCATAAAATCGACAACTATGTACTTATTGATACAAAAGGCTTTAGAAATGTAATCGATTCAATGGGTGGTGTCGATTTTAAAGTACCGCAACGTATGCAATATGAAGATCCTGAACAGGATTTGTATATTGATCTTTATCCTGGTATGCAACATTTAAATGGTGATAAAGCAGAACAACTTGTAAGATTTCGTGGATATCCGAATGCCGACCTTCAAAGAAATAAGGTTCAAAGAGATTTTATTTTTGCGGTTATAGATAAAGTTTTAAGTCCCGAAGGACTTTTAAATATAGGATCAATAAAAGATGCTGCTGTTTCAAGTTTCAAAACTGATTTATCTGATTCTGATATTCTGTCATATGTAGATGTACTTACAAATCAGGAAATTGCAAAAGATAATATTCATATTTTTGGTCTTGAAGGTGTTGCTGAGTACAGAAATAGAGTATCTTATTTCATTCCTAACGATGAACTTAACAAAAAGAACTTTGAAAAATATTTTGTTGATGAAACTGCTATCGAAAAAGTTTCAGAAGCAGAAATGAAATTAAAAGAAAGCTTAACAAGTGATGATGGTGTTGATATTGAAGAAGTAAATTATTCTATTAAATCGGTTTCTGGCCTTGATAAACTTATGTTAAAAGTAAGAATAATTGATGGCAGTAGCGGAGAAAAGAAAATAGATGAAATTACTTCTAAAATTACTTCACAGGGATTTGGTAATAAACCAATGGTGTATAAATCCGGTCTTCCATATGATACATCGCGTATCATTGTAAAAGATACAAGTAATCGTTCACACTATATTGCTCAGACATTTAATTTTGAAAAGATGGTAGTTTCTAAGGAAAAATGTGGCGATTATGATGTTGTAATTGTAATTGGCAAAGATTATGCTGAATAAGAGGTAAACTTAATGGAACAGTTAATGGAAAATATAGTAAAAATACTTGATGATAAAAAAGGTATCGATATAAAAGTTCTTGATATAAGAGAACTTACAACAATGGCGGATTACTTTGTTATTTGTACAGGTACATCGTCGCCTCACATAAAAGCACTTTCTGATGAACTTGATGAAAAACTTTCTGAAAAAGGTATATCTTTTCTTTCAAAAGAAGGTTTTCAGACGGCAAATTGGATACTTATGGATTATGATAATGTGATTGTTCATATATTTAGCGAAGAAACAAGAGAATTCTATTCAATAGAAAATCTTTGGTCAGATGCTAAAGATGTCGATATATCAGATTTAATTAAAGAAAACTAATTGTTTTTAGAGGGGATGACATAAAATGAATTATGATGCTTGCCAGATAGAAAAGAAATGGCAAAAATACTGGGATGACAATAATACCTTTAAAGCGGGTACTGATATGTCTAAGCCGAAATTTTACGGTCTTGTTGAGTTTCCGTATCCATCAGGACACGGTCTTCATGTCGGACATCCAAGAGGTTATACTGCAATAGATATTATTTCCAGAAAAAAACGTATGGAAGGTTACAATGTACTATTTCCAATGGGATGGGATGCATTTGGTCTTCCAACAGAAAACTTTGCTATTGCAAATAAAATCCATCCAGCAATTGTTACAGAAAATAACGTTGCAAACTTTAAACGTCAACTTAAAATGTTAGGTTTTTCTTTTGATTGGTCTAAAGAAATTAACACAACAGATCCTAACTACTATAAATGGACACAATGGATATTTATGCAACTATTCAAAAAAGGTCTTGCTTACAAAACAAAAATGCCTATTAACTTCTGTACAGGATGTAAAGTAGGTCTTGCAAATGAAGAAGTTGTTAATGGTGTTTGTGAAAGATGCGGAAGCGAAGTTGTACAGAAAGAAAAAAGCCAGTGGATGCTTAAAATTACAGAGTATGCACAACGCCTAATCGATGACCTTGATGACCTTGATTACATTGAAAAAGTTAAAATTCAGCAGAAAAACTGGATTGGAAGAAGCGAAGGCGCTGAGGTTGATTTTGAAATCGACGGAACTGAAGATAAAATCCGTGTTTACACAACAAGATGCGATACACTTTTTGGCGCTACATATATGGTGCTATCTCCAGAACATCCTTATATTGAAAAGTATCAGGACAAAATTGAAAATATTGACGAAGTTAGAAAATATCAGACTCAAGCATCTAAAAAATCTGAATTTGAAAGAACGGAACTTGCTAAAGAAAAAACAGGTGTTTGCCTTAAAGGATTTGAAGCAATTAACCCTGTAAATGGCAAAAAAATACCTGTATGGATTTCAGATTATGTACTGGTTACTTACGGAACAGGTGCTATTATGGCTGTTCCTGCTCATGATGAAAGAGACTGGGAATTTGCTAAAAAATTTGGTCTTCCTATAATTGAAGTTGTAGCCGGCGGTGAAAACGTACAGGAAGAAGCATATACAGATGTTTCAGAAGGCGTAATGGTAAATTCTGGTTTCTTAACTGGTAAAACTTGCAAAGAAGCTATTGAAGCAATGATTGCTTTCTTAGAAGAAAAAGGTATTGGTACAAGAAAAGTTAACTATAAACTTCGTGATTGGGTATTTTCTCGTCAAAGATACTGGGGCGAACCTATTCCGCTTGTTTATTGCGAAAAATGTGGTTGGGTGCCAATTAGTGAAGAAGAACTTCCTTTAAAACTTCCTGATATGAAGGATTTTGAACCGGGTGAAAACGGCGAATCTCCGCTTAACAAAGCAACAGAATGGAAAAATACAACTTGTCCAAAATGCGGTGGTCATGCTGAAAGAGAAACTGATACAATGCCACAGTGGGCAGGTTCTTCATGGTATTTCTTAAGATATATTGACCCTGAAAATAATGATGTTTTAGCGGCTGAAGAACTTTTAAAATACTGGCTTCCTGTTGACTGGTATAATGGTGGTATGGAACATACTACTCTTCATCTTCTATACTCAAGATTCTGGCATAAATTCCTTTATGATATCGGTGTAGTACCTACAAAAGAACCATATCAGAAGAGAACTTCACATGGTATGATTTTAGGCGAAAACAACGAAAAAATGTCTAAATCAAGAGGAAACGTCGTAAATCCAGATGATATCGTAAATGAATTTGGTGCAGATACATTCAGAACATACGAAATGTTTATCGGCGCATTTGATCAGGCTACACCTTGGTCTCAGCAGGGTGTTAAAGGTTGTAGAAAATTCCTTGAAAGAGTATGGAACTTAAAAGATATTATGATTGATGGCGATGTTAGAAAAGAAAACGAATCGCTTGTTCATAAAATGATTAAAAAAGTTACTGAAGATATTGACAGAATGAAATTCAATACTGCAATTGCATCGATGATGAGTTTCATTAACGAAATGTATTCAAAAGGAAATATTACAAAAGGCGAATACTCAATTTTGCTACAACTTTTAAATCCAACAGCACCTCATATGACAGAAGAATTGTGGGAACTTATCGGAAACGAAAACACAATTGCAGCTACAAAATGGCCTGTATATGACGAATCAAAAACTGTTGATGATGAGATTGAAATTGTTCTTCAGGTTAACGGAAAAATAAAAGAAAAACTTATGATTCCAAACGGACTTAGCGATGAAGAAATTAAAGATATCGCATTAAAAGCAGAAAAACTTGATGAATATACCAGTGGAAAATCAATAGTAAAAGTAATTGTAGTTAAAGGTAAATTGGTAAATATTGTTGTAAAATAATATGTATTGATTTTTAGTTAATGGTTAAAATACTATTACGGAGGAGATGAAAAATCAAATCCGAGATTTATATATGTTCGTTATTATAGATTATAAATATTTTATCGAATGCTTATTTTATATCGTTATTGAATATCATCGAACATATATAATAAAACACCATGGCTACAAAAATAATGTTCGCAATTGTAATAAAAAAAGACGCTTTAAAGGCGTCTTTTTTTATTACAATATTGTTATCAAATAATACTTGAATTAACTTACAATTTGTGGTATAATTCTGCTAAGTATAAACACTATATAATGAATAGGTGGTTTTTAAAAATGAGCAAGAATGAAAAAATACTTGAAATACTTGAAAGAAACAGTGATGCAAGTCATGAGCAAATAGCTATAATGCTTGATTTAACATTAGAAGAAGTTGAAACTGCAATAAAAAAATATGAAGAAGACGGTGTTATTTTAAAACACGGTGCGCTTATTAACTGGGAAAAAACTGATAAAGAATTTGTTACAGCAATGATAGAACTTAAAGTTACTCCACAAAGAGGAGAGGGTTTTGATAAAATTGCAGAAAGAATTTATCGTTATCCGGAAGTAAAGTCGTTGTATCTGATGGCAGGTGCGTTTGACCTTACAGTTGTTATAGAAGGTAAAACAATGAAAGAAGTAGCACTTTTTGTATCAGATAAAATTGCACCAATGGAATGTGTTCTTAGTACTGCAACACATTTTGTTCTAAAAAAATATAAAGATAACAATGTTATTTTTGAAGATGATACAAAAGATGACAGGCAGGTGATTACGCTTTGATAAATTTTGATCCTAAAAGTTTTATAAATAAAGAAGTAAGAGATATGCCACCTTCAGGAATAAGAAAATTCTTTGATGTGGCAACAAGAATGAAGGATGCAATATCACTTGGTGTTGGTGAACCTGATTTTGTTACTCCGTGGCATATCAGAGAAGAAGCCATTTATGCAATGGAAAAAGGAAGAACACATTACACATCAAACGCCGGTCTTGTTGAATTGAGGGAAGAAATTGCGTCTTATATGAAACGCCGTTTTAATCTTGATTATAAAATGGAAAACACACTTGTTACGGTAGGTGGAAGTGAAGCGGTTGACATTGCAATAAGAACACTTATAAATCCAGGTGATGAAGTTTTAATACCTGAGCCTTGTTTTGTGTGTTATAAACCGTGTACAATTCTTGCAGGAGGAGTCCCTGTAACTATTGAAACAAAAGCTGAAAATTCATTTAAACTTACAAAAGAAGATGTATTAAGCCATATAACTGACAAAACAAAACTTTTGGTACTCTCATATCCAAACAATCCTACAGGTGCAATTATGACAAAAGAAGAACTTAAAGAAATTGCAGATGTAGTTATTGAAAAAAATATTATGGTAATTTCAGATGAAATATATGCTGAACTTACCTATGGAGGAAAACATACTTCAATTGCGTCGATTGAAGGCATGAAAGACAGAACAATCATTGTAAACGGATTTTCAAAAGCGTTTGCAATGACAGGTTGGCGCCTTGGTTTTGCAGTAGGTAATGAAGACGTAATAAAAGCAATGACTAAAGTACACCAGTACGTAATAATGTGTGCTCCGACTGTTTGTCAGTATGCTGCTGTTGAGGCACTTAAAAATGGGGATAATTCAATAGAAATGATGCGTGATGAGTACAATTACAGAAGAAAAGTAATTGTAGATGGATTTAATTCTATGGGACTTAAATGTTTTGACCCAAAAGGTGCGTTTTATATTTTCCCATCTGTACAAAGCACAGGGATGGATTCAGTAACATTTTGTGAAAAACTTTTGGAAAGCCAAAAAGTTGCACTTGTTCCCGGAACTGCATTTGGCGATTGTGGAGAAGGATTTTTAAGGGTTTCATATGCGTATTCAATCGAGCAAATAAATACTGCGCTTGAAAGAGTTGAAAAATTTGTAAAAACAATAAGGTGATAAAATGAGTTTTAACATTGTACTTGTAGAACCTGAAATACCTCAGAATACCGGTAATATTGCAAGAACCTGTGCTGTAACAGGTGCGCGTCTTCATATAGTAAAACCTATGGCGTTTGAGATTACTGATGCAAAACTTAAAAGGGCAGGGCTTGACTACTGGCATATGCTTGATGTTAAAATTTATGAAAATATAGATGAATTTTTTAAAATAAATGCTGGAAGTAAGTTTTATTATGCAACAACTAAAGCACCAAAACATTATGCGGAAGTTGAATATAAAGATGGAGATTTTATCCTTTTTGGTAAGGAAACAAAAGGACTTGATGAAACACTTTTATACAATAATAAAGAATACTGCATAAGAATTCCAATGAAAGACGATGCAAGAAGCCTTAACCTTTCTAATTCTGCAGCAATCATACTTTATGAAGCACTAAGACAAAATAATTTTTTAAATCTTGAAGATAAAGGCAATTTAACTAAGTACTCTTGGGAATAAAGGAGAAAATAAATGGACAAAATAAAATTTATTGTAGACAGCACATCAGATATAACGCTTGAAATAGCAGAAAAATACGATATTACTGTTCTTGGACAGACAGTTCGTTTTGGTGATGAATCTTATATTGAAACTGAAGAATTATCTTCTAAGGATTTCTGGAAAAAGTTAAAAGCATATGATGGTTTTCCAAAGACAGCGCAGATTAACATAACAAGAATGGTTGATGCTTTCACAGAATATTCTGACAGAAAAATTATTTTTGTTGCTCTTTCTTCCAAAGCAAGTGGAACAATACAGTCAGCAACTCTTGCAAAGAATATGGTTTTAGAAGAACATCCTGATGCTGATATTACAATTTTTGACAGTCAGTCATTCAGTTACGGATACGGATACTGGGTAAGAGAAGCAGCACGCAAAGCTATGGAGGGTGAAACAGACGTTCAAAAACTTATTAGTTTTATGGAAGAAGGTATAAAAAAGACAAGTATTTATTTTGTTGTTGATAAACTTGATTACCTTCAAAATGGTGGTAGATTAAGTCCTGCAGCAAAATTTATTGGAAATGTACTTGATATAAAACCGGTACTTGCTATTGTTGACGGATTGATTTTAAACGTAGCAAAGGTAAGAGGAAGCAAAAAAGTTCTTCCAAAACTTGTTGATATGATGCTTGAAGATGGATATGACATTGAAAATCAGACAATACTTGTATTGCACAGTGATGAAAAAGAATTGGCACAAAAAGCAAAAGAAAAAATAAGCGAAAAAGTTAATGTTAAAGGCTTTGAAGAAGTAATTATAGGCGGTACCGTTGGCGCAAATACAGGCCCTGGTGTTATAGGAATTATGTGTCTAAAAAAATAATCGATTTATATTAAAAAAACACTTGCAAAATATGGTAAATTAGTGTAATATATCTTATAGAATGTTAAAAATTTAACTTTCTTTTAATGTAAATTGCGGCAATGCCGTTATATATCTTATATGAGGTGATAAAAATGAACAAAAAAACTATCGAAGATATTAACGTAAACGGTAAAAGAGTATTAGTAAGATGCGATTTTAACGTTCCGTTAGATGAAAACAAAAACATCACAGACGAAAACAGAATTATGGGCGCACTTCCAACAATCAAATACTTGATGGAAAACAATGCTAAAGTAATTCTTTGCTCACACCTTGGCAGACCAAAAGGTGAATTTAATGAAAAATACAGTTTAAAACCTGTTGCTAAAAGACTATCTGAACTTTTAGGTAAAGAAGTTAAAATTGCTGATGACGTTATTGGTGAAAGTGCAAAAGCACTTGCTGCTTCTGTTAAAGAAGGCGAAGTAGTTATGATCGAAAACGTTAGATATCATAAAGAAGAAGAAAAGAATGACCCTGAATTTTCAAAAGAACTTGCATCTATGGCTGAAATTTATGTTAACGATGCATTCGGTACTGCACACAGAGCACACGCTTCAACAGCAGGTGTAGCAGATTATCTTCCAGCAGTTTGCGGTTACCTAATTCAGAAAGAAATTGAAATTATGGGTAAAGCTCTATCAGATCCTGCTCGTCCATTCGTTGCAATTCTTGGTGGTGCAAAAGTTTCTGATAAAATCGGTGTTATAGAAAACCTACTTGAAAAAGTTGATTACCTAATCATCGGCGGTGGTATGGCTTACACATTCCTAAAAGCAAAAGGTTATGAAATTGGTACATCAATTTGTGAAAACGAAAAATTAGAACTTGCTACAAAACTTATGGAAACAGCAAAAGCAAAAGGCGTTGAACTTTTATTACCTCTTGAAAATGTTGTAGCAAAAGAATTTAATGCAGATGCCGAAATGAAAGTTGTTCCTTCAGATGCTATTCCTGCAGATTACATGGGTATGGATATCGGTCCTAAGAGCGTTGAACTTTTCTCAAGCGTAATCAAAAAAGCAAAAACAGTTATCTGGAACGGACCTATGGGCGTATTTGAATTCCCGCGTTTTGCTGAAGGTACAAAAGCAGTTGCAAAAGCACTTGCAGAATCTGATGCAATTACAATAATCGGTGGCGGAGACAGTGCAGCGGCTGTTGAACAACTTGGATTCGGTTCAAAAATGACTCACATCTCTACAGGTGGCGGAGCATCACTTGAGTTTTTAGAAGGAATTGAACTTCCTGGTATTGCTGCTCTTAACGACAAATAATAAACTTATATATTACCCCGCTTATTTTAAAGCGGGGAATATGTGTATATAGCATAATTTGAAAGAAGGTATTTTAAATGAGAAAATTAGTAGTTGCCGGAAACTGGAAAATGAATAAAACTCCGGCTGAAACAGTTAAACTTATAAATGAATTAAAACCGCTTGTTAAAGATGCAAAAAATGGCGTTGTTGTATGTGTTCCATTCACATCACTTTACAGTGCAGTTGAAGCAGCAAAAGGCAGCAACATAAAAGTTGGTGCACAGAATATGTACTTTGAAGAAAGCGGTGCTTACACAGGCGAAATTGCACCTAATATGCTTACAGAAATCGGTGCGGAATATGTTGTAATCGGTCACTCTGAAAGAAGACAGTATTTTGCTGAAACAGATGAAACAGTTAATAAAAAAGTATTAAAAGCTTTTGAACATAACCTAATTCCAATTATTTGTGTTGGCGAATCTTTAGAACAAAGAGAACAGGGAATTACATTTGAACTTGTTGCTATGCAAACAAAAATTGCTCTACTCGGACTTGAAAAAGAACAGGTTGAAAAAGTAATTATTGCATACGAACCAATCTGGGCAATTGGTACAGGTAAAACTGCTACAAGTGATCAGGCTCAGGAAGTTTGTGCAAAAATCAGAGAAACAATCGCTTCTGTATTTGGAAAAGATACTGCAGAAAAAGTTACAATCCAATACGGCGGTAGCGTTAACGCTAAAAACAGCGCAGAGCTTTTTGCAAAAGAAGATATCGATGGCGGTCTTGTTGGCGGTGCTTCTCTTAAAGCGGAAGATTTTAGTATTATAGTAAATAGTTAATTTATTTTACCGAACGCTTAATTTGCGTTCGGTAAATTTAAGAGAAAGGAAATTTTAGATGAAACCAGTTGTATTAGCAATTTTAGATGGTTACGGAATTAGCACTCTTACAGAAGGAAATGCAGTACTTGCTGCTAAAACTCCAAATATGGATGCACTTACAAAAAACAATCCTACAACAATTATTCATGCAAGCGGTCTTGATGTTGGTCTTCCTGACGGACAGATGGGTAACAGTGAAGTAGGGCATACAAATATTGGTGCAGGCAGAATTGTATACCAAGAACTTACAAGAATAACAAAAGCAATTGAAGAAAGAACATTCTTTGACAATGCAGAATTTTTAAAAGCCTGCGAAAATTGCAAAAAAAATAACAGTGCACTTCATTTAATGGGACTTTTATCTGATGGTGGAGTTCATTCTCACATTGGTCATTTGTATGGGCTTTTAAACCTTGCAAAAGAGCAGGGATTAAAAGATGTATACGTTCATTGTTTTATGGATGGACGCGACGTTTCTCCTACAAGTGGCGTTGATTTTATAAAAGCACTTCTTGAAAAAATGAGAGATATCGGTGTCGGCAAAATTGCAACAGTTATCGGAAGATACTATGCAATGGACAGAGACAACAGATGGGAAAGAGTAGAAAAGGCGTATAATGCTATGGTAAATGGCGTTGGACAAGAATTCGAAAGTGCTGTTGAACTTATGGAAACATCATATAATAACGATGTTACAGATGAATTTATTGTTCCTACTGTTATTGATAAAAATGGTATGATTAAAGAAAACGATTCTGTTATTTTCTTTAACTTCCGTCCTGACAGAGCAAGAGAAATTTCAAGAACTATTGTTGATGAAGCATTTGATGGATTTAACAGAGATTATTTTAAAACTTGTTATGTTTGTATGACACAGTATGATGCTTTAATGCCAAATGTTTTGGTTGCATTTAAGCCGGAATCGCTTGATAACACATTTGGCGAATATATCAGCAAAAAAGGCCTTAAACAACTTAGAATTGCAGAAACAGAAAAATATGCTCACGTTACATTTTTCTTTAACGGAGGCGTAGAAAAAACTTACGAAGGGGAAGATAGAATACTTGTTCCTTCTCCAAAAGTTCCAACATATGACCTTCAGCCTGAAATGAGTGCGTATGAAGTTTGTGATAAAGTTGTTGAAGCTATTAAATCTGATAAATACGATGCGATTATTCTAAATTTTGCAAACTGTGATATGGTAGGACATACAGGTGTTATGGAAGCCGCAGTTAAAGCAGTTGAAGCGGTGGATGAATGTATAGGCAAAGTTGCAGATGCAGTTTTAGAAATGGGTGGAGTAATCCTTATTACTGCAGACCACGGTAATGCAGAGCAGATGATTGACCCAAGTGATAAATCTGTATTTACTGCTCACACAACAAATGTTGTTCCGCTTGTAATAGCAGGCCTTGATGCAAAACTAAAAAAGGGAAGACTTGCAGACCTTACACCAACAATGCTTGACATTATGGGACTTGAAAAACCTTCTGAAATGACAGGCGAAAGTTTACTTGAAAGATAAAATAGTACTTTTTTCGAGAAAAAAGTACTCAAAAAAGCCCCACTTTTTGAAAAAAGTGGACAAAAACTTACAATAAGCAAAACATACGTTTTGCAAAGGGAAAATTAAAAGGCACTCGTTTGAGTGCCTTTTTAATATTTTAAATACTTATAAAATAACTTTCTTTACTTTTTCAAGTATTTCTTTAGAAATCTCTTCAATTGATTTTATTTCATCATTTTCGTTTACGCACGAAATTCTTTCCCATTTAAACATTTCGGCTACATAAACTGCATTGTTATACGACTGGTTTAAATAATTTGTGTCGCTTTCGTGAATATCTTTAGTTGTAGAGTTATCGATTTTGTTAAGGCGATTTTCCATAAGAATTTTTGCATGTTTTACAGGCATATCAAGAAAAATTGTAAGGTCAGGCTCAGGAAGATTAAGTTTATTATATTCAAAATCGTAAACCCATTTTAAAAACATTTCTTTTTCTTTAATGTCGCTTATTTTCGATGCCTGATGAATCATATTCGATGTTGTATATCTGTCTGCAACAATTATTTCGCCGTTTTCAAGGAGTTTTTCCCACTCTGTCTTGTAAGATGCAACTCTGTCTGCTGCAAAGAAAACGGATGCCATATATGGACTTACATCGTTTGCATTTTTTCCAAAATCTCCATTTAAGTACATTTTAACAAGTTCACTTGATTTACTTTTGTAGTTTGGAAACTCTATTGATGTAACATTATCGATTATTTTTTTTATATTCTCGTATAAAAGTTTTGTTTGTGTAGCCTTGCCGCTTGAATCTACACCTTCTATAACAATCAGTTTTCCTTTCATTTAGTTACCCTCCTGTTTAAACTTTTTCCCATGTATCAAAACAGTAAATGCAAATCTTGGAAGATCAAGCATTCTTATAAATCGTTTTGGTTGTTTTATAAGTCTGTAAAGCCATTCAATTCCGAGTTTCTGGAAAAATACCGGTGCTCTTTTAACTTTTCCTGCAAAAACATCAAGTGAGCCACCAAGTCCCATTAAAACTTTTGCATTCAAATTTTTAGCATTGTTAAAAATCCATTTTTCCTGTTTTGGAACACCAAGACAAACAAAAACAACATCAGGCATTTTTTCGTTAATATCACAAATAATTTCTTTTTCTCTAAGTTCGTCAAAATATCCGTTTGCATATCCTACAATATTTATGTTAGGATGCATTTTTTCTATATTTTCTTTAGCACCAACTACAACATCTTCGCTTGAACCAAAAAGATATAAAGATTTTTTTTCGCTGTTTAGTTTGCTAAGTAGATTGCAGGCAATGTCATATCCTGCGCATCGTTCTTTTATAGGATTTTTTAGAATTTTAGATGCATAAACAACACCAATTCCATCTGCAGTTAAAATGTCTGCACTGTTTAATATTTCTTTTAACTCTTCATCACGGTATCCTGCCATAATCATTTCGGAATTAGGTGTAAAAATATAATGACCTTTAGTGTTTGCTGAAATAAATTCCATAATTTTACATGATACTTCTTCTATTGTAAACTTGTCTATTTTCATACCAAGTACATTTACTTTTTCACTCATTTGCTTCGCCTCCAAACTTATAAATATTATACATTATAATTACGTTTAAGTAAATAGTTATTTTAATTTTTGGTAATTCATTGACTGAATTTATAAAATGTAATATAATAGTTTTATAAATTGGTAATTATTTTAGTCCTGCCTTGACAAAATCATATAAAGGATGTCGAATTTTGGCGAAAATACTCACTTGATTAACTATAGGAGATAAAAATGAAAATCAAATCAAAAATTTTGAGAGATTTTATTAAAGAAATACAATATAAAAATCGTAATCCGCATGATATAAAGGCGTTGGAATTGTTGGATGATATATCTACAAATCCGGAAATTATCCTTGACAAGCAAACCGATTTGTATCGATGTAGAATTGTGACAGATAAAAACAAGATAGACAATGAAAAGGATTTTTATGGATATAATGCAAAGGAAAGTTTTGTACCACCAGCAAGCCTAACAAGAGATTTAAGAGCGAATTACAAATATATTCCGTATTTATATTGTTCTAATCATCCATACATATCATTAGTAGAGGTAAGGCCTAGACTTGGCTCTATAGTAAGTGTAGCAACCATTATTAACAAAGAACCAATAAGATTATTGGATTTTACTATTAGCAGTAAGCCCTCAAAAATGACGAAAGCAAAACAAAATCTGTTTTCTGACTTGTCTATATTATATTCAACACCAATTGCAAATGATGATGATGTTCTGGATTATATACCAACTCAGTTTATAGCTGAGCATGTTAAAAATATGGGTTATGATGGGATTGCTTTTTCAAGTTCTTTGACACCTGATATAAATAAAAAGCATCCTGATAGGTTTAATATAGTAATTTTTAATTATGAGAAATGTGATGTAATTAAATCCAATGTTATAGAAATTGACGGAATAAATATTGAGGCAAAGCAAATTGATGTTGGAGATAAAATAGATGTTAGAAGTTTCATTGAAGAAGAGTTAGATGATCTAAATTTATATGCACAAAAGATAATAAATGGAGAAATTATACCAAATAAAAAATCCAATTAAAAATAGTTTTTTAAGTTAAATTCTATGTGAGCTAATACTAAAAAATGTGGCATCCAGATTATACAGTCTTTATAGTAAGATTGTCGAATTTTGTAGAAAGGAAGTGATTATATGGTGTATGGAGCAATAAGTAGGAATGATGAAAAATATTATACATACTTGAAAAAAGTTTTTGATGCCATTGACAATAGACAGAATGATTATAATTGGCTTATTACTAATTGTGAGTGTTATCCACATAATCGCGAAATAGATGATTTGTTTCACAATAGCGAATATTGTTGGATTTCAGGAGAAGAATTGACCAAGATAATTTTAGAAGATGATTTTCAATGGATATGGGGGATATTGTCGGGGTTTGATAAAAGTATTGATTTATCAGAAGTACTGAAATATAACATTAGCGAAGAGAATTTTGATGAATATTTTAAGAATCCTCTAGCATTACAACATCCATTGTCTTGTATTGAAATAGTTCCATTTGATAGTACATTTATGATGATTTTAAGTAAGGATAAAGAAATAATAACTAATTTCAGGAAAGTATATTTGGATAGCAAAAACTTGTTTGAATATAATTCAAAATAATTTTTTGTACTAACTTAACGTGAAACAGTACCAAAATGATTTGGCATCTAGATTATACAGTCTTTATAGTAAAATATTAACAGATTAAAGGAGAATTTTTATGCTTTTTGAATCGAAATGGATTTATTATACCACAGGCCAATATAAATCGGCGGATGATAAATACGGAAACCCTTCGCCATACTTCAGACAAACTTTTAAATTGAAAGGAAAAGTTGCAAAAGCGACACTTTTTGCGTCTGCACTTGGTGTTTTTAAAATATACATAAACGGAAGCGAGGTTTCGTGTGATTACCTCTCTCCCGGTTGGGTAAACTATAGAAAAAAATTGCCGTTTATGCAATACGATGTTACAAATATGCTGTGCGATAAAAACGCTATTGGGGCGGTTCTGGGAGACGGTTGGGCTGTTGGCCATCTTGGTTCGAATTATGCATTTAAAAGAAACGGATACTCAGACCGCATAGAATTTACGGCAATTCTTCGCATTGAATATGAAGACGGAAGCAAAGAAGAAATAACAACCGACGAAACATGGAGAGCAAGTGCCGGTGCTATTTTACGAAGTGATATTTACATGGGCGAGTATATCGACAACAGATTGAACCTGGGTGACTTTTCGATATTTGATTATGATGATTCCAACTGGAATGCAGCTTCTGAGAGTGTATTTAAATTTTCGCGAAATCTATATGCTGAAGTAATTGATATTCCGCCTATTGTCGTGAAGCACACCTTTAAACCGGTTTTGATAAAAAAGAGCGAGAATACTTATCTTTATGACGTTACACAGAATATTTCAGGCGTTCTTCGTTGCGTTTTTAAAGGGGAAAAAGGTGCAAAAGTTGTTCTAAGGCACGGAGAAGTTTTATCAGAAGGAGAACTTTACACCGAGAACCTGAGGGGCGCTGAGGCAACGGATACATATGTTTTATCCGGTGACGGAGAGGAAGTTTTCAGACCACTGTTTACTTTTCATGGGTTTCAGTTTGCAGAAATCAAAACGGAAGGAAATGTTGAAATCATTGATATAACTGCAGAAGCAATGTATACTGACTTAAAAAGCAACGGTAGTTTTTCGTGTAATGATAAAATTGTCAATAAAATATATCAAAATGCTTTGTGGGGGCAAAGGGATAATTTTTTAAATGTGCCTACAGATTGCCCCCAACGCGATGAGCGTCTTGGGTGGACGGGCGATGCACAGATTTTTTGCCAAAGCGCCATGTTCAATATGGATTGCCGCAAGTTTTATGAAAAATATTTATCCGATGTTCGTGATGAACAGCTTGGAAACGGTGTGATTCCGGTTGTAGCGCCTGTTCCTCCGGTTGGCTCATATTCTTATACGGGGTATGACGCTTCTGCAGGCTGGTGTGAAGCAATTGGTGAAATCCCATATATTCATTACAAAATGTATGGAGATAAAAAAATCGTCCGTGACAATTTGCCTGCTCTTAAAAAGCTTCTTGATTATTACAAAAAGGAAAGTCCTGACTATATACGTGGCTATGTCGGCAGGTATGGGGATTGGCTTTCGTTAGGGAAAACGACGGATTTGAGTGTTCTTTCTACTTTGTATTATGCGAGAGCTGCATATTTGGCAGCAGAATTATGTGCCGTTGTAAAAGATTATGAAGAAGAGTATTATGCAAACCTATATACGTCTGTAACGGCGGCTTTTCGCGAAAAATTTGTAGATGCAGAGGGAAAGATATTTTCTGACACACAAAGCGCCTATGTTATAGCGTATAGTTTTGGAATAATAGACAAAGAAACGGCCAGAAAACATCTTGCAAGAAAATTCGAAGAAGACAACGGTAAGTTGACCACGGGATTTCTGGGTATTCGTTTTTTGTTGCCTGCGTTATGTGAAGTTGGTCTGAGAGATATTGCATATCAACTGATTACCAGCAAAGAATTTCCCGGTTGGGGGTATAGTGTTGTGAATGGTGCAACCACGATTTGGGAACGTTGGGATAGTTACACGGAAAAAGATGGCATAAAAAAAGGAATGAACTCATTTAATCATTATTCGCTTGGCTCTTGCACAGAATGGATGTATGCATATTGTCTGGGAATATGTCCGTCTTTTGATAAACCCGGCTGTAAAAAGGTAAGGTTTGCACCATATTTTGATGTGAGCGGAAAGATAACATCGGCAAATGGTTATTATGACACAAAGTACGGAAGAATAACTGTTGAGTGGAAAAAAACAGATAAATGTTATATTTATGAGGTTTCGATTCCTATGGAAATTGAATGTGAATATGAATTTCCAAAAATGAAAGTTGTAAACAGCAGCAGTAAAAATGGCACATATTATTTTGAATTGGTTGAGGCCTGAGCGTTTGTAAGAAGTACCCTGTTTTTTATAGTATTGGATGAGAATATGATGAAAATACTTTTAACGCAATTTGGAAATGAAACAAATAGCTTTGCCGTCGGAAAAACCACATTTGAAACATTGGTTCCTAAAGGCTTACGTTAAAGCGGAAGATGTCATGAGTCAGTTTAAGGGAACAGCGACATACATAGGCGGAGCATTAAGGGCGATTGAAGAAGAAGGGGCAGAGCCGCTTCCTGTTGATTTAGCAACTCGTGGGGGTAATTTTGGTGCGGGCCCATTATGTAAATTAAGCCAGGATATGATTGATTTGTCTGATGGCCTTTATGGACAAATAAACATGTTACAGATGGTTGCTTTATGTACGAAACAAAAGATGGTAAGCTTATGATGATATGGTCAAACATAGATAATGAAGGAAATTATTGTGTAGGTATTGCACACAGCAATAACGGACTTGTAGATGGCGTGTGGTCGCAGGAAGAAATTCCGATGTTTTC
Source organism: Oscillospiraceae bacterium (assembly GCA_015069095.1). Classification (GTDB taxonomy): domain Bacteria; phylum Bacillota; class Clostridia; order UMGS1810; family UMGS1810; genus SIG430. The sequence goes on along the minus strand of SVJH01000004.1, from coordinate 30,426 downwards.
TAAGAAAACAACTAATAAATATGATGGCGGACACGGAATGGTATTCAAAGATAACGACGGAAAAATGTATATGTCTGTTCACTCACCAAATCATCCAACGTAAGAATGCAAAGAAAAAACTATTTTTGTGCCTGTAATAGAAAAAAACGGCACACTTGTTTGTGATGTGTAATTTGCGGACGATTTCTAAAAGGAGATAAGTATGAAGAAAGTATTGATTGTATTATTTTGTGTTGTTTTAATAATATCGGGATGTGCTAATGACAAAATTTTGCACAAAGAGCATATCAAAAAAAGTTTAGAAAACTATTATAGCAACAGTCAGCCGGATAATAAAGGTGAATTGATAATTGAACAGATTAAGAAATTTGAAGACGGATATCTTGTTATGGCAGAAAAATACAGCGGAGACGGACATAACTTTGATTATTTATTTTTAATAGATGATAATTATAAAATAACGCATGTAACAAGTGGCTCAAAACCTTTAAGCCCTTGCTTTAGTTATAATAAGTTGTATCATAATGGTAAAACTATTCTATTTGGTACTTTTAATGATACAAAATGGGTTCCTGAAACTGACAGTAAAGTAAAAGTTGATATAAAAGAGGTTTATGTTGAACCGAAAAATTCAAAAGGTGTTTATGAAAAAGTAAACTTTGAAAATGGGTACATAATTGTGTTAGATGGAGAACTTGAGATTAACAAATTTGAAATATATAACGATAATAAAGAATTACAGGCAGAACTTGATAATACAGTTGCAATTTTTGACGATTTAATTTTTAAAGAGTTGAATAATGAATAAATATTATATTCTACTTGAAATATTAAAAGGAGAGACAAATGGCACAGTTATATTTTTTAGGTAATTCAACTCATACTCAAATGTTTGGATGTGTAATAAAAACTCAAACAAAAACTATTGTAATTGACGGCGGAACTTATGCAGATAGCGTGCAACTTATTGATTTACTCGAAAAACATGCAAACTGCCATGTGGTTGCGTGGTTTTTTACACATCCGCATCACGACCATATTGGTGCGTTTTTAGAAATATGTAAAAGTAATTTTAAAATCAAAATTGACAAAGTTTTATTCAATTTTCCATCTCTTGATATGCTTAAAGAATACGGAATTCGTAGCGGCAAAGAAATAGCACAGTGGGAAGAGTTTGAAAAAATTATTACAACGCATTTTTCTGAGAGTGTAACATCCATTAAAGCAGGAGATGTTTTTGAGTTTGACGAAATAAAAGTTAATGTGTTAAGAGTTTTTAGTGAAAAAATAACTTCTAATTTTGTAAATAACAGTTCGGCTGTTTATCGTATAGATTCTCCTGATACAAGGGTTTTAATCCTTGGAGATTTAGGCGCTGAAGGTGGAGAAGAAGTAATGAAAAATTATAATGCAGATGCGCTGTATTCAGATTACATTCAACTTGCACATCACGGACAAGGTGGGGTAAGTGAAGTGTTTTACAAATATGTAAAACCCAAAATTTGTTTGTGGGCAACTCCTGATTGGCTTTGGGATAATGATAAAGGCGGCGGATTTGATACAGGTCCGTGGGCTACGGTTACAACTCGTAAATGGATGGAAAAATTAGGCGTAACAGAGCATATTATTGCAAAAGACGGAACAAAAGTTATTATAATTTAAATTTGATTTTTAAAAGGAGTAACAAATAAATAAACTTGGTCTTGCAAGAAAAATATAAGTTTGATAAAAGGGAGAGAAAATAATATGAAAACTTCAACAGAAATTTTTTCTATTGCACAAATTGTAGGTGAAGAAAAAGCGGTGGAGTATGTAGCAAAAGCAGGGTTTGATGCATGGGATTTTTCTTTGTTTTCAATGTGCAGGTATTCTTGGAAGGATAAATGTTTGCTTGAGAGTGATCATCCGTTAGCCGGCAGAGATTACCTTGAATTTGCAAGGAAATTAAAGCAAATTGGTCTTGATAATGGAATTGTGTGTAATCAGTCTCATGCGCCTTTTCCATCTTATAATAAAGAAATACGCTCGTATTTTAAACGTGCAATTGAGTGCACTGCAGAAGCAGGCGGAAAAATTTGCATTATTCATCCCGATAACGATAAAACTGCACAGGAAAATTCAAATATATATTTTGAACTTTTACCATTTGCAAAAGAATGTGGTGTAAAGATTGCGACAGAAAATATGTTTAACTGGAATAAAGAAGAAGACCACGCTTTGCCTGCAGCATGCTCAAGTCCAAAAGATTTCAATGCTCACCTTGATGCTGTAAATGATAAGTTTTTAACTGCTTGTCTTGATATTGGTCATGCCGAAATGGCAGGACTTAATACAAGTGCTGTGGAAATGATTTATGCTCTTGGAAGCCGTCTTGAAGCACTACATATTCACGATAACGATAAAATTCACGACAGACACCAGATTCCGTTTTCGATGAATATTGATTTTGAAAAAATAGTAAAAGCGTTAAAAGAAATAAACTATCAGGGGTATTTTACGATGGAATCAAATGGCTATTTTACATCATTTGATGAAAGTAATGTTTTTGAAGGTGTAAAAAATCTTGAAAGTGCAGCACGAAAACTTGCTGATATGTTTGATAATTTATAATTAACTGGAGGATAAACATGCTTGATTTTACATATTACACACCGACTAAAGTGCATTTTGGAAAAGGAAAACACAAGGATGTCGGAAAAATTATTAGCGAATACGGCTATAAAAAAATAATGATGCAATACGGTATGGGAAGTATTAAAAAATCTTCTCTGTATGATGATGTAATGTCATCACTTAATGAGCATGGAATTGAAGTTATCAAAATGGGTGGGGTAGAGCCAAACCCAAAACTTGATTTTGTGCGAGAAGCCGTAAAAATAGCAAAAAAAGAAAAAGTAGAACTTATACTTGCCGTTGGCGGCGGTAGTGTTCTTGATTCATCAAAATATACTGCAATGGGTGCAAAAAGCGATTGCGACGTGTGGGATTTTGCGATGCAAAAAGAAGAAATAAAAGACGCACTTCCTGTAGGTTGCATTTTAACAATTGCTGCTGCGGGTAGTGAAATGAGTTCATCTGCAGTTATTACTAATATGGAACTTAATATGAAAAAAGGCTGCGGTTCTGAATTTAACAGATGTAAATTTGCAATCTGCAATCCTGAACTAACTTATTCTGTAAGTAAATATCAAACTGCCTGCGGTGTTGTGGATATTATGGCTCATACAATGGAAAGATATTTTACAGTTTGTGAAGATACAGATATAACGGACAGAATTTCTGAAAGTATATTAAAAGCAACAATAAATGCTGGTAAAGTGTTAATGGAAAACCCAAATGATTATGATGCAAGGGCAAATATGATGTGGGCATCAAGTGTATCACATAACGGACTTACTTCTTGCGGAAGAATAAATGCACTTGCGGTTCATCAGTTAGAACATGCTCTAAGCGGAGAATTTGACCACATAGCACACGGAGCAGGACTTGCAGTACTTTTTCCTGCGTGGGCAAAATATGTTTATAAACACAATATAAAACGCTTTGCTCAGTTTGCAAGACGCGTATGGGATTGCACAAATGAAGAAGATGAAAAAGCCGCACTGTGCGGAATAGAAAAAATGGCAGACTTTTTTAAAGAAATTGGTATGCCATCTCGTCTTAGCGAGTTTAGTATAGATGATTCTTGCATTGACCGTCTTGCATCATTATGTACATTTAATAAAACAAGAACTGTAAAAAGTTATGTTGAACTTGACTATGATGTAATTAAAGAAATTTTCAAAAGTTGTATGTAGGGGGATTTTTAAATGAAAATTACAACAAGTGTTTTGCAAATGTTTATTGATGTAGGGCAGAAAAGTGCGCTAAAACAAGTAAAAGAAGCAGGATTTGATGGTGTGGATTTTCCACTTTACTGGTCTAAGTATCACGATACACTTCTTGGCGAAAACTATAAAGAAGTTGCGATTGAAGAAAAGAATAAACTCTTAGATGCAAATTTAATCTGCAACCAGACACACGCGCCTTTTATGCATTTTCAATATGAAAATGTAATGGATGAATCCGACGAAATGTATCTTCGCCTTGTTCGTGCAATAGAAGTAACATCAATTTTTGGCGCGGAGTATATTGTAATTCATAATGTTAAAGTTCCCGATGGTGTAGATTTTTTTGAATATAATTTGAAATATTTTAAAAGTTTTGAAAAATACTGTAAAAAGTTTAATGTAAAAATTGCTGTTGAAAACTTATACAAAAAAGATGAAAAAAGAGATTGCTATGTAGGAAGACTTGGAAAACCCGAGGAATTAAACTCCTTTTTAGATGCGCTTAACTCACCATATTACGTTGCATGTGTCGATATTGGACATGCTGCACTTACAGGGGTTGAACCTGAAGATTACATCTTAGGAGTTAAAAAAGAGTATTTAAAAGTTTTTCATATTCACGACAACAACTATAAAGCGGATAACCATTATCTTCCGTATTTCGGACTTTTTGACTGGAATAAGATAACTAAGGCAATTGCAAAAGCAGGTTACGAAGGTAATTTTAATCTTGAAACGGAATGCATACGATATATGGATGAAGATTTTAAAATAGAAGGATTAAAATTTACATATAAAATTGCTAAAAAACTTGTTGAGAAAATAGAAGAATACAAAAAAACCGAGCAATAAGCTCGGTTTTTGTTTTATACTCCAAAGAATAATAAATCGTCATAAGTTGGCATCGGCCAGTATTTTTTAGCACAAATAAGTTCCATTTCGTCTGCATCATTTCTTAAAGATTCCATAGCAGGAATTACATTATCTTTAAAGTAAACAGAACGTTCTTTATACGCTTCAATTTCGTTTGCTTTTTCAAGTTCATTTTCAAGAATAAAAGTCTTTTCATAGAAAGAAGCATTTAAATCTGAAAGTTTTTTGATAAGTTCTTGTTCAGGTTTGTTTGAAATGTCAGGGCAAGCATTTTTTCGTGCATTTACTGCATCGCAAAGAACGTTAATATATTTTGAAACAGCAGGGAAGATATCTTTTTTAGCCATATCCACCATAGTGCGTCCTTCAATTGTAAGTACCTTGCAGTAGTTTTCAAGAAGTATCTCGCATCTTGAGTAAAGTTCAACATCGGTAAATATTTTGTGCAACTTAAATAGTTCAATATTCTTTTGATCAACATAATGAGGAATTGCCTCAGCAGCAGTTTTGTAGTTTAATAAACCGCGTTTTTCGGCTTCTTTAACCCATTCATCAGAATAGTTATTTCCGTTAAATATGATTCTTTTATGTTTTTTAATAGTCTCTTTTATAAGTTTGTGCAAATCCTTTGTGAAGTTTTCGCTATTTTCAAGTTTGTCTGCAAACTGTTTTAACGCATCGGCAACAATTGTATTCATCATAATGTTTGGTCCGGCAACAGAGAATGATGAACCGAGCATTCTAAATTCAAATTTATTTCCTGTAAATGCAAGAGGTGATGTTCTGTTTCTGTCAGTCGTATCTTTTCTGAATTTAGGAAGAACGTGAACACCAACTTCCATTCTGCCGGCCTTTTTCTCTTCGTAATCACTACCGCTTTCAATTGCATCTAAAACTTCAGTAAGTTCCTCGCCAAGAAAAATTGATACAATAGCAGGTGGCGCTTCATTTGCACCAAGACGATGGTCATTACTTGCAGATGCAATAGAAATTCTAAGAAGGTCTTGGTTTTCGTCAACTGCTTTTATAATGGCAGCCAAAAATGTTAAAAACTGAGCATTTTCATATGGAGAATTTCCCGGCTCTAAAAGATTTGTTCCATTATCTGTTGAAAGCGACCAGTTATTATGCTTACCACTTCCATTAACTCCTTTAAATGGCTTTTCATGAAGAAGACATACTAAATCGTGTTTTTCAGCAATTTTTTTCATAAGTTCCATTGTAATCTGATTGTGGTCAGTTGCAATGTTTGTAGTCGTAAAAATAGGAGCAAGTTCGTGCTGCGATGGAGCAGCTTCGTTATGCTTTGTCTTCGCAAGAATTCCAAGTTTCCAAAGTTCTTCATCGAGTTCTTTCATGAATGCAGAAACTCTTGTTTTAATCGTACCAAAATAATGATCTTCAAGGTCTTGTCCTTTTGGAGGCATTGCACCAAAAAGAGTTCTTCCTGTAAACATTAAATCTCGGCGTTGTTTGTATAAATTTTTATCAATAAGGAAGTATTCCTGTTCAGGTCCAACAGTAGTTACAACTCTTTTTACGTCATCATTACCAAAAAGTTTTACTATTCTAAGTGCCTGATAACTTATTTCTTCCATTGAACGAAGTAGGGGAGTTTTTTTGTCAAGTGCATGTCCACCATATGAGCAAAAGGCGGTAGGAATGCATAAAGAATTATCTTTAATAAAGGCATATGATGTAGGATCCCACGCGGTGTAACCTCTTGCTTCAAAAGTAGCGCGAAGTCCGCCTGAAGGAAATGATGATGCATCAGGTTCGCCTTTTATAAGTTCTTTTCCTGAAAAATCCATTATAACTTTTCCGTCGCCCACAGGAGTTATAAAACTATCGTGTTTTTCTGCGGTAATTCCTGTCATTGGTTGAAACCAGTGTGTAAAGTGTGTAGCACCTTTTTCAATTGCCCAATCCTTCATAGCATTTGCTACGATATTTGCAACAGAACTATCTAAACTTTTACCTTCATACATAGATTTTTTAACTGCTTTATAAGTGTCTTTAGGCAGTTTTTCTCTCATTACATCGTCGTTAAAAACAAGGCAACCAAACATTTCGGATAGTTTGCTCATATTAAAAAATCCTCCCTGACTTTTTATGTAAAATAATGAACTTATTATATACTTAAAAGCGAATTTTGTCAATATAAAAGGAACAAAACTTAATGTTTTGTTCCTTTTAAAGTCAATTATTTACCATAGTATGCTGCTTTATCACAGATAAGTACAACATCAGGATGTACTTTAAGTAATGTAGCAGGAATATCAGTTGTGATATTTTCGTTTAAAAGTTCTTTTAAAGCAGCGTGTTTGTTTTCACCGTTAATAAGAATAATAATTTTTTTAGCTTTCATAATTGAGCCAATACCCATTGTAAGTGCTTTAGTTGGAACTTCTGAAATATCATTAAAAAAGCGTGAATTTGCTTCTATTGTATTTTGTGTAAGTGAAGTAACGTGTGTTCCTGTAATAAGGTTTTTGTCAGGTTCATTAAATGCAATATGACCATTTTGACCGATACCTAAAATCTGAAGGTCAATTCCACCTGCTTTATCAATCATTTTGTCATAGTTTTTGCATTCTTCTTCTGCATTTTTTGTTTCGCCGTTTGGAACGTGTGTGTTATTTTTATCAATATTAACATGATTAAAAAGATTGTCATTCATAAAATAAAAATAACTCTGGTCGTTTTCACGGCTGATAGGATAGTATTCATCAAGGTTAAAAGATTTAACACATGAAAAATCAATTTCCTTATTCTTATTTAGTTCAATAAGATTTTTATATAATCCTATTGGAGTAGAACCTGTTGCAAGACCTAAAATAGAATCAGGTTTTAATGTTATCTGACTTGCAACGATTTTAGCACCTTCTTTCGACATTTCATCATAGTTTTCGCAAATAATTACTCTCATTTTTTAACTCTCCTTTACAAATCTATTATAATAAATGAGTGGGCGTCATCGCCCTTACTGCTTGATTATTCATTTTAAAATTAAGTTTTTCTTCGTCAAGTTCGGCAATTGATAAAATTTTCCCTTCGACATAATCTGAAATTGTTTCGATTGTATCGTCAATTCTTGAAATAACACCGCCGTATCTTATGCTTAATACTTCAAATCCAAATGGTTTATATGTTGAATACCAAAGTTTTTTATGTATTGATTTTAAAGCAGCATATTTTTCTTTTAAATCTGGCAAAACAACTTCTGTAAGGTTTTTAAGGTAGGTTTTATTACCGTTTTTGTATTCTTTTTGAATGTTCATAATTAAGTCGGATTTGATTTCGCATATTCTGTTGAGCATATAAGCATATTCATAATATAATACATTTTTGTCGTTTTTGTCAATCATTAGTTTTAAAATTTTGCAATTTTCTTTATATCGATTATGCATAATTTCATATTTTGAGTAATAAAGACCAAGTTGATAAAGAATATCGTTGTATATTAGTGCTTTTGACTGATGAAGGAATTCTTCATCATGCAGATTAAAATTTCCTATTGCACGTGACACTTCATATGGTTGTTTAGTTAAAAATTCAGAAACATCTTTTATGTCATCTTCTGTACAATTTAATCCGCGGTAGAAATATTCTGAATATAAAGGTAAAAGTGGCATTGTAAGAAAATGATTACATTCATTTCCGTTATCGCCCCACATAGTAGCAAAAACACTTTCAATACCTTCTTCAAGACATGCCGTAAGTGCACATGTGCTTGTTGAAACTGTATAGTCAAAATCAGGTACCGGGCCGTACCACATTGAAATGCCACCGGCAAATATAATAGGTTTATTTAACGGTTTATGTCTTTTTATTTGTTTTATATATATGTCCTTACTTGTTTTGTAATAATCCCAGTACACCATATCAACTTCTGGTATTTTGCTGATTACTTCATCAGGTATTGGTGCATCGTCATAATAATCGTGGGTAGGGGATGCAAGACGGAAGAACATATCTGACCACATCATAGGTTTAAAGTTGTATTTTTTGCATATATCAACAACTTTTGCAAGATGTCTGTTAAGTATGTCAAATCTGTTCTGATATCCGTTTTTATCAAGAAATTTTCCAAGTCCGACATCGTGCGCTTCATCCATACCAATGTGAATTCTCTTTGATGAAAACATATTTCTTAGTGTTTTTATTGCACATTCAATAAAATTATAAGTTTCATCTTCATCAATTAGCAGAATATCATTTGTATCTTTTATTGCACTTGGATTATTCCATTTTAAAAACTGAAAAAGATGCGCAAGTGTTTGAACACAAGGAACAACTTCTATGCCGAATTTTTGAGCATATGAGTCGATTTCTTTGATTTCTTCTTCTGTATATCTTCCTCTTAAATAACCAAAGTAAGGGTATTCTTTTATTTCATATGTATCTTCAGTGTAAAGCATTAAAAGATTAAGCCCAAGTGCTGCCATATATTCAATGTATTTCTTTACACTTTTTACAGTCATTACAGCATTTCTTGAACAGTCAAGCATAACACCGCATTCTTTAAAATGCTTCTTTTGCTCTATTTTAAAATTTTTATTTCCTTTTGAAATTTCCTGTGAAAGTAAGAATAACCCTCTTGTTAAAGAGGGTTTATCTTCATAACCAATGGTCGCACTTGTACCATTATATTCAACTAAAACGCCATCAAAATTAGTGTATTTAATCTCTTTTTCAAATTTAAAATCTACCAAATCAAAAATGATTTTTTCAAATTCTTTGTTCATAAAAACACTTCCTCATAAATTTTGGATTATTTCGTTTAGTTTTTTATTCAGTTTTTCTTCTTTACTTTCGATGTCAGAAATAAGTTTAAATTGAGTTCTGCATCTAAGTAGGTTGTGATCTTTTTTGTGAACTTTAAAGTAAGTATCACCGTTTAAATAGTCTGTTAAAAATCTCATTCCACACTCGAATGTCATAAGTTTTATGCTGAATACAAGATTTTCTTTTTCCTTTTCTGTAAGAGTGTCTTTAACCTGAGACAAAAATCCTTCTGTAAATGCTTCAAACATTTCATCTGAAAAGTTTACTTTAGAAAGATCAGCTTCATCTTCAGCACCTGTATTTGCGCCAAAACGTAGTGCATCGCCATAATCGTATAAAAGAGAACCAGGCATTACAGTGTCAAGGTCGATTACACAAACACCTTCATTTGTTTTTGCATCAAGCATTACATTGTTTAGTTTTGTGTCATTGTGTGTAACTCTGAGAGGAATATTTCCACTCTTAATTTCATTTACAACCACATCACAGTAGTGTGCTCTGTCAAGTACAAATTTAATTTCATCGCAAGCATCTTTTGCTCTTGAAGCTTTGTCATCACTAAGTGCCTTTTTAAATGCTTCAAATCTTACTGGTGTGTTGTGGAAATCTTTAATTGTTTCGTGAAGTTTTTCCATTGGAAAATCGGAAAGATATTTCTGAAATTTGCCAAATGCAACACCAGCACTTTTTAGTTTTTTTGGATCGTCAACAATGTCATACGAAATGGCTTTGTCAATAAATTTATAAAGTCTGAAACATGAACCATCTTCGCATTTATAAAAAGTTTCATCGTTTATTGTATGTATTACAGTTAAAACTTCGCGGTCAGGATTACCGCCGTTTTCAATTGTTTTTTTTCTGATATGTGTTGTTACATTTGAAATGTTTTCCATTACATCAAAAGGGTCAGAAAAAATATCTGTATTTATTCTTTGAAGAATGTATTTTGGATTCATTTCCACGATGTAAGTATCATTGATATGTCCGTTACCATAAGAAGCTATGTCAGCTTCTACTTTGAAGTTTCGTAAGATTTCATTGAGATTATATCCCATCATAATACCCCTTATCAACAAGTAATTTAATAGCTTCTTTTACGCCGTCAATATCTTCTTTGTATGTCATACCGTACCATTTTTCATCGCTTTGTAGTACTTTTACTTTCAAATCTTTTTCTTTAATTTGTGTATCTATAAAAAGTGGAAGATAGCATTCGTCTTTTTCGACATTCTTAATGTTACTTAAAAAGTCATGGAAATACTTTTCCATATCTTCCAAAAGTGATGGATTGAGCCCCCACATATTCATAGAAACAGTAGAGTTCATATCGTAATCACTATCTTTGGTGATTGCAGTGCATTCTGTTACACTCTTTAAATTGCCATTTTCAACTTCACAAACACCTCTTGAAACACTACCATTGTCAGAAAGTGTATTTAAAAGTTTAAACCCGATAAGACAATTATCATTTTCGTTGTTAACAAGAAAATCGTGTACTAATTTAAAAGAATTTTTTCCGTAAAAATCGTCTGCATTTATAACAGCAAAAGGTTTGTCAAGAGCATCTTTTGCACAAAGAACAGCGTGCGCTGTGCCAAGTGGTTTTTGCCTTTTAGATGAATCAAAAAATGAAGGAACTTTGTCATTAGATTGGAAAGTATATGTAATTTTAATTTTTCCTTCCCATCTTTTGCCTATAACTTCTTTGAAATCTTCTTCAATTTCTTTTTTTATGATGAAAACAATTTCGTTAAATCCGGCTTCAATTGCATCATATATAGAGAAATCAAGAATAGTTTCGCCGTTTGGTCCAATAGGAGCAATTTGTTTAAGACCGCCGAATCTGCTGCCCATTCCTGCAGCAAGAATTAGTAGAGAAGTTTCCATTATTTACCTCCAGTAAAATGAAATTATTTCGTCTTTACAAACACATGAATTATATCACACGTATGTACAAATGTATTTATCAAATTAGTATCTTTTTTTATACTTTTGGTATTATTTTTACTATTTGTTACAAAAGTATTGCAAAAGTTTTAAAAACTGTTATAATAAGAAAATAGACTAAAAAAAGGAGATGGAGTTTTGAAAATTAAAAAGTTATTTTGTTTTGCTATTTGCCTTGTTATAGTTTTTTCTCTTATTGCGTGCAGTAATAGTAAAAAAGACGATAAAAAACATGATTTCACATCAAAAGAAACTACAACAAGCAGCAAAGAAAATTCTAATGGTAATGAAAATACCGACAAAAAAACTGACAAAAAGGATGATGAAACAATGACAGAAAACACAGGTAAAATTCCGGTAGCAACAATTACAATGGAAAACGGAAAAACAATCACAATTGAACTTGATCCTAAAAACGCACCAATTACAACAGAAAATTTTGTAAAATTGGCTAATGAAGGATTTTATGACGGTTTAACATTTCACAGAATAGTGCCTGGATTTGTAATTCAGGGTGGCGATCCTGAAGGTACAGGTTACGGTGGAAGCAGCCAGACTATTAAAGGTGAATTTTTAGAAAATGGTGTTGCAAATAACTTAAAACATACAAAAGGTGTTATAAGTATGGCGCGCAGTATGCATCCAGATTCTGCATCAAGCCAGTTCTTTATTGTACTTGAAACATCTTATGGTGTAAGCGCAAGTTTGGATGGAAAATATGCAGCTTTTGGTGTAGTAACAGATGGTCTTGACGTAGTAGATGAAATTGCTGCTGTACAGACTGATGAATATGATGCACCAATTCAGAAAGTTGTTATGAAATCTGTAAAAATTTCATATAAAAATTAACAACTTAATTAAGTAAATAATGAAAATTTTATATATTTTTGAAAAAAATGTGATTTTTTTAACAAAGGACTTGCATATTTTTCCTAAATATAGTAAAATATACACAATGTACAATTTATGTATAAATAGGAGGAAATAATTATGGCAGTAAAAGTTGCAATTAACGGTTTTGGACGTATCGGTCGTTTGGCATTCCGTCAGATGTTCGGTGCAGATGGTTACGAAGTAGTAGCAATCAATGACTTAACAAGTCCTGATATGCTTGCTCATCTTCTAAAATACGACTCTGCTCAGGGTAGATACAACAAAACAGTTGAAGTAAAAGACAATGCTATCATCGTTGATGGTAAAGAAATTACAATCTATGCAGAAAAAGACGCTAAGGATCTTCCTTGGGGTAAACTTGGTGTAGATGTTGTTTTAGAATGTACAGGTTTCTATACATCTAAAGAAAAAAGCCAGGCTCACATTGATGCCGGTGCTAAAAAAGTTGTTATTTCTGCTCCAGCAGGTAATGACCTTAAAACAATCGTATACAGCGTAAATGAAAAAACTCTTTCTAAAGATGATACAATCATTTCTGCTGCATCTTGTACAACAAACTGCTTAGCTCCAATGGCTAAAGCACTTAACGATTATGCTGAAATCCAGAGCGGTATCATGGCTACAATCCATGCTTACACAGGTGACCAGATGGTTCTTGATGGTCCACACAGAAAAGGAGATTTAAGAAGAGCAAGAGCTGCTGCAGTTAATATCGTTCCTAACTCAACAGGTGCTGCAAAAGCAATCGGTCTTGTTATTCCTGAACTTAATGGTAAACTTATTGGTGCTGCACAGCGTGTTCCAGTTCCAACAGGTTCTACAACAATCCTTACAGCAGTTGTTAAAGGTAAAGACGTAACAAAAGAAGGTATCAATGCTGCTATGAAAGCTGCATCTTCTGATTCTTTCGGTTACAATGAAGATCAAATCGTATCTTCTGATATCGTTGGTATCACATACGGTTCTCTATTCGATGCTACACAGACAATGGTAGCAAAAATCAGCGATGACCTTTATGAAGTACAGGTTGTTTCTTGGTATGATAACGAAAACTCATACACAAGCCAGATGGTTAGAACAATCAAATACTTTGCTGAACTTGCATAAGTTTAAAAAATTAAAGCCTCCGATTTTTCGGGGGCTTTTTTTACGTTTAATTCTTTAAATATTTAAGTAATTTTTTATCATCTATACTTGTAGCGATATCAAAAAGTGAAAAAACTTCGTTTATTACTGCGCCTTGTTTTATAAGATCTTCAATAAATGTTATTAAACTATCATAAAATCCATTTAAATTTAAAAGGATAATTGGATTTGAAATCCTGTTTAAATACTTTAATGTAATTATCTGAAAAAATTCGTCCATTGTACCTACGCCGCCGGGAGCAACTATAAAAATATCTGCAAACTTTTCCATGATATCTTTCCTTTTGCTCATAGTTTTAACGAGTACAGTTTTACTACATGGAAAAATTTCTTCGTAAGTTTTCATAAAAGTAGGGGAGATGCCAAGAACAAAACCGCCGTTTTCTTTAACACCACGAGCTATCGCGCCCATACATCCTGTTGCACCTGCACCGTAAATTAAAGAAAATCCACATTCGTTTATAATCTTTCCCAACTTATATAACTCATCTTTGTGTATGTTTTCGATTTTTTCGTTAGCGCCACCGTAAACGCATACATATTTTCTTTTTCGCATAAAAAAACTCCTTATTTTTAATTATTATATTAAAATAAGGAGTAAAATATTATAATTTTTTAATCAGTCTATAAAATCAAATTCGTCGCCCATTCTGTCTTTGAAAATATCGAATGCGTTGTCAAGTTCATCTTCGTCTTCAATGTAAACTAAAATATCTTCTTCATCGTCATGTTCAATTCTCATAATCATAACTTCGCATTCTTCGTCATCATCATCTGCAGGGACAAGTGCAACATATTCATTTCCTTGCATTTCAAATGCGTCGATTAGTTCTAAATCAATCTTGTTTCCATCTTCATCCATAAAAGGAATGATATTGCTTTCATTTTCTTCTGAGTATTTTGTAAATTCGTTCATTTTTTGTTCTCCTTTTTATTTATTTGAATCAAGATAATCTTGCAAAATTATACACGCCGCAACAGTATCTACAACTTTTTTTCTGTCTTTTCCGCGTGTGTTTGTTGCAGATAGATATCTGTCTGCAGTAACGGTAGTAAGTCGTTCATCAAGCAAAATGATTTGGGCAGTTGTAATTCCACTTAGTTTTTCACAAAAATCTTTAGTAATCTCTCCTCGAAATCCAATTGAGCCATCCATATTTTTAGGAAGTCCTACAATTATTTTTTCGGGATTATATTCATCGATTATTTCTTTAAGAGATTGCATCATTTTATCAAAAACTTTGTTGTTTAGTGTTTTTACGCCCTGAGCAGTAAATCCCATCGGGTCGCTTACTGCAACACCAACTCTTGCATCACCGTAGTCAATTCCAAGAATTCTCATCATTTACCTCCTCTTTATTTAAAAGTTTTATAGCATATGATGAATTCAAAAACGCTTTCTGTTCAAGTTTTTCAAGTGTTATGCTAAGATTAGAATTAACTTCATCAATATTTTTCATTAAATTATCAAATTCGTCAAAGAATTTTTGAGAGTCGACTTCGCTAATATCAACACAGTAAGGTTGATTAGTATACTTTAAAAGACTATCAACTTTCGGATCATAAACAATACCAAACACAGGTACATTTGCGCTTGTTGAATAAATAAGTGCGTGAAGTCTCATAGCAATGGTTAGTTTGCATTTATTTATGATACCTGACAATATTTCGCCTGAATATTGTTTTTTTACAATATAACTTTCAACATTTAACTTGCTAATTACTCTTTTTGAAAATTCTAAATCGAAAGGATATTGCATAGGTAAAAACAGTGGCGTAAAACCATATTTTTTGCAAATATCATCAATTTTTTGTGCAATAACTTTTTCGAAATCTTTTGACGCATTTTTCCAATCTCTTATTGAAATGGCAATAAGATTCTTTTTACAGTCTATGTTTTCATCTTTCAATATATTGCAAATTTTTTCATCATCACATTTTTTTAGTGAAAATGCAGGATCAGCGGTAATAATTGTCTTTACGTTATTTACTCCAATTTCATTTAAAAGATGTTTTGAGTCAGCATCGCGCAATGTAATAAGATTAACATTTGATAAAATTTCTTTTGTCCTTTTTCGGTTTTTTTCTTTGTTGATAGGACCTATACCGTTTGCATAGACAAAAACATCAACTTTTTTCTTAATTGCATATTTAATAATCGAAAGATAATACCAAATCGACTTTGTACTTGTAATATCCTGAAGTAGGGAGCCACCTCCACTTAAAAGAACTTTTGATTTTTCAAATACTTTTTTAATCTTTGGAAGATTAAATCTGTTTATTGAGTCAACTCCATAAAGTTTTCGGGTTTCTTTTGGATTTTTAGACAATACAACAATTCGCGCATTTTCATCGTTTTCTTTTATATCATTTATCATTGCCATAAGTAGTGCATCATCACCACTGTTGTTAAATCCATAGTAGCCCGATATAACAAAATCGTATGAGTAATTATTTTCTGAAAGTAATTTTTCGTATACTTTTATATTATCATCAGCCATAGTTTTTACAGAATATTTATCGAAAATAAGTTTTTGCCCAAAATCTTTAAGTTTGTCTTTTTCATCTTCATTCATTTTACTTACTGAAATTATATCATTTAACAAACTATTTTCATCAAGCGGATTGGTGTTTCTGCAAGTAAAATTATTATTAAAACATTCTTCAAGAATATCTTCTCTAAATATTCCCATATATCCTGGGTCGCCACCTAGAAGAACAATATTTCTCGATGACATTGCTTCAAGTGCAGCACGGCTTATACCAATAAATACATCACTTAGAGAGGTAAATTTATCAACATCCGTTCTGCTTCCTGCCATAATAACATTTTTATGTGGCAAGTTATTTGCTTTTTCATTTATTTCACTAAACTTATTTCCATCGCCAACCATTATGATTTTTGCATTCGGTATAATATCATAAAGTTTTTGTGATATATTTAAAAGTTTGTACGCCATATTGCAGTTTCCATCATCAAGACGGCTTACATACACAATTTTAAAATCGTCGTCAGTCAAGCCGAACTCTTTATATAAATCAGAATAATCTGTTTCCGGCGAAAATTTAGATGTATCTATTCCGTTAATTGTAACAAAAGTGTTTTCTTCTTTGATATTGTAGTTATTTAAAACATAACTTTTTATGTCTTCGCTTACACAAATTGTTTTTTGTCCCCAGTTTGTAAGAAGTTTAAATAAGAAGTCTGTAGAGTAAACACCGTGAACAGTAGTCATAAACGGTACTTTTAAACGTTTGTGAACAAATGAACTTACAAATGCAGGAATTCTTGCGTGAGAATGTATAAGGTCTATTTTGTTGTCAATTACTGCTTTTTTTATTATTTTGTATGCAGAATACATTTTATATGGATTTTTACTTGTAAGTGGTGCATAGATGTGTTTTATGCCATGTTTTTCAAGTACTTTTTCATATATACCGCCATTTGATGCAACATAAACTAAATATCCATTTTTTGAAAGATATTTGCAAAGTTCAACTACGTGAGTTTCTGCGCCGCCTATTTCAAGACCCATAAGTGTAATCAGAATTCTTGTTTTCTTTTTCATTTTTTCACCACCAAGTAAATACTCTATTAGAATATACCACATTTAGTAAAATTTTTCAATTAAAATTTGATTAAATTATGTATTTTTATGTTTACAATGAATTTAAGATAATGTAAAATGAAAAAAAGGAGAGTGAAATATGAAAAAATCAATTATCTCATTATTTTTAGCAATTATTTTTTTATTTAATATAACTGCTCAAGCAAAAATTTATGATGTTACACAAACTCAGACTATTTCAAAAGGAATTGAACTTACAAATATAAAACGACTTGATAACTACGGATGGCTTAATATAAATATAGCAAAAATAAACATAACCGATGATGACCTTGAACTTAAACTTTTAAAAAATAAAGATGACATCAAAAAAATGCAAAATGTAAAAACATTAGCAGATACATATGGTACAGAAATTGCAATTAACGGAGACTTTTTTTCGCGTTCAACATCTTCAAGCGGAAGTCCTGTTGGTGTTGAAGTAATTGATGGTAAGATGATTGCATCTCCTGCAGAAAGTTATGATAAGATGGCTATATTTACGCATAATTATGAAGAAATATCTGCAATTGATTATATTGATGCTACAATGATGATTGTTGCACCAAATGATGAAACTGATTTTATACGTTCGATAAATAAATATGATGATGGTTCAAAAATTTCAATATATAACACTAACTGGGGTAAGTTATCTCAGGGCTCTGTGGGAAATCTTGTAGAATTTGTAGTAGAAGATGATGTAATAACTTCCATAAATTTTGATGTTGGCCCTGTTGAAATCCCTCAAAACGGGTACATAATATCTTTTTTGAAGGATCATACAACTTTTATGCTTGATAACTTTATTGTAGGAGATAAAGTGAAAATTATTACACATTTTGATTTTTCCGATTCAAAAGTTGCTCTCGGGGGAGGCACCGTTTTAGTTAAGGATGGAAAGAAAGCGACAATTACACATGATGTAACGGGTAACAATCCAAGAACGGCACTTGGTATAAGTAAAAATGGGGAAGATATATATTTTGTTACAGTAGATGGAAGACAAACATCAAGTAAAGGCGTAACACTTTCGTATTTTGCCGATATTTTAATTGAATACGGAATTTATAATGCAATAAATCTTGATGGTGGCGGTTCAACAACAATGGTTGCTAAAAAGTTTTTAGAAACGAAAAATTCTGTTATAAACTCTCCGTCCGATTCCTCGCTTCGTGCAGTAATAAACGGAATTGGTGTTGTAAATACAAATACAGATAATTCTCTTTCATCATTGCTGGTAAGTGCAAATGATACTGTTATTTATTCTCCTGTAAAACTCAATGTTAAAGGTCTTGACTCAAGTTTAAGATTAAGTAAAGATTTTAAGTATGAAGATGTTACTTTTAAAATTCTATCAGGAACAGGAATAATTAAAGACGGATATTTTTATCCCGAAAGTGAAGGGAAAGTAAAGATAAAGGCAAATATAGGAAAAAAATATGGCGAAGTTGAAATAAATGTACTACCTATGCCCGATATTTTAAAGTTGTCTCAAAAAGAAGTAAAACTTAAAACAGGCGAAACATTTAAACTAAGCCTGACAGGCATATTAAATGATGGACAAAGCGCACAAGTTGATGTAGAAAAATGCGGAATAAGTGCAACTAATAATATATTTACATTAGAAAAAGATACAATAACTGCAACAAAAAAAGGAACATCAGTAATTACATTTTCATATGGTGATGTTAGTACAAGTATGCTGTTAAAAGTTGACACCGACTCATCAGAAGAAATTCCAAGCGATGTAAGAAATAAAGATAACGAACTTGTTGAAAATAAAAAAGAAAATAAAAACACATTTAAATTTGCTGTATTTGGTAATACAATTAACAGAAAGACTCTTTTAGAATTTGCAGTTACAAGAAAACTAATAAAAGAAATAGAAAATAATAATGACTATGCTTTTTTTGTTGGTGATAATTGCACAGCAGAATCCGAAAAACTAAAAATTATAAATGCATCGGACGGACAAAGTTTTTTTGAAGAAGATGACAATGCATTTATAACATTTTCAAATAAAGACGGCAGAATGTCGTTTAGTGATTTTCTGTTTATGAAAAATAGCCTTTTAAAAACAAAGTCAGATAATGTATTTTTGTTCTTTACAAATAAAATCGTGCTTACTCAAAGTGAAACAAAACTTTTTGAAACTATGCTTGAAGACTTAACAAAGGATAAAAAAGTTTACATAATTCACAATGGAACGTTTGATGTAATGCCACAAAAAAATGCAAAATATTTTTCGATAAGTGGGGTAGAAGAGATTAAGCAAATACCTGATGCACTTGATTTGTTTTACATTCAATTTTATGTTGACGATGGCAATTTAACTTATGAAATCAAAAATATATATTAAAAAAGGATGGTCATAATGACCATCCTTTTTGTGATTTAATTATTTTCTTTCTCCAAAAAGAAGTTTTGCAACTTCATTAAATGATTCAACAGAAGCACCGTAATTCATAACAACAGTTTCATAATCATCAATTAGAGAGAATTCGTACGGAGAGTTTGTGATAACTATAACAGGTTTACCTGTTTTAATAAGTTCTTTAACAAATTCATTTCCGTTTGCATAACGTCTGAAATAGTAGTTTGTGATAACAATAATATCAGCATCGTCAATTCTTGCCATTACACGTTTTTTACTGTTTTCGTCAAAGTCCATAGTTGTTTCAACCTGACTTACATTGTCAGAGTATTTAAACATTTTTTCCCAAAGTAGTGATGGATGACAGTTCTGGTCGTTTGTGAATTTGTGTAGTGGATGTACCTGTTCAATAAGAAGAACTTTGTCAGTTTTCTTAAGTGGAAGAAGATTTTTCTTATCACGAAGAACGCTAACTGTTCTTTCAGCAGCATCCTGAACGATTGCATGTACTTTAGGATCGTTGATACCAGAAGAAGCATCTTTAACAGGTCTTATTGCATTGTTTTCAAATAGGTTGTAGTCATATTTAACAGAAAGAGTACGTCTAACTGCGTCATTAAGTCTTTCTTCAGGAATAACGCCGGTTTTTGCTGCTTCAACAAGTTTTTCAAATACTTCATCCAAAAGGTTACTTTCGTCACGGATAAGTATAAGGTCAGCACCTGCGTTGATGGCCATGATACAAGCTTGGTAAACTTCAAATTTTTCAACAATACCGCCCATTGTGATATCATCAGTTGTAATAGCACCTTTGAAGCCCATTTTTCCTTTAAGAAGATCTGTAAGAATCTTTTTAGAAAGTGTTGCAGGAAGACCAGAATCGTCAAGTGCAGGGTAAACCGTGTGAGCAGTCATCATAGCAGGAAGACCTGCATCGATAAGAGCCTGGAATGGTTTTAAATGCTGTTCCATTTCTTCTAAACTTGCATTGATTACCGGAAGTCCACTGTGAGCATCCTGAGAAGAAGCACCACGGCCAGGGAAGTGTTTACCAGTTGTGATAAGGCCTGCTTCCCGGTAGCCCTTTAAAGCTTCAAGAGCAAATTCAGTTGCTTTATCAGGATCTTCGCTAAAGCTTCTTACACCGATTTCAGGGTTGTCCGGATTTGTGTTAACATCAAGTACTGGTGAATGAATCCAAGAAAAACCGAGTGGTGTAAGCTGTCTTGCAGCAGCCCATGCACAGTCATGCGCAAGTTTTGGATCATTTGTTGATGCAATACCCATCTGATTAGGGAAGTATTTTATACCACCTCTGAAGTAGTCAGCACTTGCATCGCCTTCCATATCAAGAGTGATATGTAGAGGAATTTTAGCGCCACTTTCGGCAGCACAAGATTTCATAGTATTTAAGAACTGGCAGTATTCTTCATTTGTACAATGAGGAACAGGAATGTCAAGACAAAAGTCTTTAACAGTACCTTTCGGTTGTCTTATAACTCTGTCTAAAAATTCCTCATTATAAGCATATGGATCATAAATAGCAGATTTGATTCTAAATGTCAAACCTGTTCTTACACCTGCAGGAGTGTATTTTTTAATTCTTTTTAGAATTTCAGGTGTTATTGTTGTTCCGACAAAACCAATAACAAGACACTGACCGATTTTTTGCTCAAGTGTCATATTAGAGATAATGCCTTCAATAAATTTCTCTTTGTTTTGCATTTTTTTCTCTCCATTCTCTTTATCGTTTTTTAGTGTTTTAAACACTATCATATACAGTTTTATGATATCATAATTTAACAGCAAAGTCAATATTTTCTAAAGTATATTATCGCTTTTTGCAGGTGGCAAAAGAGTAACTGCATTTTTATACAATGGCGAAAGAAGAATTTCTTCTCCAAATCCTCTTTTTTCAAGTCCTTCGCTTGATATTTCAATTAAATCGTATAAAAAGTCAGATAAAAAATCTTCGTCGCAAATCTTAGAAAGTTTTTTACCTGAAACAACGATATTTCTAAGTTCACTATTTGAAAGAATAATGTTGTTTTCGTCAAAAAATCCTTCTGTTGCATCAATTGCTTCATTTAAGTTTTCTAATATTCCAAGATTGAATGCGGGAGGAGCGAATGCACGGCTAAATGGCTGCGCACAGTCAGAGCGCACTTCCAAAGTACCTCTTTTTGTTATTTCTACATTCTTAAATGATAAATACTCATCAATATCAGATTCTTTTGCATTATATTTTTCATTTTCAAAATATTCTACTATATTTACTGGTTTAAAAGTTTCATATTTTCCATTTCTTTTCCTGTTAAACATAGTTTTTTTGCAGAAAAATTCAATTATGTCATCAGTAGTATCAAAACTTTCATCAATTTTTCCTGTTATGTTTTCTCCAAGACCAAATCCTGAATTTTCCCATAAATAATCACGATAGCATACATATCCTTTGTTATCAAAATCAGGAGAGTTTGAAAATAGTATTGCTCGTGCAAAATCAAGTTTTGAAAATAAAGTATATGCTTTTGGCAAATCGTTAATGTTTACATCAAGATGCGTTTGCACAGATGATAAATATGCAGGAAAATCACTAATTTTATGCTTTCCTGGGAATTTATTTAAATACTCGTCTATCATTTTATAAGTATCAAATCCTACGTGATTTTGAGTTATAAACTTTTTATTTGGATTTGTTCCAAGTCCTACAAGTGTGTGATTTTTACTGTTAAAATAATCGTTTGCTTTTTTGAAATATGTTTCAAATCTTTCTTTTATTTTTAAAAGATTATTGCCGTAATTTAAGGAAAATTCAAAATTGTTGTATGAATTATCAAACGATAAACAGTCGCCATATTCGTTAACTATAAAAAGTGGGTTACTGTTCTCGTCTGCAATTTCAGTTTTAAAACCATCTTTTAAGAATAAATCTAAAACTTCTCTTGCAAATTCTGTATCGACATCGCAATTGTTTTTGTTTATAAGCGGAAATTCAAGTTCAACGCCAATATTTCCAATTTTTTTGTTTATAAAAGGTTTTAGAAAATTATCATATATGATTTTTTTTGTATCCATTTTACACCTCAATACAAAAATCTCAAATCATTCAACTTGAGATTTTTTAAATAAAGATTTAATTTTTTTAACTAACATTACAATAATGAAAGATAGGAGAGAACCTGAAAAATCAATGAAAACATCTTTTACTTGCGGTCCTCTGTTTGGTACAAAAAACTGATGCACTTCATCACTTATTGCATATAATAGTGCAATTATTGCAGAAAGTACAAGTATTTTTATAAAAGAATATTTGTTTGAGTAGGTAAGCATCATTGCACATAATAAAAATAAACCAAAAAAGAAAAATGCCGTAAAATGCGCACCTTTTCTCACGTAGTGATTAACATTATTTACAATTTTTTGCTTTTCCTGTTCAGTTTTATGCTTGGTTTGAGGAAGAGTATCAACAACTTTTCGTGTAAATCCTTTACTTACAGAGTTGGAATCTTTTGCAGGTTGCGATGAAAATGAAAAAATAAGTCCTGCCATAAAAAACACTAAAATCCATAAAACTATTTTTAAAGTCTTCATTTATTCACCTTAAATCTCTAATAATTTTTTTGCGTTATCATACAAAATCATATTTGTAAATTCTTCATTCAAACCAAGATTATAAGTTGATTTAATCTCGCTTTTAATGTCATTCCACGGAGTATCAGTTGCAAAAAGTATTTTGTCTTTTTTATGTTCGCCTATAAGCTTTAACACGAGATTTTTATCTTCAAATGCATGTATACATGACGTATCGATATAAATATCATTACCTAAAATATATTTTGATACGTCATCCCACATACCAAATCCGCCCATATGTGCAAGAACAACTTTTTCGCCCGAAAACATTCCAAGAACGTTTTTAATCATCTTTGGTGTTGCGTGGAGTGGTGGTGGCATACCGTAATCAATACCTGTGTGAAAGATAAGAACAAAATTTCTTTTTAAAATTTCTTCGTATATTTTTGACATATTTTTATCATCAATATAAAACTGTTGATATTCGGGATGGAGTTTGATTCCTTTTATACCATTATCTTTTAGCCTGTCAAGTTCAGATAAGTAATCACCTTCTGGGTGAATACTTCCAAAAGGAATAAGCATATCACATTTTTTTTGTTCAATTGCAAATGAATTAACATTGTGCATTTGTTTAGGATTAGTTGCAATGTTGCAAACTACAGCATAAGTAACATTTGCTTCTTTAAATTTATTAACTGTGTCATCAAGTGTTCCGTCGGTATGCACTTTGATACCCGCATTTTTTGATAAAAGACTAATTGTTGAATGTGCAATTTTGTCTGGAAACATATGTGTGTGAAAATCTATTATCATATTTTTCTCCGTTAATTAGTAATCATATAATTCGTAACCGTTTGGAATATTTATAAGGTTTTTATCAAAAGAATTTATAATGTCTGATACTTTGATATATATGTTTTTTTCTTCAGAAACCTTTACAATATATTTAAGATTATTTCCTTCAAAACAATATCGTTGCACTCCATACTCATCGCTGAATTCCTCAAAATAATATTCTTTGCCTTTTATATTTTCATTACCAGCGTTGTAAGTTTTGCCTTCGAAATCTTTTGAGTTAAAAAGACTAAGTTGGAGTTCAGTTTCGTTTTTTTCAATTCTGTAAGACTCTGTGTTATAGTAAATTGTAGTAATTGTATCTTTTGTTGTTATTGTCGTTTCATGAGAAGATGGAGTAACTTCATCTTCGTAAACGATGCCATCAGTACTTATTCCAATTGTGATAACTTCATCGCCATCTTCATTTTCATTAGTTAGGGTCATAGTATATTCATTGGAATCAAAATTCTGTTTAAAAAACTGAAAAGTTTTTGAGTTTTCTGCTTTTTGGTTTTTAGATGTGTACTTGATTGTTGACTGTTTATCGGATTTTGTATCATTTTTTGAACATCCGCAGAATAAAAGTAGAATTGAAAGAATAATCAGAACATAGTAATTTTTTTTAAACATAATTTCATTCCTTTCGTTTTTATTTTTAATAATTTTACCATTAAATAAACCTTATGTCAAATAAATCCGGTTGACTTTTACATAAAAGTAATATAAGATATTAAAATAAGAAGGAAGGTTCAAAAATGATACTAAAAAATGGCAATGTTGAATATATACAATATGAAATTTTTGAAAATTTTGATTTTATAAAACACGCTTCATCAACAAGGGTAGGGGGCGTTTCTAATACTGACTATCTTTCAAGTATGAATTTAGGTTTTAAAACTGATGATACGAAAGAAAATGTAGTTAAAAACTATGAAATATTTTGTGGTGCTCTAAACATTGATATAAATGATATCGTATTTTCAAGTCAATTCCATAATGATAACATTAAAATTGCTACAAAAATTGATAGGGGAAAGGGAATAACAAAATCGCTTGATTATGAAGATGTTGATGCGCTTATAACAAATGAGACAAATGTTGCACTTACTGTTTTTTCAGCAGATTGTGTCCCGATTTTATATGTTGACTCAAAAAATAAAGTAATAGGCGCTGCGCACTGCGGTTGGAGAGGCACATTTAAAGGACTTGCTGCAAAAGTTATAAAAAAAATGCAAGATAAATTTAATACAAATCCAGACGATGTATATGTAGCAATTTGTCCTGCTATTAAAAGTTGTTGTTATGAAGTTAGTAAAGAACTTTATATAGATTTTATTTCTAAGTTTGATAATATTGAAAATACTGAGTGCGCTTTTATAAAAAATGGCAAATACTATCTTGATTTGCAATATATAAATAAAAAAGAACTTGAAAAAACTGGCGTTAAAAATATTGAAGTTAGTTCACTTTGTACTTCATGTAACAGTGATTATCTTTTTTCTCACAGAAAAAGCGGTGGTAAAAGGGGAATAATGGCACATATAATTGAACTTATATAAAAAATACGGAGCATTAGTCGCTCCGCATTTTTATAATAATTTGATAATAGGTTAAAATTAAGACATGCTTCTTTCGTATTGTTCGATCATTTTTTTAACCATCTGACCACCAACACTACCAGCTTCTTTAGATGTTAAATCACCATTGTAACCCTGTTTTAAATTTACACCTACTTCAGATGCAGCTTCCATTTTGAATTTGTTCATTGCATCTTTAGCTTCAGGTACTAAAGTTTTGCTTTTAGCCATTTTCGTTTTCACTCCTTTTACCAAACAACCGAATGTTTTTTTATAATCGTTATTGCTCTATTATTGTTGTTAAAAGTTTGATAATATATACTGCCATTTTTTTGAAAATTATTGATTTTAAAAAAACTCTATGTTAGAATGAACTTGTAGTATAAAAGGAGGTATGAAAATGAAAAAAGTAAAAGACAAACAAATTCTTGTTGGGGCAGATTTTGCGGGATTTCCTCTTAAGGAGGCTGTTGTTGAACATCTTAAAAAGAAGGGATGGACAGTTACAGATGTTGGCGTTACAAAAGATACAGATCCTAATGATACTGAACTGATGTTTCATCGAGTTGGGCTTAGAGTTGGTTCTATGATCAGTGAGGGTGAATTTGAAAGAGCACTTTTGTTTTGTGGAACAGGTATGGGAATTCATGTTGCTGCATCTAAATGTCCGCGTGTTCATGCAGGAGTTGTAGAAAGTGTTCCTGCAGCACTTAGAGCAATTACAGGAAACGGAGTAAATGTTCTTGCTATGGGAGCTTTTTATGTTGCGCCGCAAATGGGATGCGATATCGCTGATGCATATTTGAATAATGAACTTGGCTCAGGATATGAATGGTGGAAAAACTTTTATGAATTTCACAAACTTGCAATAGATGAACTTGATGCATTTGACTATGAAGAGTATAAGAAAAACGGATTCAAAGTAAAACATCTTGGCGACTACGAAATAAAGCTTGAAACAAAACCTGAGTAATGGAAAAAGCGGAGTAGATTACTACTACTCCGCTTTTAAAATAAAAAAACTGCTTAAAAAAGCAGTTTTTGGCACGCCCGGAGGGGTTCGAACCCCCGACCTTTTGGTTCGTAGCCAAACACTCTATCCAGCTGAGCTACGGGCGCATATTATGTTATTAAATCAACACTTTTGGTATTATAACATAACAAAAATAAAAATGCAATACTTTTTTGAAAATTAAATAAATAAGTTTTTATCATAAAAATATTATAGTTCGATTTTTCTTTCTGAGATTATTTCATCTTTTTGAGAAGGAGAATATCCAAAATGATTTGTGTAATTTCTAAAAAAAGTTCCATAATCAGTAAATCCGCATTGGTGATATATTAAAGTAGGTTTTTTTCCAGCAAGAATTAGTTTTTGTGCCTTAGAAAGTCTTTTCATATTTATATATTTTTTGGGGCTGATTTTTAAATTATCCATAAATAAATGATGCAGGTGGCTTTTGGTAACACAAACATTTTTTGCGATTTCATCGATAGATATTTGATTTGAATAATTTTCATTTATAAATTTTACAGCACTTATAATTATTGGATGCGTGGAAATTCTGTTAACATTAAATTCTGAAAATGGTTCTGCATAAAGATTATATAAAAGTTCTTCTATTATATTAGTAACAAGAATTTTTAAATCGTTATCTTGAAATTTTGTATAGTAATAATCTATTTTATCAAAAAGTTCCGTTATACGTGTATTTCCATTTAGATTTATAACATCAAGTTCCTTTGGCAGTTTATAAAAAATACCATTTGAAAGTTTGTGTTGGTCAAATAAAATATTATGTCGTTCGTAATTTTCATTTCCGTCAATCCTGATACGATGGGGAATATTTGCGCGAAAAATGACAAGTGAATCTTTTTGCATTTTATATGTTTTTTCTCCTATAATTGCTGATACGTTACCATTTTTTAAATAAATGATTTCACAAATATCATGTGTATGAACATTGAATCTGACGTTATCAGGGTTAATTACAATTGAGTGTGAGTGTGCGATGTTTTTATCTTTATATTGTGATATTATTTTAACTAAATTTTTATCCATATTTTTATCACCGTATATAATTATATAACAAAATTACATTTTTTGCAATATAATATAGCATTTTTAATTATATACTTTTTAAAAAATATATTTTATTATTAAAATAACAGACAGGAGGTAATTATATGAAAAAACTAAATGTTGCAATTATTGGTCAAGGACGTAGTGGCAGAAATATTCACGGAAAATTCTTTAATTCTGACAGAAATAAGTTGTATAATCTTGTTGCTATAGTTGATATTGATGCACAAAGAAGAGAAATTGCGAAAGATGAATATAGAAATTGTGTGGCATACGAAAATTATACACAACTTTTTGAAAGAGATGATATTGATCTTGTTGTTAATGCATCGATGAGTAAGGATCACTATGCTATAACAAAAGATTTACTTGAACATAAGTTTAATGTACTTACAGAAAAACCTTTTGCAAGAAACAGATATGAATGTGATAATCTTATAAAGATTGCAAAAGATAACAATGTTAAACTTGGAGTTTTTCATCAGTCACTTTTTGCGCCTGTCTATACAGAAGCAAAAAAAGCTTATGAAAGCGGTAAACTTGGTAAAATTAAACAGATAGATATTACATATAACGGATTTGCAAGAAGATGGGACTGGCAGACATCACAGGCTCAAATGGGCGGAAGTATTTACAATACAGGTCCGCACCCAATTGGATATGGTCTTGGATTTTTAAATTTTGACCCTGATTTTAAAGTCGTTTATTCAAGTCTTGATAATGTTATAACAAGCGGAGATGCTGATGATTATGCTAAAATTCTAATTACAGCACCAAACAAACCACTTGTTGATATCGAAGTAACATCAATAGATGCATACGCTGCACCTGTATTTAAAATTCTTGGAAGTAAAGGTACATATAAAAGTACTTTTAAAGAATGGGAAATGAAATATATTGTAGATGGAGAAAATCCTGAGCAAAACCTTATTTTAGAGCCGTTAAAAGATGAAAACGGTCTTCCTGCTTATTGTAGTGAAAATCTTATCACACACGAAGAAAAAGGTGAAATCAACGGCAGTGCATTTGATGTTGGGACAAAACTTTTTTATGAGATGATGTATAATGCAATTGTAAATAATATGGAAATGGAAATTAAACCTGAACATGCGGCAATGGTAATAAGTGTTATAGAGCAAGCGCATGCTGAAAATCCACTTCCAGTTAAGTTTTAAGGAGGATTTTTGAGTGTATAAAATAGCAATTCTTGGTTGCGAAAATTCACACGCCAATTCATTTTTGAACATAATATTAAAAGATAATTTATACACAGATATAGAAGTTGTAGGTGTATATAGTTGTGATGAAGAGGCAGCAAAAAAAATTAACGAAGAATACGGCGTTTATGTTGCAAAAAGTTACGATGAATTTGTTGGTAAAGTTGATGGTATTGTAATTACAGCGCGCCATGGCGACAATCACTATAAATATGCAAAACCGTATTTAAAATCGGGGATACCGATGTTTGTTGATAAACCTATAACTGTATCTATAGAAAATGCTGAAAATTTTAAAAAAGACCTCATAGAAAATAATGTAAGAGTGAGCGGAGGTTCCACTCTTAAGCATCCTTTGGCAATAAAGGAACTTAAATATGCAGTAGAAAATAGTACATACGGAAAAACATATGGCGGGCATTTTCGTGCGCCTATAAATATGGAAAATGAATATGGGAATTTTTATTTTTATTCGCAGCATCTGATACAGATGGTTTGCGAGGTTTTTGGGTATTTTCCTTGCTCAGCAATTGCATTTAAAAATAATGAAAAAATTAACTGCACTTTGCGATATGAAAACTGCGATGTAAATCTTTTGTATGTAGATGGCAACTTTAAATATATGGGACAAATAAGTTGCGAAAAAGGTGCGGTATTAAAAGATGTTTCGCTTGACGGTTGCTCCGAGAAAGAATTTGCAGAATTTTATAACATTCTTTCTGGTGGTAGTATGACACAAACCTATGATGAGTTTTTTGCACCTGTATATATTATGAATGCTATTGATGCATCATTACAAAGTGGAAAAGAAGAAAAAATAGAGAGAGGTTAAAAATATGAACATAGCTTTTGCAGGATTCAGACATGACCATATCTTTGGATTGTACAATACTGTTTTAAGTAGTGATGTAGTAAATCTTGTCGGCTGCTTTGAAAGAGATGAAAACGCAAAAAAGCAAGCCAAAGAAAGAAAAAATGTTGAGTTTAATTACAATACGTATGATGAACTTATAAATGATGATAAAGTTGATATAGTAGCGATAGGGGACTACTATGGAATTCGTGGTTCTATGATAATAGAGGCGCTAAAAAAGGGGAAACACATAATATGTGATAAACCTTTATGTACAAGTTTGAAAGAACTTGACGAAATAGAAAAACTATCTTTTGAAAAAAATCTTCAGGTTTGTTGTATGCTTGATTTAAGATATTTACCGCAAATTGAAAAGGTGTGTGAAATCGTTAAAAACGGCGAAATTGGTAAAATAATAAATGTTTCGTTTACAGGTCAGCATTGTCTTGATTATGCAAATCGTCCTAAATGGTATTATGAAGACGGAAAACATGGCGGTACAATAAATGATATTGCAATTCACGGCATTGACCTTGTGCGTTTTATAACAGGAAAAAATCTTACAAAAGTAAACTGTGCAAAAACATGGAATGCTTTTGCTTTAAATGAGACGCATTTTAACGACTGCGCGCAGTTTATGGTAGAAATGGAAGATATTTCAGTTATGGCAGATGTGTCTTATGCAGCACCAAAATTTAACGGAAGAATGCCAACATATTGGGAGTTCTACTTCTGGGGATTAGAAGGTATGCTTAAATTTAACATACAAAACAATGAAATTCATATTTTTAAAAATAATGAAACAGTAATAGAGTGTGAT
>SVJH01000025.1 GCA_015069095.1 Oscillospiraceae bacterium | reverse complement strand
TATTTTAAGTCGCCGTAAAGTGGCGGTGTTAAAAGGTTTGTGGGAGTTCGGCTGGATACTTGCGAATTGGTTAGTATCGTGTCCCGAACGCAGCGCTCTACCAAACTGAGCCACATTCCGCTACTATTAAAATGAGTATAACTTGTTTTTTATTAGTTGTCAATGAAAAAATCGATAAAAAACGCTATTTAACTAAGTATTTTTACATAAAACAGTTGCAAATTCAAATGTTTTTTAGTATAATATTATGGAATAATAATATAACTTTTTAACAAGAAAGGTTTGGAAAAAATGAAATTATCGAATTATCTATTACCAACATTAAGGGAAGTTCCTGCTGAGGCTGAAATTGATAGTCATAAATTGATGCTAAGAGCAGGTCTTATGAGAAAACTTGCATCCGGTGTATATTCATATTTACCGCTTGGATTAAAAGTACTAAAAAATGTTGAGAATATAATCAGAGAAGAAATGAATAATGAAGATGCAGTTGAACTTTTAATGTCCGCACTTTTGCCTAAAGAAAGTTATGTACCATCAGGTAGATGGGAAGTATTTGGACCTTCAATGTTCAGACTAAAAGACAGAAGCGAACGAGAATTCTGTTTAGGCCCAACTCATGAAGAAATATTTACTGACACAGTAAAAAATACAATAAAATCGTACAAGCAACTGCCACTTACATTATACCAAATTCAGACAAAATATCGTGATGAAAGACGTCCGCGTTTCGGTGTAATAAGAAGTCGTGAGTTTGTTATGAAAGATGCTTACAGTTTTGATGCTGATCAAAAAGGTCTTGATGTATCTTATAAAAAAATGTACGATGCATACCATAAAGCATTTGACAGAATGAAACTTGATTACATAGTAGTTGATGCTGACAGTGGTGCTATGGGTGGTAGCGGTTCACAGGAATTTATGGTTAAATCGGATATTGGCGAAGATACAATTGCTTATTGTGAAAAATGCGGATACAGTGCAAATAGCGAAAAAGCAGTTTGTATTCCGGTAAATAGAGCTTGTGATGAACCTTTAAAAGATTATGAAAAAATATTTACTCCAAACTCAAAAACGATTGAAGAATTAACTGAATTTTTAAATTCTTCACCTGAAAATTTTGCAAAAACCTTGATTTATAAAGCGGACGATAAACTTGTTGCTGTTATGGTAAGAGGAGATCGAGAAGTTAATGAAGTTAAACTTACAAATCATTTAGGATGTATTGATTTAGAACTTGCTTCCGCTTCTGATGTAATTGAAGTTACAGGTGCTCAGGTTGGTTTTGCTGGTCCTATAGGACTAAAAATTGACGTTATTGTTGATAATGAAGTTGCTTCAATGAAAAACTTTATTGTTGGTGCAAACGAAACAGATCACCATTTTATTAACGTTAATATTAACAAAGATTTTACTCCTGCATTTGTTGGAGATTTTAGAACAATTGTAAAAGGTGATGAGTGTCCTCATTGTCATGAAGGAAAAATAGATGTTTGTCAGGGTATTGAAATAGGTCATATATTCAAACTTGGCACTAAGTATTCTGAAGCACTTGAATGTACATTCCTTGATGAAAATGGTAAAAAAGCAGTTCCTATTATGGGATGT
This sequence comes from Oscillospiraceae bacterium, assembly GCA_015069095.1. Taxonomy (GTDB): domain Bacteria; phylum Bacillota; class Clostridia; order UMGS1810; family UMGS1810; genus SIG430. The sequence continues at coordinate 27,160 of SVJH01000025.1, read as the reverse complement.
TATGGTATTGGTGTGAGCAGATGTATTGCTGCTATAATAGAACAGCATCACGATGACAAAGGTATTGTTTGGCCGATGAGTGTAGCACCGTTCCATGTAATTGTAGTTAGTGCCAATGCAAAAGATGAAACTCAGGTGAAAATCGCAAATGATATTTATAGTGAATTAAAATCAAAAGGCATTGAAGTATTATACGATGACAGAAATGAGCGTGCTGGTGTTAAATTTAACGATGCTGACCTTATTGGTATTCCTTTAAGAATTACAGTAGGTAAAAAAGCAGGAGAAGGTATTGTTGAATTTAAAGAAAGAAAATGCGGCGATGTTATTGAAATGACACCGGAAAACGCTATCGAAAAATGCTTAAAACTTATTAGTGAAAATTTATAATATATAGGAGATATAACTATGACTAAAGTAAGAACAAGATTTGCTCCAAGTCCAACAGGATATATGCATATTGGTAATTTAAGAACAGCGCTATATGCTTATCTACTTACAAAAAGTATGGGTGGAGATTACATTTTAAGAATTGAAGATACTGACCAGGAAAGATACGTTGATGGTGCTGTAGATTTAATATACAGAACACTAAAAGAAACTGGCTTAAAACATGATGAAGGTCCTGATGTGGGTGGGGATTATGGCCCATACATTCAGAGCGAAAGAAGATCGATATATAAAGAATATGCTGAAAAATTAGTTGAACTTGGCGGTGCATACTACTGCTTCTGTGATAAAGAACGTCTTGATGCATTAAAGGAAGAACAAGTTGCAAATAAAGTTCCGCCTAAATATGACGGTCATTGCAAAAATTTAACAAAAGAAGAAATTGATGAAAAAATTAAAAGTGGAATTCCATATGTAATCAGACAGAAAATCAATCCAGAAGGAAAAACTACATTTAAAGATGCTGTTTTTGGAGAAATAACAGTTGAAAATTCTACTCTTGATGACAACGTTCTTTTAAAATCTGATGGTCTTCCAACATACAATTTTGCAAACGTTATAGATGACCATTTAATGAATATCACACACGTTATCCGTGGAAATGAATATTTATCAAGTACACCAAAATATAATTTGTTATATGAATCTTTTGGATGGGAAATTCCAACATATGTGCACGTTTCTCCAATTATAAAAGAAAGTGGCAAAAAACTTAGCAAACGTGAAGGCGATGCTTCGTATGAAGATTTTATCAACAAAGGTTATTTAAAAGATGCTATTATTAACTATATTGCACTTTTAGGTTGGAGTCCAGGTGGTGATGTAGAAATATTTGATATGGATGGTTTAATTAAGGCATTTTCAATATCGGGTATTAGCAAATCTCCTGCTGTATTTGATGAGAAAAAACTTAGTTGGTTAAATGGCGAATATATAAGAAAACTTTCTCAGGAAGAATTTTTTGAAAAAGCAGAACCATATATCAGACAAGCCGTAAAAGGTGATTATGATCTAAGAAAAATTGCTGTTCTTTTACATGACAGAACTGAAAAATTCTCTGACATTCCGGAGCAAATTGATTTCTTTGATGTTTTACCTGAATATGAAAATGAGCTATATACCCATAAAAAAATGAAAACAAATCCTGAGAACTCACTTGAAAGTTTAAAATTAGTTTTACCTGTACTTGAAGACATAAATGATTGGAATCAGGAAACTATTCATAATGCATTGTTTGAACTTATAGCAAAATTAGAAGTAAAAAACGGAATTGTTTTATGGCCACTAAGAGTTGCTGTAAGCGGTAAATCATTTACACCTGGTGGCGGAATTGAACTTGCTGACATTTTAGGTAAAGATGAAACAATTAAAAGAATTAAAAACGCAATTGAAAAATTAAGCTAAAAGGAGAGAGCTGATTGTTTTATATAATAGGCAGTGTGTTGCTTATATTTATTGATCAGATAACAAAATTTTTAGTAGAAAAAAACATACCGTTATATGCAGAAATACCGGTAATTAAGAATGTTATATCTTTATCGTATGTACAAAATACCGGTGCTGCATGGGGGATTTTTTCAAACGGAACATTTTACTTAACTTTGTTTACAATAGTTTTGCTTAGCGTTGGTGCAGTTTTTATCATTAAAAATAAAATTAAAGATGTTTGGTTTAATATATCAATGATGCTTATCTATGCAGGCGCAATTGGAAATCTAATTGACAGGTTATTTAGAAATGGCGCTGTAGTTGATATGATAAAAACTGATTTTATTGATTTTCCTGTCTTTAATTTTGCTGACTGCTGCGTGGTTGTTGGGGCAATCTGTTTGTCTGTTTTTATTCTTTTTAAATATGACGATAAGGAGAATTAAAATGGATAACATTAAAATTATTTGTGATGCTGAGAATATCAGATTAGATAGGTTTTTAAAACTTGAAGATGTATCACGCTCACAAATACAAAAAATGATTAACGAAGAAAAAGTTAAGGTAAATGGTGCGTTTGTAAAAACTGGATATTTGGTACAAATAGGGGATGAAATCGAAGTAGAGATCCCAGAGCCAAAAAATATTGATGTAATTGCTGAAGATATTCCACTTGATATAGTGTACGAAGACAGCGATTTAATTGTTGTAAATAAGCCACAAGGAATGGTAGTTCATCCTGCAGCTGGTAATTACACTGGGACACTTGTTAATGCTTTGCTTTATCATTGCAAAGGTGAGTTGAGTGGAATAAATGGTGCAATCAGACCCGGTATTGTGCACAGAATAGACAAAGACACTTCTGGTCTTTTGGTTGTTGCAAAAACAAATAAAGCACATTTATCACTTGCAGAGCAGATAAAAGAAAAAAGTGTTACAAGAGAGTATGTTTGCGTTGTAAGCGGTCTTGTTAGCCAAAATAAAGGTATTATAGATGCTCCAATTGGTAGACATCCGACCGAAAGAAAAATGATGACTGTAACATCATCAAATTCAAGGAATGCAGTAACACATTTTGAAGTAAATGAACGTTTTTATAACACGTCGTATGTAACATGTAAACTTGAAACGGGAAGAACACATCAAATTCGTGTTCATATGAAATACATTGGGCATCCTGTACTTGGAGATCCTGTATATGGTGCTAAAAGAAACTTTTATTCTTTAAAGGGACAGGCACTTCATGCAAGAACTTTAGGATTTATCCATCCTTCAACAAACGAGTACATGGAGTTTAGTGCTCCTTTACCTGAATATTTTGAAGTTTTGTTAACAAGACTTAGAGAAGAATCATAGGAGGAAATATGGATTTTTTTCATGAATATATTGTTAAAAGAAAAGTTGGTATAATAGAGTGGCTATTATCAATACTTATTATATTAGCAGCATTTTTAATTGTAGGATTAACAATACGTTGGGCATATATCGGCATTGTTGCAGTGTTTGATGCAGCGGTTTTTTATTTCGCTTATGTTTTGATTTCGCGTTTTAGTATTGAATATGAGTATACTCTTACAAACAGCGAACTTGATATTGATAAAATATATGCAAAGAGAAAACGAACAAAAATTTTAACTTTAGATGTCAAAGAAATAGAAATAATGGCACCTATAGGTTATGAAACAGAAATTAAATTTGATAGAGTGATTGACTGCTCTACCAAAGATTTATCAAATGCATATTTTTGTATTTATACTGATAATGGATCAAGAATAAAATTTATTTTTAATCCACCACAAAAAATGATTGACAGTATAAAAACATTTTCACCAAGTAAAGTTAAATAAGGTGATGAAATGAAAATCGGAATAGGAATGTGCCAATATGATGAGATTAAAAAATATAGAAATTTAATCTCTGATTTTGATTTGGATAATATACAAACGTGTTGTAAAGTAATTTCTGTTATTTTTGCGTGTATTGATGCATTTAGCGGAGAAATTACAAAAGATGACATTTACATAAATTGTGATGACGTCATCAATGCTAAAGTTAATTATCAAAACTTTGAGTATATTGCTCAAATTAAGATTATAGAAAAGAATGAAACACTAATTTCTTGTGTCTGTTTTGATGTTGATGAGAAAAAGTTTTTATATAAAAAAGTCATTCTATCAAAACAAGATGACAATAATTTTGTTATGTCAACCAATTACATGAAATCTGTATTTCCAAAAAGATATCCAAAGTCGCATAAAGGAACTTATGGAAAATGTTTTGTAGTTGCTGGGTCGAAGATGCTGACCGGAGCTGCTCATTTTGCTGCAAATGCGTGTGTAAAATGTGGAAGTGGACTCGTATCACTCGGGTATCCAAGTTCACTACATAACGTTTTTGAAAGTTTGACAAAAGAGGTAATGACCTTGCCTTTGGAAGATATTGATGGTACTTTTTCAAAAGAGTGTATTGGTAAAATCTTTACTAAATGCAAAAATAGTGATGTTTTAATTTACGGATGCGGAATTGGTACCAACGAAGATATTGATTATATTACTAAAAGTATAATTGATAATGTAGAAATTCCCATAGTAATTGATGCGGATGGAATTAACTCTCTTTCGCGAAATATAGATGTGTTAAAAAATCATAAGCAACAACTTATACTAACACCACATTTTATGGAATTTTCGAGGCTTACTAATATTCCAATTTCCAAAATAGAGGAAAATCCAATCCAATATGCATTAGATTTTTCTAAAAAATATAATGTGGTTTTAGTTTTAAAATCAGAAAAAACAATTGTTGTTTCTTGTGATAAACCCGTATGGATAAATCCACTTGGAAATCCTGGAATGGCAACAGGTGGTACAGGAGATGTATTGGCAGGGGTGATTGCTTCGTTTGTGGGACAGGGACTTTCTTGTTATAATGCCGCTGTTTTAGGCACATTTATGCATAGTTTGTCAGGAGATATGTCTTCTTTAGAAAAAGGTATGCATTCTATGACTCCCTCAGATATTTTGGATAATCTTCCTTATGCTATTAAAAATTTTGTATCAGAGGAATGAGTTTAGGAGGAAAAATGAGAACTTGGGCTGAAATTGACTTAAATGCAATATCAACTAATGTAAAACAATTTAAAAAATGTCTGAATAATTCAACTAAACTAATGGTTGTTGTAAAAGCAGATGGTTATGGACATGGTGCATTAGAAGTAAGTAAATGTGCTGTTAAATCCGGTGCAGATTATTTAGCAGTTGCTGCATGTTCTGAGGCTGTTAATTTGCGTGAAAATAATATAAAAACTCCTATTTTAATTCTGGGAGCAGTTTTTAACGAAGACATTCCTTTACTCATCAAATATGATATTACTCCGACTGTCGTTGATTATGAATTTGCAAAAGAATTGTCTAATGAAGCTGTAAATAAGAATAAAATGGCAAAAATTCATATAAAACTTGATACAGGAATGTCAAGAATAGGGTATAGATGCGAAAATGATACCTATATCGAAGAATGCATAAAAATATCAAAACTTCCTAATATAGTTATTGAAGGTATATTTTCACATTTTTCAAAAGCCGATGAACACGATGAAACATATACACACTTGCAATATAATACTTTTTGTAAAATGTGTGAAATATTAGAAAATAATGGTATAAATATTCCAATAAAACATATATGTAATAGTGCAGGTATTATTAAATATCCTCAGTATCATCTTGATATGGTTCGTCTTGGTATTTCGCTTTATGGTCATTATCCATCAACTGAATTTAATGAAAATGATATTGAATTAACTCCTGCAATGACCTTTAAAACAAAAATTGTTTATATAAAAGACGTTCCTAAAGACACATATGTTGGATATGGAGGAGCTTATAAAACTGATGAGAGCAAAAAAATTGCTACGTTAGCTGTAGGATATGCAGATGGATATCCACGAACATTATCTAACAAAGCATATGTTACTGTCAAAGGAAAAAGATGTAAAGTAATTGGTAATGTTTGTATGGATCAGATGATGATTGATGTAACAGGACTTGATAATTTAAAAATTGGTGATGAAGTTATATTATTTGGTAAAAGTGGCAATAATAACGTTACCGTAGAAGAAATTGCTGCTTTGATTGGAACGATAAATTACGAAATACTATGTAACTTATCTAAACGAGTCCTCAGAATTTACATACAGTAAATTGCTTCTTTATTTGGTATAAAATACATTTGACTTAACTTTTGAAAAAATGTATAATTATTGTATATCATATAAGGAAAATTATTATGTAAAAAGGGGGCTTGGTTATCTTGGCACAGCAAAAAAAAATACTGATTAGTTTATCAGATTCACTATTAAATGAAGTGGATTTGCTTGCTCATTCACAGAATGTAAATCGTAGCGAATTTATACGAGAGGCAATGAAACTTTATATTAAAGAACGAAAAAAAATGGAACGCTGTGCACAGATGGAAAAAGGATATAAAGAGATGTCCAACATAAATCTTGAGATAGCTGAGCAATGTTTTTGTGCAGATGATCAGCAGCAAACTGACTACGAAGAAAAACTTTCGGAGTGTGAATAGAATTGGTTTTAAGACGCGGTGATGTTTTTTACGCAGATTTAAGCCCGGTAGTCGGATCAGAGCAAGGTGGAATAAGACCTGTGCTTATAGTACAAAATGATGTGGGAAATAAATACAGCCCAACTGTAATAGTTGCTGCAATAACTTCGCAAATTAACAAAGCAAAATTGCCAACACATATTGAACTTGTAGGCGAAGATTATGGATTGAGCAAGGATTCTGTAATTCTTTTAGAACAAGTACGCACATTAGACAAAAGACGACTTAAAGAGAGAATTGGACACCTGGACGATGATAAAATGGAGTTAGTAAATACAGCTCTTCTAATCAGTTTAGGTTTGCCAGAAGTATAGAATTGTAGGGATTCCTACATATGCCGCATTTTGCGGCTTTTTTAATTTTAAAATTATTATATAATAGTAAAAAGATACAAAAATGAATGATTTTTTTGAACATATTCAACAAAAAATATTCTTTTTTATATTACTTGTTGAACAAAACACAGAAGTGTGTTATTATATTAAAAAGAGATATATTCTTTTTTATACATAAATTTATTCAAGGGAGATGGTTCGAATGGTTAAATTGATCGTTGGTAAAAAAGGAACCGGCAAAACAAAACAACTTTTGGACAATATTAAGGTTGCAGTTGAAAAAGATAATGGTAGCGTTATTTTTATCAATGCATCTGATGGACGTATGTATGGTGTTGATTTATCAGTGAGATTGATTAATGCAAAGGAATACACTATAAATAATTACAATGAATTTTTGTGTTTTATCAGTGGAGCTTCATCTCAAAATTATGATATTACCAATATTTTTATTGATGGTTTGTTTAAAATAGTAGGAGAAGACTTAGGTGGTCTTGTTGGTTTTGTTGATGGTTTGACTAAAATTTCTGATAAGAGTGGAATTGATTTTACGATTACAGTTAGTGCCGACAAACAAAATATTCCTGAAGAATTATACACTTATATTAACTAAGAAAAAGCACAACATATGCTGTGCTTTTTTAACGCAAAAAATGCTTATGATAAAATCATAAGCATTTAATTTTTATTGAATGTTCCAGGATTCGTCGCGTTCAATTGGCTCATAAAAGTCAAAATGAGAGTTATTATCGATTTTATTGCCTTCAACCATGAATTGTACTTTATCGATATTATCAAGTTCTGTGAGCGAATTTACGATTGCATACACAGTCATTGATTCCCCGGTTGACCCACCAACACTTTTTGTGATAAACTCTTTTGAAAAATTAACAAAACAAATTTTTTCTTTGGTTTCCACAGAAAGAAGTTTTGTTCCCTGTGGAATAACTGGTAAATAATCAGAATTTTGTGGTCCGTCAATAAGTTCGTTAATTATTGCTTTTTCAAGACTGTTTTCAGTAAGCTTAACTTGTCGTACCTCAGGAACTAAATACATCCCATCTGCATTTGTAAAATATGTTATTATATTTATAATTTGTGCATCAGTGCCTGAAACACCAGTTACTTGTTTTGATTTTTCGATAAGACTTATGTCTTTACCGGATGAGTCTGTAAGTTTTTTTCCTTCAACTAAAATTTCTACAGCGGAAATCTTTTCAAATTCAAATAATGTTTTTGCAATGGAATGTCTTGCCAATATATTATCAGTATTTTTTGAAAAATGATAATGCGAAGAAAGGTTAATAGTAACCTTTTCATCACTTTTTTGTAATGAAATAAGTTTTGTTCCTTTAGGAATTATGTTAGATAATGAACTGTCGGTTGGACCATTTAATAATTCTTTAATTAGATTCTCATAGAACTTAAGTTCATTATCATTATTCTTAACTTTTCTCATTTCAACTTTTAAATCTGTTTTTTCTTTATTTGAAAAATATAGATTTGCTGTTGTAAAACTTGAAGGATTTAGATATTCTATTATGCCTTTAAATAGGAAGAAAAATGCAATTATAAGTATTAAAACACATACTGCAATAAATATAGTTTTCTTAATTTTCATATTCTACCTCCAATCTGCACTATAGATTGTATCATAAAATATTTACAAAAAAATGAACAACTGTTACATTTGTGTTAAATTATTGATAAAGCGGCATGTTTATAAAGAACGTAGTGCCAACGCCTTCCTCGCTTTGAACTTCAATTTTTCCACCCATCATATTTATGCTCTCATTTGCAATAGAAAGTCCAAGACCCGTTCCGCCGGTTGCACGAGCTCTTGCTTTATCCACTCTGTAAAATCTATCGAAAATCTTTTCAATTTCATCTTTAGAAATGCCAATACCGTTGTCTTTAACTGCAATTTGTGCATAATCAGTGAATTTTGTTATTCCTACAACGATTTGACCGCCTTCGCCGCTATATTTTATGGCATTATCAATTATATTGTATATACCTTGCCATAATTTATCTTTGTCTGCCATTATAAATACCGATTCACAATAATCACTATTTATTATAATGTTTTTTTCTTCAGCAATAGGGGATAGGTTTTTAATAATATCCAATGTTATAGGACGTGCATCAATAAATTCTAAATTAAGATGCTTTTCATTTGATTTTTCGGTATCTAATTTTGTTAAATACAGAAGTTTATCAACAATTCTGTTTAACCTATCAACTTCGCCAGTAATATCAATTAAAAATTCTCGAACATATTCTATATCTATATCAGGATTTTGTAATATTGAGTCTGACATAAGTTTTATTGCACTTAGAGGAGTTCTAAGTTCATGTGAAGCACTTGATACAAATTCGGTACGTTTTTTTTCAACAAGGAGAAGTTTATCTCTCATAGTATTAAATGCAACACCTAATTTTGCAACTTCATCATTTCCTTTAATTTCTAATGCTTCATCAAGTACACCATCATCACTCATTTCGGTGATTTTTGCAGTAAAATTTACTATTCGTTTGGTAATCAAATTTGCTATAATACAGATTATAAGACCCATAATTAAGGTTACTACTACAAAAAGTATTATCATATCATTTGTTAATGAAGCAATGAAATTAGCATTTTTATCTGTTGTGTACGACACATTAACTGCACCAATAACTTTTTGCGGGTTACCTTGCATAAAAATAGGAACAGATGCATCATAAGTAATTGTTTTATCCTTGTTTTTTTCAAATTCTGCACCTTCCTCGCCATTTAGTGCAGTGATAACACTTTTTTTAATCTGTGTTTTCTGAAGCATAATAGGTTTTGAAGCTGAATCATAAATTACGTCTGATTGCTCATTAAATATCATTACACGCGTTTCATCGCTGATTTTAAGTGTATCTTTTAAAAGTAACGAAAAATTATCCGTTACGTTTTCCATTTCTCCATCGAAGAATCCCTGTTCATTTGCAAGACCATTTATTATATTTGCGGTTGTAGTTGCATTTATAAGTTCATCATCATTTATATAGTTCGAAACTGAATTTCTTACATAGTAACTGAAAACGAGAAGGGTAAGGACTATTATTAAAAAGTAAGTTGGAACAATTTTTGAAGTTATCGTATCAAACTTTTTGAAATAACTCTTGATTTTTTTACTGCGCTTTAAAATAGTAACCAGCTCCCCATTTAGTTAGAATGTACTTAGGTTCTGCGCTGTCAACTTCGATTTTTTCTCTTAATCGTCTTATATGAACGTCAACAGTTCTTGCATCGCCAGGATAATCATAACCCCATATTAAATCAAGTAAATTTTCTCTGCTGTATACTTTGTCAGGATTAGAAAGGAATAAATCAATTAAGTCGAATTCTTTTGATGTAAGATCAATTACTTTTTCATCAATTATTATTTTTCTCTGGTTATAATCAAGAAGTATATTTCCATACTCTACTTTTGTTTTATTTGTTTCAGCAGGAGTGATTCTCCTTAAAATTGCTTTGATTCTTGCTTTAAGTTCTAATATATTAAAAGGTTTTGTAATATAGTCATCTGCACCATATTCAAGACCTAAAATTTTGTCCATATCTTCAGTTTTTGCAGTAACCATAATTATAGGAACTGCAGAAAATTCTCTTATTTTTTGGCACAAAGTAAATCCGTCGATTTTAGGTAGCATAAGGTCTAAAATAATAATACTAATGTTCTTATCATGGGCAAGTTTTAATGCTTCTTCACCATCATATGCAGTTTCAACTTGGTAACCATCTTGTTCAAAATTAAATTTCATACCTTTTACTAAAAGTTTTTCGTCATCAACTATAAGAATTTTCATAATCTTCTCCTTTTATAAATAGCATACTTAGTATTTTAATTATATCATAAATAATATCAAAGTCAAACTAAAGATTGCATAAAAAATCCCGACAAAAGTCGGGACAATAATTAGTGATGATGATCACAAGATCCGCAACAACCGTTGCATCCTTTTTCAACTTTTTTATCAATACCATTTCTCTGATAGTAATCTTGTATTGCAGCTCCGATTGCTTCTTCGGCAAGTACACTGCAATGTACTTTTACAGCAGGAAGACCGTCGAGAGCCTCCATAACTGCTTTGTTCGTTACTTTAAGTGCTTCGTCAACAGTTTTTCCTTTCACAAGTTCTGTTGCCATACTGCTTGTTGCAACAGCAGCACCGCATCCAAAAGTTTTAAATTTTACATCTTTTATTATATCATCTTCAATTTTCATTGAAATTTTCATAATGTCTCCACATTTTGCATTACCTACTTGTCCAACAGCATTAGCATCTTCAACTTCGCCGACATTTCTTGGATTTGCAAAATGGTCCATAACTTTTTCACTGTACATATTATAAATCTCCTTTAATTTCATCGTATAATGGCGACATTTGTCTTAGTCTTTCTACAATAGGGGGTAGGATATCAAGTAAGTAATCGATTTCTTCTTTTGTATTTTGATATCCAATACTGATTCTTAAAGAGCCATGTGCAATTTCATGTGGAAGTCCAATTGCCAATAGGACGTGTGAAGGATCAAGTGATCCTGATGTACAAGCTGATCCGGAAGATGCAGCAACTCCTTTTAAATCAAGCATTAAAAGAAGGGATTCGCCTTCTATAAAACGGAATGAAAAATTAACATTTCCGCAAAGTCTGTCAGTTCTATGACCATTTAAACGGCAATATGGAATTCTTTTTTCAATTTCTTTTATTGTATAATCTCTAAGTTTAGAAACTCTTTCAATTTTTTCGTTCAAATTAGTTGTTGCAAGTTCGATGGCTTTGGCAAGACCTATAATGCCAGGTGTGTTTTCAGTTCCGGCTCGTCTGTTAGATTCCTGTGCTCCGCCATGAATCAAATTATCAATTCTTAGTCCTTTTTTTATATATAATGCACCAACGCCTTTAGGACCGTTAAACTTATGTCCCGAAAGAGAAAGCATATCAACACCAAGTTCATGGACGTTTATCGGAACAGCACCAACTGCCTGAACTGCATCAGTATGAAATATTACATTATGTTCCTTTGCTATTTTCGCTATTTCTTTGATAGGCTCTATTGTACCAATTTCGTTGTTTGCATACATTATAGTAATAAGAATTGTAGAATCCTTAATAGCATTTTTTAAATCATCCAAAGAAATCTGACCATATTCATCAACAGGGAGATATGTTACTTCATAACCTTGTTTTTCTAAAAATTCTAATGTATGAAGCACAGCATGATGTTCAATAGCACTCGTAATAATATGATTACCTTTAGATTTTTTAGAATAAGCAACACCTTTAATTGCCCAGTTGTCTGCTTCTGAACCTGATGCTGTAAAGAATAATTCGTTTTCATAACATCCAATAGCATCAGAAACTATTTTTCTTGCTTCATTTATATAATTTTTGCTTCTTGCTCCAACTTCGTATATTGAAGATGCATTACCGTAATTTTCTGTAAAAAATGGCATCATAGCATCTAAAACTTCTTTTCTTACCGGAGTAGTCGCTGCATTATCAAAATAATACGTTGTCTTACTCATCTTGTCATCTCCTTCGAAAGTATTATAACACTAAATTTTAAATTTATCAACAATTATTGTCAACAAAATAACAATTATATATTTTCAAACCCATCATCGTTGATAAGGTCTTCGGAATTTATCGCGCTTGTTGCAAGAAAATCGCATCTTTCGTTTTGTGGATGTCCCGCATGACCTTTTACCCATACAAAATTTACATTGTGTATTTCCAGCTGTAAAAGCAGTCGTTTAAATAAATCAACATTTTTTGCTTTTTCGTTTTTGGTTCGATACCAGTTGTTACTCTGCCATTTTTTGAGCCATCCCTGATTTATTGAATCTACAAGATATTTTGAGTCGCTGTAGAGTGTAACTTTACAAGGTTCTTTTAATGCTTCAAGACCAATTACAGCAGCAAGAATTTCCATTCTATTGTTTGTTGTGAGATAAAAACCTTGGGAAATTTCTTTTTTTATACCATTATAATCCAATATGACACCATAACCGCCCTTACCAGGATTACCGCTACAAGCACCATCTGTATATAAATCTATATTTTTCATTATTACACCAAATCATATCTTTCTTTGATTTTAAAAATTTTATCAATTGCGCGTTTAGCAATTTTTTCATTTTTTTCTTTTTTCTTTCTTATTTTTTCATTAAGCGGTTCTATTATTCCAAAGTTAACATTCATTGGTTGGAAATCTGTAACAGATTCATCACTAATATAGTGGGAGAGAGCACCTAATGCTGTTGTCTTTGTAAAATCTATTGTTTCAAGATTGTTAAGTTTTCGTCCAAGATTTAACCCCGCAATAAGACCTGATGCCGCGGATTCCACATAACCTTCTACACCTGTTATTTGTCCTGCAAAATAAATTTTTTCATTTTTTTTGCACTGAAAAAGTGAGTTTAAGAGTTTAGGCGAGTTGATAAATGTATTTCTGTGCATCACACCATATCTTACAAATTCTGCATTTTCAAGACCAGGTATAAGCGAAAATACTCTTTTTTGTTCGCCAAATTTTAAGTGCGTTTGAAAACCTACAATATTGTACATAGATGCTTCTTTGTTATCTTGACGGAGTTGTACAACTGCATAAGGTAATTTTCCGGTGTACGGATTTTCAAGTCCTACTGGTTTTAACGGGCCAAAAAGCATTGTTTGTTCGCCGCGTTTTGCCATCGTTTCAATCGGCATACATCCTTCAAAAACCATATTTTTTTCAAAGCCATGTACGTCTGCGCACTCGGCATTTATAAGTTCTTTATAGAATTTTTCGTATTCGTCTTTTTCCATTGGACAATTTATATAATCTGCATCGCCTTTGCCATATCGCGCTGCTTTATACGCTTTTGTCATATCTATACTTTCAGACAGCACAATAGGAGCGGCTGCGTCGTAAAAATGCATATATTTGTCATTATCAAAAAATACTTTTATATTATCATATAATTTACCACTTGTAAGCGGACCAGTTGCTATTATAGTATATTCGTCGGTGTTAATATCTTCAATTTCTTCGTTTATGACGGTTATATTTTCATTTTCAGTAATATACTTTGTAACTAAAGACGAAAAACCTTCTCTGTCAACTGCCAATGCACCGCCGGCAGGTACTCTTGTTTCATCAGCACACTTCAATATAAGAGAATTTAACAATCTCATTTCTTCTTTTAAGAGACCTACTGCATTTTCGATATTATCCGCACGCAAAGAATTACTGCAGACAAGTTCACTCATTGTTTTCAATTTGTGTGCAGGTGAAAACTTTATTGGTTTCATTTCGTATAAATTCACTTTTATTCCTTGTTGTGCTAATTGCCAGGCTGCTTCACATCCTGCAAGCCCTGCACCGATTACATTTACAGTCATTATAAATCTCCAAATTATTTCTGTTTCTTAGATTGTTTATTTTCTTCATTACATTTTGGACAGTATTTTCCTTTGAATCTACCCATTCTTCTAAAAATTACGCTTCCGCATTTTTCACATTTTTCATCAAGAGGTTTATCCCAACTTGTAAAACTGCAAGTAGGGTAGTTTTCACATCCAAAAAATATTTTTCCGCTTTTTGTTTTCTTTTCTACTACTGCACCGCCACATTGTGGACAAGGCACACCAACTTCTTTTACAATAGCTTTCGCGTTTCGACATTCTGGAAATCCCGGACAAGCAAGAAATTTTCCAAATCTTCCGTGTTTATAAACCATCATTCTTCCACATTTTTCGCATTTTACATCAGAAACATCGTCTTTAAGTTCGATATCTCCAATTTCTTTTTCTGCTTTTTTTAAAGTTTCATCAAATGGGAAATAAAACTCTGAAACGATTTTGTGCCAGCATACTTCACCATCAGCAATCTGGTCAAGTTGTTCTTCCATTGTTGCAGTGAAAGCAACATCGATTATTTCTTCAAAATGCTCACGCATAAGTTCGGTAATTATCATACCAAGTTCTGTTGGAACAAGTTGTTTTTTATCCCTTACAACATATCCTCTTGCAATAATTGTTGTGATAGTAGGAGAGTAAGTACTTGGTCTTCCAATTCCTTTTTCTTCCAACATTTTAATTAAACTTGCTTCTGTATATCGTGCGGGTGGTTGAGTAAATTTTTGATCGAATTTTAATTCCTTTAACTTAATGTCGGTGCCCGTTTTAAGAACAGGTAGAGACTTTTCATTTTCTTCCATGTCAAGTGTATCAATATATAAAGATGTAAAGCCTGCAAATTTTACTGTTGAACCAGTTGCTTTGAACTGATATGATGCTGCATCAATTGTTGCAGAAACAACATCGTAGATAGCATTTGTCATTTGACTCGCTAAGAATCTTTCCCAGATAAGTTTATATAGTTTATATTGGTCATTTGATAAACTGTCTTTAATTTTATCAGGAACAAGTTCTACATATGTCGGTCTGATTGCTTCATGAGCATCTTGAGCGTCTTTTTTTGATTTGTATATACGTGGTGTTTTTGGCACAAATTCTGAGCCAAAATTGTTTTTTATAAATTCTCTTGCGCTTACCTGTGATTCAACAGAAATTCTAAGTGAATCTGTTCTCATATATGTTATTAAACCGATACTTCCTTTTGAAGGAATAGAAATACCTTCGTACAATTGCTGAGCAGCTTGCATTGTTCTTTTTGTTGTAAACCCTAATTTTCTTGCTGCTTCTTGCTGAAGAGTACTTGTTATAAATGGTGGAGCAGGGGATTTAGTTTTCTGCAATTCTTTAACATCAGAAACGGTATATGTTGCTCCCTCTAAATCTTCAACGATTTCCATAGTTTGTTTTTCATTTGTCAAATCAATTTTTTTGCCGTTTTTTCCGTAAAACTTCGCAATGAAACTTTTCTTATCTTTAATAAGATTTGCGTCAAGATTCCAATATTCTTCAGGAATAAAAGCATTTATTTCATTTTCACGATCGCAAATTAAACGTGTAGCAACCGATTGGACTCTACCTGCACTAAGGCCTTTTTTTACTTTTTTCCAAAGAATTGGGCTTATTTTGTATCCTACAATTCTGTCAAGTACGCGACGTGCCTGCTGGGCATCTACAAGACTTGTATTGATTTCCCTTGGTGATTTAATTGCATTTGTTACCGCATTTTTAGTAATCTCGTTAAAAGTAATTCTGCATTTTTCGCTTTCGTCAATTCCAAGCACTTTAGCAAGATGCCAGGAAATAGCTTCTCCTTCACGGTCAGGGTCAGTTGCAAGATATACTTTTTTGCTTTGCTTAGCTTCTTTTTTCAGAGAATTCACAAGTTCCGCCTTGCCTCTTATTGTTATATATTTAGGCTCAAAATTATTTTCTGTATCTATTCCAAGTTGACTTTTTGGTAAATCTACAAGATGTCCCATACTTGCCATAACTGTATAATCTTTTCCAAGATATTTTTGTATAGTTCCTGCTTTTGCAGGTGATTCCACTATTACAAGTTTTCCGCTTTTTGCAGTTGTGGTTTTCATTCTTTATAATTCCTTTCTAAGAAATATTTATTTTATTGCTAATGAATACGAATCGCCTGGATGACTTATTATATCACCGTTTAATTCCATTGTTAAAAGTATAGTACTTAGGTTTTCAGGCGATGTTTTTAGTGTTGATGCAATAACGTCAATATGAGTAGGTCTTGAGGTGAGTGTCATCAAGATTGCATCTTCCAGTTTAGGATATTTTGACAAATTCGCATCTTCATTATTCGTTTTGATGGTGACTTTTTCTTGTTTTTTATAAAGAAGTTCTTTATATGACTTTTCGAAGAATGTAGATTTTTTGCTTTTATAATAATCAATTACATCATCAGCGCTTGTTGTTAAAAATGCACCTTGTTTAATTAGATTATTAGTTCCCATTGAATTAAGACTGTTGATATCGCCAGGCACAGAAAATATATCTCTGCCATTATCGTTAGCAATACCGGAAGTAATAAGTGAACCACTGTCAATATCTGCTTCTACTACAAGTAAACCAGGTGAAATTCCTGCAATAATTCTGTTTCTTTCAGGAAAATGATGTTTTAGCGGCTCTGTGTTAGGAGGATATTCGCTAATAACCATACCAGTTTTCATAATTTCGGACATGAGTGATGAGTGAGCAGGAGGATATACTCTGTTAATACCGCAACCGAGTACTGCAACAGTTGGTATACCTGCTTTTAATGCCGCTTTGTGAGCAAGCGAATCTATACCAAATGCCATACCACTAACAATAATCATTCCTTCACTTGCAATTTTAAATGCCATGTCATTAACAATATTTATTCCGTATGGCGTAGGTTTACGCGTGCCAATTATAGAAAAAGGCATGTAATCATTAAGATTTAAAAATTTACCTCTGCAGTATAAAACAAAAGGTGGATCATATATATGTTTTAAAAGATACGGATATTCAGGCATATCAATTGTAACAACTTTAACATTGTTATCTGATAAAGTTTTTAAAAATCCCTCTATACCATCTACACTCTTGTTTGCCAAGCGAGACATTTCTTTGTCATCTAAAAAGTTTAATTTTAAATACTCATTTGGCTTTGCACTATATACTTTATCAATATCTCCAAAATAATCAATAAGATTTCTTACCTTTGCTAAAGTTATATTGCATTTAACTGTAAGCCATAACCATTTATGTAATCTATCCAAAAAAATCACTCCAAAAAATTATCTATTTAATACAGTACAATAAAAATTCAAATTTGTAAAGAGATTTTTTAAAAAAAGTTACATTATATATAATGAAAAGAAATTTTTCCGTAAATTTTTTGTTATTTTTTATCAATTTAAGTATATATTTGATTTAATTTGTGCAATATGCACACAATTTGAGTAAAAATATTGTTAAATATGTTTATTGTGTTTAAAAAGGATAATTAGTAACAGATATAGAATTAAATAGTATTGCACAAATTATTGCAACATGTTTTTTTAAGGAGGAATTATAAATGTACGATTTTGAAACAAAAAATATAAGAAATGTCTGCTTGTTAGCACACGGACACGCAGGAAAGACATCACTATGTGAAGCATTATTGTTTAAAGCAAAAGCTACTGATCGCTTAGGTAAAGTTGCTGAAGGTAATACTGTTTCTGACTATGAACAAGAAGAAATTAAAAGAATGATTTCTATAAATACGTCTGTTGCTCCTTTAGAATGGAATAATGTTAAAATTAACGTTGTTGATACGCCTGGATATTTTGATTTTGTCGGCGAGCAAATTGAAGGAGTTTCAGCATGTGATAGTGCAGTAATTATGGTAAGTGGTAAATCTGGTGTTTCTGCAGGAACTGAAAAATCTTGGGATTTAGCACAAAAATACGGGATTCCTGTTGTGTTCTTTGTTAATAAAATAGATGATCACAAAGCAAATTATGACGTTGCAGTTGCACAGTTAAAAGAAAATTTTGGTAAATCAGTTGCTCCTTTCTTATATCCAATTAAAGAAGGGGACGACTTCATTGGATTTATCGATATAGTAAAAATGAAAGCAAAAATGTTCAGAAACGGAACAATTACATATGAAAACATTCCTAAAGATATGCTTGACCTTGCTAACAAAAGTAGAGATATGTTAAACGAAGCAATTGCAGAAGTTAACGACGAACTTATGGAAAAATATTTCGAGGGCGAAGAATTTACTGAAGAAGAAGTTGAATTTGCTCTTAAAACAGGTATTAAATCCGGCATAATTGCTCCTGTATTTTGTGGTTCTGTTGTACTTAATATCGGTGTTGAATTATTGCTTGATTTTATTACAAAATATTTACCTTCTCCACTTGAAGGAAATAATTTAATCGGAACTAATACAAAAACAAAAGAAGAAGTTGAACTTATCGCAGATAAAGATGCACCGCTATGTGCACGAGTATTCAAGACTGTTGTTGACCCATATATTGGTAAAATGTCAATATTCAAAGTTCTTTCCGGAACAATAAGTGCAGACAGTTCTGTAATAAATGCTACAAAAGGCGAAAATGAAAGAATAGGTAAATTATATGTATTACGCGGTAAAAAACAGATAGAAGTTCCTTATCTTGTAGCAGGGGATATTGGCGCAACAACAAAACTTGCTGATACTGATACATCTGATACTCTTTGCTCTCCAAAAACTCCGGTAACAGTCGATAAAATAGAATTCCCAGAACCTGTGCTTTCACTTGCTGTTGTTCCTAAAGCAAAAGGTGATGAAGAAAAAATCAGCAATGGTTTAAATAAACTTTTGGAAGAAGATCCAACATTTAAAGTTTCTAATAATAAAGAAACAGGACAGACAATTGTTTCTGGTACAGGAGAACAACATCTTAACATTATTGTTAACAAACTTGCAACGAAATTTGGTGTTAATGTTGATTTGATTGAACCAAAAATTCCATACAGAGAGGCAATTAAGAAAAAAGTTAAAGTTGAAGGAAAACATAAAAAACAATCTGGTGGACATGGACAGTATGGTCATGTATGGATTGAATTTGAACCTTGCGAATGCGACGATTTGATTTTTGAAGAAAAAATCTTTGGCGGAAGTGTTCCTAAAAACTTCTTCCCTGCTGTTGAAAAAGGATTAAGAGACAGTATAAATCAAGGTGTGCTCGCAGGATATCCTGTTGTTAATTTAAAAGCTACTTTAGTTGATGGCTCATACCACAGTGTTGACTCATCTGAAATGGCATTTAAAACTGCTGCAAATCTTGCGTATAAAGCTGGTCTTGCCCAGGCTTCTCCAGTTCTTTTAGAACCTATTGGAAAATTAAATGTTATTGCAAGAAATAAGTATACTGGCGATATTATTGGCGATATTAACAAGCGTCGTGGCAGAATACTTGGAATGAACCCATTAAATAAGGATATTACTGAAGTTGAAGCAGAAGTACCTGTTGGTGAAATGACAAAATATGCAATTGATTTAAGAGCGATTACAAATGGTAGAGGAAGTTTCTCATTTAAACAAACACATTATGAAGAAGCTCCGTTTAATATTTGCGAAAAAGTAATAGAAGAAAGTAAAAAAGAATAATTTTTAAACAGTTCGCTTTATATGCGGACTGTTTTTTTATCTAAAAGTATTGCAAATTTTTAAAAAATGTTATAAAATAACTTTATTATATTCGAAAGGATGATATTATTGAAACTTTGGGGCGGTAGATTTGAAAAAAGCACAGATTTTTTAGTAAATGACTTTAACTCATCTATCAGATTTGATAAAAGAATGTATAAACAAGATATAAAAGGTAGTATTGCACATGCCAAAATGCTTGGAAAATGTGAAATTATACCTATGGAAGATAGTGAACTTATAGTAAAAACACTTGGCGAAATACTTGAAGATATTGAAAACGGAAAAGTAGATTTTTTAATTGATGCCGAAGATATACACATGAATATAGAAACAATTCTTACTCAGAGAATAGGTGAAGCAGGCAAAAGACTTCACACTGGAAGAAGCAGAAACGACCAGGTTGCCCTTGATATAAGAATGTATTTAAGAGATGAAGTAAATGAAATTCTACAAATGATTAAATCACTTTGTGAAGTTTTGTTAAATCTGGCAAAAGAAAACACTGATACTATAATGCCGGGTTACACACATCTTCAAAAAGCGCAACCAATAACACTTGCGCATCATTTATGCGCATATCTTGAAATGTTTAAACGAGACACTTTAAGACTTAAAGATTGCTACAAAAGAATTAACATTATGCCATTAGGTAGCGGTGCACTTGCAGGAACTACATATCCACTTGACAGAGAATTTGTAGCAAAGGAATTAGGATTTGATTCCGTTACATTAAATTCGTTAGATGGTGTTTCAGATAGAGATTTTGTAATAGAACTCTCAGCCGATTTGTCTATTATTATGATGCATCTTTCACGTTTTTGTGAAGAACTTATTTTATGGAACACTAACGAGTTTTCGTTTGTGGAAATGGATGACAGTTGCAGTACAGGAAGTTCTATAATGCCTCAAAAGAAAAATCCTGATGTTGCGGAACTTATAAGAGGAAAATCGGGTAGGGTGTATGGCGATTTAATGAGCATTCTTACTACTATGAAAGGGATACCTCTTGCTTATAATAAAGATATGCAGGAAGATAAAGAATGCATTTTTGATGCAGTAGATACCATAAAACTTTGTATTCCTGTATTTACAAAAATGATTGATACTCTTACTTTTAATAAAGAAAAAATGGAAAAGGGTGCAGGAGGCGGATTTACCAATGCTACAGATGCAGCAGATTATCTCGTAAGAAAAGGTATTCCGTTTAGAGAAGCACACGAAATTATAGGTAAAATGGTTCTTTATGCTACAAAAAATAATAAATCACTTGATGAATTTACAATGAATGAGTTTAAGGCGTGTAGCGACAAAATAGAAGAAGATATTTATGAGGCAATTAACTTAAACACATGTGTAAATAATAGAAAAGTGATTGGCGGACCATCAAAAACAGCCGTGGAAGATACAATTAAAAAGTCAGAAAAATTTATTTTAGAAAATTTTTGAAATTTTTCTTGACAAATTAAGTATTATGTAGTATACTTGCAAAGTAACTAATAGAAAATAAAGCAGAAGTCCACTTCTCACCTTGCGATTTAAATGTATCAGTAAGGTTAATAGTTTATTTGTAAATTATAAACAGGTGGATTTCGCCTGTTTATTTTTGTTTTTGGAGGTGTTTTGTCATCAGTAATAAAGAATTAATGATTAACGAAGAAATTAAGGACAAAGAAGTCAGAGTAATTAACTTTGATGGTTCACAGTTGGGTGTTATGAGTGCATCAGAAGCACTTGACAGAGCAACAAAAGAAAATCTTGATTTGGTAAAAATTGCTCCTCAGGCAGTTCCGCCGGTTTGTAAAATTATGGATTATGGTAAATATAAATTTGAACTTGCAAAGCGCGATAGAGAAGCAAAGAAAAATCAAAAAATTGTTAATATCAAAGAAATAAGGATTACTCCGTCAATTGATACAAATGACTTTAATACAAAAGTTAATCATGCTATTAAATTCATTAAATCAGGTGACAAAGTAAAAGTTACTGTTAAATTCAGAGGTAGAGAGGTTAATCATTCATCACTTGGCCTTTCACTTTTGGAAAAATTTGCAGAGGTTATTGAAGAAGTTGCAATTATTGAAAAGAAACCTAAACTTGAAGGTAAAAATATGTCAATGGTTGTTGCTCCAAAATAAACTTAATATTACCGGAAGGAGATAATGAATATGCCTAAAATCAAAACTCACAGAGCTGCTGCTAAAAGATTTGGTTTAACAAAAAGCGGCAAAGTAAAAAGAGGTCAGGCTTACAGAAGTCATATTTTGACTAAAAAGTCTACAAAAAGAAAAAGAGGGCTTAGAAAAGCTGCTTATGCTTCTAAAGCAAACGAAGCTACAATCAAGAGATTAATTTTGTATAAATAAAATAGAAGGAGAACTTTAAATATGGCTAGAGTTAAAGGTGCTGTTGCTACAAGAAAAAGACGTAAAAGAGTCTTAAAACTTGCTAAAGGCTACAGAGGTGCAAAAAGTAAATTATTTAGAACTGCAAAACAAGCTGTAATGAAATCACTTGTTTATGCATATATTGGTAGAAAACAGAAAAAGAGAGATTTCCGCAGAATGTGGATTACAAGAATCAGCGCTGCTGCTAAACTTAACGGTATTAACTATTCTCAGTTTATGAACGGTCTTAAAAAAGCTAATATCGATATGAACAGAAAAATGCTTTCTGAAATTGCTATTGCAGATCCAGCTGCATTCACAGCTTTGGTTGAAAAAGCAAAAGCAGCTCTATAATTTAGAAAATAACCACTATGTGTTTCATAGTGGTTTATTTTATATTAAAGGTGTATTGATTTTATGATTATTACAAGTAGATCAAATAATATATTTAAATCTATAAAAAAATTAAACAGTAAATCTCAACGAGAAAAAAATGGTCAGTATATTCTTGAAGGATTGCGCATTGTAAAAGATGCAATTGAAAATGGTGGAGATATTGAATATATCGTTATATCATCAGACTACAAAGGAGAGTATATTGACAAAGTTCCTGTTTATGAATTCGATAAAAAACTTTTTGATGAAATAAAAGAAACACAGAATTCTCAAGGTATTATTGCGGTTGCCAAACTTAAAAAAAACTATTTTGAATCTTCGTATCTTGAAAATAAAAAAACTATTGTGTATTTAGATGGAGTATCAGATCCTGGAAATATGGGAACTATTATAAGAACTTGCGATGCTGCAGGCGTTGATGTGATAATCCTATCTGACAACTGCACAGACATATATAATCCAAAAACAATCCGTTCTACAATGTCGAGTATTTTTAATATACCAATTTGTTTTGATAAAAATCAAGATGAAACTGTTAGAATTCTTAAAGAAAATGGTTTTAATATAATTTGTACGGATTTAAAAGCAACTAAATATCACTATGAACTTGATTTAACGCAAAAAAGCGTTATAGTGATAGGAAACGAAGCAAATGGTATAAATGATGATTTGCTAAATAAAGCAGATATAAACACAAAAATTCCTATTGTAGGAAAGTGCGAATCATTAAACGCTGCAGTCGCATGCAGTATTATGGTTTATGAAGCATTAAGACAAAAAAGCATATAAAGAAAATCCCTCTTTTTAGAGGGATTTTCTTTATAAAGTTTTATTTTTAATTTCTTCGTTAATTAAATCAACAAATTCATCGGCAGGTTTTGAACCTAAGTCGCCATTTTTTCTTGAACGAACAGAAACTTCGTTATTTTCAACTTCTTTATCTCCAACAATAATCATGTATGGAACTTTTTCAAGTTGTGCTTGTCTGATTTTGTATCCAAGTTTTTCATTTCTGTAATCTGTTTCAACTCTTATATTGTTTGCAACAAGCTTTGTTTCAAGGTCTTTTGCATAATCAAAGTGTTTTTCAGATACAGGAATAATCTGAACTTGTACCGGAGCAAGCCAAGTAGGGAATGCACCTGCATATTTTTCAATAAGAAGTGCTAAAGTTCTTTCGTAGCAACCGATTGAAGTTCTGTGAATAATATAAGGGTTTTTCTTTTCGCCATCTGAATCAGTATATTCCATACCAAATTTTTCCGCAAGAAGCTGGTCGATCTGAATAGTTATAAGCGTATCTTCTTTACCAAATACATTTTTGATCTGAATATCAAGTTTTGGTCCGTAGAACGCAGCTTCACCAATGCCGATTTCATATGGAATTTCTAACTTATCAAGAATATTTTTCATAATTCCTTGCGCTTCGTCCCATTGTTCTACAGTGCCAATGTATTTATCTTTATTTTCAGGGTCCCACTGTGAGAATCTGTAAGATACATCTTCGTACAAACCAATAGTTTTAAGCATATAAATTGCAAGTTCCAAACATCCTTTAAATTCTTGTTCAAGTTGTTCAGGAAGACACATTAAGTGACCTTCAGATATAGTAAACTGTCTTACGCGGATAAGTCCGTGCATTTCGCCAGATGCTTCATTTCTAAATAGAGTAGAAGTTTCGTTGTATCTAAGTGGTAAATCTCTGTAACTTCTCATTTTCGAAAGATATGCCTGATACTGGAATGGACATGTCATAGGACGAAGTGCAAATACTTCTTTGTCTTTTTCTTCATCACCCATTATAAACATACCATCTTTGTAATGATCCCAATGACCTGAGATTTTATATAAGTCACTTTTAGCCATATATGGTGTTTTTGTTAGAAGCCAACCGCGTCTTGCTTCTTCATCTTCAACAAATCTTTGAAGAGTTTGAATAACTTTTGCACCTTTTGGTAAAAGAATTGGCAATCCTTGACCGATCGAATCAACAGTTGTAAAGTATCCAAGTTCACGACCAAGTTTGTTGTGGTCACGTTTTTTAGCTTCTTCAAGTGCTTCTAAATGCGCTTCAAGTTCTGCTTTGTCAACAAATGCAGTACCATAAATACGCTGTAACATTTTATTTTTTTCGTCGCCCCTCCAATATGCACCAGTTACACTCAAAAGTTTAAATGCTTTAACTTTCGAAGTGTCAAACAGGTGAGGGCCGGCACATAAATCTGTAAAATCCCCCTGTTTATAGAAAGAAATTTCTTCGCCTTCTGGTAAATCATTTATAAGTTCTGTTTTATAAGGTTCATCTTTCATAAGTTTAAGAGCATCTTCTTTAGAAAGAGTAAATCTTTCTATTTTAATACGTTCTTTAACTATTTTTTTCATTTCTTTTTCTATAGCAGCTAAATCTTCATTTGTGAAAGGTTTTTCTGCATCAAAATCATAATAGAATCCATCGTCAATAGCAGGACCTATCGCAAGTTTTGTAGCAGGGAAAAGCCTTTTTACAGCCTGTGCCAAAACATGAGAGGCACTGTGTCTTAATATATTTTTTCCTTCTTTATTTTCAAAGGTTACAAAACTAACTTCGGCATCTTCTTTAAGTTGGTATGTCATTTCCATAACTTTTCCATTAACAATCGCCCCAAGAGCGGTTTTTGCAGTTTCCTCGCTTGTAGTCATTGCAAGTTCAAACAAGGTGGTTCCGGTTTCCACACTTACCACAGTATTGTTGTTTAATTTAATTTCAATCATTTTAACCCCTCCTAAGGAATTTTTTATTATTAAATTATATAATTTTTCTAAAAAAAAGTCAAGTTATTTTACAGTGTTTTATAACGAATTTTAAAAAAAGAGCAAAAAAATATCCCGATTAAAACAATCGGGACGATTCCTTTTATAAAAAAAGGAGGGAAAATGAAAAAAGTTTGTTGTGTTTGGTATGTATATATAATAACATTACAAACCAAAAATTTCAATAGGTTCATTGTACTAATTTAATAAAAATCATAACACTTTTTTGTACATATTGCACAAAAAAATCAAACTAAAAGTATTTTTGATACTTTTTTCTTGATGCGTTGCAATGCATTATCAATGGATTTTTCACATTTATTTAGCAAGGTAGCAATTTCGTTGTACGATTTTCCTTCCAGATATAAAGAAAGGACATTCCATTCAAGTTTACTAAGTGAATCATTCATTTTTTCTTCAATGCTTGAGAAACTTTCTTTAGTTATCATTATTTCTTCAGGATCAAATTTTTTGTTTTCTACAATTGTATCAAGTAGAGTATGTTCGCTTTCTTCATCATACATTGGTTTATTCAAAGAAATATAAGAATTAAGTGGTATGTGTTTTTGTCTTGTTGCGGTTTTTATCGCTGTAATTATTTGTCTTGTAACACACATTTCAGCAAAAGCCTTAAACGAACACTGTTTATTATCCTTGAAATCTCTTATTGCCTTAAAAAGACCAATCATACCTTCTTGAACAATGTCTTCTTTATCAGCGCCGATCAAAAAATATGTTCTTGATTTTGCTTTTACAAGATTTTTATATTTTCCGATTATAAGTTCTGTAGCGTAATCGTTACCATTTTGCGCGATATTCACTAATTCTTCATCAGTAATGTCATTATATTTTTTAACATTTTCGGTATTCATTTAAATAACACCTCATTTCTTTTATATTTTAACTTTATTAAAATAAAAAGTCAAGGATGAAAACTTTAAAAATTATGGTCTATCTTCATTTTTTTGGACATATATTGGACAAAGGTGATGTGTATGAATTTAGAAAAAGAAATTCTTCGGTATTTATCATCAGATATAAGGAGAGTTTTAATAAACATAGAAAAATTAAAAGATATTGAAGAAATACGTATATTTAGCGAAAGGCATATAATTTTGTATACAGGAAACGGTGTTTATTATGTAAATAAATATTCTGAATTTACAAAGAATGCTAAAAATTTATTTATACCGACATATGATTCGTTAGAAAAAACAATATCTTTAATGTGTAATAATTCAATTTATTCAGAAATAGATAGTATTAAAAATGGTTATCTGACACTGCCGTGCGGACACAGAGTCGGTATAGTGGGTGTTGCAGTTATGAAAAATAATGAAATCTCATATATCAAATCAGTATCGTGTATTAACATACGAGTTACAAAGCAAATAAAAGGATTTGCAGACATAATTATTAACGATATTTACTATGATAACCACATAAATAACACACTTGTCATATCACCGCCGCAATGTGGCAAAACAACTTTGTTAAGAAACATATCGTATTTATTTGGAAGTGAGGAATATGCTAAAAAAGTAGGCATTGTAGATGAAAGAAATGAAATTGCATCATTAGTTAATGGAAAAGTTTTAAATGACATAGGTCTTCATTCGTTTGTTATATGTGAAGACCTATG
>SVJH01000003.1 GCA_015069095.1 Oscillospiraceae bacterium | reverse complement strand
TCTTAAGAAAAAAAGTATATTATCTTTATTCTTTTTATATTTTAAAAATGAAATATCAGAAAATATACTTTTTTTCTTAAGATGAATGTCATCCCCGTTTAAATATCCTTCTACATTCCATTCTTTGTCAAAAAATGCCGCACATACATATGTTAAAACATCGGTTTTAGTATCTTTTTGCATAATTACAACAGTATCTTTAATAAAGTCTGTTTTTACTTTTAAAAAGCCGTTTTGCCTGTTTGTGTCGATAACACCAATACTTACAAGATTAGTCGAGTGATTTTCCAAAAAATATGCTCTGTAAACAAAGTGTGGCTTAATGGGTTTCAAAAGTGAAAAAGAAATTTCACAAAAATTATTGTTTAATAAAACTTTTCCGCATATATATTCATTTTTTGAAAAATCAGCATATTTTTCCATATAGTCAACTCCCTTTTAAATAATGTATATGCGTTTTAGTAATTTTTTTGACAAAATGTTTGATTTGTGGTAGAATACCGTAATGAGAAAGGATTGATTTAATGGGACTATTTGGTACAAATTACAATAAAGAGGGCAAAGGCGTTTCTAAAGACGAAAGAGAAAAACGCCGTATATTTGCATTTTTTGATGAATACGGAAGAAAATTTGGTGCGCTTATAAAAGCTAATATACTTTATTTTTTAACGATTTTGCCTACAATAGTGGGTGTTATTTTAACAGGAAGTGAATACAAAGTTGCAGGTATAATTTTGCTTATTATAGGTCTTTTTACATTCGGACCTTTAACAAGTGCATTTACATATATAATTCGAAATTATGTTATGCAAAGCCATGTATTCCTATTTTCTGATTTTAAAGAACAGTTTAAAATTAACTATAAAATCTCGTTGCCACTTGGAATAATTGATATTATATTTCCTATGGTTTTGATTATTGCATTTAAGTATTATTTGAATATAGGCGGTATGGTTGCAGTAATTGCAGGTGGAATTGTTCTTTTTGCTGCAGTAATATTTTTAATAATAAACTTTTATGCATATCCAATGATTGTAACTTTTAATTTGAAGCTAAGACACATACTTAAAAATGCACTTTTGTTTGCAATAGTAAAATTCCCTGTAAATTTATTTATACTTATAATTGACGGTGCAATTATTTATTATTTTGCAATGCAGTTTTTATCTTTTAACATACTTGGATTTATAATTTCACTTGTTGGGTTTTCTCTTTTTGCACTTTCATTTGTGGCATTTGTTACTGTATTTACAGTGTGGAAATACATTGAAGATGCAATGATTGAAGAAGATGAAGAGGAAGAATCAGTATTTAAGGATAGTATATAAAATGAGAATTTTAGTTGATGCAGATGCTTGTCCTGTTAAAACAATAATAGAGGATGAGGCAAAAAAGCGAAATATAGAAGTTATAATGTTTGTTGATACAAGCCATATAATAAAAAGCGATTATTCGCTTGTTGTAACTGTTGATAAAGCGGCGGACAGCGTTGATATTGCTCTTGCAAACAGGCTTTCAAAAGGCGATATTGTAGTTACTCAGGATTATGGTGTTGCGGCAATGGCACTTGGAAAGGGTGCATATGCAATAAATCAGAATGGACTTGTATATTCAAATGAAAATATCGATATGCTTCTTTTTGAACGTCATATCGGTAAAAAAATGAGGAAAAACGGGCAAAAAACCGGCACTATAAAGAAAAGAAATAACAACGATGATATTAAATTCCGTAATGAATTTATAACTCTTATACAAAATATGACAAATTAGAAAAATAACCTTGAAATTTAATGGAAAAAGGTATATAATATTATATGAATTTTTATAAACTTATAATTTTCTTAAGGAGGATTTAAAAATGAGCGCTTTTATTGATACTATAAAAGATAAAGCAAGAAGTGACAAAAGAAAAATCGTTTTGGCTGAAGGTGAAGAATTAAGAACCATAAAAGCCGCAAATATGATTGTTGAAGAAGGAATCTGTGATGTTGTTATTTTAGGTAACGAAGAAAACATCAAAAAAATAGCAGGAGACATTTCACTTAATGGTGTTGAAATAATCGATCCTGAAAAATCAGATTTGACAAAAGATTTTGCTAATACTTTCTATGAAATGAGAAAAGCAAAAGGTATGACAGAGGAAGTTGCTTACGAAACAATGAAAAATCCTCTTTACTATGGTGTTATGATGGTAGAAAAAGACCTTGCTGACGGTATGGTTGCAGGTGCAGTTAACTCAACAGCAAATGTTCTTAGACCATCACTACAGATACTTAAAACAGCTCCTGGAACAAAACTTGTTTCTGCATTCTTCTTAATGGTAGTTCCAAACTGTGAATACGGCGAAAACGGAATTTTCGTATTTGCAGATTCTGGTCTTTGCGAAAACCCTGATGCAGATGCAGTTAGTGAAATTGCAATCAGCAGTGCAAAAAGTTTTTCTGACCTTGTTGGGGCCGAAGCAAAAGTTGCTATGCTTTCATATTCTACATATGGCAGTGCAAAAAGCGAACTTGTTGAAAAAATGCAACTTGCAACAAAACTTGCTAAAGAAAAACGTCCTGACATTAAACTTGACGGCGAACTTCAACTTGATGCTGCTATTGTTCCTTCAGTTGGTAAATCTAAAGCTCCAGGAAGCGATATCGCAGGCGAAGCGAACGTTTTAGTATTCCCTGACCTAAATGCAGGTAACATTGGTTACAAACTTGTTCAGCGTCTTGCAAAAGCAGAAGCATACGGACCGGTTACACAAGGTATTAAAAAACCTGTTAATGACCTTTCAAGAGGTTGTACAGCAGAAGATATCGTTGGTGTTGTAGCAATTACTTGCGTACAGGCACAGATGAGAAATAAATAATTAAAAAAGAGGTTGATTTAATTGAAAATTTTAGTTATAAATGCAGGAAGTTCATCACTTAAATATCAGTTTATAAACATTGATACAAAAGAAGTACTTGCAAAAGGTCTTTGCGAAAGAATAGGAATTGAAGGTTCTAAAATTTCTCAGAAAGCACCTGGCAAAGAAGAATATGTTTGCGTAAGCGAAATGAAAGACCATGGCGATGCAATTAAAATGGTAATAGACGCTCTAACAAGCGACAAATACGGAGTAATTTCTAAAATGGATGAAATTGACGCAGTGGGACACAGAGTTGTTCATGGTGGAGAAGCATTTAACGAATCTGTAGTAATTACTAAAGAAGTTAAAAAAGCAATTGAAGATTGCTGCGAACTTGCTCCGCTTCACAATCCGGCAAATCTTATAGGTATTGAAGCATGTGAAAAAATCATGCCTAATACTCCTCAGGTTGCAGTATTTGATACAGCATTCCATCAGACAATGCCAAAAGAGGCTTATCTTTATGCACTTCCATACGAAATGTATGAAAAACACAAAATAAGAAGATACGGCTTCCACGGAACAAGTCATAAATACGTTACTCAGCAGGCTGAAAAACTTATGGGTAAAGATATTTCTGATCTTAAAATCATTACACTTCACCTTGGTAACGGTTCTTCTATCACAGCGGTTGATGGCGGAAAAAGTATTGATACATCAATGGGCTTTACACCACTTGCAGGTGTAGCAATGGGTACAAGATGTGGTGATATCGACCCTGCTATTGTTACTTTTCTTATGGAAAAAGAAGGTTGGGATACAGAAAAAGTAAATGCTGTAATGAATAAAGATTCAGGAGTTTATGGTCTGTCAGGACTTAGCAGCGACTTTAGAGACCTTGCAAATGCAAAAGAAGAAGGAAATGAAAGAGCATCACTTGCACTTGATAAATTCATCTACACAGTAAGACAGTTCGTTGGTGCATATTCAGTTGCAATGGGCGGTGTAGACGGTCTTGTATTTACAGCGGGTATCGGCGAAAATGATGCAATGGTAAGAGAAGAAGTTTGTAAAAACCTTGAATATCTTGGTGTTGAACTTGATAAAGAACTTAACAACACTGCAAGAGGCAAAGGCGAATGCTTTATAAACAAAGAAGGTTCAAAAGTTAAAGTAATGGTAATTCCTACAAACGAAGAACTTATGATTGCACTTGATACAGCAAAATTAGTTTAAAAATAATAAATAAAATTCTTGACAAAACGCATTATAATATGTATAATAGATTTGTTATGTCGAGGTGAATTATGTTTATAGATATTTCACATGTATTAAAGGGCGAAGGCGAATTTAAAGAATTTGAAGAGAATTTAACTTTAAGTGATTTTTCGTTTTTCTCAAATGACATAAAATTTGCATCAGATGTTAAGGTTTGCGGTGTGTTTAAAAATCTTGGCAGCGTGATTTTCCTTGAAGGAAAAGCAAGTGCAGTTTTGTGTGCGCAGTGCGGAAAGTGCTTAAAAGAATTTAATTTGGATTTTGATTTTGCTTTTGATCAGAAGTTTTCAAAAAATCCACAGTCAGATGACGTTGTGTTGTTTGGCGGAAATGAAATTTCTATTGATGATACAATTGTCGATGCACTTTGTATGAATCTTCCAATAAGTTTTGTATGCAAAGATGACTGTAAAGGTTTGTGTCATAAATGTGGCAAAAACTTAAACGATGAAACGTGCGATTGCGAAGACGATGATATCGACCCAAGAATGGCAGTACTTAAAAACTTTTTAAAATAAGTGAAAAATTATTCACATAAGTGGAGGTGTATATAAATGGCAGTACCTAAGAGAAAAACATCTAAAGCCAGAAGAGATAAAAGAAGAGCAAATTGGAAATTGACTTTACCGGGCCTTGTAAAATGTCCAAAATGTCAGGAATTCAAATTACCTCATAGAGCATGTAAATCTTGCGGATTTTACAAAGACAACGAAGTAGTAAAGGCTCAATAATTGTGTAGTTTTGGCGATGGCAACCTGTCCTATTGTTGGGCAGGTTGTTTTTGTAATATTTAGAAATTACGGAGTGAAAAATGAAATACAAATATTTATTCTTCGATTTGGATGGCACTCTTTGTGAAACAAAGACAGGTGTTCAAAGATGCTTTAATTATGCACTTTCATTTTTTGGAAAAGAAGAAAAAGACTATACTGTATTAGATGATGTTATAGGTCCGCCTATACTTGATTCTTTAATGGCAAGAGGTCTTTCAAAAGAAGAAGCAGAAACAGGTCTTGAAAAGTATCGTGAAAGATATAATAAAATAGGAATATTTGAAGAACTTAAAGTTTTTGAAGGAATGGAAGAAGTTCTTAAAAAATGCAGAGAAAAAGGGTATATTATTTCTACTGCAACAAGTAAACCTGAGCATTATGCTAAAATGATTTTAGAAAAACTTGACATAGCAAAGTATTTTGACCTTATCGCAGGTGCATCGTTTGACGAAAGCCGAAATACAAAAGACAAAGTACTTAATTATGCTATGGATAAGTTAAATGTAAAAGATAAAAAAGAAGTTTTACTTATTGGAGATACAAAGTTCGACCTTATAGGCGCTGAGAATGTTGGTATAGATGCCGTGGCAGTAAGATTTGGCTATGCAAAGATAGGCGAACTTGAAATGTATGAAAATGTAGCAATATTGGATACAGCAAAAGATCTTGAAAATTTTTTGGTAAAAGGAGAGTAATGACGTGAAAGATGCCGTTGTAAAAAGTGTAGTACCATATTCAATAGCAGATGAAATTGGCGTGGAACAAGGCGATATTATTACAAAAATTGACGGCAAAGATATTCTTGATATTCTTGATTTTAAATTTTTATCATCAAGTGATTATTACGTTATTACAATCAAAAAGAAAAACGGCGATATAGAAGAAATTGAAATTTATAATGACGATTATGAAGAATTTGGTGTAGAATTTACCCATCAACTTATAGATGATGCAAAAACGTGTCATAATAAATGTATTTTTTGTTTTATGGACCAACTTCCTAAAAACATGAGAAGTACAATGTATTTTAAAGATGATGATATTAGACTCTCATTTTTGCAGGGAAATTATGTTACTTTGACGAATTTAAATGAGGAAGATATAAAAAGGGTAATTGACCTTAAAATAAGCCCTATCAACATTTCTGTCCATGTTACAGACGGCGAAAAGAGAAAAATGATGCTTAATAACCGCTTTGCTGACAAACTTATGGATATAATGAAACGTTTCGCAAAAGGCGGTATTATGATGAACTGCCAGATTGTGCTTTGCAAAGGCATAAATGACGGAAAATACCTTGAAAAATCAATTTGTGATTTAAAGGATTTGTATCCTCAAATAGGAAGTATTTCAATAGTTCCTGTTGGAATTTCACGCCACAGAGACGGACTTTTTAAACTTGAAAGTTTTGATGAAAAATCAAGTGGTGAGGTAATCGACCTTGTTACACCTTACCAGAAAAGATTTAAAGAAGAAATAGGGACAAGTTTGGTTTATCTTGCGGATGAATTTTATATTCAGGCAAAAAGAGATTTGCCATCTTTTGAGCACTATGAACAGTTTCCGCAGATTGAAAATGGTGTAGGACTTATGGCGTGCTTTGAAAAAGAGTTTTACGATGCACTTTCGCAGTGTAAAAAAAGTGATGAAAAATTCATTCCAAAAACAATTGTTACGTCATATATTGCGTATGATTATATAGTAAAATATGTTGACGAACTTAAAAAAATATATAAAAATCTTGATGTGAATGTAGTTAAAATAAGAAATGACTTTTTTGGCGAAAAAATAACCGTAACAGGTCTTATTTGCGGAAGTGATATAATAAATCAGTTAAGTGGAAAAGATTATAAAAAAAGACTTGTTATATGTGACGTAATGATTAAAGACGGAACAGAACTTTTTTTAGATGATACAACAATTACAGATGTTGAAAATAAACTTAATGTTAGTGTTATGCTAAGTAAAAACGATGGATATGATTTTATAGATTGTATTTTAGACAGATAAAGGAGGAGTGCCTTATGTCAAAACCGGTATTTGCAATAGTTGGCAGACCAAATGTTGGTAAATCAACACTTTTTAATAAACTTATCGGTCAGAGAATTTCAATAGTTGAAGATACTCCCGGTGTTACAAGAGACAGAATTTTTGCCGAAGGCGAATGGAGCGGGCATAAATTTACTCTTATTGACACAGGCGGTATTGAGCCTAAAAAAGACGATGTAATTCTTACACAGATGAAATATCAGGCAGACCTTGCAATTGATATGGCAGATGTTATCATTTTTATGGTAAATATTCAGGACGGTCTTACCGCATCAGACAGGGCGGTTGCAGATATGCTTCAAAAATCAAAAAAACCGATTGTTCTTGTTTGTAACAAGTCGGACAGACCCGGTGATGTGCCAATGGAGTTTTATGAGTTTTATAATCTTGGAATAGGCGATCCTATTGCAATTTCGTCAACTCATGGACTTGGAGTAGGAGACCTTCTTGACAAGGCATTTTCTTATGTTGACACTTCATCTGCAGAAGAAGAGGAAGACGACATTATTAAAGTTGCAGTAATTGGAAAACCTAATGTTGGTAAAAGTTCTCTTATAAACAGAATTCTTGGCGAAGAAAGAGTTATTGTAAGTAACATCGCAGGAACAACAAGAGATGCAATAGATACTTACTATGAAAAAGACGGTCAAAAATACCTTTTTGTTGATACTGCTGGTATGCGTAAAAAAGGTAAAATAGACGAAAATATAGAACGTTACAGTGTTATACGTTCACTTGCTGCAGTTGACAGATGCGATGTTGTTTTAACGCTTGTAGATGCAACCGAAGGCGTAACAGAGCAGGATTCAAAGATCGCAGGTTATGCTCATAATGAAGGAAAAGCAAGCATAATTGTAGTTAATAAATGGGATGCAGTTGAAAAAGAAACAAATACAATGAAAAACTTTAAAAATGACATTTTAAACGGACTTCCATTTATGCAGTATG
The DNA here is from genome assembly GCA_015069095.1 of Oscillospiraceae bacterium. Classification (GTDB taxonomy): domain Bacteria; phylum Bacillota; class Clostridia; order UMGS1810; family UMGS1810; genus SIG430. The sequence goes on along the minus strand of SVJH01000003.1, from coordinate 111,432 downwards.
CTCCAAGTGAATTTATATCTGCCAAAACAGGTGCGAGAGTAGATAAACTTTTTGAACTTATAAAATATGTTCATATGCAAAACTCAATGCGCATTTCAACAGGCGTTTTAAACGATATTTTAAATGATGCAACAGCAAAAGTTCAGCCACCTTCAGACAAAGGTAAAAGACTTAAAATTTATTATATCACTCAGGCATCAACTTGCCCGCCTACATTTATACTTTTTGTTAACAGTAAAGAACTTGCACATTTTTCATATATAAGATATTTAGAAAATCAGATTCGTGAAACATTCGGACTTACAGGAACACCTATAAGATTTATCGTAAGAGAAAGGGGAGAAAAAGATGACTAATACTTTGTTATGTATTATTTCTTCACTTGTCGGTTATCTTTTAGGTAGTATAAGTACATCAATACTTGTAGCAAAAACTATGGGTAAAATCGATATAAGAGAGCACGGAAGCGGTAATGCAGGTGCAACAAATACACTTAGAGTGCTTGGAAAAAAAGCAGCTATATTTGTTGTTTTAGGAGATGCCCTAAAAGGCGCACTTTCTGTACTTATTGCAAACCTCCTTTGTGTATGGTTTAATATTGATAATAGTCTTCCGCTTTATTTAGCAGGATTTTTTGCAGTAATCGGACACAATTTTCCTTTGTATTTTGGATTTAAAGGTGGAAAAGGTGTACTTACATCAATTGTAACAATTCTTGCACTTGATGTAAAAATCGGACTTATTGCGCTTGTTTTTGCACTTGTAATTATGGCGACAACAAAATATGTTTCGCTTGGTTCTTGCCTTGGGGCAGTTTTGGTTATGGTGCTTGCTTTAATATTAAGATGGGGCGATGTTTATTTTATTGCGCTTTGCCTTATTCTTGGAATTTTAGTTCTTGTAAAACATAAATCAAACATAAAACGTCTTTTAAATGGAACAGAATCTAAACTTGGAAGTAAGTCAAAATAAATAATACGGAGTGAGTTTTATGGCAAATATAACAGTTGTCGGTTCCGGCGGATGGGGCTCGGCAATAGCAACACTTCTAAACGATAAAAATCATAATGTAACACTTTGGTCCTGGAAACAGGAAGAATGTGATGCAATAAGACGCGACGGCGAAAATAAAGAGTATTTACCCGGTATTAAAATAAGTGAAAAAATAAATCTTACAAGCGATATTTCGTGTGTAAGCGGTAAAGACCTTATAGTACTGGTATCGCCATCAAAAGTAATAAGAAATACACTTGAAAGTATGAAACCACATATAACAGACGGCACACCGATAGTTATACTTTCAAAAGGAATAGAAGATAAAACATTAAAAACACTAACACAAATTGCGCAGGAAATAATCCCTTCATCATGCGTGGCGGCGCTTTCAGGACCTTCTCATGCAGAAGAAGTTGGAAAAAAAATTCCAACTGCCTGTGTTGTAGCGTGCAGTGATGAAAAAGTTGCAAAGTTTATTCAGGAAATATTTATGTGCGAATATTTCAGAGTTTATACATCAAGCGATGTTTTAGGAGTTGAACTTGGTGGTGCACTTAAAAATGTAATTGCGCTATGTGCCGGAATAATAGATGGCATTGGGTTTGGTGATAATACCAAAGCGGCACTTATGACTCGTGCTATAAAAGAAATTTCACGTCTTGGTGTAAAAATGGGCGCAAATGAAGAAACATTTTACGGTCTTGCAGGAATTGGTGATTTGATTGTTACATGCACAAGTATGCATTCAAGAAACAGACGATGCGGAATACTTATCGGTCAAGGTAAAAAATTGAAAGAAGCAATCGATGAGGTGCATATGGTTGTAGAAGGTGTATACAGCGCAGGGGCAGCATATGAACTTTCTAAAAAATATGATGTAGAAATGCCGATTGTAGAAAAAGCATATGAAGTTTTATTTAATGACAAAAACCCTAAAGAAGCACTTATTGAGCTTATGAATAGGGATAAAAAAGAAGAGATTATATAATAGGGGAGAAAAACTTATGATTAAAATTGACACATCAAAACTTGAAAAATTTATTGGTGCAAACGAAGTTGAAAATATAAAATCAACTGTTGAAAATGCAGCAAAAATACTTGAAGAAAAATCAGGTGCAGGAAACGACTTTTTAGGTTGGATTGACCTTCCTGAAAACTATGATAAAGAAGAATTTGCACGTGTAAAAAAAGCAGCCGAAAAAATCAGAGCAAACTCAAAATACCTTGTAGTTATCGGTATTGGCGGATCTTATCTTGGTGCAAAAGCCGCTATCGATATGCTTACATCAAGTTTTTATAATTTCGATGACAAAAACACAAAAATCCTTTTTGCCGGAAACAGCATAAGTTCAAGTTATTTAGCAGATCTTATTGATCTTGTTAAAGACAGTGATTTTTCTGTAAACGTTATTTCAAAATCAGGTACAACAACAGAACCTGCTTTGGCGTTTAGAATTTTTAAAGAAATTCTTGAAAATAAATACGGAAAAGATGGCGCAAAAGAAAGAATTTTTGCAACAACTGATGCTAAAAAGGGTACACTTAAATCTCTTTCTGATGAAGAAGGATATGAAACATTTGTTATTCCTGATGATGTTGGCGGTAGATTTTCTGTTCTTACACCTGTTGGTCTACTTCCAATCGCAGTTGCAGGAATTGACCTTGACGAAATGATGAAAGGTGCGCAGGACGCGAGAAAAGAATATCAGAAATCATTTGACGAAAACGATTGTTATAAATATGTTGCTGTAAGAAACATCCTTTTAAGAAAAGGAAAAGCTATTGAAATTATGGTTAACTATGAACCATGTATGCAGTATTTCTCTGAATGGTGGAAACAACTTTACGGCGAAAGCGAAGGAAAAGACCAAAGAGGTTTATTCCCTGCATCAGTAGGATTTTCAACTGACCTTCACTCAATGGGACAGTATATTCAGGATGGTGCAAGAATTATATTTGAAACTGTACTTAATGTAGAACAGCCAAAAAGAGATATTACAATTGGCGAAATTGAAGGCAATATTGACGGACTTAATTTCCTTGGAGGAAAAACAGTAGGTTTTGTAAACAGCAAAGCATATCAGGGAACACTTCTTGCTCACACAGACGGTAATGTTCCAAATATCGTAATCAATATTCCAAGAATTGATGCTTACCATTTTGGTAACCTTGTTTATTTCTTTGAAAAAGCATGTGGCGTAAGCGGATATGTACTTGGAATCAATCCGTTTGACCAGCCGGGTGTTGAAGCATATAAGAAAAATATGTTTGCACTACTTGGAAAACCTGGATATGAAGATATGAAAGCAGAACTTGAAGCAAGATTATAATAAAACAAAAAACTAAAACCAATTTGGTTTTAGTTTTTTTTCGAAAAAGTTTCGTTAATTATCATATTGAAATTTTAAAAGTTAAAGTATATAATTTAGTTGTGTGATGAATATGAGAAAAAAGAATAGAGTTTTTATGTATATTATGATATAATTATTCTACAAACAAAAAAGGAGAGATAAAAATGAAAAAATGTATATCACTTTTTCTTGTGTTTATGTTGGTATTTTCTCTTATGCCTACAACATTTGCAGAAAATAACCGTATAAACGTAAAAATTTATGGTATGCAACAAGAATTTGATGTAATGCCGATTAACGAAAACGGCAGAGTACTTGTTCCAATGAGAGCCATTTTTGAAAAACTTGGCGCAAAAGTAGAATGGGATGATGCTACAAAAACAGTTATCGGTTCAAAAATCGGTAAAGAAGTTAAACTTACAATAGGCGACACAACTGCCTATGTAGACGGTAAGGCAGTAACACTTGATGTTCCTGCAAAAATTGTTGACGGAAGAACACTTGTTCCTGTAAGATTTATTTCTGAAAGTATGGGCGCAATCGTTTCTTGGGACGATGCTACAAAAACAGTTATTGTTAATCGTGGACAGACAACAAATATCGATTATGACGATGGCAGAGAAATCGAAAAACTTACTGCATCAAGAACATACGAATATGACAAAATTGAAGACGTAAATGCAGACAGTATAAGACGTCCTGTTCCAACTCAGTTTGAAAAAAGTTCAGCAATTGACGACCTTATTTTCTATCCACAGCCAAAAGACCCTGTTGAAGTATTTAAAGGTCTTACTGGTGGAGAAACACTTGTTAAAACTGAAGACTTTTTTGATAAACCGATACGTGGAGAAGAATTTTCAACATATGAAGTTGTAGATGTTGAAGGTATGCCATTTGATAAGGCATTAAGATTTACAACTGTTAAGGTTCACGATAAAAACTACAACTGTGCAGTTGAAGTTAAAACAGATAAACAGTTTGAAACAGGCGACACAGGTATGCTTGTAGTATATACACGTTTAATCAGCGGCGGAAGTAACGATAGCGGCGAGGGAAGAGTTGAAGTAACACTTCAGGAAACTGCAACATCAGGTTATAAAGCAGCTATTCAAAGTGTTATATCATTTGGAAAAGACTGGACAGCTACATATATTCCTTTCCAGGTTCAGAACTCTGTTGCTCAAAAACCGCTTAGAATGCACATTCGTCCTGGACATGAAGTTCAGGTTTTTGAAATTGGCGGTTATGAACTTATAAATTATGGTCAGAAATATACAGTAAGCGATATGCCTAACAGCGCATACTACAAAGGCATGGAAGAAGATGCTGCTTGGCGCAGCGAAGCAATGAAAAAAATCGAACAGATAAGAAAAGGCGACATTACTATTACTGTTAAGGATAAAGACGGCAATGTAATTCCTGATGCTTTGGTTGACCTCGATATGTACGAAACTGAGTTTGAATGGGGTACTGCAATCGGCGGTAGACTTATTACAAATGATGAAAATGGACAGAAATACAGACAGAATATTGTAAAATACTTTAATGGTGCTGTATTTGAATCAGATTCAAAATGGAATCACTACGAAAACTTCCCTGAACTTGCAAACTTTATGGTTGACTGGTGTTTAAGAAATGGAATGAAATACTTTAGAGGCCATGCACTTATTTGGGATAGAAAATACGAAGAAGGAACTTCAAATACCTCTGTTCCGCCAGATATCGGTAAATGGTATGAAACAAAAGAATATGATAAAATTTTAGACAGAATGGAAAAACACATTTACGAAGAAGGTACTGATTTTGCAGGCAGGATGACTGAATGGGACGTTATAAATGAAATGAACCGTGGCGATGCCTGGATAGTACAGGAAATGGGCTGGGATAAAGTAAAACAGATATTTGAATGGGCAAGAAAAGCAGACCCTAACGGCGATTTGTATTTTAATGAATGTGGCGTTTCAAGTGTAGACAGCAAAAACTTTAAATATTATCTTGAAATTCTTGACTGGGCAGTTGCAAACGGTGTTGATTTCCAAGGCATAGGTGTTCAAGGGCATCAGGGAAATCCAAAAGATCCTCAGGTAATGTATAAAATTATAAATACACTTGGCGAAAGATATCCTGATAAAAAAATCAAGATAACAGAATTTGATATTCTTCTTTCTGGAAGTAAAATAGACCCTGACCTTCAGGCAAACTACTGCAGAGACGTTCTTATTGCAATGTACAGCAGTGAGCATTTAGACGGTATTTATAACTGGGGTATGTGGGACTACGGCAACTCAGGAAGATTAAACTTTAGTAAGAACTGGGAAATTACAAAAGCAGGTAAAGTTTTTGAAGACCTTGTTTACAATAAATGGTGGACAAGAGAAGAAGGCAAAACTGATGCAAATGGTGTATTTAAAACACGCGGATACTTTGGTGATTATGATATTAAAGTAACTGCAAATGGTCAGACAAAAGCAGTTACAGCAAAACTTTACAAAGACAGTAATAAAAACATTGTAATTACAATGGACTAAATAATTGTAAGTAGTGGGCGCTGCCCACACCCACAAACTTTCTTTTAAGAAAGTTTGACAAAGAATTTGCAGAAATAACAAAAAATTAAGGTATCTTCAAAAATGAAGATACCTTGTTTTTATTTCATCTTGCAAAAGCATATGCTTTTGCTATGTGAGTTTTTCGCCAAGCCTTTTTAAAAAAAGGCTTGTGGGTATGGGCAAAGCCCATAACATAAAATATCAAAGCCCAAAATTATCTTTTAAATATTTTCTGCTTTTTGCTACACTGTCAATTGAAGAAAGTTCTTCAAATCCGCCATCCTGTTCAACGATTGCATACTGTGCAACAGATTTTTTAACCGCTTCAACAATTGGTGCAAAGTCTTGAAGTCCGTCACCTAAAGGTTTAAACTTAAACTGGTCAACTTCTCTTTGATTTTTTGCTTTTCCGTCATTGTCAATAAGTGCATACGCAGCGCCTGCATTGAGTTTTTGACAAGTAAAATCTTTAAAGTGAACAGTAGGACATCTTTTTGCATATTTGTTTATGTATTTAACAGGATCCTCGCCGCCATATTTAACCCAACAAAGGTCAAGCTGTGTTTTTAAAGTTTCTTCATCAAGTGTATCATAAAGATTGTCTAAAATGTATTTTCCGCCTGTTGTTTCAAACTCGAATTCGTGGTTGTGATAAGAAAGAGTAATTCCGTTTTCTTTAAGTATATTGCTCATTTTCTTAAAGTCAGACATAGTATTTTCAAAAAGTTCTTTATTTTCTACTAAAAGATTGTCTTTCTTCATCCACGGAATAGCAACATTTGTAATACCTAATGTTTTGTAATAGTCAATCCAATAATCTGCTTTTTCCAAAAATCCTTGTGCATTTTGGTGAACACTTATAGCGCTAAGTCCTATTTCATCAAGCATTTTTTTCATTTCTACAGCTTCAACATTGTAAAATCCTGCAAATTCAACGTAGTCGTAGCCGATTTCTTTAACTTTTTTTAGTGTGGTGTATACATCTTTTTCCATTTCGTCTCTTACAGAGTAAAGTTGTAAACCGATTTTAAAGTTTTCCATTTTTATTTCTCCTTTATATTTCAGGGATTTCTATCTCAATTTCGCGTCCGATATTTGCAGATTTAACAATACCATCTAAGATTGCCTGATTGTATAAAATCTGCGATGTAGGAACAGGAGATGGAAGATTGTTTTTAAGAGCATCAAGGAAACTTCTGATTTTCATATCAAACAGTGAGCCTTTTCTTTCAATCATAGGAACTTCGTATTCAACCATACTGTGAGCAACAGTCTGATAAATCTTCATAGGACCGCCGATAGAACCATTCCAACATTCTGTAGATGGAATTCTAAGTCCGCCTTTTGTACCTAAAATAAGCGCATCACCTGCAGTATCCATATTCATAGCCCACGAAATTCTAAAATCAAGTGTAATGCCGCCTTCAAGTCTTATAAATGCAGCAGCAAAATCATCTACACCAAATTTCTTAGCATATTCAGGATGGTTATCGTAATAGTTAGGGTCTGTTCCAAAATGAGCAGATTTTACACCTGAAACTGTAAGAGGTTTTGGATATCCGATTGCATTAAGAAGCATATCAAGAGAGTAGCATCCAATATCTGCAAGTGCACCAATACCTGCTGTTTCATCTTCAATAAAAGATGTACCAAATGGAGTAGGGATACCGCGTCTTCTTCCGCCACCTGTCTGAATATAGTAAATATCGCCAAGTACGCCTGATTCAACGATTTCTTTGATTTTTTTCATGTTAGGGTCAAAACGTGGCTGGAAACCGATAGATAACACTTTACCGCTTTCTTTTTCCGCTTTAACAATTTCGGCTGCTTCTTCAATAGTAACACACATAGGTTTTTCAAGCATAACATGAAGACCTTTTTTTAGTGAGTCTATTGTACATTCAGCATGAGTTCTGTTATATGTGCAAACGCTTACTGCGTCAAGTTTTAAACTGTCATCTGCAAGCATTTCTTTGTGGCTGCCATAGCATTTAACACCTTCAACACCAAATTTTTTAAAGAATGCTTCTGCTTTTCCTGGAACAAGGTCAGCGCCTGCAACTATTTCAACGTCCGGCATATTGAGAAAAGATTTAAGGTGAGATTCTGCAATCCAACCTGTACCAATTATACCAACTCTGACTTTTTTTGTTTCATCAACTTTAACGCCTTCGTCATGAGATTCTTTGAATGCGTCAAGTCCGTTTTTGAATTCTGCCATTTTTACCGCTCCTTTTTAATAGGTTTGTGTTAATTTTATTATAAAATAAAAAAAAATCAAAATCAACATTTTTAATAAAAGTATACAGTATTTTGATATTTTTAATTAAAAAATGAATAATTTTGATATTTTAAAGGCGCCCATTTAGTGGACGCCATATGTTATTTATATGTTTCTACTGCTTTTGTTGCTGCTTTTTTACAGAGAATAATATCCTCATCTGTAATTTCTTCGTCAAAATCGCAAAATGTATTTTGCATAATATCGTTTCCTGTGAGGTATTTGTACCATGTAAGAGCAACGATGTATCTTCCAATTCCAAATGATGAATGAAAAGTATCGCGGTGTAAAGGAGATATGCCAAGTTCTTTTGCACATTCAAAAGCATACCCTGATGGAATAATTCCTGCTGCGTCTATTTCATCTTTTGCGCATTTGTATGCTTTTTCAAGGTCATAATACATTTTATCACTTGAAACATACCCTAATTCTTCGTTAAGACGCTTTGAGTTATCTTCATAAGCCCATGTCTGATGAATTAAGATTTTTGCAGTAGGAGCGTATTTTCTTATATAATCCGCAATTGTTTTTAAATATAATTCATATGTAGAATAATTAGGGCTTTGACTGCTTACTTGCTGAATTGTAACATAATCCCACTCGTTGCTTAGTAGTGCATCTTTAACAGTAACGGGAAGGTTTGTTTTTTCGCCGTTAAATTCAAAAGAATAATTATTATTATTTTCAAGTATATTAAAATAATGCTTTCTTAAACTGCAACCGCCAATCATAAGATTAACAACCATCATATCCATTCCGTCTGCTTTCGCAATGCTGTGAAGATATCTTGTTGCATCTTGAGAAAAACTGTTTCCTATTGCTAAAATTTTCATTGATGATCATCTCCTTGCAAGTATTATAATTGATAAGATTGAAAATGTCAAATAAAAAAACCGAACCTATAAAAGATTCGGTTTTTGGTGCGGCTGAAGAGACTTGAACTCCCACGTCGTTGACACTAGATCCTAAGTCTAGCGCGTCTGCCAATTCCGCCACAGCCGCATGTACTCGCTGAATACTTGATTATTATAGCACTCTTTTTTTTGTTTGTCAAGGATTTTTTTGAAAAAATCTTAAAAAATTTGTATTTATTTTTCAAAATTATATTTCTTGATTTTTATGTCATATTATGTTAAAATATCTTTCGATGGCAAGGTGGTGTTAATAATGATAAATGAGAACAGACAAACAATAAATGATTCGTATAAACAAAATTGTCCTATTTTGGTGGATATCAACCATTCTACGTGCGAAAAGGGCTATTTGTTTGGTGCTCATTATCATAGTAATGTTGAATTTTTATATGGCCTTAAAGGTTCACTATTTATAAAATGTAAAAACGAAGAATACCATTTAAAAGAAGGGGACTTAATTTTAATAAATCCCGATATTGTGCATTATACAATAGGAGAAGATGAAGAAAATCAGTATATTTGTATGCGAATGCTTCCTATGGAAATATACAACGCATCCAAAAATATAGTGAATAAAAATCATTTTCTTCCTTTTATAATTACATCAGATGATTATCCTATATTTTTCAAAAGTGAGTATCTTTTGGGCTCTTACGTGCCGCAAGTTTTAAAAGATATGCTTTATGAATACGAAAATCAAAACACAGGATATGAAATGTCGCTAATTTCAGGTGTTTATAAACTTCTTGTATGGATTTTAAGATATTGGGAAGAAAATGCATATGTAAACAAGATTAGTATGGAAAACGCCGATTTTGAAATATATCATAAAATACGAGGTTTTATAGGTAAGAATTTCTATAAAGATATAAGTGTAAACGATGTTGCAAAATACTGTAATATGAGTTATTCTTCGTTCTATAAACGATTTAAGGAAATTATGGGATACACATTTACTGACTATATAACAAACGTAAGAATAAGCGAAGCGGAAAAACTTTTGGCAACGACAAGTATTCCAATAAATGATATCTCGCAAAAGGTGGGATTTTCAACTCCAAGTTATTTTGTATCGCAGTTTAAAAAGAGTAAGAATGTAACACCAAAACATTATAGAAAAGAATTTTTAAATGAATAGAAACGGATGCCATTTGGCATCCGTTTTTTAGTTAAATAATTACAATATTTTTTCCATATAAGTCTTTTGAATTTCAAGTCCTTGTTTTTTGTAAAATTTCATCGCATTTTCATTTAGATTCCACACATTTAAAGTAACATTATAACATCCGTTCTCTTTCGCAAAACCAAGAACATATTCATAAAGTTTTGCGCCAATATGCTTTCCTCTGGCATTTTTGTCTACACATAAATCATCAATATATAAGGTTTTTATGTCGGTCAAAATATTATTATTTACATATTGCTGAAAAACACAAAATGCATATCCCATAACAACTTCGTTTTCTACATATACAAAAATTGGCTTTTCATCATCTTTTATGATGCTTAAAAGTTCATCATCAGTATATTTTTTTGCATCTTTTTTAAAAATATCAGGTCTGCCTATGTAGTGGATATCAAGTACCTGATGTAAAAGATCGTTAATTTTAGGAATATCATTTTTTGTTGCGCGTCTTATGTTCATTCTAATCATCTCCTTAAACCAGTATATAACATTTAAGGTTTGTGTGCAATTAAAATTTTGTAAATATGACAAAAAATACTTGAAAATATTAAAAAAAGGTATAAAATATAATTGAGCAGGTGATAAAATGAAAAATATGCTTTTTTTATATAATCCAAATTCAGGAAGGGGACATATAAAATCTTGTCTTAATGATATAACAGATATTTTTGAAAATGGTGGTTATGCTGTTACGGTGTATCCTTCAAAATGCAAAGATGATTTAAAAAATGAAATAATAAAAAACGGAAAAAACTACGACACTGTTGTTGTTTCAGGCGGAGATGGGACTCTTAATGAAGCAATAAACGGGCTTATGGAAATAGACGAAGAATTAAGACCGCATCTTGGGTACATTCCGTCGGGAACAACAAATGATTTTGCGCAAAGTAATAATATTCCGAAAAACAACTTTAAAAAAGCCGCAAATAATATTGTAGAAGGCGAAAGCATAAGTGTTGATGCAGGGAAATTTAACGACGTTTATTTTTCGTATGTTGCTGCATTTGGAGCATTTACAAGCGTTTCGTATGAAACAAATCAGCAGGCAAAAAACCTTATTGGATTTGGTGCATATGTACTTGAAGCAATAAAGAGTTTGCCTAATATAAAACCTCATAAAGTAAAAGTAATTTGCGATGACAAAGAGGTTGAAGATGAGTTTATCTTTGGTGGAGTTTCAAATTCTTATTATGTAGCAGGAGTAAAATTAAAAAAAGAAATGGAAGTTTCACTTTCTGACGGTCTTTTTGAGTGCCTTCTTATAAAGAGTCCTTCAAATCCGATAGATTTTCAGTTTGCTATTGCAGACTTAATTACAAACAACATAAAGTCGGACAAGTTTGTTATTATGAAAGGAAAAAATGTAAAGTTCATATTTGAAAATGAAACAGAATGGACACTTGATGGCGAATATGGAGGAAAAATAAAAGAAGCAAATATAGTAAATTATAACAAAGCAATAAATATTATAACAAAACAATAAATATTATAACAAAACGATAAAAAGCATCTTCAAAATGAAGATGCTTTTTTATATTACTGTTTTTTAGCAATCGCTTTTTTTGCGGCTTCTTTAATGTCTTTTGGAGTCAGGCCGTAAACTTTAAAAAGTTCATTTGGTTTACCACTTCTTCCAAATACATCTTTTGTGCCGACTCTTTCAAGTATTGCAGGGGAGTTTTCGCAAAGTACTTCTGCAACTGCACTTCCGAGACCGCCAATTATAGAATGTTCTTCGCAAGTAACAATTGCGCCTGTTTCTTTTGCTGCTTTAATGATAATGTCTTTGTCAATAGGCTTGATTGTATGTATGTTTATAAGACGGGCATTTATTCCTTCGTCATTTAGTTCTTTAACGGCTTCTATAGCATGTGCAACCATAAGACCTGTTGCAATAATTGTAACATCATTTCCGTCTTTTAAAGTAACACCTTTGCCGATTTCGAATTTATATGATGGGTTGTCGTTTATTACATCAACAGCAAGACGGCCGAATCTTAAATAAAACGGACCGAAGTTGTCGATTGCTGCTTTTACAGCAAGATGTGCTTCAATAGCATCGGAAGGGTTAATAATTGTCATATTAGGTAGCGCTCTCATAATAGCAATATCTTCAAGTGCCTGATGAGTAGCACCATCTTCGCCGACAGAAATACCGGCGTGTGTTGAACCGATTTTTACATTTAAATTAGGATAACAAATTGAGTTTCTAATCTGTTCAAATGCTCTTCCAGATGCAAACATTGCAAAAGAAGATGCAAATACAGTTTTGCCGCAAGATGCAAGACCTGCCGCAACACACATCATATTTGCTTCAGCAATACCGCAGTTTATAAATCTTTCAGGATATTCTTTCTGGAACATTTCTGTTTTTGTAGATTTTGAAAGGTCAGCATCCATAACAACTATATTTTTATCTATGCCAAATTCTTTAAGTGCTTTTCCGTAAGATTCTCTTGTTGCTTCTTTAGCCATCTATTTCAGCCCCCAATTCTTCAAGTTTTTTATTTAAATCGCTTATTGCAATTTTGTACTGTTCTTCATTTGGAGCCATACCATGCCATCCGGCATTGTTTTCCATAAATGAAACGCCTTTTCCTTTTGTGCTTTTAGCAATAATTGCAGTAGGTTTTCCTTTTGTCATTTTTGCTTTTTCAATTGCATCTTTAATTTCATCGTAAGAATGTGCATCTATAACAATTACATTCCAACCAAAGTTTTCAAATTTTTTATCAATAGGAAGAGGAGACATAACATCAGAAATATTTCCGTCAATCTGAAGACCGTTAAAGTCAACAAAAATTGTAAGATTGTCAAGTTTATAATGAGGAGCAAACATTGCAGCTTCCCAAACTTGTCCTTCTTCAAGTTCGCCATCGCCAAGAATAGCATAAACTCTGTAGTCTTTGTTGTCAATTTTAGCATTAAGTGCCATACCACAGGCAGTGCTTACACCTTGACCCAAACTTCCTGTACTCATATCTACACCCGGAACATTTTTCATATCAGGATGTCCCTGAAGGTAACTATCAATATGACGGAATGTTGTAATGTCTTCTTTGTTTATAAAATCCTTTTCTGCAAGCGCACCGTAAAGAGCTGGTGAACAATGACCTTTAGATAAAACAAATCTATCCCTCATTTCATCATTAGGGTCTGTAATATTCATTTTGTCAAAATATAAAACAGCTAAAATATCTGCAATTGAAAGCGAACCGCCTGGATGCCCTGAAGCAGCATTATAAACGGCATTTATTGCATGCTTTCTTATTTTATAAGAAATAATTTCAAGCGATTTGTTGTCCATTTAAAATTCTCCTTTGTTATGTATATTTATAAACTGACATTTGTTTAAAATTTCATTTAATCTTTCAAAATCTTTTTTTAAATACAAATATCCAATCAGTGCTTCAAAACCTGTCGCATGACGGTAGTCAACGATATTTGCATTTTTTGCACTTGTATATGATTTTGCATTTCTTCCGCGTTTAAAAACTCTTATTTCTTCTTCTGTAAGATACTCCATAAGCTTGTGAACCGTGTCGCTTTGTGCTTTTGCTTTAACGTATGAAGTAGCAGCTTTGTGAAGTTTTGAAACAGGAATATTGGCATCTTTTGCAATAATTGTTCTTATATAGAGTTCATATACTGCATCGCCTATATATGCAAGGTATAGGGGAGAGGCTTCGTTTAAACTAATGTTTAAGTCAAAATCAAACATCGCTTCTTCTCCACTTAACGCCCTGACGTGTATCTTCTAAAATGATGCCCATATCTTTAAGCGTATCTCTTATTTCGTCGGCTCTTTTAAAGTTTTTGTCTTTTTTAGCCTGAGTTCTTTCTTCGATAAGTTTTTCAACTTCTTCGTCTAAAATCTTATCTTCTTTTTTGCTAAGTATTCCAAGAACATTACCAAGTTCTTTAATTAAATCTATTGTCTGGTCAATGATTTCTTTTGAATATGTGTTGTCAATGTTTGTGTTTGCAAATTTAACAATATCAAAAATAACTGAAATTGCATCTGCAGTGTTTATATCATCATCCATTGCTTCAATAAATCTTGCTTTAAGATTTTCAAGTTCGCCTTTAACATCGTCTTTGTTATCGCCTGTAAGTGAACCTTTTAAAAATTCAAGATTTTCAATACAAGTGTAAATTCTTGTAAGACCAGATTTTGCCTGTTCTAAAAGAAGATCGCTAAAGTTGATAGGATTTCTGTAATGAGCGCTTAGCATGAAAAATCTTATAACTTCATAACTGAATTTTTCTGCAACATCTCTTACTGTAAAGAAGTTTCCGAGTGATTTGCTCATTTTTCTGTTATCAACGTTAATGTAACCGTTATGAAGCCAGTAGTTTGCAAATTTACATCCGTTTGCTGCTTCGCTTTGAGCAACTTCGTTTTCGTGGTGAGGGAATACCAAATCCTGACCGCCAGAATGAATATCAATAGTTTTTCCAAGATATTTATTTGCCATAGCACTACATTCAATGTGCCAGCCGGGTCTTCCTTCACTCCAAGGGCTTTCCCAATATGGTTCGCCTTCTTTTTTTGCTTTCCATACTGCAAAGTCCATAGGATTTTTCTTCTTTTCGCCAACTTCAATTCTTGCGCCTGCTTCTAAATTTTCAAGTGGCTGATGAGAAAGTTTTCCGTATTCTTTAAACTTCATAACATCGAAGTATACATCGCCGTCAGATTCGTAAGCAAAGCCTTTTTCAACTAAAGTTGATATAAGATTTATAATAGCATCTATATTTTCAGTTGCTTTAGGATGGAAAGTTGCTTCTTTAATTCCAAGACCTTTTGCATCTTTAAAATATTCAGCAATAAATCTGTCTGCAAGTTCTTTAACAGTTATGTTTTCTTCGTTTGCTCTTTTAATCATTTTGTCGTCAATATCTGTAAAGTTCTGAACAAAACTAACTTCATAACCTCTGTATTCAAGGTATCTTCTAAGTGTATCAAAAATTATGAACGGTCTTGCATTTCCAATGTGAAAATAGTTGTAAACAGTAGGACCGCATGAATAAATTTTAACTTTGTTTTCTTCGATAGGTTTGAATTCTTCTTTTTTACCTGTAAGTGTATTATAAAGTTTCATTTTTATTCTCCTTATTTTCTAAGTCGTAAATTCTCTTATAAATTTTGCAAAGTTCCTGAGAAACAGGGTCGGGGATATGAACCTGGTCAAGGTCAGTATTAAGTTTCTGACCATTTATTCTTGCAATTCTTGCAGGAACACCAACGCAAGTTGAGTTTTCGGGAATTTCTGTAAGAACAACTGCATTTGCTGCGATTTTTGAATTATCGCTTACTGTAAACGGACCAAGCACCTTTGCTCCTGCACCGATCAACACATTATTTCCAATTGTAGGATGACGTTTTCCTTTGTCTTTACCTGTACCGCCAAGTGTAACGCCCTGATATATTGTGCAGTTATCGCCGATAATTGTAGTTTCGCCAATTACAACTCCCATTCCGTGGTCGATAACAAGACCTTTTCCGATTTTTGCACCGGGATGAATTTCAACACCTGTAAAAAATCTGCTCATTTGCGATATTAACCTTGCAATAAAGTAAAATTTAATTTTGTAAAAAAAGTGTGCAATTCTGTGATTTGCAACTGCATGAACACCGCTATACAAAAGTACTATTTCAAAACAGTTTCTTGCAGCAGGGTCGCGCTGTTTTACATATTTACATTCTTTTATACAGACAAAAAGGAACGAAATAAAATACAAGATAAGTATAGAGATTAAAAATATAACTAAAAACTTAATCATAAACGCCCCTCTTTTCTATATATTATAAAATACCTATATATTATACAAGTTTTTTAAACGAAAAACAACCCTTTATTATAAAATAATTTAAGTTTCGTCTGTTTTCGGTGTATTTTCCTTTAATTTTTTGTTATTTATCACAATAAATACAATTGCAACGACTGCACTTACAATTCCTACAAGTTGAGAAATTCTAAATGGTCCTATATATAAACTGTCTGTTCGAAGCCCCTCAATAATTGCTCTTCCTATGCCATAACCTAACGCGTATGTGAAGAAAACTTCGCCGTCGTATCTTTTCTTGAAAAACACAATAAATAAAATTGCAAGAACGCCTAAATTCCAAAGCGATTCATATAAAAAAGTAGGGTGGACTTCTATCATTTTTCCGCCTTCAATAATTGCCATTCTCCAAGGAAGTGTAGTTTCAACTCCGTGTGCTTCAGCATTTACAAAATTCCCCCATCTTCCTACAATCTGACCGATTATAACACCGATAGAACATAAATCAAATACTTTTAATGTGCTTAAATTTTTGCTTTTTGAATAAAGATGTACAACAATTGCACCGCCAATTATTGCACCATAAATTGCAATTCCGCCTTCCCATATTTTAAAAATATCAACAGGATTTTTAATGTAATCCTGAATGTTAAAAATTACATAATAAAGTCTTGCAGAAATAATACATGGAATCGTTGCCCAAAACACAATATCGTATACATTGTCTTCTGAAAGTCCGTCTTTTTTTGCGATTGAAGAACATACGATAATTGCAGTCAGAAAGCCTATCGCAATTATTATTCCGTACCAGTATATTTCTTTCCCGAAAAGTGTAAATGCAACGGGATTTACTTCAAACATTTCTATGCCAAGTCCTAAAAAGCCTATTTTATTCATGTCAATTCTCCTTGTTAGGGTAAACTATAGAAATCGATTTTTTGTCATCGTCAAAAAGTGTGTGATATTTATTGTTTACAAAATCTAAATCTATGCTATCGAAAACTTCTTTAAATTCAAGGGTGTTTACGCCTTTTAGTATGTTTCTTAAAAACATTCCTGCAACTTTTTCAACATTGTTGTAACTTCTTACGTAATCGCCCCAGATAACTTTTTTTGCTCTATCAAATTCCTCTTTTGTAACTCCGTTTTTTTCTTTAATGTACTTTGTGATTTTTTCTTCTGTAAGTGTTGGATTTTTTGATTCTCCGCCAAGCATTACACATGAAAAAGCGTTTTCGTACATTGTGTCGTATGAAAATTCCTCGTTGATAAGTCCTTCTTCGTAAAGCGATGTGTACAAATCGGAACTTTTTGAAGCAATTGTTAAAAGCAGAATTTCAGCTGCAATTTCATTTTTTAAAAGTTCATTTCCTTCATATCCGCATTTGTCTTTATATCCGATGTTGAAAAGTGGAAATGCTACACTTAAATTTTGTGTAACTTCTTTTTTGAAAACAGTTTCTTTTTCATCTGGGAAAATGCTTACTGCCTTTGCACCTGTTTTTTTATTAGGCATAACTTTATCTGTAATTTTGCCGATTTTTTCAATATCAACATCACCGCAAATGCAAATTACCATATTTGATGGGTTGTAGAATGTATTGTAGCATTTGTAAAGCGTGTCTTTTGTGATTTTTGATATACTTTCTGTTGTGCCTGCAATATCGATGTTTACAGGGCATTTTTCATACATTGCTTCAAGAAGATTAAACATAACCCTCCAGTCGCCGTCGTCATCGTACATTCTTATTTCCTGACCGATAATCCCCATTTCTTTTGAAACGTTTTCGTCTGTAAAATATGGGTCTGAAACATAGCTTAAAAGATGCTCATAACATTCGTCAAAATTTTTGGTGCACGAAAAAAGATAACAAGTAGATGTAAATGATGTATACGCATTAGCATTTGCACCATAAATAGAAAATTTATCAAAGGCGTTAGTTCCATCTGACTGTTCAAACATTTTATGTTCCAAAAAGTGCGCAATACCATCGGGAACACGACAAGGCTCACTTTCGCCAAGAGGATAAAAATGATTGTTTACCGAGCCGATATTTGCACCGATTATAGCGTATTTTTTACTGAAATCTTTTTTTGGAATAACAAATACGCCGACGCCGCTTCTATGCTCTGCAAAATAGACTGTTTCGTTGATATCTGGGTTGTATATTTTTGAAAATTCCATAAAATCTCTCCAATTATTCATTTTGACCTGTTAAAAAGTAAATTGTATCAGGCTCGACCTTTTTAAATGCGTTTATTATATCTTCTTTTGTTACAGCGCTGATTTTTTTGTTTGCTTCGCTAAGTGTGATATCTCTTTTTGCTATTATGTTTTTCACATAAAATAGTTTGAGCGATAATGGACTGTCTTTTGCCGCTGTATTAGAATTTATAACGTATTCTTTTGCGATATTTAATTCTTCCTGCGTAAAGTTTCCTTTTTTTACATCGTCAAGTTGAGCAAAAATTTCATTTTTTGCTTTTTCAAAGTTTTTAAACTCAATTCCGCTGCTTACCATCATAGAACCGCAAAGAGCATTAAGTCTTGAAGCAGCATAATAGCAAAGACTGAGTTTTTCTCTTACATTGTTAAAAAGTTTAGAGTGTGCGCCCGAGCCAAAAATGCTGTTTCCTACAACAAGTGCATAGTATAAATTATCTGTAATTTTAATACCTGTTTTAAAACCTATTGCAAGTTTACCTTGATTTATATTCATTTTTTCTGTGATATTTTTTTCATCACTTGCAAGTGTAATTTCGCTTTCTGCATACACAGGAGTGATATTAAAATCAAATTCCGACAGTCTTTGTTTGATGTGTGAGACTGTGTTTTCTATGTCAGCATCTCCAACAATGAAAATATCAATAGGACTTGTTGTGATAATGTTTTTATAGTGTTGATATAAGTTTTTTTCATCAATACCATCTAAATCAGCGGCATATCCAATGCTTCGCATTTCTTCGCATCTGCCTTTAAACATTTCCTCGTTGCATCTAAAGTCAGCATATGCTTTTTTGTCATTTATAATAGATTCAATTTCGTCTTTTAAATTGATTATTTCGCTTTCCACATATTCTTTTTTAAAACAAGAATTCTCTGTGTAAGGATCAAACAAAAAGTCAATAAGCAAATCTGTACATTTTGTTTCAATATCGTCATCTGCATATTTTTTTGAAAGATGACTAATATGAGCAACAATAGACTGAACATCGCCGCTTTTTGTAACTGTAACATCATAAGTTGCACCGTATAAATTATCAAGACAAATGTTAATATCTTTAAAAGTAGGGAGTGATTTTGTACCTCTTACAAGTACGTTTGTCAAAAGTGCATTTTTTGTAACTTCATCTCTTTTAAGTTTTCTGTGCATAAAGATTGATGCAGAAATTGTTTTGTATTTTTTATCTTCAATATAGTAAAGATTTACTCCGTTTAAAATGTTATATTTTACAGGATTCATTAGATTTTTCCTTCCTTATAATATTATACCTAATTATTTTACCACATTTTAATTAAAATTGCCACATAAATTTAATAAAATGTTATTTTATCCATTTTGCACAATTTATATAAGGCGATTTTGTGCACTTTTCACGAAATTTAAATAAATGGTAAAAAAACGTAAAAAAAGTCGAAATTTTTTCAAAAAAACTATTGCAAAAATGGGGGAAATAGTGTAAAATTTATCTATCAGGTGGTAGAATGTGTATAAAAGTGTGGAAAAGTGGATAACTACCAAAAAAGTGAAAATTGCAGTTTTTCCCACTGTTATCGCAAAAACGCCAAAACAACAAAAAAATGAAAAAGAAAGGAAGGTGGGTAAATGTCTTATTGTTTCTGTGGCGAGTATCAACATAGTGTTGATGTTAAAGGAAGAATGATAATTCCTCAAAAGTTTCGTGAAATACTTGGAACAAACTTCGTTGTAACGCGCGGACTTGACGGCTGTTTATCGGTTTATCCGATGGAAGCGTGGGAAGTATTTACCCAAAAACTAAAATCCCTTCCTATTTCTAATTCAAATGCAAGACAGTTTGTAAGATACTTTATGGCGGGTGCTGCAGAGTGTGAACTCGATAAGCAGGGGAGAATACTTATTCCTCAATCACTTCGTCAGGATGTAGGAATTACAAAAGAAGTAGTCGTAACAGGTGTTGGCGAAAGAGTTGAAATATGGGCTGTTGATAAGTGGGAAAAATATAATAGTACACTTACAAGTGATGAAATAGCTCTTAATATGGAATCGCTCGGAATATAGGTGGGTAAAATGGAGTTTAAACATATTTCGGTTTTACTTACAGAATCTGTAGATGCACTAAACATTAAAAATGGTGGTGTGTATGCAGACGGCACACTTGGTGGCGGCGGACATTCATATGAAATACTGAAAAAACTTGATAATGGAAAACTTGTGGGGATTGACCGCGATAAAGATGCAATTTGTGCCGCAAAAAAACGTTTGAAGGAATTTGACAACGTTATTTATGTAAATGACAACTACAAGAACATAAAAAATATTCTCAAAGAAAACGGCATAGAAAACCTTGATGGTGCAGTTCTTGACCTTGGAGTTTCTTCTTATCAACTGGACAACCCTGAAAGAGGATTCAGTTACGTTAATGATGCTCCGCTTGATATGAGAATGAACAAAGATGATTTCTTTAGCGCGTTTAACGTCGTTAATGAATATTCAAAAGAAGATTTAACAAGAATATTGTTTGAATACGGCGAGGAAAAATTTTCAAAAAGGATTGCCGAAAATATTGTAGAAGCAAGAAATGTAGCACCTATACAAACAACAGGCGAGCTTGCTGAGATAGTTAAAAACTCTATTCCGGCAAAAACAGTAAAAAAAGGTTCGCATCCTGCAAAAAGAGTTTTTCAGGCAATAAGAATTGAAGTAAACGGCGAACTTGAGTATTTAGAAAATGCAGTAAGAGATTTTTTTGATGTTTTAAAAACGGGCGGAAGACTTGCAATAATTACTTTCCATTCACTTGAAGATCGAGCGGTAAAAAATGTGTTTAATTCACTTGCAACAGGATGTACTTGTCCAAAAGAATTTCCTGTATGTGTGTGTAACAACAAACCAAAAGGAAAGATCATAACACGAAAACCAATAATACCGACAGATAAAGAAATGACAGAGAACAAAAGATCGAAAAGTTCAAAACTGAGAGTTATAGAAAAGATTATTTAGAGAGGCGGAAAAAAATTGAATAATCGCACTTCATCTGCGGAAAATTTTGATATATTTGAAGACATTAGAATAGTAAGAGAACAAAAAAACAGAGAACTTGAAGCTAAAAAAAGACAAATAATGCAGGAAAAGGCAAAAATAAGAGCAAAAATGCGTATGAAATCAATTTGTGCAATTGTTGTTGTATTTGCTTTAGCTTGTACTGTATTGTACAGAAATGCTGTTATTATTCAGTCAAGTTCAAATGTGACTAAACTTCAAGGTCAACTTGAAGACATTAAAAGTGAAAATGTGAAAAAAGAACTTGCGCTTGAAAAAAGCGTAGACCTTACATATGTTGAAGAAGTTGCAACAAGAAAATTAGGTATGAAACGTCCTGATAAATTTCAGACAGTATATGTTGATGTTAAACAAAACAATTATGCAGAAGTAAAAAATGCAGTGAAAAACGACAATAAATTCACAGGAACATTCAGTGTTATAAATTATGATATATTAAACTAACGGTAATATTTAAAACATATTGACAATATAACTATAATTACAGAAATAATCTAAGAAACAGGAGTAAGAGATATAAAAAATATCTTACTCCTTTAGTGCTATTTAAAAGGAATAAAAATGTTGAGTTTTTTATAAAAAAAGAAGGAGTTTTATGGCAAAGTTTATACCAAACAGTCCGAAATTGAATCAGAAAAAAAGAATGTTTTATGCACTTATGGCATTTAGCATTATTTTTGCTATGCTGATTTTAAGACTTATGTGGGTGCAATTTGTTGATGGAGGAAAATATCAGCAAATGGCAATAGAACAACAGACGAAAGACAGCATAATTACATCAAAACGCGGAATTATTTATGACAGAAACGGAAAAGTTCTTGCCCAAAGTGCATCTGTTGATACAGTTGCAATTACGCCAAGAGAAGCGATGAAAGAAAAGAACATTGATAAAGTTGCTCAAGATTTGGCATCAATTTTAGAAATGGATAAAGAAGAAGTTTTAAAAAAACTTACAAAAACAAGTTCCGGTTATGAAATACTTAAAAGAAAAATAGATAGTAATCAGTCTAAAAAGATAAAAGAACTTGGTTATAAAGGAATATATCTTATTGAAGATTCAAAAAGATACTACCCATACGGTAGTTTAGCATCTCATGTTATTGGATTTGTCGGCGATGACAATCAGGGTCTTAATGGTATTGAGATGATTTATGACAAGTATTTAAAAGGTGTTCCGGGCAGAGTTGTAACTGCAAAGAATGCGCTTGGAACAGATATGCCTTACAAATACGAAAAACATATAAATGCTCAGAATGGTGTAAATGTTGTTCTTACAATCGATGAAGTAATACAGCATTTTGCAGAAAAATACTTAAAAGAAGCTGTGGAAAAATATCAGGTGGAAAATGGCGGGGCGTGTATTATTATGAATGCCAAAACAGGCGAAATTCTTGCTATGGCAACATATCCTGATTATGACCTTAATGCACCATTTACACTTACAAATCCAAAACATATAGAACAACTTGAAGGGCTTGAAGGCGAAGAAAGATCGAAAAAACTTTACGAACTTAGAAATCTTATGTGGAGAAACAAGGCGGTTGTTGATACTTATGAACCTGGTTCTACATATAAATCGTTTGTTGCTGCAATGGCACTTGAAGAAAATGTGGTTGATTTAGACCATCCTTTTGATTGCCCGGGATATGCGGTATATAATGGTGTCAGAATAAGATGTCATAAAACGACCGGCCACGGAAGTCTTACTTTCAAAAGTGGCGTTGAAAACTCTTGTAATCCAGTCTTTATGGCTGTTGGTTCTTTAGTTGGAAAAAGTGCATTTACAAGATACCATAAACTTTTTGGATTTACAAAACCTACAGGTTTTGACCTTCCTGGCGAAGCATCGGGAATATTCTTTTCAGAAGATAACTTTAACGAACTTGAACTTGCAACAAGTTCATTTGGTCAGGGATTTAATATAACACCGCTTCAACTTGTAACAGCTCTTACAGCAATCACAAATGACGGTGTTATGGTTAAACCTCGAATAGTTAAAGAACTTGTAGATGATAACGGCGTAGTTGTTGAAACGTTTGAAACAGAACAGATAAGACAGGTAATAAGTAAAGATACAGCAAAAACAGTACGCGAAATACTTGAAGGTGTTGTAACTAACGGAACAAGTAAAAATGCGTATATTAAAGGATACAGAGTTGCAGGAAAAACAGGAACAAGTGAAAAACAACCTCGTGGAAATGGTAAATATGTAGCATCGTTTTTAGGTTTTGCTCCTGCAGATGACCCTGAAATAATTGGGCTTGTAATGCTTGATGAACCAGGAACGCATCTTTATATGGGTGGACAGATTGCTGCCCCTACATTTAAAAATATTTTTGATGACACTTTAAGATATCTTGGAATTGAACCAAAATATACTGAAGAGGAAATGGCCGACAAAGGGCAGATGGTTCCAAAAGTTGAAGGAATGAGCGTTGAAGATGCAAAAATGCAGTTTGGCGGTTTAAAACTTGAGTATAAAATTATAGGCAGTGGTGAAAATGTACTTGAACAGAATCCAAAAGGCGGAATAACTGTGCCATCAGGTTCTGTTGTAATGTTATATACAGAAGAATCGGAAGTAAGCGAAGTTGTTGTACCTGATGTAGTCGGAAAAACGGCAGTTGAGGCAAATCAGATACTGACAAATTCAAGACTTAATATGAAAGTTGGAGATTCAACTTCCGAAAGTGGCGAATCGTATGTAGCAAGTCAATCGCCAGCCGCTGGCGAAACAGTAAGCACCGGAACAATAGTAACTGTTGAAATTTTACATAAAGATGTACACTAAATGAGATAGGAGGCGTGTAAAATGCAACTAACAAATTTATTAAATGAAGTAAACATTATTGAAAAAAGCGGTAACCTTGATATCGAAATAACTTCCATAGAATACGATTCAAGAAAAGTAAAAGAAGGTAGTGTTTTTGTAGCAATAGAAGGTTTTTCAACTGATGGCCATAAGTATATAGAAAGTGCAATTAAAAATGGCGCAAAGGCTGTTGTTATGCAGAAAAAATGCGAGTGCAGTGTTCCTTATATTGTTGCCCAGGATACAAGAAAAGCACTTTCATCTATCGCAAATGCATTTTACGATTATCCTACAAAAAAACTTAATCTTATAGGTGTAACAGGCACAAACGGAAAAACAACGGTAACTTATCTTGTAAAAAGCGTGCTTGAATATGCAGGTCATAAAGTTGGTCTTATAGGCACAAATCAGAATATGATAGGCGATAAGGTTCTTGAAACAGAAAGAACAACGCCAGAATCACTTGAACTTTGTCAGTTGTTTAATGATATGGTAAATGAAGGATGCACATATGCAATAATGGAAGTGTCATCTCATTCGTTAGCACTTGACAGGGTATACGGTTTTGAGTTTTTGCTTGGTGCATTTACAAACTTAACACAAGATCATCTTGATTTCCATAAAACAATGGATGAATATGCAAAAGCAAAATCGATACTTTTTAGTATGTGTAAAAAAGGAATTGTAAACGCAGATGATGCGTGGGTAGATAAAATTATTGAAAATGCAACAAGTAAAATAATAAAATACTCAGTTAAAAAGAAGAGTACAGTATATGCTCAGTCGATAAAATACAATTCAAGAGGCGTTACATTTGATGTTGATACACCATTTGGAAAAGAAAAAATACGCCTTGATATACCAGGAGAATTTTCAGTTTATAATGCACTTTGTGCAATAGGTATTTGTCAAGGGATTGGAATAGGTATATCAGACATAGCAAAAGCACTTCTTTTAGCAAAAGGAGTTAAAGGAAGAGCAGAAGTTGTAAATATTCCGACAAATTATACTGTAATGATTGATTATGCTCATACTCCTGACGGACTTGAAAATATAATTTCTACCGTTAAAGGCTTTGCAAAGGGCAGAGTAGTTACAGTTTTTGGATGCGGTGGCGACAGAGATAATACAAAACGTCCGAAAATGGGTAAAATTGCAGGCGATTTATCTGACTTTTGTGTTGTAACAAGCGATAATCCAAGAAGTGAAAATCCGGATAAAATAATAGAAGATATTTTAGAAGGAATGAAGGATGTAAAGGCACCATATGTTACAATTCCATCAAGATACGATGCTATAAAATATGCTATGGAAAACGCAAAAGAAGGCGATGTAATAATTCTTGCAGGAAAAGGACACGAAACATATCAGATTTTAAACACGGGAACTATAGAATTTGATGAAAGAAAAATTGTTAAAGAAATACTGTCTCAAATAAATCAGAAAGGTTGATAATAAAGTGATTGAAAAAATAGAAAAAATCACTCTATCAGAACTTGAAAAAGCAACAGGTGGAAAAATTCTTTTTGGAAATAATGAAATAATAGAAAGCATAAGTACATCAAGTAATGAAATAGATGTAAATACACTTTTTATCCCAATAAAAGGCGAAAGATTTGATGCACATGATTTTATAGATGATGCATTAAAAAACGGTGCAACAGGTTACCTTTGCGATAGGGAAATAGTAAAAGAAAATGCAAAATATGCACTTTTGGTAAATGACACACGAAAGGCACTGATGGATATTGCATCTTTCTATATTGATAAATTTAGCATAGATGTAATTGCACTTACGGGTAGCGTTGGAAAAACAACAACAAAAGAATTTGTTGCAAATGTACTTAGTGAAAAATATTCAACAATAAGAACTTTAAAAAATTACAATAACGAAATTGGTATGCCATTTACTGTGTTTTCTATTAAAAACAACACCGAAAAAGCAATAATAGAAATGGGAATGAGTAATTTCGGTGAAATCGAAAAATACTCTCTTGCATCAAAACCTGACGTTGCAATTATTACCAATATAGGTGTTTCGCATATCGAATATTTAAAATCGCAAGAGGGAATTTTAAAGGCAAAATCAGAAATCTTTTCAGGAATGAAAAAAGATGGTGTTGCTATTCTTAATGGCGACGATAAATTTTTGTGGAGTTTAAAAGACAACCTTAAATTTAAAACTGTATTTTTCGGGATTGAAAACGAAAAATGTGATATCGTTGCAAAAAATGTAGTTGCTACTTCAGAAAAAATCAGTTTTACAATTGACGGAAAGTATTTTGAACTTGATATAATGGGCAAGCACAATGTGTATAATGCACTTGCATCGTATGCTGTGGCAAAACTTTACGATATGAGTGATGAACTTATACAAAAAGGATTTAATAATTTTAAATCCGACGGAATTCGTCAAAGTATTTTTGATGAAAATGGTATAAAGTTTATAAATGACTGTTATAACGCAAGTCCGCAGTCTGTAAAAACATCTGTTGATGTGCTTTGCAATTTTGAAGGAAGAAGAATTGCCATTTTGGGTGATATGGGAGAACTTGGTGAAAATTCCGGCAAATATCATGCAGAAGTAGGACAGTATATAAATGAAAAAGAAGTAGATTTACTCATTACAGTAGGTAGTTTAAGTAAATTTATAAATAATGAAGCAAAATGCAAAAAAATACATTTTGAATCTAATAATCTTGTTGCAAAATACCTTAAGGAAAATGCAAAAGTAGGCGATGTTGTACTTATTAAGGGTTCAAGATTTATGAAAATGGAAGAAATTTTTAAAATTTACACAGATAGATAAGGGGAATTACAATGACAGAAGCATTTATGACAATTTGTATGACTGCAATTATATCACTAATAATAGGTGCAGTTTTAGGACCTATTTTAATACCTGTACTTACAAGACTAAAATTTGGTCAGGAAATCAGAGAAATAGGACCAAGTTGGCATAAAAATAAATCAGGTACACCAACAATGGGTGGCATAATATTTATTATTGCTTCAATTGTTTCTTGTTTGATTTTTTCTCCTTCAAAAGAAGTATTTTTGCTTGTAGGAATAAGTTTAGCATTTGGAATTATTGGATTTATAGATGATTTTATAAAAGTTGTAATGAAGCGAAATTTAGGACTTACAGAAATCCAGAAATTTGCTTTGCAACTTGTTGCATCTGTAATATTTATAATAGTAGGAATTAAATTTGATGCTTTTGACACATCAGTAATTATACCGTTTTTTAACACGAGCATAGATCTTGGCTGGCTTTATTTTCCATTTGCACTTTTTGTTATTGTAGGTGCTACAAACAGCGTAAATTTAACAGATGGTCTTGATGGACTTGCTGCAAGTGTTACAGCAACAGTGTGTATATTCTTTACGATAATTTGTTATAAATTTTCACAAAACAGTGTGTCTGCATTCTCGGCAGCTCTAACAGGCGGATGCATAGCATTTTTGCTTTATAATGCACATCCTGCTAAAGTATTTATGGGAGATACAGGTTCTCTCTTTTTAGGCGGTGCGCTTAGCGGTATAGCACTTCTTACAAAAACTCCAATTATACTTTTTATAGTTGGCGGTGTTTACGTTATTGAAACATTATCTGTAATAATTCAGGTTACATATTACAAAAAAACTAAAAAAAGAATATTTAAAATGAGCCCTATTCACCATCATTTTGAAATGTGTGGATGGAGCGAGAAAAAAATAGTAATTACGGCGATATTTGTTACACTTATTTTATGTGTAATAGCTTATTTTACAATATAATGATTTAAGGCAGGGGGATAAATTGGATTTTAAAAGTAAAGACAGAAAAAGCATAGACTTTACATTTTTAATATTGGTAATTGCCTTACTTATATACGGACTTATTATGGTATTTAGTGCAAGCAGTGCATCTGCTCACTACTATAATGGGGATGCATTTTTCTTTATAAAAAAACAGGGACTTTTTGCAATATTAGGACTTTTTGGAATGTGGATAATGTCCGTTATTGATATAAATCTTATAAAGAAATTTATAACACCGGTTCTTTTAGTAACACTTGTACTTCTCATTCTTGTTTTAATTCCCGGTGTAGGTATGGAAATAAATGGTGCAAGACGTTGGATAGGTATATCTTCTATATCATTTCAGCCATCTGAACTTGCAAAATATGTAATTATTTTATTTGTTGCAAATTCGCTTTCCGTAAGAAAAGAACCTTTAGATTCATTTTTGAAAGACCTTATGCCTTATCTTATGGTAATAGCGCTGTTTGCAGGATTAGTATTTTTGGAAGATCATCTTAGCGGTGCTATTGTAATTGCATTTTTAGGATGTCTGATTTTATACGTTGCAGGTGCTAAAAATTCACACTTTGTTGCACTTGGTGTAGCCGGTGTTATACTTATTATATTCGGTATAATATTCGAGCCATACAGAATGGCAAGATTTACTACGTTTTTAGATCCGTTTAAAGATCCGCTCGGCAGCGGATTTCAGATAGTACAATCGTTTTATGCAATAGGTTCCGGTGGTTTTTTTGGTCTTGGACTTGGACAGAGCAGACAAAAATATCTGTATATTCCTGAGCCGCACAACGACTTTATTTTTTCGATTATTTGTGAGGAACACGGATTTTTTGGTGCAGTACTTTTAATTATACTATTTGCACTTTTAATCTGGAGAGGTATAAAAATCGCAATGGCTGCTCCTGATGTATTTACATCACTTACAACAACGGGAATAATCGGGCTTGTAGCATTTCAGACAGTTGTAAATATTGCAGTTGTTACAGGAAGTATGCCGGTAACCGGTATGCCACTTCCATTTTTCAGTTATGGTGGCTCAGCACTTGCATTTTTACTTACCAGCATGGGTTTTGTGCTTAATGTATCGAGAAATCTTGAAAAGGAAGAAATTAAAGAAATAGAAGAATAAAAGTTATTTGGAAGGAATTTTATTATGAATATAATTTTTGCAGGCGGTGGAACTGCAGGACACATAAATCCTGCACTTGCAATAGCAAATCATATTAAAAATATCGACAAAAATACAAATATACTTTTTGTAGGAACAAAAAAGGGTCTTGAAAGTACATTAGTTCCA
This sequence comes from Oscillospiraceae bacterium, assembly GCA_015069095.1. Lineage (GTDB taxonomy): Bacteria > Bacillota > Clostridia > UMGS1810 > UMGS1810 > SIG430. The sequence continues at coordinate 82,185 of SVJH01000003.1, read as the reverse complement.
AAAGAAGGATATGATATAAAATATATAAATGCAGAAGGTTTTTCTACATCTATATCGATAAAAAATATAAAACCGCTTTCTAAATTTGCATTTTCAACACTAAAATCTATGAAGATAATTTCTGATTTTAAAGCGGATTTTGTAATAGGAACAGGGGGATATGTATGTGCTCCTGTTGTATTTGCAGCACATCTTAAAAAAGTTCCTTCACTTATTCATGAACAAAATGTGTTCCCGGGAAGTGCCATAAGATTTTTATCAAAATATGCAAATATTACCGCTACCAGTTTTGAAGAAAGTGATAAATATCTTAAAAATGCAAAAAATATTTTGCTTACAGGCAACCCTATAAGACCATCAATACTTATGTCAAACAGAGAAATTTCAAGAAAAGAATTAGGTCTTAAAGACGAAAAACTAATAGTGTCTGTCGGAGGATCTCTCGGAGCACAAAAAATAAATGACATAATATGTAATTATGTAAATATATGCAAAAATAATCAATATAAACTCATTATTGCAACAGGGCAGAGAGAGTATGAAAAAGTATGCGAAAAAATGAGTGGAATAGATGGAAATTACGAAATAAAACCATACATTCATAATATGGATACAGTAATGAGTGCGGCAGATCTTTTAATATGCAGAAGTGGAGCAATTACACTTTCCGAAATATGTGCACTTGGAAAAGCATCAATTCTTATTCCTTCACCAAATGTTGTTAATAACCATCAGGAATACAATGCACGCGCGCTTGAAAAAGGCGGTGCAGCAAAAGTGATTCTTGAAAGTAATTTTAACGAAAAAATACTTTCTAAGTATATTGATGAAATCCTTTTAAATGCGGATGTAAAAGAAAAAATGGAAAAGAGTGCCTTAAAAATGGCAATGACAAATGCCTGCGACATTATATATAATGAAATAAAGAAATTTAAAAGATAAGAACAACTTTTCCCGAGATGACATATTATAAAATATATATGTCTATTCGGGGGTGTTTTTTTGGAATATATAAAAATTAACGGTGGAAACACCTTGCACGGAAATGCATACGTTCAAGGCTCGAAAAATGCAGTTTTGCCAATACTGGCAGCAACGATATTAAGTGGAAAAACAAGTAAAATACATAATTGCCCAAAACTGTCCGACGTTAAAATGACAGTTGAAATACTAAAATTTTTAGGATGCGATATATTAGTTTCCGGTAATAAAATTACGGTTAACTCATCAAATATTACTACGGATTTTATTCCATATGAAATGATGAAAAAACTACGTTCTTCAATCATTTTTTTGGGAGCAATTCTGTCGCGCCAAAAAAGTGCATCACTTTCTTTCCCTGGTGGATGTGAAATTGGCTTACGACCAATCGATATACATTTAAAATCACTAAAAATGCTGGGTGTTGATATAAAAGAAGAACACGGATATTTAAATTGCAGGCTTGATAAATTAAAACCTGGTAAAATTCATCTTGATTTTCCGTCAGTAGGTGCAACTGAAAATATTATGCTGATAAGTGCAATATCAAACGGTACCACAACAATTATAAATGCAGCAAAAGAACCTGAAATATGTGATTTGCAGAACTTTTTAAATAAAATGGGTGCAAAAATTAAGGGTGCTGGCACAAGCGTGATTGTTATTGAAGGGGTAAGTAAACTTAATGAGTGCGAACACACAATAATCCCCGACAGAATAGTTGCATCAACATACCTTAGTGCAGCTATGATAACCGGCGGAAGTGTAATAGTAGAAAATGTAATACCAAATCATTTTGGCGCTGTAACTTCGGTGTTTGAACAATGTGGCGCAAAAGTCGAAACATTTAAAAACTCACTTTACCTTAAAGCGCCAAAAAAGATTAGAAGAGTAAATTTGGTAAGAACATCGCCTTATCCCGGATTTCCTACAGATGCACAGCCCGTTATTGTAAGTGTTCTTTCAAAAGCAGATGGTGTAAGCATTGTAAAAGAAAACATTTTTGAAAACAGATTTAAACATACATCTGAACTTATTAAAATGGGTGCAGATATAAGAATAGAAGACAGAATTGCTATAATAAATGGCGTAAAAGAATTAACAGGTGCGCAGCTTTTTGCAAGCGACCTTCGAAGCGGGGCTGCACTTGTTGTGGCGGCTCTTTGTGCAAACGGGCAGTCGCAAGTTTATAATTTGAATTTTATTGACCGCGGTTACGAAAACCTTGTAGATGTTTTGAAAAATCTCGGTGCTGATATAGAGAGGATAAATGATGGAAACGAATGATAAAAAAAATCCTACAACCGAATATGTTGACTTAGAAGAGTATTACGATGAAAACGCAGACAAAAAATACGAAGATAAATACAAACCTAAATCACTTTACGATAAATACACAAAAAACAAAAACTTTTTTGTATATGTATGTTTAATTTTTGCTGTTTGTTTGGCACTTTTATTTGGTCCGTTTTTTAGAATTACTGAAATAAGTATCACGGGAAATTCAAAACTTTCCCGTGAAGAAATCTTAAAAGCAAGTAATCTTATAATCGGTTCCAATATAATAAAGGCAGATGTAAACGGAGCAAGTAAGAATATTGCACTACTTCCATTTGTTGATACGGTAAGTGTAAAAAGAGAATCGCCTTCAAAAATTAGTATAACGATAAAAGAATGTACACAAGTTGCAGTTGTAAAGTATCTTGGAAATTATGTTACTGTAAGCAGCGAAGGCAAAATATTAGAAATCAACCCAAAAAAAGATGGTAAAAAATTACCGGAATTACTGAATGTAAAACTTGGAAAAACAGATGTTGGAAGTCAAATTGTTTTTGCTGATGAAAAACAAAAAGATGTGGTAAAACAGTATTTAAAATCGCTTGATTCAACAAATGTGCTTACAAACATAAAAACGATAGACTTTTCAAACTTGAATGATATTAAATTTGTTTTGGATAACGATATTTTGGTAAAAATGGGACATGCAGATAAGATATCATATAAATTTGCATATCTCGAAAAGATTTATGTAGAACTCAAAGGACAAAGCGGAGGCGTACTTGATTTGACAAATCCCGACAAGGCAGCAAGGTACAAAGCAAGTGAAAAGTAACAAAATAAGACGAAAAAAAAGACTTAAAAAGCAGTGTTAACAGTATAAACTGACTAAATATTACAAAATTATTAAGTTTTTTTCAAAAAGTACTGGTAATTTGCTTTTATATATGTTATAATTTAATAATAATAGGGTACGAGGAGGAAAAAATCGTGTTTGAATTAGAAAACGAAAAATCGATAATAGGCGCTAATATGAAAGTTGTTGGTGTTGGCGGTGGCGGAAATAATGCTGTAAATCGTATGATTGAAGATAAATTAACAGGTGTTGAATTTATTGCCATAAACACAGAAAAACAGGCACTTTTTGGTGAAAACCGTTCAAGTGCTGATATAAAAATTCAGATTGGTGAAAAAATTACAAGAGGTCTTGGTGCAGGTGCAAAACCTGAAATCGGACAAAAAGCTGCAGAAGAAAGCAGAGATGAAATTTCTCAGGTTATTAAAGGTGCAGATATGGTATTTGTTACTGCTGGTATGGGCGGCGGAACAGGTACAGGTGCTGCTCCAATTGTAGCATCAATTGCTAAAGAAATGGGAATTTTAACAGTTGGTGTTGTTACAAAACCTTTCAGATTTGAAGGTAGAAAAAGAACAGAAAAAGCAGATCTTGGTATTGAAGAACTTTCAAAATGCGTAGATGCACTTGTTATCATACCAAATGACAAACTTTTAGAAGTTTGTGATAAAAAGACTTCAATGGAAGAAGCATTTAAAATTGCAGATACAGTTCTTAGTCAGGGCGTAAAAGGTATTGCTGACCTTATTACTTCTCCTGGATACATCGATCTTGACTTTGCAGATATTTCTTCTGTAATGAGAGATTCTGGTATTGCTCATATGGGTATTGGACGTGCATCTGGCGAAAACAGAGCAGAAGTTGCTATTAAAGAAGCAATCAATAGTCCACTTCTTGAAACAACAATTGACGGTGCAAGCAGCGTTGTATTCAACATCGCAGGGGATAAAAACCTTACATTGTTTGAAATCGATACTGCATCTGAACTTATCCATGAACTTGTTGATACTGATGCTAATATCATCTTTGGTACATCTGTTGATGAAACACTTGAAGATGAAATCGTTATCACAGTTGTTGCAACAGGCTTAAATGGTGGTGTAAAAAAAGCAGCACCTAAAGCTGGTGAAACATTAACACAGCCTGTATTTGAAGGATTTGACGTAAATGATTTTGTTATTCCGCCATTTTCTCCAAAAGGTGAATAATTAAAACAATATGCGTTCAGACAAAGTTTGAACGCATTCTCTTTATAAAAATGAAACGGAGTGAAAAGTATGAAGTGTCCGTATTGTGAACATGCAGAAAGTAAGGTTATTGATTCAAGACCTACAGACGAAGGTAATTCAATAAGACGAAGAAGAGAATGTTTAAAGTGCGAAAAAAGATTTACAACTTATGAACAGATAGAGTCTATTCCTGTTATAATTATAAAAAAAGACGGAACCCGTCAGCCATATGACAGACAGAAACTTATGAATGGTATACTTCGTGCTATTGAAAAAACACCTGTTACATTTAAAGAAGTCGAAGAAACTGTTGCAAAGGTTGAATCTAAAGTTTTTAACAGTTTAGACAGGGAAGTTGAGTCTAAAACAATCGGCGAACTTGTAATGGAAGAACTTAAAAACTTAAATCCTGTTGCTTATGTGCGTTTTGCATCGGTTTACAGAGAATTTAAAGACGTAAACGTATTTTTGGAGGAAGTAAAAAATCTTCTTCACTCATAATAAATATAAAGGGTATCTTTTGCTAAAAAAGATACCTTTTTTGTTATTTTACTTTAAAAAATGCAGATTTATGCTATAATAATTACGAGGTGATAGAAGTGGATTATATCAGTGCAAATGATGAAAGATTCTTAAGTTTAAGTGATTCTGATGCTGTTACGGCAGCCGTTAAGGTAGCGAAAGATAATGATATTTTAAGGGTTGTAATTCCACGTGTAAATAAAAGAACAAATCGGGCAGAATGGATTTTTGATAAAGCAGTTCTTTTACCGTCCAATATCGAAATTGTCCTTGATAATTGCTATATAAGACAGGCAGATGGAATTTTTGATAACGTGTTTCGTAATGAAAACTTTTATGATAAAAACTCCTGCGAAAAAGACGGAGAACAACATAATATTGTAATACGCGGTGTAGGAAATGCGGTAATTGATGGCGGAAATCCAAACGGACTTACAGAAAAAACATCTGAAAAAGACGGATATCCACATATAAGATGGAATAACACTATATTACTTCATAACATAAGAGAGTTTACAATAGAAAACATTACAATTAAAAATCAACGTTGGTGGGGGATAAACTTAATTTTTGCCCGAAACGGAAGACTAAGCAATATAAAATTTGATGCAAAAAACAATATTCCAAATCAGGATGGAATTGATTTGAGAGTTGGATGTACCGATATAATTATAGAAAATATTTGCGGTCAGGGTGGCGATGACCTTGTTGCACTTTCGGGTTTTAAAGGTGGCGACTGTATAAAAGAACTGTATGTGCCTTGGCGAAAAGATGATATATGCAATATTATTATTAAAAATATTATGGGAACAAGTGTTAGGCATGCAATAGTTGCACTAAGAAATCAGGACGGAATAAAACTTCACGATATTACTATAGATTCTGTTTGTGATACTTCTCATAATGAAAATGGTAACAATCCATATGCAGCAATAAGAATAGGAAATAAAGCATATGCAAATAAGCGCTTTTCGATACTTGGAGAAACCGCAAGAATTTTTGTTTCAAATGTTCATTCGTATAATCAGTATGCTGTTATGGTAAATGTTACACTCACAGATTCTGTTTTTAAAAACATATACTGTTCAAAAAAATCATGGAGCGCTTTTTCTACAAAAAGATGTAATCTTTCGCCTGAAGTTCAGGGAGCAAAAATACATAATACAGTTATTGAAAATGTGTTTTTTGATGTGGAAGAAAAAAGTCCTGATTCAATTTTTAATTTTTTCTATTATGATGAAAAAGATGCATTTAAAAATGTTATAGTAAGAAATGTTTTTACAAACGGATGCGAAAATGTAATTGAAGGAAATGGAAAAGATTGTATAATAACAGAAAACATTTTTTAAATAAAAAAACTGAATGGATTATCCATTCAGTTTTTTGTTTTATTGAGTTGCAAGATGTTCTCCATAGTTTTCAGTAAATATATGGCTTCCGTCTTTTTTTGTTTCATCTGTATGATAGTACAAATATGAGTGATTTTCCGGATTAAGCGCAGCCTTTATGCTTTCAATTCCCGGATTACATATTGGCCCGACAGGAAGTCCTGTGTTTTTATATGTGTTGTATAACGAATCCATTTTTAAATGGTCATAAGTTACAAGGTCAACATTATATTCGCCGTCAGATATAAAATAAACAATACTTGCATCAATCTGAAGCGGCATATTTATGTTTAGTCTGTTTTTCAAAACACCTGAAATTGTGTATCTTTCACTTGGCAATTGTGCTTCTCTTTCTATTAAAGATGCAAGCGTTATAACATCGTGCATTGTAAAATCAGTGTTATTTTTAAGTTTTAAATAACGATTTTCAAATTCTCCAAGCATTTTGTCAATAATATCATGAGCAGTTGCCCCTTCAAAAAATTCATATGTGCTCGGGAATAAAAATCCTTGAAGTTTATATTTATAATTCTTTGCAGGAATGTCTTTTATAAAATCATAATTATATTCGTCATTTAAAGCATTTAAAAATTCTTCTTTTGTGCAAATATTTTCACTTTCAAGTTTTGTTGCAATTTTTTCGATTGAATATCCTTCAGGAACAGTAAGTGTAAATGTTTTTCTGTTTGATATACCGCTACCTGAAAGTGTTTTTAAAATTTCATCAAAAGACATCGACTTATTAAGCGTAAAAGTTCCTGCTTTAAGTTTCCCGCTATATGGGCTTAATTTAAGGTTAATTAAAAACCCGATTTTTGTTTTTGCAAGACCGTTTTCCTTTAAAACAGCATATATTTCAGATGAAGATGAATTTTCTTTTATTGTAATTGTAACAGGCGTTGTATCGGAGGAAAAGTTTATTTTTTCAAATACGATTATACCGCAAAAAACTATTACAAGTATTAAGATTGATGATACTATTATTCTTGCTGTTTTCATAATACACCTCACTTTTTGTATGCTTTTTTAAAATTATATCATAAAATTTGTAAAAACACAATAAAAAGTAAAAATATGTTGAAAAACATATGTAATATATGATAAAATATAAGTATAAAATTAAGAGGGTGATTTATCGTGAAAAGAGTTATAATATATCTCATTTTAGTATGTATGCTTTCTGTTAGTGTATGCGCAAGTTATGACGATACATCTGAACATTGGGCAAAAAAAGAAATAGAAAACTGGTCCGAAATTGGAGTAATTAAAGGCAGTGATAATTTATTCAGACCGGATGATAGTATTACCCGTGGTGAAATAGCGGCAGTTATTAACCGAATTTTAAAATATGAAACAATTTCTCTTATCAATTATACCGATGTTGATTCATCTATGTGGTTTTATGATGATGTTTCAAAAGTCGCATCAGTTATGTCGGGAGATGGAATAACTTTTAGACCATATGACAATATGACAAGAGAAGAAGCCGCAGCACTTATTTGCAAAATGCTTAAAATTGAAAAACAGCAAATATTTATAAATTATGACCCTTCAAAAATAAGTGAATGGGCAAGAGGATATGTATCTGCATTAGAAGGTGCAAATTGTCTTCCAAAAAGTTTTGATGACAGCGAATTTAAAAAGAATATAACAAGGGCAGAATTTGTTTACATATTAGATAAAATAATTGAAACAGAATTTCTAAAAAAAGGTCATTACAGTATAAATACAAATAAACATGTAATAATTGCTGATGAAGAGACAATTATTTCTGATATGAAAATCAATGGAAATCTTATAATAAGTGAAAGTATTGCAAATTCTGATATAACAATTAAAGATGTTGATGTGAACGGGAAAATATACATATGCGGTGCAATAAGAGGTAATGTTAAACTTGATAATGTTGTTGCAAATTCTATCATTTATGAAGCAATTCCGCAAAATGAAGATGATATAATTATTTTCAAACCTGAATTACCTGATGAAAATATAGACGGCGACACAGAAAATCAACCTGAAATAAATGACAAACCCGAAATAAATGATGAACCTGAAATAAATGACGAACCCCAAATTGATGAAAATAAATATTATAACAGTATTATAGATTCAGATATCGATTTAACCGGAATTGAAAATCTTGATAATACAAAAAATGGTTATGGACCAGGTGTGAATGTTGATGAAAAAAACAGACCAACCGGTGCAATAAATCTTCAGGAAAAGTACGGAAAGTACGATGCATATTTCATTGCTGATTTGAGCGACAAAATATATCTTACATTTGATGAAGGATACGAAAACGGATATACTCCGATGATACTTGATAAATTAAAAGAAAAGGACTGCAAGGCCGTATTTTTTGTAACTATGGATTATGTAAAAAGAAATCCTGAGTTAGTACAAAGAATGATAGACGAAGGACACGTCATAGGAAATCACAGTGTAAAACATTTGTCTATGCCGACTCTTTCTGTTGAAGAATGTATAAAAGAAGTAAAAGAACTTCATATGTATGTAAGAGAAAACTTTGGGTATGAAATGTATCTTTTCAGACCTCCTATGGGAGAGTTCAGTGAAAAAACACTTGCAATCGCTCAAAAAATGGGATATAAAACATTTTTGTGGAGTTTTGCATACAGAGATTGGGAAACAGATAATCAGCCGTTAAAATTTACTGCATACAGAAAAATAACAAATGCAGCACATGGCGGTGCAATTTTCCTTTTACACGCTGTTTCAAAAACAAATGCTGAAATAATAGATGAGGTAATAGATAGTTTCAGAAATCAGGGATATACAGTTAAGGCATTTGAAATAGGGGATAAATAAGTAAAATCCGAGTGAGATAATCACTCGGATTTTTTTATAGTGTTAATGTGCCGTTTTCTTTAACAAGAAGCATTAAAATCTGCTCTTCTTTTCCTGTTGTTGCATTTATATATATAATGAAGGTTTTTTTATTAAAAGTTCCTGTAAATTCATAGCATAATACTTCGCTTCCGCCATCAAGCGGAATTACAGCCATATTTTCTTTTTCGATTTTTAAATTTTTGCTTACAAGATTTCTTGCTGTTTCAATAGGTATACTTATTTCGTTTAAGTTTCGTCCTTCTTCGTGTGCCATTAAATATCCCTGTGCTTCATAACCTAAAATTTCGCCGTTATCAAGCGCTATTTTTAGTTTTATAAGGTCAGGATACATTATTATTCCATTTTCCACATACGCATAATTTACTGTCATAATATTGTTATTTATTTCATAGTAACTTTCTTTCATTGAATATAGTTCATTTTTTATAAGAAAAGCACTGCCTGCATTTATCGCATCGTTTGTAGATAATTTTGTACTTTTAACATCGCGGTTTTTAAGCATATAAAGTACTTTTCCGCCAAATTTTGATACTTCTGTATAAAAACTTGTTTCGTTTTCATCTGTACCACTTAAAATGAAAGTTTTAATAGTGCCGTCGCTTTCGCCTTCTATGTTTATATTTTTTACAGAAGGAACAAAATTTTTAACTTTATTTTTGGCATCATCTTTTGTGATTTCTTTTTCAGATTTTAAATGTCGTGCTTCGAGCTTGTTTATATGGTCTGAAAATGGGCCGTCATAGATTAAAGAAGGATATTTAATAAAATCTTTTTCAATATCTGTAAATGTGTTTGAAATAGGAATTTGAGCATTTTTTTCTGCATACGCCTTATTATCAAAAGTTAGTTTTCCGCTCATAAGTTTTGTTTCAATTCCAGAAAGTGCGTCAGAAAGTTTTGATGCATATTTTGATAAAGTTGCAAGATGGTTTTTTTCTTCATCTGTAATAAATCCGCCATTTAAAACTTTATTACTTATAGAATATGTGAAATCGCCCACCTGAGATAAGAATTTAGATGTTTTTTCAAGGTCTGTATCTCCAAGCGGAAGTTCGCCTAAATTTGCTTTTGCAAAGGTTGCCTGACGGTAAATTTCGTTTGATAAATCACTAAGAAGATAAGGCGAGTTAGTAACTGAACTTTTAATAAGTGCCGTATCTACATCATTTATACTGTCTACAACCTGAAGTATAGAACGTGAGTAGACATCGTTAATCTGATTTTTTAAATATTTGTTTTCTCCGTCTTTTTTTACCATCACACCAAGTACCAGTGAGAATATAATTATACCTATCAAAGATGCCAAATATGGTGCAGATTTAAATTTGTTATTCATATGATTCTCCTTATTTTGCAAATGTATGATTGCCGATTGATTTTATTATTGGTCTTGAAAAAATCCAGTTACTCGTCGCTGTTCTCGGATTATAATAGTATATAGCGCCACCTGAAGGGTCCCATCCGTTTAGTGCATCCTGACACGCTTTGTAAACGGTAGAATTTGTGCTTATAGGAACATTTATCTGCCCGTCGCTAACTGCAGTAAATGCCCCCGGTTGATATATTACACCGGCAATTGTGTTTGGAAAAGACGGATGATTTACCCTGTTTAGAATAACAGCCGCAACCGCAACCTGACCTTCGTATATTTCGCCTCTTGCTTCGCCGTTAACTGCGCGTGCAAGGAGTTGAAGATTTTGCGTGTAAGAATTATTTTGTGCCTCAACTTTTATGTTGTTATCCGTTTTTTGTGATATATAAATGAATGATAAACTAAGAATTGCTATAATAACAATAATAAATTTCTTTTTCATAAATTCCTCCATAAACTGATTTGAATATATTTTTACTTATTTTCTAAAAAATATTCATAAAAGAGTACAAGTTATGAATATAATTTTTATATATTATATAAGGAGGATTTTTATGGAAGAAAGAAAAAATTTTAAAAGTCAAAAAACAGAAGGTATTCATAATGTAATAATGGAAGGAAGACGAAAACTTAGTATATCTGGTGTTAGTGATGTAGAAAGTTTTAACGAAGAAGAAGTTGTACTTTCCACAAATATGGGACTTCTTATTATAGAAGGCGAAAATCTTCATATAAATAAGTTAAGCACAGAAAACGGAGAAATAATTATAGAAGGAATGGTAGATTTAATAAAATATGAAAAAGAAAGACAAAAAGAGTCGTTTTTTTCAAAGTTGTTTAAATAGGAGAAAAAAATATGGAACTAATGTTAAAAAATGAAATGTACATATTTGTAGGAACCTTTTTGGGCGGAGTATTTCTTGGGATGTTTAGTGATATCTTAGGACTGTCAAGCGGTAAAAAAGCAGGAAATGTAGTATTTTTGGGTATTCGTGATATATTTTTTTGCTTATGTATGGCAACGTTTTCTTTCATTATAATATATATGCTAAATAACGGCGAGTTAAGATGGTACGAAATAACAGGTATTATAATGGGAGTAGTATTATATACACTTACAATAAAAAAATACGTAATAAGTGCAACCGAATATGTAAAAAAACTTCTTAAAAAATTTATTTTTCTTATTATTACACCAATTATTAAGATTTTTAAATTGTTTAAAGTGCCATATAATAAAGTTAAAATTATAATTAAAAAAGTGTTTAAAACTGTTAAATATAAACAAATTTTAAAAATTAAACAAATAAAATACATTTTTAAAAAAATTTGACTTTACTTTTTTTAAAAAAAGGATTATAATAAATAGGTAGAAATACGATAACCTCAATAGTTTGAGGCAATTTACATATACGGAGTGATAAGATGAAAACCAAAAAAGCAAAAAATTCCGCTTTAACAAGGTTTATAATTTTAATTGCTGTGTGTTTAGTTGGTGTTGTTTTAATAAGTCAACAGATTGATATTAACAAAAAGAATGATGAAATAAAGAATCTTAACATACAAATTCAGGAGCAACAAAAAAAGGCAGACGAGTTGAAAGAAAAAGAAAAACTTTATGCTACAGATGAATATGTCGAACAAATAGCAAGAGAAGAACTTAATCTTGTAAATCCTGATGAGAAAGTTTTTGTTGATATAGGAAGTAATTAAAAATTATTATACATAGGAAGATTTAAGGGGGATTTCTTTTAAATGCAGGTTGAAGTTGGCAAAATTTATGACGGAAAAGTAACAGGTATTACAAATTTTGGTGCCTTTGTTGATGTAAGTGAGTCAGTTACAGGACTTGTGCACATTTCTGAGGTTGCATTAAGTTATGTAAAAGATATAAACGAACACTTATCCGTTGGTGATGAAGTAAAAGTTAAAATACTAAGTGTGGATGAAAAAGGCAAAATCAGTATGTCAATAAAACAAGCACTTAAAGAAACAAGACAACCGGCTCAAAAAGCACAAAACACTAATGTAAGACCGGCAGACATTGACTGGTCGTTTAAAAATGAACAAGTTGATTTATCATTCGAGGATAAACTTAATAAGTTTAAACAGGCAAGTGAAGAAAAGATGCATGATTTAAAAAGAAATATGGAGTCAAAACGCGGCTCATCAAGACGTGGCGGTTCATATTAAGAAGAATAACTGCTTTGTAGCAATACAAAGCGGTTTTTTTGTGCTCATGGGCGAGTACATTTATGAAATTATAAAAATGTAACAAAAGATTTGTTAAAAATTACAGTCAAAAAATACTCAATTGGTAATTTTGCATATAAAGTCTTAAAAACGCCGGTATAAAGGCGTTTTTTTAATGTTTAAAAATACATTTGTATAAAAACACTGTTTTAAATAACAATAAAATGAGGTAAAATAGCCAAAAATGAGCGAAAACGTGTTAAACGAATGTTAAAAAATTGTTAAATGTGCACTAAAATTGAAAAATTGCACAAAAAGTGAATTTGAATGCAAAAACGCTGCATATACTGAAGAAAACGGGGTTTAAGAGCAAAATGTAATTTTTTGGAAAAAAAGTATACTCCTGTAAAACAAGTAAAAAAGTTGTAAATTATTTAGTCAAATTGACAACGATAAATTTCCAAAAATTGTAAAAAATTTGACAAAGCCCCCTTTTTTGAGTAAACTAAAGTTCCAATTACAAAACCGGCTTATGCTCGGATGTATTTAAATCACTTTCATTTAAAAGTTAATCGAGAAAGTGAAATAAACATTGTATGAGGAAAAATAGGAGGAAATTATGTTTAATAAAAAGTCAAAGAGCAACAAAAAAGTTGTTTCGGCTTTAGTTATGATGTCAGCATCTTTTTTAGCTTTGACTGTATTTGCTTCTGGTGAATTTAAAGATGTTCGCCTTGAAGTGAACGGAAATCCTGTTTATTATGCATATACAGGAAGTGAAACAGTCGGACAGTTGCTCAATGAGCTCAAGATTGATATCGATGAAGATGTAAACAGTGATATCGACCTTGACAAAGAATTAGTCAATAATGATGTAGTTTCAATTAAGAAAACTAACAGAGTAACAATTATTGACGCAGGAAAAACTTTTGAAATTTATACTACCGCTTCTGATGTCGGAAAACTAATTGAAGACGGAACAATCAGTATAAATGAAAAACTCGATTTTATGAATGTTACATCTGAAAATAAAATCGAAGATAATATGGTAATTGAAATTACCAGAGTTACTCACGAAACAGTTGTTGAAGAAACAAAGGTTCCATTTGAAACTGTAAAAAGAGATTCAGTATCCCTTCCAAAAGGTCAGGTAAGAATTATTAGTGAAGGAAGCGAAGGAATACTTACAACTACAACAGAAATTACTTATCATAACGGAGTTGAAGTTGGAAGACAGCAGTCAACAGTTCAGACACAAGCTGCAAAAGACAGAGTAATCGAGTATGGTATAGGCGATTATGCTTATGGTACAAAACTTGATACAATCAATTATTCAAATAAACTTGTATGTCATGCAACTGCATACTGTGCATGTAGCAGATGTTGCGGATGGTCAACAGGTATTACTGCCAGCGGAATGAGGGCACAATACGGTGTAATTGCAGTTGACCCGAGAGTTATTCCGCTTGGAACAAAACTTTATATAGAAACAACAGACGGTTCTTACATTTACGGTTACAGTATTGCAGCAGATACAGGCGGAGCAATCAAAGGTAACAGAGTTGATTTATTCTTCCCTACACATGGCGAAGCCCTTCAGTTTGGAAGAAAAACAGTAAATGTATATATAATGGCATAAAAATAAAAGCAGACAATTTGGTTGTCTGCTTTTTTTATTGCAAATAACGCACAATTATGATAGAATAAGTTAAGTATAATTCACGGTAAATCTTATAGAAAGGAGATACTGATGTTTGACTCAATTCAACTTATTGTAGTTTTAATAATATCGGCAATGGGTGGATTTATACAAAGAGTAACAGGATTTGGATTTGGTATTTTTGTTATGCTCTTTTTCCCGTATGTTATTAAAGTGCATACTACGTCAACTGCGGTATCGACTTTGGTTTCCTGTGTAATATCTGTATATAATGCATTTGTTTACAGAAAAAATATACCATATAAAAAAATTATTCCTTTAATAATATCAGCGCTTATTACAATACCTATAGCTGTTAGTTTTTCAGTTATGATATCAGGAGATTTTTTCAAAAAAACACTTGGAATTGTCCTTGTTGTACTCAGCATTTATTTTATGTTTTTTAATAACCGCATAAAAATTAAAGCAACTGTAAAAAACGGTGTTATTGCAGGTGGATTGGGAGGAGTACTTAGCGGACTTTTTTCAACGGGCGGCCCTCCTGTTGTATTGTATCTTATGAACGCATTTTCAGATAATGCCGTATACTTTGCATCAACGCAGTTTTATTTTGGTTTGACGGGCATTTATTCAACTTTGGTAAGATTTTTTAGCGGTATCATTACTATAGAAGTAATTGTTTATTCTGCTGTCGGTTTTTTAGGAAGTATTGTCGGAAATTTTATAGGAAAAAAAGTTTTTGAAAAATTAAACTCAAAAATGCTAAGACAAATTGTGTATATTGGCATGATTATAAGTGGAGTTATAATGATATTTTAGTGGCATCCAAATTATATCTATTCATTATATATGTTTGATATAAAATGACGAAACAAAAACCCTTCCCCTTGAGGGAAGGTGGGTTTGCAAGCAAACTTGGATGAGGTGGAGTTGTAGGGGAGGGTCTCTGTGCCCTCCCAGAGAACGGGCGGGGATGGAACCCAGCCCCTACAACACCTCACCACCGCCTGCGGCGGAGCCTCTCGAAAAGCGAGAAGCCTTTGAAAGGTTTGCATCTAAACCTTATGTGTCGCAATATGAATGTCAAATGTTGATAAAAGGAGAAATTTATGAAAAGAAAACTGTTTTGTGAAATCTCGCCTTTAACATATTGGTTATCAGTACAAAAGAATATTATAAACAGAAACTTAAAGGATTTTTTAGAAAAACACAAGTTTTCCAAACGTAAATCAAATGAAAAATTATCGTTTTTGATATTTGAACATAAATCTATAATCAGGCGTGTTTTAGGAAATGTAAATATGAAATTCCAAGAAAACAAAGCTAAAAATCTTTCTCTTGCTGTGCCAAAAATAGATGGTATTATAATATATCCCGGAGAAGTTTTTTCTTTGTGGAAATTAGTTGGAAAATGCAAGGCATCGATGGGATATAAAGAAGGAGTAACTATTTCAAATTCAAAGGTATCGAAAGGCATAGGAGGCGGTATGTGTCAACTTAGTAACCTTATTCATTGGATGATTTTACACTCTCCATTAGAGATTGTAGAACACCATCATCACGATGGATTTGATTTATTTCCTGACTATAACAGAAAAGTTCCATTTGGCACAGGAACTTCAATTACGTATAATTATCTTGATTATAGGTTTAAAAATACAACTGATAGCGCATATCAACTTTGTATATATGTAACTGAAAATGAGTTGTGCGGACAGCTTCGTTGTGAAAAGATGCCTGAATTTGAATATGAAATTCGTACAGAAAACGAATGTTTTGTAAAAGAAAATGATGGGGTATACAGATTAGGAGATGTATACCGCAAATGTACCAATAAAAAAACTGGCGAAGTTCTTTGGGACAGGCGCATTCGTCAAAATCATGCAAAAGTAATGTATGATACAAACGGTCTTATAATAACAGATAAATCTAATTGATTTAAATATTCATTTATAAAAAACAAAAAGCAGACATATGTCTGCTTTTTTTATTTTATTAAGATGTATACAGGGTCTGTGTAATTAAATTCTTCCTTTATAATAATACCGTCATCTGTTCTTTCAATATTTGCTTTTTTCCAGACTGCGTTTTTATCAAGAATTAAAAATTCTTTTAATTTTTTGTATTTTGGCGGAAGATGAATGTCAAGTGTGCCAAGTGTATCAGGGCACATATTTATAAAAGTAAGCATTCCATAAAAACCGTCTTCTTTTGGATTTTTGGCTTCATTTACAATTGTGAAAACATCAGGTGCTTTATTAACCAAAATATATTCGTCGCTCATCCATTTAATCATTTCGTTAAACAGAGATTGTCTTCGGTAATTATAAAGCGATTGAGAATTTGTTCTGTCGATTGTAAGTCCCATAACAACAACTTTACCGCCAAGCTCGTTTTCAAACCTTGTCATTGCAGGGCATATGTATTCTTTATCAAAGTTAAAAAACTCGGTAATTACTTCGCATTTTTTGTCGGTTACTTTTATTTCCATAAGGTTTCCGTTTTTAGGAGCTAGCATAAATGCGCTTGGCATATTTTTACCCTTGCTCAAATGCGTAAACTTATCGCAAATAACTTCCCTTGCACCAAGGTCGTAAGACAATCTGTCATAAATGGTTGTTACATCTTCGCCTACATCTATGCCAATATATTTGCCAAGTCCTCTTTCGCAAAGTGATTTTGCAGCTTCACCGTCAAGAAAAACATTTTTAGAAAGATATTTTATAAGTGTTTCTTCATCGTAATTTTGAGTTTGGATTTTATCCAAAAACATAACATCTGTGTCAACTGATGTATAAGGAATTCCGAAACGGCTAAGCGGTGTAGACCAAAGTGGGTATGTGACATTTCTTTTTATATCCGATACGGCATTCCAGAAAGGGTCAAATCCCGGAGTAACACCTTTCACTTCGCATTTTTTCGCAATACAGTTTATTTCGTTAAAGCGTTCTCTTTCTTTTTTATACATTTTTCCATATGCCGTCTCTTCCGTAGGATCATCAAGAAGCTGTTCATCAATAAATATAGAACCGTCAAAACCGTAAGAAAAGGCAATTGACATAATCATTTTCATCTGCCCTGATGACATAAAATATCTTGTGTGAGGAAATGTGTCGGACTCATGATAAAACATAAACTCTTCGTCAATATGCTGTTTAAAATAAAGTGAATTATGTAGTTTTGTAGGAATTTGCCATACAACAACATTTCCGTAAAATGTACCTTGAAATCTTACAAACGGAGTATGATTTTTGCCTGCAAGTGCTCTTGCAACAGGTTTAGTGCAGTTGCCGTTTATATTTGCACCACCGGATTGCATAAATCCTATTGGAATTTCAGGAGTAAGTTTATCTACCTCGTTTCTTATTGCTTCTGATATATTGACAAGCGAGTTTCTGCATACTTTATGCCACGTTTTAATTACTTTAATGCTTTCATCGGTTTTTTGCTGTAAAAGACTAAATAATTCTTCTTTTGTAAGTTTTTTTCCATATTCTTTTTCAAATTCATTAAGATGATACTTGCAAAAGCATCCCGGAGGCACTATTGAATAGTCGTCTTCAAGTATAATAAAAGATGGTTTTGCAATAGATGCAAAATATGCAATATCCTCGCTTAGTTGCTTTTTAAAATTAGGGTCCGAAGGACAGTTTGCAGTAGGATGAACCTTGCCTTCATAATTGATTTGACCAGTAAATTTTTCGCTTGGTCCTGATTTTATTGTAAGAGTATTCCACCATCCTAAATCAATATCATATGATGAAAGACGGTTTTTAACTTTCAAAAACAATTCTGCAAGGTTTTTAAAAGTTTCTCTTTCGGGATAATGACTTCTTCTGTGACCACCAGCAGGACATGCAAGGGCAAAACGTTTAAATCCATAATCATTATGTTCTTTTAAAATAGTTTCAATAATGCTCTCTTCCGAAGGCCAATCAATTTCACTTGTAACAGGAATTATAATGTCAAGCTCATTGTTTTTTAGTCGTTTCATTTTTTAACTCCTTATTTATAAATTAAATCCTGTTTTTCCATTATTTTATGTACTTTATTTATATCAACATTTCTTGTGTCTGTGTTATCGTTATTTGCAACAGCAATTGCAATACCGGCCCCCTGACCGATACAAGCAACAATAGGGAGGACTCTGTATGCCGATTGTGCTGTATGTGTTGACGAAATACATCTTCCTGCAACAAGCATATTTTTCACACCTTTTGGAATAAGGCTTTTATATGGAATTGAATAGTATTTGCCCTGTTCAATTTTTACTATTTTAGTTCCGCTTCCGTCAGGAGAGTGAATATCTATTGAATATGCACCAACTGCGATAGTGTCGTCAAATTTTCTGCACGATACTATGTCATCTTCATTTATTGTATATTCGCCTTCAATCATTCTGCTTTCTCTCACACCAATTTCAGGAGCAGAAATAAGAAGAGTTGCATTTTCGCATCCAGGACAGTTTTCTTTCATAAACTTAAATAGTTCGTATTCTTGTTCTCTTGCATCTCTTTCGGCAATAGAAAGGTCATACGCGTCAAGCGGCGAGCGTTTTACAATTCTTGTTGAGTTAAGATGAAGAACGCCCTCAGATGTGTGCCAAAATAGAAGAACATTTTCTCTTGGATTTTTAATTTTCCCCTCTGCTTGTGCTTTGTTATACATTTCGTTAATCTGTGCTCTGCTATTCATTACTTTTTCCATATCAACATTTGCCATTCTAAAGCATAGTGTCATTGGCTGACAAAGATTATCTTCTTCTCGACCTATTTTATATGGGCATCCTGCTTTAAATGCAAGCGCAGCATCGCCGGAAGCGTCAATAAAGTATTTTGCACTAAATGTCATTCTTCCGTTTCTTGTATCAACATCAATGGCTTTAATGGTGTCGCCATCTTTTATAACATCAATAAAATATGTATGGAAAAGAACATCAACCCCTGCATCGGTTGTCATTTTGTCAAGTAAAAGTTTAACATATTCTTCATTAAAACAAGAATTATTTACTATTCCATCCATTTCTTTTAATTTTTCAATGAGTTCAATAAAAATACCTCTGTTTATTACAATTCTTTCATCTTTTTCATTAAAAACAGCGTGTTTCATAAATGGATTTATAGAGCAGTTTGAAATTGCGCCACCCAAAAATCCGCCTTTTTCAATTAAAAGAACACTAAGTCCTTCTTTTGCAGCACCAATTGCAGCACCAACGCCGGCAAGTCCGCCGCCAACAACAATTAAGTCATAATTCGTTTTTCTTTTCATTAAGTAACGCCTCCAAAAAATCTTGTTAAATATAGTTTATCACAAAAAGGTTAGGAATACTTGCACAAAAGAAATCATTTAATTACACAAATGAAACAAAATAAAATGTATTGACAAATTCTATATAAGTATATATAATTGAGAAAGAATATTTAACTGCCACCGGGTAGAATAGTGCACTGGCACTCGTGAACATATCGTTAGCCTTAAAGTAACTATATGAACCTGATTTTATGTGGATGATTTGCGTCATAACAGCGTCAAAATGCTCACAAATCCGCAAAGGATTAGTTCTGCTTTTTCCTTGTTCTGACAAAAATCATCTCATCTAAAATTCATAGACCTAAAAATGATGTAATTTTGAGTAGATTTGAGCGCGGAGGACGTGGGCAGGCTTTATTTGCCTGTCGAGGACGACAAACGCAAAGATACCGAAATTACGCATTTTAAGGCAGATTCAGATAATTACTGTAAGGCTAAGTCTTAGAAGATATGTTTGCGAGTGTTTTTTTAAGGAGGAAAATATGATAAGCAATCCGTTTTCAACACTCAAAAAAAGGGAATGGACATTATGGATAATATCTCTTTTAATAGTAGGAATATCAAACATACTTGCGGGGAGTGTACTTCCATCAACACTTTTAGGGACACTGATTGGTGTTACGGCACTCATATTTTTGGCAAAAGGAAATGTATGGGGACAAATCCTTACTGTTGTTTTCAGTATCTTATATGCTATAACTTCGTATGAATTTAAATATTATGGCGAAATGATAACATATCTTGGAATGACAATGCCAATCGCAATAATGAGCATAGTTACATGGATTAAAAATCCATATGAAAAAGGGAAGGACGAAGTAAAAATCCATTACCTTACAAAAAAGCAAAAAATAATGATGGTAGTTTTAAGTTTTATTGTAACGTGGATTTTTTACTATATATTAAAAATACTTGATACACCAAATTTATTTTTCAGTACAATATCTATTACAACAAGTTTTTTAGCATCATATTTAATGCTTTACAGAAATTCATACTATGCAATTGCATATTCATTAAATGACATTGTTCTTATTGTACTTTGGATACTTGCAAGTATTGAAAATATAACATATCTTCCTATGATAATGTGCTTTTTGATGTTTTTTGTAAACGATATTTACGGATTTATAAGTTGGAAAAAAAGGGAGAAAAAACAGTCAAAGAGTGCAAAAAAAGAATAAAAAAAGTATTAAATTAGACAAAAAAAGAGTAGAATCACGACATATTTGTATGTTATAATATATGTGTGTTGTTTTATACAATAAATACATAAATAAGAAAAGGAGAAAATTATGAAAAAACTTTTATGTCTGGTACTATCAATTTTAATGGTAGTTTCGTGTTTTTCATTTAACGTGTTTGCAGAAACTGAAATTAAAGTGATAGTAAATGGAAACACACTTACGATGGACCAAAATCCAATTATAGTAGAAGGCAGAACACTTGTTCCGCTTCGTGCAATTTTTGAAGCACTTGGTGCAACTGTAGAATGGGATGATGCCACAAAAACAGCAAGTGGAAAACTTAGCGAAAAAACAGTATCACTTCAGATTAACAACACAGTTGCAAAAGTAAACGGAAAAGACGTTACACTTGATGTTCCTGCTCAGATTGTTAACTCAAGAACACTTGTTCCTGTAAGATTTATTTCTGAATCTCTTGGTGCAAATGTTGGTTGGGAAGACGCTACAAAAACTGTTACAGTTGATTTGGCAAAAAATAACGTTAGAACTTTTGACGATGAAGCAGAGTTTCTAATTACAAAAGACAACGAAAATGTTACATACTCTGACAAGTTCGACGGCAGAGTAGGTGGTGGCGGTGGCTCAAAGCTTGCGCTTTCAATTTCGTCTGAAGAAGACCACACTTCAGGTAGTGGTAAATCACTAAAAATGGAAAATGTTGCCCTTAAACAGTCAAGAGTTAAATTTTTCAATACTTTCGGCAATGGTCCTATAACAGAAGATATGATTGGCAACCAGTACAAAATTACATTGTACTTAAAAGCAAAAACAGCAGGTCATATTATGGTTGGTATGCTTGCAGCTGCTCATACAGATGCAATGGATAAAAGCTACGAAACACAGTATTATAAAGAAGGCGTAATTGGCGGTAAAGCAGTAATTGGCGCAGATCTTAATGCAAATGAATGGACAAAAGTAGAGTTTGATTATACTATTGATGCGCTAAACGCATCAGATTTCCAAATTGGTATGCTTTCAATTGAAGTAAATGAAGCAATCGATGTTCTATATATTGATGACATTTTGGTTGAACAGTTAGGAAAAACAGAGATTAAAGAAGAAGTTAAAGTTACAACTTCAACAGCAGGTATTCCAAACGTACTTGCAAATCCAACAGATAAAAGACCTGTTCCTACAAAATTTGAAAAATCAAACAGAATTGATGATCTTTTATACTTCCCAATGCCTGAAGCAGCCGATGTAGTTTATTCAAAACTTGAAGGCGGCGTTAAAGTACTTGGCGAAGAAGCAGTATTTGATTCTAAATTTACAACAGAAGGCATTGAAGAGTACGGCGCGTACGAAATGGCAGAAGTTACAGACGGTATTGGTTTTACAAAAGTATTAAGATTTACAGTAAATAAAGTTCCATCTGCAACATGGAAAATGAACTTCAGAATTTATCCTGAATACTTTGTAAGTGATAAATATGAAGATGATGATGTATTTTTAATTAAAGCATATATCAGAAGAGTATCAGGCGGCGATATCGATACAAAAATGGGCGCATTTGAGATGTCGTTTATAAATACAAAGAACAGAAGTGGCGGGGCAAGAACAAAAGCTATGTGTTCAGACGGTTGGAGCACACTTTATCTTCCGCTTCAGACAACTCATGCATATTGCGGAGAAGGAATAGACATCGGATTTAACCCTGGCATTTACAATCAGGTTGTTGAAATCGGTGGATTTGAAGTTATTAACTACGGCAAAAAATATACATTAAATGATATGCCTAACTCTTATGGTTCTTACGAAGGTTGCGAGGAAGATGCTCAGTGGAGAAAAGACGCTCTTGCACGCATTGAACAGGTAAGAAGGGGAGATATTAAAGTTATCGTTAAAGACGAAAACGGAAATATCATTCCAAATGCAGATGTTAAAGTAGAAATGTATGAACACGAAATTATGCTTTCTATGGCAGGTGCTACAGATACAAAAACATATATGGACAACGAACAGTACAGAAAAAGCGTTGTTGAAAACTTTAACTCATTAGGTACAGAAGGCGGACTTCACAGAATGTTTGAAGACCAAACTCAGCAGATCACATACACAGAAGTTCCTAAAATTTACGAATGGGCTAAAGCAAACGGTATGAATAAAGCTTTAAAAGGCCACGCACTTATCTGGGATACAGACCCAGGCGAAAACGTACCAAATCTTCCTGAATATAAAAATACAAAAATTGGTACATATCTTGATGTATTAAACGACAAAGATGCGCTTGATGCTGAAGTAAAAGCACATTTTGAATGGATTGGTAAAAACCTTCCTATAATTAACTACTGGGATGTATCAAACGAAGACGGTGGAAGACTTGCTACACCTTCTAATCAGACAATTAAAAATGTTCATGGTAAAGAAGTGCTTGTTAACTGGTATAAATATGCAAGAGAAGCACTTCCTCATGCAAAACTTCTTCTAACAGATGGTTGGACAACACCGGGAAGCGTACTTTGGGAAGAAACACAAGGACCTTTCTTCTGGTGGGCAGTAGAAAACCTTGATTTTGATATCATAGGCGACCAGGGACACACAGGTTATACAACAACACCTGAAAATATAGTAAAACGTCTTGATGAACTTTCAAAAGCAGGAAAACCAATTCACATTACAGAATTTGACACAGGTACAATAGGGGAAGACCAGAACTATCAGGGTAACCTTGTAAGAGATGCTCTTATCGCTTACTTTGCTTGTGAAAATGTTGAATATATTCAGCTTTGGGGACACCGCGACTGGAGTTCAAAAACAAAAACAGACAGAATTATGTATGAATATGACTGGACAATTAAACCATCAGGAAAAGTATTCCAGGATTTATTCTACAATAAATGGTGGACAAAAGAAGCTGGTAAAACTGATGCAAACGGCGAATTTAATGTAAAAGGTTATTTTGGCGATTACACAGTAACTGCAACAGCAAACGGCAAAACTGTATCAGTAGATGTTCCTTGCTACAAAGGAAACAACAACACAATTGAAATTGTTGTTAAGTAAGTTAGAAGTATTATAAAAGTGGGCGCCGCCCACACCCGTCAGCCTTTTTGAAAAAAGGCTGAGCGAAAAACTGACAATAGCAAAACTATCGTTTTGCCAAAGATAAAAATAAAGGTATCTTCAATTTTAGTGAAGATACCTTGTTTTTTTAATTTTTGCAAAAGCGTATGCTTTTGCATATATAAGTTTTTTTGCCTACTTTTTTTACAAAAAAAGTAGGATTTTTTACTAAATGTTTTATTTTTTTATTTTACTTGGGCTGTATCCAAAATACATTTTAAAAAGCTTTGAAAACGCCGCTTGGTCTTCATACCCGACAGAACGTGCGGCTTGTGATACAGTTAAATTCATTTCACTAATTAAATCTGCAGCTTTTTTCATTTTATATTCAACAATATATGCTTGCGGACTTTTTCCGTAATGGGCTTTAAAAATTTTACACAAATATGAGCGCTCAATACCAACAATAGTGCATATTTCTGTAATAGTAACTTTTCTGTGGTAGTTAAGTCGTATAAATTCTATTGCTTTTTTTACATACTCGCCACTTGAGTGTGATGATCTGTTTTTTTGAGCATTAGATGATGATTTTATGAGATTATTCAAAAACAGATGTAATAGCCCTGAAATTTCAAGCTGCTCCATTTTTTCGTTACACACATTTACTAAACTGTTTAAACTTTCTTCGAGTTTTTCTGTGCTTTTTGCGGTGTAAATCGGCATTTGACTAAGTCCACATTCTTCAAGTACTTTTTGCGCATATATTCCGCCAAATTCTATCCACGAATAGTGCCACGGATTTTTTTTATCTGCCTCGTAATATGTAACTTCACCGGGTGATATAAGAAAAGCCTGACCTTGTTTTAAATTATATGTTTTTCCTTTACATTCAAATTTTCCACATCCTGAGTGGATAAAGTGAATAAGATAATGTTTACGTACTGCAGGTCCAAAACTGTGAGATGGTTTGCATTTTTGAGTTCCGCAGTGATAAAGCCATAAATCCGAAAATATTTTTTCATCAACGTTATAAAAATACATAAAAATCACCTAACTGAATTATACCACATAAATACAAATTATTGCAACATAAATCTATAGATTTTATGCAACTTTTGTGTTATGATAAAACCACTAAATAACAAATTAGTTGGAGGAATTGATTATGCCTAAAATTACTTTTATGGGTGCTGGAAGCACCGTATTTGCAAAAAATGTACTTGGCGACTGTATGCTTTGTGATTCATTAAAAGACGATCTTGATATTGCTCTTTATGATATTGATGCACAGCGACTTGAAGAATCAAGATGTGTTATTGAAGCACTTAACAAAAAATACAATAATTCAAAAGCCAAAATAACAGTATACTGTGGTGTTGAAAATAGAAAAGCAGCACTTAAAAATGCACGTTTTGTTGTAAATGCAATTCAGGTTGGCAGGTATGATCCTTGCACAATTACAGATTTTGAAGTACCTAAAAAATACGGTCTTCGTCAGACAATAGGCGACACACTTGGTATAGGCGGAATTTTCAGAGCACTAAGAACTATTCCTGTTCTTGAAGATTTTGCACATGATATAGAAGAAGTTTGTCCTGATGCATGGTTTTTAAACTATACAAACCCAATGGCTATGATTTCAAACTATATGCAAAGATTTACAGGTGTAAAAACAATAGGTCTTTGCCACAGTGTTCAGGTTTGCTCTAGACAGTTATTTGGTAAATTAGGACTTTCAGAGTATGATGGAAACAGTGTTGACCTTATTGCAGGTATAAATCATATGGCATGGTTACTTGAAACAAAAGACAAAGACGGAAACGATTTGTATCCACTTGCAAAAAAACTTGCAAAAGAAAAAAATGAATCAGTAATACATAACGATATGGTAAGATACGAATATATGAACCGTCTTGGATACTACTGCACAGAAAGCAGTGAACACAACGCAGAGTATAATCCGTTCTTTATAAAAAGTAAATACCCAGAACTTATTGAAAAATACAATATTCCTCTTGATGAATATCCAAGAAGATGTATAGACCAGATTAAAAAATGGGAAGATAGAAAAAATTCTGCACTTTCAGGTGAACTTGAGCACACAAGAAGTGAGGAGTATGCATCAAGAATATTTGAAGCAATGGTTACAAATACACCTTATAAAATTGGCGGAAACGTATTAAATGATAACCTTATTACAAATCTTCCGCGTGAGGCAACAGTTGAAGTTCCTTGTATGGTTGACGGATGCGGTATACATCCTACAGTAATAGGAAATCTTCCAACTCAACTTGCAGCAATGAACAGTTCAAATATTTTCCCGCAACTTTTGACAGTTGAAGCGGCAGTTACTAAAAAGAAAGAAAAAATCTATCAGGCAGCAATGATGGACCCACATACAGCGGCTGAACTTTCAATTGACGATATTGTTGCAATGTGCGATGATTTAATTGAAGCACACGGCGACTGGCTTCCAAAATACAACTAAAATAAAAAGACATTCCATTATGGAGTGTCTTTTTTGTTTGACTTTTTGTATGTAAAATGCTAAAATTTTAAAAAAGAAAAACGAAAGGCAAAAAAATGAAAGTTTATACACCAAGTTATTATAATAAATTTGAATGTAAAAAGGGCGGTTGTGCTCATTCATGCTGTATTGACTGGGAAATAGACATAGATGATAAAACAAAAGAAAAATATAAAAATGTCAGTGGTGAATTTGGGAAGAAACTAAAAAAAGAAATCGAAAACGGACATTTTTTGATGGATGAAAATAAAAGATGCCCATTTTTAAATAAAAATAATTTATGTGATATTTATATAAACTTAGGAAAAGATGCGCTATGTCAGATTTGCTCAGATCATCCAAGATTTACAAACGTGTTTGAAGATAGGGAAGAGATTGGTCTTGGACTTTCGTGCGAAGCATGTGTTGATATAATTTTAGAAGAAAAAGAAAAAACAAAATTTGAACCAAAAATTGAACCCAAAAATGAACAAGTAGAAAATGAATTTTTTACTTTAAGGCAAAAAATATTTGATATTCTTCAAAACAGACGTGAAACAGTCCAAAATAGAATAAAAACTCTTATAAAAGAATTTGATGTAACTATTCCTGAGAAAAGCACAGATGAGTGGGCAGAGTTTTTGCTATCGCTTGAAATACTTTCTGATGATTGGAAAAATTTACTTGAAAATTTGAAAGAAAACGAAAACTTTTCTTTTTTATCGGAAGAAAAATGGCAGATTGCACTTGAGCAACTTATTGTTTACTTTGTATATAGGTACGTTAAGCCATATGATTTGTCAGTTTCGCATTATCTTGCATTTTGTATTGTAAATTTTAATTTAATACTTGAAATATTTAAAAAAAGCAACGATTTAAGTTTTGACTCATTTAAAAACATTGTAAGAATGTATTCGGCAGAAATAGAATATTCACCGCAAAATACCGAAGATTTAATGTTTGAAATTCAATTTTCATAAAGAATAAGCATACCAAACGGTATGCTTATTCTCTTTTGCTTAAATATTCTTTTATTGCATTTTCAACGCTTATAACATCTTTGTAAAAATCGTCTGCATTTATTTTGAATGCACCGTTTCCTATGATTATAAGTTGTTCTAAATTATCCGATGTTGCAACTCGCACATTATTGTTTTTAGAAAGTTCTTTTGATACTTTTTCAATATACATATCGGCAGTTTCGGCTTCTTTTGTATATACAATATCAATATTGTTAACTTTTTCAACTTCTCCGATATTTCCACTTACTTTGTAAGCATCAAAAACTAAAATAATATTACATTTTTTAAATGCCTGATAGTTACACATACGGTTTATCAGTTTTTCTCTTGCAAGATCGAGCGATTTTTCGGCGTATTTTTTTAAATCATCCCATGCAAAGATAATGTTATATCCATCAACTAAAAGATAATTATCGCCTGTTTTTTGCGGTTTAACTTTTATAGGTTTTAAGTTGTTTTCGATTTTTTTATCACGTCGCATTGATGCGGGAGTTGTTTTTATTTTTCCGTAAGTCATTTCAAAAATTCTTAAAAGTTCTTCGTCGGATGCTACGCGAGATATATGTCTTTCAATTTCTTCATTTGCAATAATCTCTTCGTCTTTTGATGATGAAATAATATCAAGATGTGCATATTTTTCAACTTCGTCCCATTTTACATTAAAACCTGAGCCGTGAGCACAAAATACAGAATCTGCCGTGTTTTCGACATCACTTTCGGCGCTATAGTCAAACTCATTTATAATGCTTTCTTCATCAACACATTTATCGTATCCTTTTGGCATAAGAGTAAGTTTTCCTCTTCCGCCGGTAAATGCACTTATATTATAATCCTGCAAATGTTTAACAGGCGCTGTTCCTGAAAGAGATGACATATCATCTTTTAGTTTTGGCTGACCAAAAGTAGCGTTTATATTTTGAAGATCAGTCATAACTTTTCCTATACATTCAGTAGGGACTTCAATTTTAAAGTCGTACCATGGTTCAAGTAAAATGCTTTCTGATTTCATTAAGGCATTTCTTACCGCTCTGTATGTTGCCTGCCTGAAATCTCCGCCTTCTGTGTGTTTAAGATGAGCTTTTCCGTTTACAAGAGTAATTTTAACATCGCAAATAGGTGAGCCTGTAAGTATGCCAATATGACTTTTTTCTTCAAGATGCGTAAGTATAAGCCTTTGCCAGTTTCTTGAAAGTACATCTTCGCTTAAATTTGAAGCAAATTTTAGTCCACTTCCTCGTTTTAACGGTTCAATTAAAACATGCACTTCTGCATAGTGTCTTAGCGGTTCGTAGTGGCCTATTCCGTAGCAAGAAGAAACTATCGTTTCTTTGTATGATATATTTCCTTTTGAAAAATCAATATTCATACCAAATCTGTCAAGTGCAATTTGCTTTATAATTTCAAGTTGAATTTTCCCCATAATCTGAATATGGATTTGTTTTGATAATTCATTCCACATAACTTTAAGTTTGGGGTCTTCATCTTCAAGTTTTTTAAAATTCTCATATGCTATATACGGGTCGATATCGGAATTTAGAATTATTCTGTAATTCATATATGGCTCAAGATGAGTTTTCTTTAACGTTTCCTCTTTTCCAATCCCAAGTCCCGGATATGTTTTTGTAAGACCTAAAACTGCACATACATCGCCGGCTTTTACCTCATTTACTGCTTCGTATTTTTCGCCTGAGTAAATTCTTATTTGGTTTACTTTTTCGTCGTTTATTATATCTTTTACTTTTAAAGTTCCGCCTGTAATTTTAAGATGAGTAAGTTTTCCCTGTGCTTCATCTTCTGTAATTTTAAATACTCTTGCGCCAAAATCATCATAGTAGTTATTTTCTAAAGTGTATTTATCAATTCCGTTTAAAAAATCGGCAATCCCCGTAAGTTTTAGGGCAGAGCCAAAAAATACAGGAAAAACGTTCCTTGTCCTTATCGCCTTGGAAATGCTTTTATCGCAAATACTTTCTTCGTTTAAAAACTCATCCATAAGAGATTCTTTTGCATATGCAATTTCTTCATAAATAGAGAATTTGTCTTCGGATGAAAAATTTATACAACCATCGCTTAATTTTGATTTTAATTCCGCTAAAAGTTCTTCTTTTTCGCATTTTGCAATATCTGATTTATTAACAAAAATAAATACAGGTACGTTATAAAGTTTAAGTAAATTCCAAAGCGTTTCTGTATGAGATTCCACGCCTTCCGATGCACTTATAACAAGTATAGCATAGTCGAGTATGTGCATACATCTTTCGGCTTCAGCGCTAAAATCAACGTGGCCTGGAGTATCAAGCAGTGTAAAAGACGTATTTTCAAGATCAATTTGTGCCTGCTTTGAAAAAATTGTAATACCGCGCATTTTTTCTATTTTGTGGTTGTCAAGATAAGCATCTTTGTGGTCTACTCTGCCGATTTTCCTTATTTTTCCGGTGCTGTAAAGTATCGCCTCGCAAAGTGTTGTTTTGCCAGAGTCAACATGAGCAAAAATTCCAATAACTTCTTTTTTCATTGTATCTTCCTTATAAAAAATTATATATTTAATTATATCATAAAAGATGTTTTTTTGCAAACACAACACAAAGTGCAAAATATGAATAAAAATCATACTTTTTTTGAGCAAAAAACAAGTATCTTTTTTATTTTTGTTGTGATATGATATTATCAAGGGAGATGATTACTTAATGAAAAGAATTTTAACAATGCTTCTAATATTTACACTTGTCTTTTCAAATTGTGCTTTCGCAATAAAATACAGCGAAAACGGAATGACAGATGGCGAAGCAACTGTAAGTGTAGATAAAATAGTTTATGAACAGGATTTTGAAAGTGTTACCTCATCGACTGTGTCAACATATGCAACTGCATCAAACAGCGGTATTGGTGCTACACTTACAAAAGACCCTGCAGGTGGTACAAATAATGTTTTCAGAGTAGGGTGTTATTCCGGCAAATCCAACCCTGCTATTACAGTTAAAACAGACAAATACACATCTACTGATAAAACTTTAGGGTTTGTAGATGGTCAGACTTATACAATCACTGTTGATTTGTATTACTATTCAAGTACAGGAAGAACTTCGGCTGAACCATACATCTGGTGGAATACAACCGGACTTACTGCAAGCAGTAAAGTAATGGCAAAACAAACATATTCAATTGTTCCAGGCGAATGGACAACACTTAAATTAACTTGTCAATACAAAGCAAGTGTTCTTAGCGAAAACCCAACATGGGCACGTATAACAGTTCCGGGTAGTACAAATGGCGACTATATGTATGTTGATAACGTAAAATGGACATACGCTGAAAGTGAAAAAGAAAAAGTTGCTGTTGACTGGGTAAGTTACGAAGATTTTGAAGATCCAACTTCATATGCATTCAGCACAACTGCTTCTCCGGAAAACACAATGGGTTACGGTGGCGAATCAGGTACAAAAACAACACAAGAAGCCGTTACTGTTGGCGATACAACTGCTTTTGGTATGATAGGCAGAGGTGTTAAATACAGTTCAAGCAGTAGTAAAATTGTTCAGGGTACATCAAGAAGACTTAAAATTTGGAACATATTTAATACAGAACAAAAGACACCGCTAAACGGAACAGCACCAACGTGGTCAACAGGTTGGGATATGTTTACAGAAGATGATATAGGAAGAGAATTTGAAGTATCTCTATCTGTATACTGTCCATCTTCTGATGGTGCATGGCCATATACATTGCCAACTGAATACGATGAAGAAGGTAACGTAAAAGGCACAGCCGATACAACACGTACATACGGATTTATAAGCGGCGATGAAATTGACCTTGACAACGACGACACAAAACCAACAATAAGAGTTGGTCTTATGGGACCGGGTAAAGATTTAAAAAATGTCAACACCACATGGAAATACGGCTCTAATATGTACGTTGCTGCATCAAAAGCGATTGAATGGAACGAATGGACAGAGTTTAAATTTATATATACAGTAACAGAAGATACAATTTTCACAAGTGCAACAACAGACAACCCACTTGTTAATGCAATTGGTATTGACTCATCAGGTGGCGGTGTTTCTTTGTACTATCCTTCAACATTCTATGTTGATAACATTATGGTAAAAGAATTAACAGTTACACCTAACTTGTATCTTGAATCAGAAGATAAAGTAAAAGCAGATATCTATGTTCCTGCAGGAATGATTGATGGAAAAGATAATGCAATGGTTATTGCAGGTATCTATGACGGAAATAATCTTGTAGACGCAAAAGCTTTAACTGCTCTTAGCGATGCAACTGTTACATGTGAATTTGATGTAAACTTTGCAGCAGATTTATTTATGAAACTTTACTTGTGGGATGGCGCATCTCTTGTTCCATATATGAACCACGTTAACTGGGAAGTTCCTACAATTGAAGAATTTAAAGCACAAAACAGAATAGACAGAATTGCACAGTCGTTCCACGGTGATGTTTACACACAAAAAGCGTTTAACTGGTATTCAACAAAAATTTCTTCAGGCGATATCGCTTATGTTGAAAAAACAGGTGATACACCAGACTGGTCAAAAGCTTCTTACGTGGAATCTGAGCCAAGTATAGAAAGATTATTCAATTTCCTTGAATACAGTGCTGTAAGACACAAAGCACTTGTAACAGGTTTAACACCAAATACAGAGTATTACTACAAAGTTGGTAATAAAGAATTTGATGTATGGAGCGATACTTATACATTTAAAACATCAGATAACACAACAGATGACGGAAGATTCTTCCTTATGGCTGACCCGCAGTCAAGCAGTTATCCTGGCGCACTTCCAAAAGGAGAAATGCTAAATTACATGATAGACGAATATGGTGGCGAATTTATTTTAAGTGCCGGCGACCTTGTTATTACACATAACATAGAGCAGGAATGGATAGATACATTTAATGCCCAGTCTTTCACAAACCCTAACATTACATTTAACGGAGCACCTGGGGACCACGATACAGCAGGAAGAGAAAGCAGTGCCGAAGCGCAAAGAGAACAGCAGTATTCAAAACACTTTAACTATCCATTGCCTGAAGGTGCATCAAAAGGTATAACATATTACTCTTTTGATTACAAAGATTTTCATATTGCAATTTTAGATACAACAATGCTTACAAATGACGGTAAAGATATTGGCGCAAAAACAAGAGAACAGCTTGACTGGTTAGAAAAAGATATGAAAGCATCTGACAAAAAATGGAAAGTTGTTATAACTCACGAACAGCCACAGGCAGGTACACTTGTAAGTAACAAACTAACTGGTACATCATACAGAAGAAAAGTAGCACTTATGCCTGTATTTACAGAACTTGGAATAGACCTTGTTCTTGGTGGAGATACACACCGTTATTCAAGAACATATCCTATTTATGGCTATGGCGGAGATTTGAATACAGAAACGAACAAAGTAGAACCTTTTGAAGGTAAAACAGAACTTGGAAATCCAAATCCTACAATTGTTAAAACAGAAACAATCAACGGCAAAGAAACAAAATTTTTTGATGCCAAAGAAGGTGTTACATATGTAACACTTGGTAGTGTTAATAAATCATCAGTATCATGGAGTGCAAATGCTTTAAATCCTGAAGTATCATTTATTCCATCTTATGACATAGTAGGTAAAGAAACAGGTGTTACATCAGGTTCGATTAGAAACATCGGAACATATTCAGTATTAGATTATGTAGATGGCGAAATTATTATAAGTATTTACCATTACGATTATGCTAATCCGCAAAACGGCGGAACATTGTTCGACCAGTTTGCACTAACAAAATAAAATAATAAAATAACAAAATAAAAGATGAGTGGAATTAAAAAACGGACAGAATTTATCTGTCCGTTTTTTGTTATAAAAATCAGAAAAAAGCAAAAAATGAATATTTTTACACTGCTTTTGCGCAAAAAAAGAATATCTTTTTTAAAAAAGTTGTGATATCATATATAGTAAGGAGATGATAGAATGAAAAGAAGTATTACTTTATTACTAATATTTACACTTATCTTTTCAAGTTTTGCTTTTGCTATGGAATATAGTGAAAACGGCTATATCGATGGCGAAGCATCACAAGTGGTAACAAAAACACTTTTTATGCAAGATTTTGAAAACACAGGAATACAGGTTAACAAGGATATTCCTGATGAAATTTTGCGTGAAACACAGTATGGAACACAACCGAAACTTGCAAAAGACCCTTTAGATGAAAATAATCTTGTTGCAAAGCAACCTTTCAGCACAAGCGCAGAAAGAGAAGGCAAAACAAATGCCTGCCATGTATATACAGGACTTTATACATCGGAAAATAAAGCAGAGGGGTTTGTTGATGGTGTTACATATACTGTAAGTGCAGATGTTTATTTAGTAACTGTAGATACAACTGTTACATCAAGAAATTGTGAACTTTGGTTTTCTAAAGGCGACGGAACAAAATCAAAAAATCCGGCTACTAAGGATTTTTATGATGACAATGCAATTCCAACATTTAAGTGGACAACTGTATCTTTAGAATATACATATGATGCAGATGCTTTTATTGACGCAGATGGCAATCAAATCAGCCCTCGTATTCGTTTTCAGGTTTTAGGAAATAACCCTGGAGATATATTCTATATCGACAATGTAAGATATACTTACAACGATGAAGAAAAAGAAAAGATTGAAGTTCCTTGGCTAAGTTTTGAAGACTTTGAAAGCAATCCTTTATACTCAGCAAGCGCAAATTCAAGCCAGATTATAGGTGTTGGCGGCAACTCATTCACAAAACCTAATACGGGAGTTATTGAATTTGCAAATGCAAAAAGCGGATCTCACGTTGCAGCACTTATCGGAAAGAGCACCGGTGTAAAAGCAGATGGTTCTATAAGTGCAGGAACATCGTACAGATTAAAATTCTATAACTTATTTAATCAAAAAACAAGAACACCTCTTAACGGTACAGATATAACCTGGACACAAGGTTGGGAAATGTTTACAGAAGATGACATTGGCAGAACGTTTGAAATTACCCTTTGGGTTTATGCCGATTCTACATACGGAGCATATCCTACAGGCGGCACTCAGGCAGCGGTAGACGGATATATTAGCGGAGACAAACTAAATGTAAATAACGAAGCAACTTATCCTTCACTTTCTGTTGGATTTAACGGCCCTGGTTCAGACACAAAAAATGATAACCAGTCATATAAGTACGGCGGAAATCCAAAAAGTGCAGTAACAAAAACAGTTAAATGGAACGAGTGGACAGAATTTAAAGTTTACTATGAAGTAACAGCCGATACTATCTATGCATTAGATTCTCAAAGTAAGAACACACTTGTTAACGCAATTGGTGTTAATACAGTAGAAGGCGACTATTACCCTTGTACATATTATGTAGATGATATAAAAGTTAAAGAAATAAATGGTGTAATTCCAAGTTTTTCTTTGGTATCAAACAGTGAAGTAGCACTTGACGTGCTTGTTCCTGACTCAATGATTGATTCTACAAAAAATCAAATGCTTATTGCAGGTATTTATGATAGCAAAACACAAGATCTTATCGATGCAAAAGCAGTAGCAGATGTTACAGGAGAAACTGTATCTTGTCAGCTTAAATGTCCTTACGCATCAGATATTGTATTAAAAATGTATTTGTGGGACGGCGCAAGTTTAGTTCCTTATGCAGAACGTTCAATAAGTGATATTCCTGCAGTAGCAGACCTTAAAAAAGAGATTACAATCGATAGAATAGCACAGTCATTTAATGGTGATGTATATACACAAAAAGGTTTTAACTGGTATACAACAGGAATTTATACAAGCGAAATTGCTTATGTTGAAAAAACAAGCGATACTCCTGACTTTACAAATGCAACTTATCAGACGGCAGTTTCAAATAACGAACGTCATGGCGATTTTAATAATTACAGCAGCATAAGACACAGAGCAGTAGTTAAAAACTTAAAACCTAATACAGAATATTACTACAAAGTAGGTAACAGGGAATTTAATGTATGGTCAGATACATACACATTTAAAACAGTAGATAATTCTACAACAGACGGACTTATTTATCTTTTAGCAGACCCACAGTCAAGTTCATATACTGTTGCAAAACCTAAGGGTGTAATGATGGATTATATCTACGAAACATATCCTGGCGGAGATTTTATTTTAAGTGCGGGCGATAACGTTATAACATATAATCTTGAACAACAGTGGATAGACATATTTAAAGCAGGTTCTTTTGCAAATCCTAATGTAACATTTAACGGTACACCTGGTGACCACGATACAGCAGGAAGAAAAGACGGCGAAGCGTTTAAAGAACAACCATATTCTAAACACTTTAACTATCCTGTACCTGAAGGTGCATCAAAAGGTATAACATATTACTCATTTGATTATAAAGATATGCACATAGCAGTAATTGATACTACAATGATTACATATGATGGTAAAGACTTGGGTAACAGTACATATGAACAACTTGATTGGCTCAGAGCCGATATGAATGCATCAGATAAAAAATGGAAAGTTGTTATAACTCATGAACAGCCACAGTCTAACACACTTGTAAGTAGTTCATTGACAGGTGCATCATACAGAAGAAAGAAATCACTAATGCCTGTATTTTCAGAACTTGGAATAGACCTTGTTCTTGGCGGAGATACACACTGCTACTCAAGAACATATCCAATTGTAGGACTTGGTGGAGATCTTGATTCAGAAACAGGTAAAGTAGTACCATTTGAAGGTAAAACTGAACTTGGAAATCCAAATCCTAAAGTTGTTAAAACAGAAACAATTAACGGCAAAGAAACAAAATTCTTTGATGCATCTGAAGGTGTAACATATGTAACATTACATTCTGTTGCAACAAATTCGGGTGGATACGATGCAACATGTATGGATCCTGAAGTATCACTTATTCCATCATACGATGTTCTTCATCTTGAAATAGACGATTTTGATTCTACTGATTTAAATGGTGCATCAATGTATGCAATTGCAGAAAAAGTAGGGGACGACATTATAATAAGTGTGTATATTTTTGATCTTGATAACCCTGAAGCAGGCGGAGTTCTTTATGACCAGTTTGCATTAACCAAGAAATAACATACTTTTTTTGTAAAAAAAGTATGCAAAAAAACTTACATATGCAAAAACGTACGTTTTTGCAACGAAAAGTTTTTGTATTACTTTTTTCAAAAAGTAATGGCTTTTTGATACTTTTTCCCGAAAAAGTATAATAAATAAAAATAAAAGATGGATGGAATTAAAAAACGGATAGATTTTAAAATCTATCCGTTTTTCGTATTACTTTTTTAAAAGTAGCATATTTTAAAATAAACTCATTTGTTTTGTAGGAGTATCGTCGTTGTTTAAATAATATCCCGTTGCCGGAATGTTTTTACTGCGATAATATTCCGGATCAGAAAGATTAGACTCGCTAAGTAGTTTAACATCTGTAACAGTACTTTTCTTTTTAAGATT
Source organism: Oscillospiraceae bacterium (assembly GCA_015069095.1). Lineage (GTDB taxonomy): Bacteria > Bacillota > Clostridia > UMGS1810 > UMGS1810 > SIG430. Next base: position 45,244 of record SVJH01000003.1, on the reverse strand, counting down.
AAGTATTGTAATACCCTGAGTATTTCTTGTTGTTTTAAGCGGAATGTGCGATGTGTTAAATACAAGTATTTTTTCAATAGAACTGTATACTACAAGGTCAATATCTTCAGTAATAAACTTTGTTGCTATAAGTTTTGATTTATCGCTGTACGCGTTGTTTAGTTTCTTTCTGTTAGTTTTTGTTTCGTAAGCGTTTAGCGGAACTTTTGCACCTTTTCCGTTTTCAAAGAAGTAAATAAGGTTACCTTTATAGTCGCTTGTTGCAACTGCAAAAACGATTTTTTCGCCAGGCAGCATTTCAGTAATGTTAGGAACATAATGACCCCAATCACTTGCCTTACAGTCAGGAATATCGTTTAATTTTAATTTGTAAGCATTGCACATATCGCTGATAAGCACGACATCGCATTTGTTTGTAGATTCCTGCTCGAGCACAATATAGTCGCCATCTTTAACTTTTTGCGGTGGATTTGCCCTTAAACTTGTAGCAGCAATCTTTTTAAGATAACCATCTTTTGTAAGGAATATTTTAAGGTTATAATCTTCAACCATTTCATCCTGTTTAATTTCTTCAATTTCATCTGAGTAAATGATTGTTGTTTTTCTATCAATTCCGTATTTTTTAATTATATCTTTAAGTTCGGATATAATTAGTTTTTTGATAAGTTTTTCACTACCTAAAAGTTCGTTTAATTCGTCAATTTGTTTGTTTAAATCTTCAATATCGTTAAGACGGTTTATAATGTATTGTTTATTCAAATTACGAAGTTTGATTTCTGCAATGTAATCTGCCTGAATTTCGTCGATGTCAAACCCTCTCATAAGGTTTGGTATAACCATTTCGTCATTTTCTGTATCACGAATAATTTTAATTGCCTTGTCTATATCAAGAAGAATCTGTTTTAAACCTTCAAGAAGATGAAGTCTGTGAGTAATTTTATTTAGGTCAAATTTTGTTTTTCGTGTAATACATTCAATTCGGAAATCTGTCCAGTGTTTTAATACTTCGCGTATACCCATAACCTTTGGAGTTGTTTTGTCAAGTATGTTAAGATTACAACTGAATGTATCTTCAAGAGGTGTCATTTTGTAGAGTTTTTGCATAAGCATTTCTACATTTGCGCTTTTTCTTACATCAAGTGTAATTTTAAGACCGTCAAGATCAGTTTCATCGCGAAGGTCAGTTATTTCTTTGATTTTTCCTGCTTTTATAAGTTCAACTATTTTATCAATAATTGCTTCAGATGTTGTAGAATAAGGGATTTCGTAAATCTCAACAAGGGAGTTTTTCTTGTCATAACGGTATTTACTTCTTACTTTAAAACTTCCTCTGCCTGTTTCATATATCGATTCAAGTTGTTCTTTGTCATAAACAAGGTCGCCGCCGGTTGAAAAATCAGGTGCGATAAGTGTATCTGAAATATTGCATTTTTCGTTTTTCAAATATGCAATTGTTGTTTCGCAAACTTCTTTTAAGTTAAAACTCGGAATACAACTTGCCATACCAACCGCAATACCCTGATTTGGATTTACAAGAATGTTAGGAAAAGTAACAGGGAGAAGTGTTGGTTCTTTCATTGTTCCGTCGTAGTTGTCGACAAAATCAACAGTATTTTTGTTTATATCTTTAAATATTTCTTCGCAAATTTTTGCAAGTTTAACTTCTGTATAACGAGATGCAGCATATGCCATGTCTCTTGAATATTGTTTTGCAAAGTTACCTTTTGATTCAACAAGAGGATGAAGCAGTGCTTCGTTACCGCGTGTTAAACGCACCATTGTTTCGTAGATAGATGCATCGCCGTGAGGGTTAAGTTTCATAGCATCCCCAACAACACTGGCACTTTTTTTAAGTTTGCCTTCAAGTAGCCCTGTTTTATACATAGAGTATAAAAGTTTTCTGTGCGAAGGTTTAAAACCGTCTATTTCCGGAATTGCCCTGGAAATAATTACGCTCATGGCATAAGGCATATAGTTTTCTTTTAAAGTATTTGTAATTCTTTGTTCTGTAAAGTTAGACACAAATTTTCGTTCCTTTCGGTTATTTAACTGATATCAAGCATTTCAAGATAATTATGACCGTTTTCGGTGATGTAATCTTTTCTTCCCTGAAGGTCATCGCCAAGAAGTATATCAAACATCTTAGATGTAAGATTTGCCTCCTCGCTTGTAACTTTTATAAGACGTCTGCTTTCAGGTTTCATAGTTGTTTTACTCATCATTTCAGGCTCGTTTTCGCCAAGACCTTTTGAGCGCTGAATATCAGGTTTTCCGCCTTTTTTGTCAAGTTCTGAAAGTATATCATTTTTTTCTTTTTCGCTGTACGCAAAATAAGTTTCGTTTTTATGTCTTATTTCAAAAAGCGGAGATTCTGCAATGTAAACTTTGCCTTCATCAATAAGGGTAGGGGTTAGGCGGTAAATCATCGCAAGAACAAGTGTTCGTATCTGAAATCCGTCAACATCAGCATCAGTACAGATTATAATTTTGTCCCATCTTAAATTGTTTATATCAAACGATGAAACATTTTTTGCACCTTTTGAAGAAATCTCAACACCGCATCCCATAACTTTTAAAAGGTCGGTAATAATTTCACTTTTGAAAATTTTATCTATATCTGCTTTTAAGCAGTTAAGAATTTTACCACGTATCGGCATTATTGCCTGAAATTCTGAATCACGTGCAAGTTTACAAGAACCGAGTGCCGAGTCGCCTTCCACGATGTAAAGTTCTCGACGTGATACATCTTTTGTACGACAGTCAACAAATTTTTGAACTCTGTTTGTAACGTCAATTGTTCCCGAAAGTTTTTTAGCAATGTTAACTCTTGCTTTTTCGGCATGTTCTCTGCTTCGTTTGTTAACAAGTACCTGATTTGCAATTTTATCGGCTTCCACTTTGTTTTCTATAAAATAAACTTCAAGTTCATGACGTAAAAATTCTGTCATTGCCTCGGCAATAAATACATTTGTAATCGCCTTTTTAGTCTGGTTTGCATAACTTGTAACTGTTGAGAATGAGTTTGACACAAGTATCAAACAGTCTTTAACGTCATTAAAATTGATTTTAGATTCGTTTTTAGTGTATTTTCCTGCTGATTTAAGGTATTTGTCTATGGCATATACAAATGCATTTGTAACGGCTTTTTCAGGAGAACCACCATGCTCTAAGAAACTTGAATTGTGGTAGTATTCAATAAGTGGATTCTGATTTGAAAAAGCAAATGCAACAGAAAGTTTAACTTTGTATTCAGGCTTGTCCTCTCTGTCTTTACCGCGTCTTTCACATTCAATATATTTTGGAACTGTAAGAGCAGTTTCGCCTGCAATTTCGTTAACGTAATCAACAATACCTTCGTTGTAAATAAATTCGTGGTCTTCAAATTTTCTCGGTTCAACTTCATTTCTGAATTTAAAAAGAATACCTTTATTAACAATAGCCTGCTTTTTTAACATATTCATAAAATATTCGGCACTGATGTCGATATCTGTAAATACGTCTATATCAGGTTTCCATTTAATTTGTGTTTTTGTATGTTTGTAGTTGTATACTTCTTTTTTTAGTCCGCCAATGTTTTCGCCTTTTTCAAAGTGAAGGTCATATTTAAATCCATCTCTGTAAACACAAACATCCATATACTCTGATGCATACTGCGTTGCACACGCACCAAGACCGTTAAGACCTAAACTGAACTCATAGTTTTCGCCTGAGTTGTTTTTGTATTTACCGCCTGCATACATTTCACAAAATACAAGTTCCCAGTTGTAGCGGTTTTCGTTTGTATTAAAATCAAGAGGAAGACCGCGTCCGTAGTCAATAACCTCAATAGATTTATCATAATATTTTTTAACTTCGATAACTGTTCCGTATCCTTCTCTTGCTTCGTCAATTGCATTTGATACGATTTCAAAAACAGCGTGTTCGCACCCTTCAAGTCCGTCCGAACCAAAAATAACGGCAGGTCTTAGTCTAACCCTGTCGGCACCCTTGAGCATCGAAATACTGTCGTTATCATATTTCTTTTTTGCCATTAAAATATCACCTTTCAGCACTAAATATATATATTATATATTTTACTATATACAAGATGTTGTTGTCAAGTAAAAACATTTTCAAAAGAAAAAAGATGCCAAAGGGCATCTTTACATAATTCCTGTTTTTATAAGAGTTTTTCTCTGCTCACATGCTTTTAAAGTTCCGTTTACACTTGATAAATGTGTTTCTTCGCTCATATATGATTTAATTGAGCACACAGCATCAATAAGGTCTTTAAAACCTTTTAAAAGACTTGCATTACCGCTTATAATAATTCCGTAACTTTCAATATCAACTGTAAGTTCAAAAGGCACGCTCATAATAATACTCGTTATTTCCTCGGCAATTTTTTTAACATCATCATAAAAAATATGTACAAGTTCACTTGCTGAAATGTTTTTAGAAACAGGAAAACCTGTTAAAAGGTCTTTTCCTTTAACTGTAAAGTATTCATCATCAGTTTGTCTTTGCACACAACCAATAGCAATTTTTACTTTTTCAGCGGTGTTTTTACCAATTAAAATTTTATGAGTATTTCTTATGTAATCAATAATTCTTAAATCAAAATCATTACTTCCGATATTAAGTTCAGAGTGGGCAATAACTGTTCCGAGTGATACAACTGAAATTTCACATATACCTCCGCCAAAATCAACAATAAGTCTTCCTGATGGATTTGTAACATTAAGCCCGTTACCTAATGATGTCGAAACTGGTGATGAAACAAGATGGACTTTTTTTGCACCTGCAAGTGTAAAATCAGTAATAACAGACTTTCTTTCTACTTCGGTAAGATTTTTAGGAACTGTTGCAGTTACCACAGGTTTCAAAATAGTACCTTTGCAGTAATTTGAAATAATATGATGAAGCATAAGCCTTGCTGCTTTGTGGTCTACTATTCTGCCTTTTTCAACCGGAGAAATAACTGTAATATCACTGTTTTCTCTGCCAATTATATTTTTTGCTTTATAACCTATGGCAACAACTTTTTTTGTTTTTTTATTTATGGCAATAACGGAAGGCTCGTTGTATACAACGCCTTTTCCTTTAATGCTTGCTCTAAGATTTGACGAGCCAAAGTCGACCGCCAGTTCATATGTTTTCCAAAAAGACAAAATTAACATCCTTTCAAATTTTCATACATATATTATAAAGATTTTTATATAAAAAATCAATACCAAAGTAAATAAAAGATAACAAAAACGAAACATATGAATAAAATATAATATAACTACAAAAGGAGGAATTTGATTGATAATAGCAGTTTTATCATCTATAACCACGGCAAACCGTGTTAAACAATATTTAAAAATGAATTATAACAAAGATGTACAAATAATGCAGACACCAAAGCAACTTGAAGTATCAGGATGCGGTTTTGCAATAAAAACTGAAAAAGAAAATATAAATTTAGTGTATGAAGCAGTAAAAGTATTAAAAGTCCATACAAAAGGCGTATTTGATGCAACAACTTTTAAAAAATATGATTAAGGAGAAGTTAAATGATTTATTTGGATAACAGTGCAACTACTCACAAAAAGCCGGAAAGTGTAATATATGCAATGACAAATTATATGAGAAACGAATGTGCAAATCCGGGAAGAGGCGGACACAGACTGTCGCTTAAATCAGCCGAAACTGTTTATATGTGCCGATGCGAAATTGCAAAAATGTTCGGAATTGAAAATGCTGAAAATATTGTATTTACTCTAAACGCTACCGACAGTCTTAATATGGTAATCAAAGGATTTTTAAAAGAAGGAGATCATGCGGTTTTTTCGTCAATGGAACATAATTCTGTAGTGCGTCCTTTCTATGCCCTTAAAAATAAAAACATCGATTTTTCGATTGCATATGCAGATAAATTCGGTTATGTAAATTGTGAAGCCATTTTAAAAGAAATAAAACCCAATACTCGTCTTGTGTGTATTACACATGCATCTAATGTTTGCGGAACAGTAAACGATATTTATGAAATAGGAAAAATGCTCAAAGAAAAAAACATAAAGTTTTTGGTTGATGCTTCTCAAAGCGGAGGTATAATAGATATTGATGTAGAAAAATGCAATATTGATTTTTTGGCACTTACAGGTCATAAAGCACTTATGGGGCCGCAAGGTGTGGGCGTTTTGTATGTTAAAGACGCAAATTTTTTAGAAACAATAAAAGAGGGCGGAACAGGAAGCATGTCATCGATTACGTCAATGCCTGACTATATGCCTGATAAATTTGAAAGCGGTACGCTTAACACAGTCGGAATTGCAGGACTTTTAGAAGGTGTGAAATTCATTAGAAAAGTTGGATTAGATACTATAAATATGCACGAAACAAATCTTACAAGAATGCTTCTTGATGATTTGTCGGTAATCAAAAATGTAAGAATTTTCGGATATCTTACAACCGTAAGAAGAATAGGCGTAGTTTCGATAAATTTTCTAAATAATGATGTGCTTAGTGTAGCAGATATTTTAGACAAAGATTACGGAATATGTGTAAGGGCAGGATACCACTGTGCATATATGGCGCATAAAACAATAGGAAGTGAAAAAGAAGGTACATTAAGACTCAGTATTGGTGCTTTTAATACAAAAAACGACATAAAAACTGCCGTATATGCAATAAATAAAATAATAAAATAAAAAAATACATTGCAAAAATACAATGTTTATAGTATAATATATTTTGAATAATTTTGTACCTGCAAACAAGATATTACAAGGGGTGATAAGATGTTTGAGTATATTATGCAAAACTTAGCAATGATACGAATACGAGATATAATCGATATTGCGGTGGTTGCATTTTTAATATATAAGGGTGTAAAACTTGTTAGAGAAACAAGAGCTGTACAAATTATTACAGGTATTTGTGTTCTTATTGTTGCAACTCAACTTTCCGGATGGTTTAAACTTAATGCAATAAATTTTATACTTGTAAATACAATGGAAGTCGGACTTGTTGCACTTTTAGTTGTTTTCCAGCCTGAACTTAGAAAGGCACTTGAAAAAGTAGGACGAAGTACGTTTAAACGTATTCTTGTCCCACAAGATACAAATTATGACAGTGCGATTATCGAAATTGTACAGGCTGTATCAAATTTAAGATCAACAAAAACAGGTGCTTTAATAATAATTGAAAGACAAACAAAACTTGGTGATATAATTAAAACAGGTGTTGCTCTTAATTCAGAAATAACAAGCGAACTTTTAGTTAATATTTTTGTTCCTAACACACCGCTTCATGATGGTGCTGTTATTATCGGAGAAAATAAAATAAAAGCAGCTGCATGCTTTTTACCTCTTACTCAGGCGACAAATATCAGTCAGGAGCTTGGTACAAGACACAGAGCAGCGATAGGTGTTACAGAAATAGCTGACTGTTTATCTATTGTTGTATCGGAAGAAACAGGAAGAGTGTCTGTTTGTCAGGATGGTATGCTTCATAGAAATATATCTTTAACTGACCTTGAAACAAAACTTAAAGATGTGCTTATTACACCTGAAAATGAAATCAAAAATCCAAAAGATTTATTGAAAGATTTGGTGGTGAGGAAAAAATGAAAAAGTTTTATAAAACAGACTGGTTTTTAAAAGTAGTATCAATCCTTGTTTCTATAATGCTATGGATATATGTTGCGTATTTTCAGAATCCTGAATATGAAAGATGGATAAGAGATATTCCTATTGTAAAAACAAATTCATCAAGTGAATTTGAAAGCGGTAAACTTTATATATCAGATAGCAGTATGGATAAAATCGATATAAAAGTAAAAGGTTCAAGAAAAACAGTTGCAAAACTTAACAACAAGAACATTCGCGTAAATGTTGACCTTTTCGGTGTGGTATCAAAAGGGGAATATGTACTTGATACAAACGTATTTTTTCCTGTGAACGGTATTGAAATTGTTCAAAAGCAACCGTATAACTATACACTAAAAGTAGATGAAGTAGTATCTGTAGAAAAGAAAATAACGATTGAGTATTCAGGTGCTCTAAAAGAAGGACGCATACTTGAAAGCGTCAATGTAGAGCCGGAATATATTAAACTTACAGGCCCGGAAAATGTTGTATCTACAATTGACAGGGCTGTCATAACTGTTGATCTTTCTGATAAATCAAATGATTTTACAGAAAGTTGTTATGTAAAACTTTATAGTGGAAAAAAAGAGTTTTCAGATAAGTCGGTTACAAAAAATATAGAGTATGCTGATGTTAAAGTTGAGGTTTGCGACCAAAAAGAAGTAGAAGTCAATATAAAGAATATAAACAGATCTGAAAATGTGAAATTTTCATCACCTAAAGTTTTAATCAAAGGTAATTCAAAAACTTTAGAAAAAATCACGTCTGTTAATACTAAGATAATAGATGCATCGCGCCTTAATGGAAGAAAAGAGATTGAAATAGAACTTGACCTTCCGGAAGGTGTAGAACTTATTAGCGGTAATGATAACAAAATAACTGTAAAAATAGTATACGAAAATTGAATAATAGGAGAGAAAAAAATGGGAAGATTATTTGGAACAGATGGAGTCAGAGGAATTGCAAATACAGAACTTACTGCAGATTTAGCATTTAAACTTGGTCAGGCAGGCGCAAAAGTTCTTACAAAAGCAAATAATAACAAAAGACCAAAAATTTTAGTTGGAAAAGACACAAGAATATCTGGTGATATGCTTGAAAGTGCACTTGTAGCAGGATTTTGTTCTGTAGGTGCTGTTGCAGTATGTGTTGGTGTAATACCTACTCCTGCTGTTGCATATCTTACAAGAAAGTACGAAATGGATGCAGGTGTTGTAATAAGTGCATCACACAACAGTGTTGAATTTAACGGAATTAAGTTTTTCAGTGGCGAAGGCTATAAATTAAGCGATGAACTTGAAGCCGAAATTGAAGAATATATTCTTGATGGAAAGAGCATCGGCGACCTTCCTGAAGGAAAAGATGTCGGAAAAAGAATATACAGAGAATCAGCACTTCGCGATTATGTAGACTATGTAAAAAGTACTGCAAAATACAGATATGACGGACTAAAAATTGCTCTTGACTGTGCAAACGGTGCATCATACGAATGTGCAAAACTTGCATTTAAAGAACTTGGTGCAAATACACTTCTTATAAGCAATGTTCCTGACGGAATAAATATCAACGATAATTGCGGTTCTACTCACATTGAAAATTTACAGAAATTTGTTGTAGAAAACAAATGTGATATGGGATTTGCGTTTGACGGCGATGCCGACAGAGTACTTAGTGTTGACGAAAACGGTGAACTTGTAGACGGCGATAAATGTCTTGTAATTTGCGCTCAGTATTTAAAAGAACAGGGAAAACTAAACAATAACACTGTTGTAGCAACAGTAATGAGTAATTTAGGATTTTTCAAAGCACTTGAAAAAATTGGAATAAATTATGAACAAACTCAGGTTGGCGACAGATATGTTCTTAAAAATATGCTTGAAAACGGTCATGTAATCGGTGGCGAACAGTCAGGTCATGTAATACTTTTAGAACATAATACAACAGGAGATGGTCTTGTTACTGCGCTTAAAATGGCAGACGTTGTAAAACATACAGGTAAAAAACTTAGTGAACTTGCAACTGTTGTAAAAGTTCTTCCACAGGTGCTTGTTAATGCAAAAATCAAAAACGAGTATAAAACAACATATATGGAAGATGAAGTTGTTGCTGAAGAAATCAACAAAACAAGCGAAATGTTTAAAGATAACGGAAGAATACTTATAAGACCTTCAGGTACAGAACCGCTTGTAAGGGTTATGATTGAAGGCGAAGATATAGAAGAAATTACAGCATGTGCACAAAGAGTTGCAAAACTGCTTGAAGAAAGACTCGGATAATAACAAACACAAAATGGGGCATAGAAGATTTCTTCTATGCCTCAATCAGCGAAGTTGGGGTGATAAAAATGAAAATGTGTTCTGTTTGTAACGAAAGACCGGCAGTAGTGTTTGTGTCTAAAATAGAAGGAACAAATAGGGTAAACGAAGGATACTGTCTTCCATGCGCATTTAAAATGGGCATAACAAATAAAGAACAGTTAGCAGAGCAAACGGGAATACCATCTGATATGCTCGATAGTATGATAGAAAACTTAGATGATGAAACATTTGATCCGCAAAGCATAATGGAAAGTTTTAGTGAAATGTTTGGCGGAGAGTCGAATTTAATGGAACTTGAACCTGAAAATAGTGAAGTAAGCGAATCAAAAATTCCGATAAGTGATAAAAAAACAAAGCAGAATATAAAAAACGAAAAGAAAAAGAAAAAAGCGCTTAATAATTTTGGAATAAATTTAACTGAAAAAGCAAAGCACGACCTTTTGGATAAAGTAATAGGAAGAGAAAAAGAAATCGAAAGAGTTATTCAAATACTTAACAGAAGATCTAAAAATAATCCAGTGCTTCTTGGTGCACCTGGTGTAGGTAAAACTGCAATTGCAGAAGGTATTGCACAAAAAATAGTGTCAAGAGATGTTCCAGAGCGTTTAATTGATGCGCAGGTTTATCTTCTTGATATGTCATCTATTGTTGCAGGAACTCAGTACAGGGGCCAGTTTGAAAGCAGAATGAAAAGCATTATTGAAGAAGCTAAAGATGATAATGTTATTCTTGTGATAGATGAAATCCATTCTATTGCATCTGCAGGCGATGCAGACGGTGCAATGAATGCAGGAAACATCTTAAAACCTGCGCTTACAAAAGGCGATATTCAAATTATCGGTGCAACTACACCTACTGAATACAGAAAGCATATAGAAAAAGATGCTGCTCTTGAAAGACGTTTTCAGTCTGTAAATATTGAAGAGCCTACAAGAGAAGAAACATTTGATATTCTTTGCGGTATAAAAAATTATTATGAAAGTTATCACAATGTAACAATTGACGACTCACTTCTTCGTGAAATAATTGATTTATCATGTAAATACATCTCAAACAGATTTTTGCCTGATAAAGCGATAGATATTGTCGATGAAGCAGCATCAAAAATAAACATTAAAAATCCGTATTCAAAAAATGTAATAGAAACAAGTCAGAAACTAAAAGAAATTACACTTGATATTGAAGCACTTGAGGCGGATACTGAAAATACAGAATATGAAAAGATTGCAACACTAAAAAGTGAAAAATGCAAACTTGAAGGCGAACTTGAAGGATTTAAAAAGCTTCAAAAAGAAGAAAAAATTACACTTTCCGATGTTGCAGCCGTTATAGAATTATGGACAGGAATTCCTGTTAAAAATATTACAGAAACAGATAAAGAAAAACTTTTGAATTTAGAAGAAAGACTTCATAAAAGAGTAATAGGGCAGGATGAAGCAGTAAAAGCTGTATCAAAAGCGGTAAGACGAAACAGAGTTCTTAAAATGCTTAAAAAACGTCCTGTATCATTTATATTTATCGGACCTACAGGTGTTGGTAAGACTGAACTTGTAAAAGCACTTGCCGAGTCGCTTTTTGACGATGAATCTTCACTTATAAGAATTGATATGAGTGAATATATGGAAAAACACGCTGTGTCTAAAATTATTGGCGCACCTCCGGGATATGTCGGATATGACGATGCAGGTCAGCTTACTGAAAAGGTGCGAAGAAAACCTTATTCTGTAATACTTCTTGATGAAATAGAAAAAGCGCATCAGGACGTGTTTAACATTCTTCTTCAGATTTTAGATGATGGCAGAGTAACAGACAGTCAGGGAAGATGTGTAAATTTTGAAAATACCATTATTATAATGACATCAAATGCAGGCACAAGTGTTGGTGCAAACAATATGGGATTCAACACAGAAGATGGCGGAAAACTTAATGTAAAAATTGAAAAAGCACTTAAAGAAACATTCCGCCCTGAATTTTTAAACAGAATAGATGCGATTATTGAATTTAAAGAACTAAAAAAAGAAGAACTTGTAAAAATTCTTGATTTAATGCTCAAAGATTTACATCTTGAAATCGAAAAAATGGGACTTAAACTTGAAATAAAGGATAAGGCTAAAGATTTTATAATCGAAAAAGGTTACTATCCAAAATACGGAGCAAGACCACTCCGACGTGAAATTCAAAACAGAATAGAAGATAAAATTGCTGAAATTCTTTTAAAAGAAGAAACAGACGGAAAGCAAAAACTTGTTGTTGATGTCAAAAAAGACGAAATAGAAGTATCACTAAAATAACAGCAAAAAAGTCTGCCGATTTTAAGGCAGACTTTTTGTTTTATATAAAAATTCTTTATAATTATTTTAAAAAATATCAAAATTCTTTATTGTTAATTAAATTTTATTGACATTATTTTTTGAAAATATTAAAATTAAAGTATAAAACTAAAAAGGAGAAATAAAAATGAAAAAATTGTTATCAACTATTCTTTCAATTATAATGATTATTTCATGTTTTTCTTGTGTATCATTTGCGGAAAATGAAATAAAAATTATATTGAACGGAACTAAACTTAAAATGGATCAGGCTCCGATTATTGTAGAAGGGAGAACACTTGTTCCGCTTCGTGCAATATTTGAAGGTCTTGGTGCGAAAGTAGAGTGGGATGACGCTACAAAATGTGCAACAGGAACTTTAGATTCTACAGTAGTTTCACTTCAAATTAACAATACTACTGCAAAAGTAAACGGAAAAGATACTATTCTTGATGTTCCTGCACAAATTGTAAATAGCCGTACACTTGTTCCTGTTAGATTTATTTCTGAATCATTAGGATGCAAAGTAGACTGGGACGATGCTACAAAAACAGTTATAATTGAAAACAACGTCAAATTAGATGTATTCAAAGAATGGAATTTCAATAGCGGTTCTTTTAGTAATGGCACAGATTATATTCTTGGCGGAGCATACAGTTCAAGTTGTGTATCGGTTTTAGATAAATATGATGCAAACGGAAGTGGCAAAGCACTTGTTCTTGCGCAAAGAACTGCACAGAGCCACAGACTAAAATTAAAAGATGTCTTTACAAAAGCAGATTTAGGTAAAACATTTACTATTGAGGCTAAAATTCTTACACCTGATAATTCCGGTGAAGTTTTAGTGGGTATGTATTCAGATGTAAATACACAGTATGCAATGGTACCACTTATGTCTAACACTGTAACTACAACTCAGAATGTATGGAAAAACGTTAAATTTACATATACACATACAAACGAAATAATAACACAACTTGGTTTTGGTCAGCCAACAGGTGTGGATGTAGTAAAAACAATAGTTGTTGATGATGTTAAAATTTATGGAGATACATCTACAGGCACATCTTCTGAAGAAAAAAATGAAAATGCACCTGTACTAACAGATGGCAGAAATATGACATTTGATAATATGACAGAGTTTGTTCACAATAAAGATTTTATTGCCGGCGGTGAGCAGATTGTAAGTGCAGTTGTTGTATCAAATGAATACGACCATACATCAAAAAAAGGCAAATCTCTTAAAATGGGAGATATAAAAATTTCTTCAAACAGAGTAAAAGTTTTAAATATGCTTTCTGATGCTGATATGGGTAAAAAATTCAAAATATCTGTATGGGTGCTTTCTCCAAATTGCGATACGGGAGTAAGAATGGGTATTTACAGCACAACAGGTACAGAAAATGCATTTAGCCCTGTTGCAGTAACATCGAAAGCAATCAAAAAAGGCGAATGGACACAAATTGTTTTGCCTTATGAGTATACAAAACAGGGGCTTAATCAGATAGGTTTTGACCAGAATACAAAAGAAATCGCAAAAGTATTGTATTTTGATGATATAACAGTTGTTGAAGATACAACTATTGATGAAAATGCAATTGTAGGAGAAGATGCAATAGAAATCAGCGAAGACACAGTAAAATTTATCGGAAGAACAGATAAATTTAAAGATGGTTATCCGTTTAACTGGAGTGCAAGCGGAATAGAGTTTAAATTTACAGGCAAAAACGCTTATGTTTATGTTTCAAAAGTATCAAATGAAAATCAGAACAAATATTTTGGTGTGTTTTTAGACGGTTCTAAAGAACATAAAAGACTTAAGATTACAAAAAAAGGTTGGTATAAACTTTTTGAAGAAGATTTAGCCGATAAACAGCATACAGTAAGATTTATCCGTTCTTCTGAAGGAAACAATGCAGACGATGGCATAATGCTTAAATACGTTAAAGCAGATAATGTAAAACCGACAGAAGCAAAGGTAAGAAAAATTGAATTTATCGGAGATTCGTATACTTCAGGATATGGAAATTTGGAGCTTGGCGGAAATAAGAAAACTCCAGAAAACACAGACGGTTGTTTAAGTTATGCTTACATTGCATCACAACTTCTTGATGCTGATGCAAATATTGAATCTGCATCAGGTGCCGGAGCAACAATGAACAATACAGACAGTGCTACAAAAAGTATAAAAAATACAATGCCGCTAAGAATTAAAAATTCTACACTTGTTACAAGCACAATGAGCGAAACCACGCCATGGGATTATTCAAAATTTATTCCGCAGATAGTTGTTGTATTTCTTGGAACAAACGATTACAGCGGTACTCCTGTAAAGGGAAGTGATCCTGAGTACTTTAAAGCAGGATATAAAGACTTTTTACTTGAACTTAGAGGTTATTATCCAAATGCTACAATTATAGGATGTTCAAAACCATCAGGATGTTATCAGAATGAAGCAAAAGAAGTTATTGAAAGTTTAAATGACAAAAAAATCATTCATTTTACATTTACTAAATTTGATAGTACTGGCGTAAATAAGCATCCATATTATACAACCGATATCGAAATGGCTGAGGAACTTGTAGCAAAAATAAACTCAATCCCTGGAATTTGGAACTAACATAAAAATATAAAGCAGGGCAAAATAAATTTGTCTTGCTTTATTTATATTTCAAAATAATGTATAAAACAATAAATTATGCACAAAATAAAGTATAATTTTATAAAAAAAGAAAAATATAGAAAAAAATGAAAAAATTTAAATAAAAGTGTTGACAAAGTAGTATAAAACGTGTATAATACTAAAAGTCGGTTGGCGAGAGCTAAAAAGACTAAATCAAAAAAATACTTAAAAATATGAAAAAAAGTATTGACAAATCAAAAAAGATTTGCTACAATATTTAAGTCGGCTGAATGACTACGAAACATATTATGCGGGTGTAGTTCAATGGCTAGAATCTCAGCCTTCCAAGCTGATTGTGTGGGTTCGATTCCCATCACCCGCTCCACTATATTTTTAATGTAGTTTAAAGGGTTTATATGCGCCTGTAGCTCAGTCGGATAGAGCAACTGCCTTCTAAGCAGTGGGTCAGGAGTTCGAATCTCTTCAGGCGCGCCACTTTTGTTTATACTTACATGGTGGGTATAGCTCAGTTGGTTAGAGCGCTAGATTGTGGCTCTAGAGGCCATCGGTTCGAATCCGATTATCCACCCCATTTGGTTTAGTATTGGGCTGTAGCCAAGTCGGTAAGGCACCAGATTTTGATTCTGGCATTTTCGTTGGTTCGAGTCCAGCCAGCCCAGCCAACTTTTTTTAAAAATTTAATACGGGCCATTAGCTCAGCCGGCAGAGCACTTGACTTTTAATCAAGGTGTCCCGCGTTCGAATCGCGGATGGCTCACCAAAAAGAAACGACAATTTTCGTATGCGAAAGTTGTCGTTTCTTTTTGTATTCTTACCTATTCACTTTTCACTCTTCGCTATTCTCTAAAAATTGTCGTTTCCAGCTAAGAGATAATAGAGAATAAAAAAGTATTTTTACTTCGCAAAACGAACTTTATAAAATATCTTTATGCTTCTGCTTTCACAGAGAATGATAGTTTTTGTGTTTTTTTGGGTTGTATTTCATGCGGTTGGACACACGTAGTACACAAAGTTGTAAAATTAAAGAAGGAATAATATAGTCTTGTATCGAAAATTTAAGTATAGATGTCATATAGGCAAGATATAAAAAAGGGGAAAAGGAAATGAAAAATATTGAAATTTTAGGTGCTCCTTCTAAAAGACCAGTTCCGACTTCATTTGCAAAATCAAACAGTTTTGATGATTTAATCTTTTATAAAGACATTACACCGCCTGAGGAACTTTTAAAAAATCTTGGAGAAGGCGAAATAGTGATTTCGGAAGATGATTTTTTAAAATGCAACCTTTTAGGCGAGGAATATGGAAAGATTGAAGTAGTAGATGTAGAAGGTATGCCGTTTAATAAAGCAATAAGGGCAACAGTTAGCGAAGTTCCTTCAAATACATACAAAATTCAACTTTTAAATGAACTTACAAATCCTATTGAAGTAGGAGATAAACTTTTACTTACAGTTTACTTAAGAACTATTTCAGGTGGTGTACCTGAAACAAAATCAGGACAAATTCAAGTTGTTTTTGAAAGCAAACCCGGTGGAAAACTTCTGCAGGGGAATGTTAGTGCAGGACCAAAATGGCAAGTGGCATATTTTCCTATTGAAGTAGGAGAGGGCTTTGAAGGAAAAATTTGCTGGGCACCTGTACGCCTTGGTTTTTATGAGCAGGTTGTAGAAATTGGCGGATTTTCTGTTAAAAATTACGGCAAAGATATAAAAACAGAAGATATGCCTGCATCTGTTGGATATAAGGGAATGGAAAGAGGCGCTGCATGGAGAAAAGAAGCGTTTGAGAGAATTGAAAAAATAAGAAAAGGCGATATAAACGTTATTGTTAAAGATAAAAACGGAAATAAAGTTGATGATGCTGATGTAAAAATCAATATGACAGAAAGTGAGTTTCAACTTGGAACCATTGTTTCATCGACACTTGTAGATGATAATGATCACAACAAAAATATGCGAAAAGCAGTTGTAAGTTTATTTAATGGTGCAGTATTTGAAAGTGATACAAAATGGGGTGCTTGGGAAAGAGCAGATAAAGATAAGATAAGAAGCACAGTGGAATGGCTCAAACAAAATGGTGTTGTTAATCTTCGTGGACACGTTTTAGTATGGGACAAACTAAATCTTGTGCGTGGCAATGCGTCTATTCCTGATGATTTGCCTGATATTATTGATGATAAAGAGAAACTTTCAAAGAGAATGAAAGATCATGTTTTTAAAATTGCAAAAGAATACGAAAACGATTTTATTGACTGGGATGTTACAAACGAACTTACTATACTTTATCAGAAACAAATCGGAATTTACATATCAAGATATGGGAAAGAATTTATAGCTGATTGGTTTAAGTGGGCAGAACAAGCCGTTCCAAATACAGGACGTTTTATCAACGAAACTGCAATAACTGGCGATAGCAATACTGTTGAGTATTATAGCAAAATTATTGAAGAAACAATAAGTAATGGTGCAAAAATTGATGGTATTGGTGTTCAGGGCCATTTTGGAACAACTTGTGATCCTACAAGATTTTATGCAGACCTTGAAAGACTTGCAACATTTGGCAAAAAACTTAAAATCACAGAATTTGATGTGAACATTAAAGATGAAGAACTAAATGCAAGTTTTACCCGTGATATTCTTATTACAATGTTTAGTCATGAATTAGTAGAAGGAATATATATGTGGGGATGCTACGATGGCACACACTGGCAGAAAATTTCGCCTGTATACGATGAAAATTGGAATATAAAACCAAGTGGTGAGCAGTTTATAGACCTATTCTATAATAAATTCTGGACGCGTGAAAATGGCAAAACAAATTCAGACGGACAGTATAGTTTAAGAGGTTTTTATGGCGACTACGAAATAACAGCGTCAAAAGGTGGAAAAACAAAAACAGTTAATGCAATTTGCCGCAAGGGAAATGACAATACAGTTACAATTATACTTGACTAATGATTTAATAAAACGATACCGGCATATATCGGTATCGTTTTTTTGTTTTATCTTTATATTTAACAGTTGATATTTCATTTTAAAAGTGGTATAATATACGCGTTAAATTGTAAAAAGGGTGGTAAGTTTATGAATATAAAAAATATCGAAACTCCTGCGCTTATTTTAGATGAAAAAATATTTAAAAACAATATAAATGAAATGGACAAAATCTTAAAAGATTCATCACTTTGCCTTCGTCCGCATTATAAATCACATAAGTGTGCAGCTATTGCGCATTTGCAAATACAAAATGGTGCAAAAGGTATGACTTGCGCAAAACTTAGCGAGGCGATTGACCTTGCAGATTCTGGAATAGAAGATATTTTGATTGCAAATCAGATTACAGATGATAAAAAAATAAGAAGACTTGCTGATTTAGCACTTGACTGCAGATTAACAGTTTGTGTTGATGATTTGGAAAATGCAAAAAAACTTGAGATTGCTGCAAAAAATTCAGGCAGCATAGTTCATTGTCTTATTGAATATGAAATCGGTATGCAAAGATGTGGTCTTACTGACGAAAATAAAATTTATGAACTTGCAAAATTTATAGGCGAGTCATCTAATCTTGAATTTGATGGTTTGCAGGCGTATGCAGGACACGTTTCACATATGGAAAGTGAAGAAGAAAGAATAAAATATACAACAGAAAGCGAAGAAAAAATTAAAAAACTCGTTGCATTTTTAAAAGAAAAGAAAATAGAAACAAAAATTATTTCTGGCGGAAGCACGGGAACATCAACTATTAAATCAAAAACTGGGCTTTATAACGAACTTCAAGCAGGAAGTTACATATTTATGGATTCAACATACAAAAACCTTGATTTGCCGTTTAAAAACTCGCTTTATATTTTGACAACTGTTGTAAGTAAAAATGAAAATATTACAGTTGTTGATGCAGGCGTAAAAACGTGCGGAGTTGACCAGGGAATGCCAATAGTGCTTGATAATGAAGCACAATCAATTGTTGCCAGTGAAGAGCATTTTCAACTTCACAACCTTAGAAATAGTGTAAATATCGGTGATAAAATACTTCTTATACCTGCACATTGTTGTTCAACAGTTAATTTACACGATAAAATCTATGTAGTTGATAATGAAAAAGTTGTAGATAGAATTTTAGTTACTGCAAGAACATCTGGAAAGTAAGGTGCTACATATGAAATTAAAAAGATTTATTAGTCTTATATTAGTTATATTTTGTTTAGTTACACTTTTTTCATCTTGCGCGCCTTCAAGTAATAAGAACGATTTGTGGTCAGACGCAACATATAAAGAAGACAAAGAATTCGGTAGTGGCGAAAAAACACTTTATGTTAAAGTTGTAGCAGAAGATAAAAATGTTACTTTCAAAATAAAAACAAACGCCAAAACAGTTGGAGAAGCACTTTTAGAGCATAATCTTGTATCCGGCGAAAAAGGTGCATACGGACTTTATGTAAAAACTGTAAACGGCATTTTTGCAGATTATAACAAAACAAAAAGTTATTGGGCATTTACAAAAAATGGCGAAAATCTCACAACGGGTGTTGATGGGGAAGAGTTTAAAAATAATGACAGATATGAACTTGTATATACAAAACAGTGATATTTTAATCAGTAGGTGATTTAATTGAATTATATGACATATTTATTGCTTATCCTATCGATAGGCTTAGGTTTTTTAATAATGATTTTATCGTACAAGTTTTACATAAAACCTGTATTTAGTTATTTTGATAATATGCCAAGTATTTTGCATATTGTACTGTTTATTGTAACCTTTATACTTCCTTATGTAGTGATGCGATATTACTATGTAAATAAAGAAAAACAAAAGGCACTGGGCGATGTAGTTAATAATTTTAGTGAAGATACAATTTCTTCGCTTCTTGATTTTTTAAGAACCGGAAATTTGAAATTTAATG
This sequence comes from Oscillospiraceae bacterium, assembly GCA_015069095.1. Classification (GTDB taxonomy): domain Bacteria; phylum Bacillota; class Clostridia; order UMGS1810; family UMGS1810; genus SIG430. The sequence goes on along the minus strand of SVJH01000003.1, from coordinate 25,457 downwards.
ATTCTGATAAAAAAACAATAAAAAGCATCTGGTCAGATATGAATGCGGATGAAAATATTTCCAACGGTATTAAAAAACGAATGTTAGAAATGATGAGAATAAAAAATATAGAGATATAAATTGGAGGATGTTATGAATTGTAATGTATGCGGATCAGAAATAAGCGAAACAACAAAATTTTGTAAAAACTGCGGAAGTAAAGTAACTCAAAAAAGTCAACGTTCAAATGGGTTGTATTGTAAAAAATGCGGAAAATCACTTAAAGAAAACGCTGTTTTTTGCGTTGGATGCGGAGAAAAAGTTGTAAAAGAACAAGAGGTAGAAAAAACAGTTGAAAATACTGAGGTAAAAGTACCGGTTGCGGCACCGAGTGCTACCCCAACTATAACACCTAAAAAACCAAAAAAGAAAAACAAAGGGGTAATTGTAACTTTAATTGTTATTTTGTGTTTAGTTGTAGGTGTATGCGCAGGAGTTGTTGTGTATTCTCTTATGAATAATAATGATGATTCATCTGACGATGATATTTCTACATCACAAGGCGATAAAAAAGATAAAAAAGAAGATAAAAAAACTGAAGAAAATTTAGATGACGATGAAAAAGAAGCTGAAGTAAAAGATGATTTAATTGATATTGAAGTAATTGATTCAATGATAAAAAAAGACTCAAATAATGCAGATATAAGTGTATGCGTTTATGATGTTAAAAATGATGTTACATATCAAACTGATAATGCAAGTAGTAAAATGTCATCTTCGGCACTTGTAAACATTCCAATTTTATATACTGCTGCAAAAAATATGGAAGATGATAATTGCTCGTGGGAGACAGAGGTAGATTTTAAGTACCGATATGCCGGTAGAGGAACAATTACGCAGGAACAGGACGGAGAAGCACTTGAACTTGGATATTTAGTAAAACAAATGCTTGGGTATAGCGATAACAATGCCACAAATTCATTGATTGATTATTTTGGCAGAGGCAATATAAACGACATTTGCAGCGATGATTCATTTGATTCTGTTGATATCCAAAGATACCTTGGAGAATCTAATAAAAATAAAGATAACTATATAAGTGCACAAGATGCTACGCTCATGTTAGCTAAAATGTATACATCATCAAGTGATTTTATAAATAAAGAGTTCTTGAAAGATTATTTTATTATAACAGATAGCATAAGCCGTAATGGTGTTGGTAAAAAGTTACCTCAAGATATTACATTTTTAAATCATAATGCTGTAACAGACTCGGTTTATAATGAAACAGCAATAATTATTTCAGATGATGCAGAGTACATTATTACTATATTGTGCAACGATGGTAAGGCCGAGTCATCGCAAAAAACGGCGTCATATATTTCTGAATATGTATTTGATGCACTAAATCAGAATAAGGACGTTGAAAATGAATAAAAACTTAATAAAAATAATTGTCTTTTTGCTTGTGATATGTATCGCTATAACTGCCATATATATTTGTATAAAGAATAATTATAAACAAACAAAAGAAATTGAAACAGTAAATAAATCTGAAACAAAAAAAGAAGCAGCAAAAGCGAATATAAATGGAGATAATCCAAAAGAGACCGAAAATAAAACAAATTCTCTTGAAGGATTAAAGGAAGAAATTCAAAAAGAAATAGAAAACTATGATGGAGAATGGGCTGTTTATGTAGAGGATTTATCAAATGGTGATTATATAGAAATAAATAACAAAAAAATGGTTTCTGCAAGTCTTATAAAACTGTTTATCATGGGTAAAACCTATGAAGAGATAGAAAAAGGAAATATGCAGGAGGATGCTGTAGAAGAAAGTCTAAAATCAATGATTACCATAAGTGATAATGAAGCATCAAATGTACTTGTTGCTGCTATTGGCGGTGGCAAATATACAGATATGTATAGTGAAACTTTTAAAAAAGGTTTAAAAGAAGTTAATTCGTATGTAAGTAGTTTAGACTTTAAAAACACAGAACAACAGAGGGATATGAAAAACTCAAGACCAACACCGATTCCTGAGCAGAATTATACATCAGTTTCCGACTGCGGAAAATTTTTAAGTAAATTATATCATAAAGAATTGGTATCAGAGACTTTTGACGAAAAGATGCTTAATTTGTTAAAACAGCAAACACGAACATCGAAAATTCCGCGTGGTTTGCCAGAAGGTACTGTTTGTGCAAATAAGACCGGCGAACTTAGTAACGTAGAAAATGATGTTGCGATTGTGTTTTCTCAGGGCGCAGATTATGTAATATGTATAATGTCAAATAATGTAACAAATACAGCTAAGGCAAGAGAAAATATTACAAATATTTCAAAAAATGTTTATGAGTTCTTTAATGAATCGTTATAAAATGCGGAGGATGTTATGAATTGTAATGTATGCGGAGCCAAAATAAGCGAAACAACAAAATTTTGTAAAAACTGCGGAAGTAAAGTTGTTAAAAAAAGTGAACGTTCAAATGGGTTATATTGTAAAAAATGCGGAAAATCACTTAAAGAAAACGCTGTTTTTTGCGGTGGATGCGGAGAAAAAGTTATAAAAGAACAAGAAGTTGAAAAAATAGTTGAGAATACTGAGGTAAAAGCACCGGTTGCGGCACCGAGTGCTACCCCAACTATAACACCTAAAAAACCAAAAAAGAAAAATAACGGCTTAATCGTAACTTTAATTGTCATTTTATGCTTGGTTGTAGGTATATGTGCAGGACTTGTTGTGTATTCTCTTATGAACAACAATGATGATTCATCTGACGATGATACTTCTACGTCGCAAAGTGATACAAATGATGATAAATCAAAAGAAGATGAAGAAAACAAAGAAGAAAATGGAGAAACAAACCCAGATGATGAAGATGAAAAATCAGATGATGAAACTCCTAAAAAAGTAGAGTCAACTTATAGTTGTTATAAAGAAGACTTAACATGGCGGGAAGCAAATGACCTTGCCAAAGATGAAGGCGGATACATAGTTAGTATTAACTCAAAAAAAGAGTTCGATTTAGTGTGTGATATAGCAGACGACGAGGGAATAAAAGTTTTCTGGCTTGGCTCAAAAATTCGTTTAGGCGATAGCTGGGATGATGCAAAGTGGAGCGACGGAACAAAAATAAAATACACAAAATGGTTTAAAACAGATGATGTCGAGGAACCTACATATTATTCTGAAGAAGGTGAACCCGAAACATATTTAATGGCATTTAAAGTCGGCGAAGATTGGTATTTTAACGATGCCGAAAACGATGTTTCTAATTATTACGCCGGAAGAATAGGGTGCATTATTGAAAAAGAAGAAGAAATAGAAGAATAAAATAAAATAGATGATTTTGCTTTGGCAAAATTATCTTTTTTATTTTTCGACAAATTGTTTGCTTTTATATAATAAATATGATATAATTATGCTATATTGTGTTTTTAAGGGGGATACCATGAAAAAGTGGGGCGACAGATATGATGCAAAACGTGTTCGTGATATTGACGGATTGCATTTTTATATGGCATATTTAATGCCTAAACGTACAGATGCTGAAGTTTACATCAATGAAAAAATAGATATCACAAACCTTTTGGAATATATAAAGGAAAAAAATGCAAGTGGTGAAAGAAAAGTTACACTTTTTCACTGTATGATAGCGGCAGTTGCAAGAACTATTAAAATGCGTCCGTTACTTAACAGATACATTTCTGGCAAACGCTATTATATGCGAAATGATATTTCAATGGGATTTACAATTAAAAAGAAATTTATCGACCACGCAGAAGAAACACTTATGATTTATCATCCAAAAGATAATGAAAATGTCTGTGCAATTTGCGACAGACTTACTCCAAAAATTACTGAAGCGAAAAAAGAAAAAGATAATGGTCAAAGTGTTGACGACCTTTTGAATATAGTTAAAAAGTTGCCTAAATTTGTAATGAATATGTTTATGGCAATTTTAAGATTTTTAGACAACCACGGTCTTATGCCAAAGTCTTTTAGCAGTGTTGATACAAACTACTGTACAGTGCTTCTTTCAAATCTTGGCAGTATAAAATGTGATGCAGTGTATCATCATCTTAATAATTTTGGCACAAACGGAATAGTTATTACAATCGGACAGATGCATAAAGAACCTATTGTTGATGAAAATGGCGAAGTTAAAGTTCGTGATGTAGTAGGAATTGGTGTTACACTTGACGAAAGAATAGCAGATGGATTTTATTTTGCACGTTCGTTAAAACTTGTAAAACATCTATTTGAAAATCCTATTTTACTTGATAAAACATTAGGGGAGGAAATCGATTTTGAATTCTGAGGCTAAATGGTATAAATTTTATGGAGATGTTCCGCGCACGATTGATTATCCTGATATTTCTATGTATCAGATGATTAAAAATGCAAAAGATAAATACGAATCGTATACAGCATACGATTTTATGGGAAAATCAGTAAATTACAATGATTTTTTAGAGCAGATTGAAACTTGTGCAAAAGCGCTTTGTGCTCAGGGAATAAAAAAAGGCGATACAGTAACAATTTGTCTTCCTAACGTTCCTCAGGCTGTAATTATGTTTTATGCTATAAACAGAATTGGTGCAATTGCAAGTATGGTACATCCGTTATCTGCAGAAAATGAAATTCTTTTTTATTTAAATGAAAGTAACAGTAAAATAGCAATTACTCTAAGTCAGTTTTACGATAAATTTGATGCAATAAAAGGAAAAACTTGTGTAGAAAAAGTTATTGTTGCAAAAATAGGCGAAGCACTTCCTATGGTAAAGGGATTTTTCTATAAATTTATCGGGCACGAGCCAAAAGTAAAAGATGACCCATGGGTTATTTCGTGGTCTGACTTTTTAGAAAAAGCTGATGATTACAAAGAACAAATCAAACATAAAGGATATGGCGACGACGCTGCTGTAATTTTATTTAGCGGTGGCACAACAGGTACAGCAAAAGGTATACTTCTTACAAATTTAAACTTTAATGCACTTGCAATGCAAACTGCTGCTGCATCCGAGTGCCTTTGCGAAGGTGATACAATGCTTTCTGTAATGCCGATATTTCACGGATTCGGACTTGGCATAGGCATACATACTGTACTTGCGTATGGTGGAAGATGCGTGCTTATTCCAAGGCTTAACGTAGCAGAATTTCCTGGATATTTTAAAAAGTACCGTCCAAACTATATGGCAGGTGTGCCAACTTTATTTGAAGCAATTATGCGTAACGAAGATATGAAAAATGCGGACCTTTCTTGTCTTAAAGGAATGTTTAGCGGTGGGGATTCATTATCTATTGAACTTAAAAGGAAAATAGATGCATTTTTAAAGGACCGCGGTGCAAAAATACAGGTGAGAGAAGGCTATGGTACAACAGAATGTGTAACTGCAAGTTGTCTTACACCTTCAACATATTATCGTGAGGGTAGTATTGGTATTCCTTATCCTGATACTTTCTACAAAATAGTAGTTCCGAGTACAAATGAAGAATGTGAAACAGGTACAATGGGTGAAATTTGTTTGACAGGTCCTACACTTATGAAAGAATACATCAATAATCCTAAAGAAACAAGTCAGACACTAAGAGTGCACGACGACGGTAAAACTTACCTTCATACAGGGGATTTGGGATATATGGACGAAGACGGATTTATCTACTTTGTTCAAAGATTAAAACGTATGATTGTAACTAACGGATATAACGTATATCCATCGCAGATTGAAAATGTTATCGATTCTCACGAAGCAGTTATGTTCAGTACAGTTATTGGTGTAAAAGATGAAATAAGAATGCATAAAGTAAAAGCATTTATTGTGTTAAAACCGGGATTTACTCCAACAGAAGAAATAAAAGCATCAATAAAAGCACATTGCGAAAAAAATATTGCAAAATATGCACTTCCAAAAGAATACGAGTACCGCGATAGTCTTCCAAAAACTTTAGTTGGTAAAGTTGCATACAGAGAACTCGAACGTGAGGAAGAAGAAAAGATACTTGCAAAATAATAAAAAACAACGAGGTATAAAAAATGTGGTTTGAGCAAAGCGTTATATATCAGATATATCCTTTGGGATTTTGTGGATGTCCAAAAACAAACGATAAAATTGTTACAAGTAGAATTTTGAAGGTTATTGATTATATTCCTCATCTTGTTAAACTAAATATAAATGCGTTCTATTTTTGTCCCGTATTTGAAAGCAGTCAACACGGTTATGATACAAGTGATTATACAAAAATCGATTCACGCCTTGGAACGAACGAAGATTTTAAACTTGTTTGCAAGAAACTTCATGAAAATGGTATTAAAATTATATTAGACGGTGTATTTAATCACGTGGGCAGAGATTTTTTTGCATTTTGTGATGTGAAAGAAAAAAGATATGACAGCATATATAAAGATTGGTTTAACATAAGTTTTGACGGAAACAGTCCGTATAATGACGGTTTCTGGTATGAAGGATGGGAAGGGCACTACGAACTTGTAAAACTTAATCTTGATAACTATGAAGTGAAAAAATACTTATTTGATGCAATTGAAAAATGGATAAGTGAATTTGATATAGACGGACTTAGACTTGATGTTGCGTATATGCTAAACAGAAATTTTATGCGTGAACTTAGAGGTTTTTGTACATCTAAAAAACCTGACTTTTTCTTGGCGGGAGAGATGATTCATGGAGATTATTCGCAGATAGTAAATAACGATATGCTTCACAGTGCAACAAATTATGAATGTTTTAAAGGTATCTATTCGTCTTTTAACAGTATGAATATGTTTGAAATAGGACATTCGTTAAGAAACAGGTTTGGAAAAGAAGAATGGTGTCAGTACCGTAATTTAAAACTTATTTCGTTTGTTGATAACCACGATGTAACAAGAATTGCATCAAATCTTACAAATAAAAATCATTTAAAATTAGCGTATGGAATTTTAATGTCAATGCCGTCAATTCCTTGTATTTACTATGGAAGTGAGTGGGGAATAGAAGGAAGAAAAGAAGAGGGCGACGATGCATTAAGACCGTGTGTTGAAAATCCGGTAGAAAATGAACTTTCTTCTTTTGTATCAAAACTTGTAAAAATCCATAGAGAAAACAAAAGTTTGTGTTATGGCTCATTTGAAATACTTCATATGACAAACAGACAAATTATATATGAGCGCTCATTTGAAGAAGAACGTATAATTGTAATGATAAACGCTGACGAAAATGAATATACAGCGCATTACAATGCTTCTGCCGGATGCGGCGAAGAACTTATTACAAATACGCATTTTGATTTTGGCGCGGGAAGCAGACTTGAGCCGTACAGCGTAAAATATGTAAAAGTAAAATAAACCTCAAAATGAGGTTTATTTTTAATTAAAACGGAGGAATAGTATGATTAAAGATTTATTTGCACCTACGGATATGACAAAAGGTGCTCCGTGGAAAAGTATTGTATCATTTACACTTCCAATGCTTATTGGAAATATTGCTCAACAACTTTATAATACAGTCGACAGTATAGTTGTAGGTAAATGTATAGGCGATAATGCGCTTGCTGCTGTTGGAAGTGCAGGACCTTTACTTAATATGCTTCTTGTGCTTTTTATAGGTATAAGTGCCGGCGCAACAATAATGGTATCGCAGTATTTTGGAGCAAAAGAAAGAAAAAGTCTTTCGCTTACAATAGGAAACTCAATTACCGTTACACTTATTGCGAGTATATTTCTTATAATATGCGCAACACCATTTATAAAGCCCGTCTTAAAACTTTTAAACACTCCTGATTCGATATTAAACGAGTGTACAAATTATCTTACAATATCACTTGTAGGTATTGCAGGACTTGCATTTTATAACATTTTAAGCGGTATTATAAGAGGACTTGGAGATTCGGTTTCAACACTTATTTACCTTCTTGTTGCAACGGTTATAAACATTGTACTTGATATATTATTTGTTGCATATTTAAATATGGGTGTTGGCGGTGTTGCACTTGCAACTGTTATAGCGCAGTTTATATCATCAATTCTTTGTATTATTAAACTTTGCAAAATGAAAGAGTTTTTTGATTTAAAGTTTACATATTTAAAACCTGTAAAAAAATATGTAAAAACAATTATAAAACTTGGACTACCGTCGGGGTTAACACAAGCAATTTTCTCTTCTGCTATGATAGTTGTTCAGTCGCTTACAAATAGTTTTGGCGAACTTTTTATAGCAGCAAATATTGTAATAATGCGTGTTGACGGATTTGCTATGATGCCAAACTTATCTTTTGGTATGGCACTTACTACATATGCAGGACAAAACGTTGGTGCAGGACTTTACGACAGAGTTGTAAAAGGTGCAAAACAGGGTACACTTATTGCTATTGGGTGTTCAACAGTAATCACAGTTATAATTCTCATTTTTGGAAAGCAACTTATGGGTGTATTTACAGATACAAAAGAACTTGTTGATATGAGTTACTATCTAATGAAAATTCTTGCAGCAGGATATATCGCTGTTTCAATATCGCAAAGCCTTCAGGGAATTATGCGAGGAGCAGGCGATACAATGACACCAATGTGGATATCACTTTTAACAACTGTTGCGGCGCGTGTGCCGATTGCATACGGAATTTCATTCCTTACAAGAACACCTGACCTACCATACGGAAGAAATGAATGTATCCAGATTTCACTCCTTATAACGTGGGTTTTAGGAGCGGTTCTGTCATATGTTTTCTATAAGATTGGCAAATGGAAAACCAAAGCAATCAAGTAGGTGAATTATGAAAAAAACGCTTTATATAACAGACCTTGATGGCACATTTCTAAACTCAAAGGGGGAACTTTCCCACTTTAGTGCAAGTACAATAAACGCTCTTATTAAAAAAGGTATGATTTTTTCATATGCTACTGCACGCTCAATAGTAAGTGCGGGAAAAATTGTAAAAGATTTATGCCTTAATGTGCCGGTAATTGTCCATAACGGAATTTTTATAATGGACCCAAAAACTTCAAACATTGAGTATGGTTCATATTTAAACAATGATAATGCAAAAAGTATTTTAAAAACACTTTATTCAAATAAGGTTTATCCTTTTTCTCATTCAATTATAGATGGAGAGGAAAAAATATCTTATGTAATAGAGTATATTAACTCTCATACAAAAGATTTTGTGCAAGAAAGGAAAAATGATAAACGCCTTAGAAAATGCAGTATTGATAATATGTGCGACGGAGATGTGTTTCATTTTACATGTATAGACGATGAAACTAAACTTAAAAGAATGTATGATATGTTTAAAAATGATTTTCAATGCATCTATTATGAAGATATGTATTCTAAAAAAATGTGGCTTGAAATACTTCCTAAAAATATAACAAAAGGTGCTTCAATATTAAAACTCAAAGAACTTTTAAACTGCGATAGAGTTGTGTGTTTTGGCGACGGAGTAAATGATATAAATATGTTTGAAGTATCAGATGAATCTTATGCAGTAAAAAATGCAAAAGATGAGATTAAAAATATTGCAACAGGTGTAATAGCATCGTGCGATGACGACGGAGTAGCAAGATTTTTAAAAGAAATATTTAAATAAAAATAAAAGAAACAGAATACCTATTCTGTTTCTTTTTTATTATCTGCGATTTATTGACATATATCGCAAATTATGATATAATTTCGTAATTAACAAATAGTTTTAAGGAGGTGCCATATGAAAAAGATAGATTTTAAAACTTTAAATTATGAAAAAACATATTATTTTATGTCAGCATTTATTCTCGTTATGGCACTTAATATACTTCAGATTAAATATTTTAACGTAGGAAATATATTTTTCTCATTAGTAAAACTTTTAATAACAGTTGGTTTTGTTGTATCGCTGCAAATGTTTGTTTCATCGCTTTTTAATAACAAGCTTGTTGGTGTTTATATAACAAATATATTACTATTGGTACTTGGTGTTGCATCATATATCAAAATGTTTCAGACATCTTTACCGCTTCTTCCAAGCAGTTTTTCACTTGCTTCGCAACTTGGCAGAATTTCTGAGTTTATAAGAATACCTTGGAGTTTTTCATTTGTTTTGGGATGTGTAATTATTGCTTTAAATATAGCAATTTACACATTTTTATGGATAACAAAGCATGAAAAGGTAAAATTTAACGCAAAAAAATACGGGATTTCATTTTTAAAGTCTTTTGTTGTTTTTTATCTTGTATTTTATTTAATGTGTTTTAATACATTTGTAAAAAAATGTGTTTTTCCACTTATCGATTGTAATATAACAGTTTCAGATTCCGCAACAGATTATAAGAAAAACGGACTTATACTTTCGTTTTTTCCGCGTCTTGGAGATATGAATGTTGAAGTTCCAAAAAATTACAGTGCGGATAATTTAAATAAAATAAAGTCAAACTGGGAAAATAAAGAATTTGGCGCGTTAGAAAATCTTGATGGTGTTAATGTAATTGCAATTCAGTCAGAGAGTTTATGGGATCCGATGCGTCTTAAAAATGTAGAATACTCAGTTGATCCTTTAAGTTATATTCGTAATATAGAAGGCAAAAACGGACATTTTGGTAAATTTATTACTCCTTCATTCGGATGTAACACTTGTATTCCCGAATTTGAGTTTTTAACAAGTGTGTCAACTGTATTTTTACCCGAGGGCGGATATCCATATTCGCAGTTTTTGAAAAAGCCTGTAACATCACTTGCAAAAGTATTTAAAGATAACGGATACGAAACAACGGCAATTCATACTTATGATAAAGAGTACTACGGAAGAACAACAGCGTATCCTATGATGGGTTTTGATGAAATTTTAGGTGATGTCGATTTCGAAAAGCCTGTGATAAAAGGTAGTTATATTTCCGATATGTATATGGCAGATGAGATTATAAAAAAATTTGAAGAAAAGAAAAGTCCTGCTTTTATATATGCAATAAGTATGCAAAATCACGGAGATTATAAAAAAGAACGTTATAACAATTATGATATAACGCTTAAAGCACCAACATTAAATGATGATGAATTAAGAGAACTAAAGATTACAACACAAGGTGTATATGATGCAGATAAATCTTTTGAATATTTGACAAAATATTTTGAAAACAAAGATGAAAAAGTTATTATCGTAATGTATGGCGACCATCTTCCGTTTTTAGGAGATGATAGCAGTGTTTACACAAAACTTGGTTTTATGAAAAACACAACACTAAAAGACAATCCAAATGTTTTTGAAACACCTTATGTAATATGGGCAAATTATGATATTTCATCTGTAAATATCGAAAGTATTGTTGGTCCTCAGTATCTTGGACTTAATACGTTAAAACTTGCCGGTATTGGTGATGTTCCCTGGCAATACAAATTCTTTGATGAATTCTACAAAAAATACACAGTTTATCAATATGGATTTGCGTATGACCAAAACGGAAATAAAATTGATACCAATGTAGTTGATAAAAAACTTTTAGAAGAATATAAAACAATTCAGTACAATATGTTATTTGAATAAAATATAGACTTTTTGATATTTTTGTGTTAAAATATCGCTATATAGTTTTAAAGGAGTTTAAAAATGAATAAATATAGAGATTTTGATAATTATTTAAAAGAATTTCCAAACAACGAAGGTTATTTTGGAGAATATGGCGGATCTTATCAGGCGTCAGAACTTATCGAAGCATTTAAAGAAATTGACGGAGCATATGAATCAATCTGCCATTCAGCAAAGTTTATAAACGAACTTAGAAGAATAAGAAAAGAATTTCAGGGAAGACCTACACCGGTTTACCATTGTGAAAGACTTTCAAAAATATTTGGCAATTGTCAGATTTATTTAAAAAGAGAAGATTTAAACCATACAGGCGCGCACAAATTAAATCACTGTATGGGGGAAGGTCTGCTTGCAAAATATCTTGGCAAAAAGAAAATTATTGCTGAAACAGGTGCAGGTCAGCATGGCGTTGCAATAGCAACTGCAGCGGCATATTTTGGTATGGAATGCGACGTATATATGGGCGAAGTTGATATTGTAAAACAACATCCGAACGTTATAAGAATGAAAATGCTTGGTGCTAATGTTATTCCTGTTTCAAAAGGTTTAAAAACACTTAAAGAAGCGTGTGATGCTGCATTTGAAGCATATCTTAACGAATATAAAGATGCAATTTACTGTATAGGTACTGCTGCAGGCCCGCATCCGTTCCCAAAAGTTGTAAGAGATTTTCAGTCTGTAATCGGCTATGAAGCAAGAGACCAGTATATTGAAATGACAGGTATTATGCCTGATGCAGTTACTGCTTGTGTTGGTGGCGGTTCAAACTCGCTTGGTATGTTTACTCCGTTTTTGGCTGATCCTGTTGAAATATACGGCGTTGAACCTCTTGGAAGAGGAGCAAATGTTGGCGACCACGCAGCAACAATGGCATACGGTACAAAAGGTATTATCCACGGATATCAAAGTTATGTTCTTCAGGATGATAAGGGAGAGCCGCTTCCTGTATATTCTATCGCAAGTGGACTTGACTATCCGGGTGTAGGTCCTGAACACGCTTACCTTAGAGATTGCGGAAGAATTCATTATGAAACTGTATCTGACGAAGAAGCAATGGAAGCATTTTTCCTTCTTTCAAGATACGAAGGTATTATTCCTGCAATTGAAAGTGCTCATGCTGTTGCATTTGCTCTAAGATATGCTAAAGAGCATAAAACAGGCTCAATTTTAGGTTGCCTATCAGGTCGTGGAGACAAAGACATAGACTACGTTTACGAAAAATACGGTTGTGGCGAACAGTTTAAACTTGATTATAAAATAGACTAATAGTATTATTCCCGCTTTAATAGCGGGAATTTTGCAATAGTTCAAAATATTTAAGGAGAAAACTATGCTAAGTAAAATTCTTGCAGAAAAAAACTTACCGCCTTTAAAAACGAGAGACGAAATGATAAATATTCTTCAAAAAGAAGTTTACGGATATTTACCCGAAAAACCTGATGAGATAAGTTTTGAAGTGAAAGAAAATATCAGAAAAAACTTTTGTGCATCAAAAGCAGTATTAAATGAAATAAAAGCAACTGTAAAAATAGGGGAAGAAACGTTTACATTTCCGTTTATGGCGTCAATTCCAACCGGAGAAGGAAAACATCCGTTTTTTGTACATATAAATTTCAGAGACCAGATTCCTGACTTATATATGGGAGTTGAAGAAATTATCGACAACGGCTTTGCTGTACTTTCTTTCTGCTATAAAGATATAACAAGCGACGATAACAATTTTACAAACGGTCTTGCAGGCGTGTTTTATAAAAACAAAAAACGTGAGGGCTCAAATCCGGGTAAAATTGCAATGTGGGCATGGACGGCAATGCGCGTTATGGACTGGGCCTGCACTCAGGATAATTTAGATAAGAATTGCGCAATAGTTTGCGGTCATTCCCGTCTTGGGAAAACTGCACTTTTAACAGGTGCTTTAGATGAAAGATTTAAATTTGTTCACTCAAACAACTCCGGATGCTGCGGTGCGGCAATTTCGAGAGGTAAAGTAGGAGAGAGCGTTGAAAAAATTATCAAAGTTTTTGAATATTGGTTTTGTGATAACTTTAAAAAGTATGCGAATAATGAAGACAAAATGCCGTTTGACCAGCATTACCTTCTTGCATCAATAGCACCACGATATGTAAACGTTGCAAGTGCTGTTTTAGATACATGGGCAGACCCCGATTCTGAAATGCTATCATGCGTTGCGGCAAGTAAAATGTACGAAGATATGGGGCTTAAAGGATTTATATGCGAAAATCGTCTTCCTTGTGTTGGCGTAGAATATCACGAAGGTAATATCGGTTATCATTTAAGAGGCGGATCTCACTATTTTAGCAGAGAAGACTGGATTAAACTTATTAAATTTATAAATAAAAAAAGAGGTTTGAAATGAAAAAAACTTCAAAAAATACAAAAGGTAAAATTATAAATGCGGCATGGAAACTGTTTTATGAACAAGGCTATGACGATACAACAGTAGAAGAAATAATATATGAATCAAAAACGTCAAAAGGTTCTTTTTATCACTATTTCGAAGGAAAAGATGCACTGCTTGGTTCTCTTTCGTACCTGTTTGATGAAAAATACGAAGAACTTAAAGAAACAATTGGCGATGACGATAATTCGTTCGATGTTTTAATAAAACTTAATCAGGAACTTTTTGCAATGATAGAAGACAGCATCTCGATATCTTTATTATCACGCCTTTTGTCAACTCAACTTGTTACAAAAGGCGAAAAACATCTTCTGGATAGAAATAGAGTATATTATAAACTACTTAAACAAATAGTTTCAAATGGTCAGGCAAAAGGCGAAATTACAAAAGATATGGCAGCAAATGAAATTGTAAAGATGTATGCACTGCTTGAGCGCTCAATGATGTACGACTGGTGTTTGTGCAACGGCGAGTATTCACTCACTAACTACGCTATGCGACTTATGCCTATGTTTTTGGCTAAAATACGTTTATAAAATTGTATTGTTTTAAAACCTTGATACTATCAAATAAATTTAACTTTTATACAGAACGCAGTACAGAATAAAGTCTATACTACGTTCTGTATTGATTTTTTATAAAAAGTGTGATACAATAACATACGTTAGTAAATTTTACATAAAAAAGGAGAATTATTATGGGTGAGATTATAGCATTTGTCCTTTACTTTGCCTTGATGCTTGGAATTGGCATCTGGTTTTTTGTACATTCAAAGGGCAACGGAGAAAAAGATTACTTCCTCGGTGGAAGAAATATGGGACCTTGGGTTACTGCAATGAGTGCTCAGGCGTCAGATATGAGTGCCTGGCTTTTAATGGGCCTTCCGGGTTCTATTATAGCATTTGGATTTGGTAAGGCATGGATTGGTATAGGTCTTGCAATAGGTACAGCACTTAACTGGATTTTAGTTGCAAAAAGACTTAGAAAATTTTCAAGTGCATCAGGTGATGCAATTACAGTGCCACAGTACTTAACAAACAGATTTATGGCAAAAAGCAGTGCACTTAAAATTATTTGTGCAGTTGTATTTTTAATCAGTTTTACAATTTATGTTGCATCTGCATTCAGTGCGGGCACAAAAGTGTTTACTGCAATATTCCCATCGCTTGATCCATCGGTCGCAATGATTATATTTGCACTTATTATTTTGGTTTATACCTTCCTAGGTGGGTTTAAAGCAGTATGCTGGACAGACTTTTTCCAGGGATTACTTATGCTTATAGCTCTTATGGCAGTTCCAATTGTTCTTGTGTCAGTTGGTAATTTAAAACCAGAACTATTAAACGAAACTTTAACAATGGCTACTGAAGGCGGAAAAACAGTAGAATACAAGTTTGTAACAAGCTTCTTTAATGCCAGTTGGCAAGATATTGTTTCAGGTCTTGCGTGGGGACTTGGATATTTTGGTATGCCACATATTATTGTAAGATTTATGTCAATTGAAAAACCTTCGATGGTTAAAAAAAGTGCAACTGTTGCTATTGTTTGGGTAGTAATTTCTCTTGTGGCAACAATCCTTATTGCATATTTTGGCAGAATATTTATTCTATCTGATGGCACATCGTTTGCAAAAGAACTTTTAGTTGGAAAAATTGCTGATCAGGAACAGATATTTATTATACTTACAAGAACATTGTTCCCTAAATTTATTGCAGGAATTTTACTTGCGGCAATTATAGCAGCATCGATGTCAACAGCAGATTCTCAGCTTTTAGTTGCATCTTCTTCATTTACAAGTGATATTTACAAACCTTTAATTAAAAAGAATGCATCTGAAAAAGAACTTCTTTGGGTTGGAAGAATTGTTGTTTTAATCGTTGCTGTAATTGCATACTTTATTGCGAGTAGCAAAGGCGATGCTGCATCTGCTATAATGGATATGGTAGAAAATGCATGGGGTCTTTTTGGTGCAGCCTTTGGTCCGGTAATTCTTCTTTCACTTTTCTGGAAAAGATTTACTTATAAGGGCGCAATTGCAGGTATTGTTGCAGGTGCTATAGTAGATATTTGCTGGCTTATGTTCTTATCGTCAACAGGAATTTACGAAATCCTTCCTGGATTTATAGTTGGATTTATTGCATCAGTAGTTGTTTCTTTAATTGACGAAAAACCGTCTGCAGAAATAGAAAAAATCTATGAATTAGCAACAGACAATTCAATAGACAACTAAAAACTTTAATCATAATAACCGTTACTTTCATAAAGTAGCGGTTATTTTTTTTGTAAAAATACTTGACAAGACTACAAATGTAGGTATATAATAACAATGACCACAATTGTAGTCTTAAGGAGGCATTAAAATGGCAAAACAAGTAATTACAGAATCAGAATATGAAATTATGAAAATTCTCTGGAGCGAAAATGGGCCACTTTCGCTCGGAGAAATTCTTGCGAAACTTGGAGGAAAATGGGCAAGGAATACAGTTGGCACAATGCTTGTAAGATTGTGTGAAAAAAATGTAGTTTCATATAATGTAAAAGGAAAATCATATTTATATTACGCGGTTTTAAAAGAAAATGATTACAATATCGATGAAACAAAGTCCTTTTTATCTAAGTTATATAACGGTTCTATAGGTAACATGATAGCATCACTTTATGAGAATAAAGAAATATCAAATGACGAAATAGATAGGCTTAGAAAATTTATAAACGAAAATTCGGAGAAATAGTATGCTTCAAATATTTAAAACGGTTTTGTTATTATCTTTTTTAGGGACTTTTTTAATTATTTTAATGCTTGTTTTAAAACCTGTTTTTGTAAAAAACTTTCCTGCAAAAATACAGGTTATAATGTGGATTTTAATTGCGATAAGTATGTGTATTCCGTTTTGGAAAATGATTCCTAAAGATGATGCAAAAAAAATCACTCCAAAATATAATTTATCGCAAACTGATACAAAATTTATTGACGATAATATTAAGGACTTTTTTGCAGAAGATAATTCGTTTGAAGATGTAAGTTTTCCCATCATTAACGATACAAGAATAAACGTAGCGAAACTATTATTGAATGTATGGCTATTTGGAATTTGCATTTTTTTGATGATAATTGTTATAAGTTATGTACGTTTTGTTTTGGATAAACGTAAAAATAGCGAAAACGCTCAATCTTTAGTGTTTGATGAAGTAAAAAAACTTTTGCATATAAAAAGGAATATACGTTTAAAAATAAGCAAAAGTGTATTTTCTCCATGTCTTGTTGGATGCATATTTCCCATCGTTTATTCGCCACATGGCAATATAGAAAATAAAACCGAAAAAATGATATTTATGCACGAACTTACTCATTATAAGCAAAAAGCGCTTTTAATAAAATGGTTATTTATTTTTGTAAGTGCAATTCATTGGTTTAATCCATTTGTATATTTAATGCTTTCAAATATTAGTCAGTCGCTCGAGGTTTCTTGTGATATGGCAGTTGTTAAAAAACTTAGTGATGACGAAAAAACATTTTATATGAACACAATTTTAGATTTAATTGAAAATGAAAAGAGGCGTATAAAAAATGATTAAAGATTTATATTCAACTAATATGAGTTCTCAGGCGAAAAACATACAACTCAGATTTGAAAAAATTCGTAGAAAACACGGAAAAATATCAAAAATAGTATCAGTTTTTATGTGTTTGTCTTTGATTATGATAATATCATTTGCTACGTTTGTTATAGCAGGTATTGATGGATTAGAAAGTACGGACACACAAAAAATAAGTTTTATGTCAAATGGTAAGCAAATAGATTTTGAGAATAAACCGTTTGTGGAAAATGGTACAGTCTATTTGCCACTTAGAGAACTTTTTGAAAGTTTGGGTATTATGGATAATGAAAACAGTTACATAAACTGGGATAACGGAAAAATAAAACTGTGTATTGCAGAAACTATTTTGCTACCTGATTATGAAAATGGTGGTGAAAGCGAAAGGTTATTTATATCTAATTACGGATTTGAAATTGGTATACCTCAAATAGTATTAAATCCCGAAGGTACACTTCCAGATGATAAGGCTCATCTTTCAATTAGACACATATCAAAATATGCACCGGTGTTAAAAGACGGAGTAACATTTATTCCGTATGAATTTGTAAATTTGATGCTTAACAGAACAGATCAATTGGGCAAAAAATATAATATTATTTGTATTGTCGGCGAAGATAATCCCAATGTGTTTTTAACTCCACATATTCTATGGCCGACAGAAAGTGAAAAGGTAACAAATAAATTCGGAAATCGTACGCATCCTATAACTAATGAAATAAAAGAACACAATGGTATTGATATTGTTGCAGATGAAGGTAGTAATGTAATAAGCGTAATAAGCGGTATTGTTGAAGATGCAGGATACGATAGCGAAAAAGGAAACTTTGTTGTTATAACAGGCGAGAATAATATTTCTGTTTTATATGCACATCTTAAAAGTATAAATGTTAATAAAGGCGATTTGGTAAATCGAAAAGATGTTGTTGGTCAAGTAGGAAGCACAGGAATGTCAACCGGACCACATCTTCATTATGAAATAAAAATAAATGGTCGATATTGCGATCCTATGCTTTTCTATTAAAGTATAAATAATAAAATCCTTGAAAAAATTAACATGTTGTGTTATAATCGAGTAAGTTAGTTATATAAGAAAGGATTTTATGTTATGCAAAACGAAAGAGAAAGTTTTGGATCAAGATTAGGTTTTATCTTAATCTCTGCCGGATGCGCAATAGGGCTTGGTAATGTATGGCGTTTCCCGTATATTGTAGGTCAGTATGGCGGCGCGGCATTTATACTTATTTATTTGTTGTTCCTCATTGTTTTTGGACTTCCAATTATGACAATGGAATTTTCTGTTGGCAGAGCAAGCAGAAAAAGTATAGCAGGTTCTTTTAAAGAACTTCAGCCAAAAGGTACAAAATGGCACTTATGGGGATACGTTGGCGCTATTGGAAATTACCTTCTTATGATGTTTTATACAACAATCACAGGCTGGATGTTTGCTTATTTTATAAAAATGGCAAAAGGCGATTTTGTAGGGTTAAATCAAGAACAGGTAATAAATGAGTTTAACGCATTTACCGGTAATCCTTACCCGGTTGTAGGATTTATGATACTTGCTGTTGTTTTAGGATTTTTTATCTGTTCAAAAGGTTTAAAAAACGGTGTTGAAAAAGTAAACAAAGTAATGATGCTTGCACTTCTTGCAATTATCGCAGTTCTTGCTGTAAGAGCAATAACACTTCCTGGTGCATCAGAAGGTCTTAAATACTATCTTGTTCCTGATTTTAATCGTATGATGGAAGCAGGAATAGGCGAAGTATTATTTGCAGCACTTGGTCAGGCATTCTTTACACTTTCAATCGGTATGGGCTCAATGGCAATATTTGGAAGTTACATTCCAAAAGAAAGACGACTTTTTGGAGAAACAATCTCAATTGCGGCGCTTGATACATTTGTTGCTTTTGTAGCAGGGCTTATCATTATCCCTTCATGCTTTGCGTTTAATCTTGAACCGGGGCAGGGACCAGGACTTATATTTACAACACTTCCAAACCTGTTTAATGCAATGCCTGGCGGAAGAATTTGGGGTACACTTTTCTTTGTATTTATGATATTTGCTGCTATGAGTACAGTAACAGCAGTATTTGAAAACATCATTTCATTTGGTATGGACCTTTGGGGATGGTCAAGAAAAAAAGCGTGCCTTATAAACACATTCCTTGTAATTGTTCTTTCACTTCCTTGTGCGCTTGGATTTAACGTTTTAGCACCTATAGTTGACCTTAGTTGGCTTGGAAAAGACAAAGTTATACTTGACCTTGAAGATTTTATTATTTCAAATAATATACTTCCACTTGGCTCAATTGTATATGTACTTTTCTGTACAATGAAAAAATTTGGCTGGGGTTGGGATAACTTTATTGAGGAAGCAAATGCAGGAAAAGGTGCTCGCCTTCCTTATAAACTTAAATTTTATGCAAAATATATACTTCCAATTATCCTTTTAGTTCTTTGGATTTATGGTCTTATAACAATATTTATGTAAGAAATAAAAAGGCTGCTTTTGCAGTCTTTTTTGTTGCAATATGAGTTGGAATTTGGTATAATTACCAAAAAGGAGTAGTGATTATGGAAAACTTAAAAAATAAAAAATTGTTCTTACTTGATATGGATGGAACAATCTATCTTGATAACGATCTTTTTGATGGTACAATTGACTTTTTAAATAAAGTTAAAGAAAAAGGCGGACGATACATTTTTATGACAAACAATTCGTCTAAAAGTGTTGATAAATACATAGAAAAACTTGCAGGTATGGGAATTGTTGCCACAAGCGATGATTTTGTTACATCAGTTAACGCAACAGTAATTTATTTAAAAGAAAAGAATTATAAAAAACTTTATGCATTCGGTACTAAGTCTTTTAAAGAACAACTTAAAGAAAACGGACTTAACATTACAGAAAAATTAGAAGATGACATTGATTGTTTGGTTATGGGTTTTGATACAGAACTTACTTTCCAGAAACTTGAAGATGCGTGTATTTTGTTAAATCGAGGTGTTGATTATATCGCAACAAATCCCGACTGGGTTTGTCCTACATGGTACGGTTCTGTTCCTGATTGCGGAAGTGTTGCATCTATGCTTTATAATGCTACAAAACGTAATCCTCGCTTTATCGGAAAACCGCATCCCGAAATGGTTTATCTCTCTATGGAAAAATGCGGTTTTAACAAGGAAGAAACTGTTGTTATAGGCGATAGGGTGTATACAGATATCGCAAGCGGTGTTAATGCAGGTGTTGATACAATTCTTGTGCTTAGTGGCGAAGGTACCATAAAAGATGCTGAGGAAAGCGATACAAAGCCAAAGTATATAATCGATAACATAAGAAAAGTGTATGATATAATAAAATAATTTTTACCTTCTTTTTAAAAAGAAGCAAAATCGCAACTTTTGAAAAAAGTTGCACAAAAACTTACATATGCAAAAACATACGTTTTTGCAATGGATAGGAGAAAAATTATGAAAGTTTGTATTATGCAACCACCGTATTCAGTTGATTATGAAAAATCGGATGAATATTTTGAATATGAATTAAATCTTTTAGATAAATGCGACGATACAATGGATATTATTGTTTTGCCTGAAATGGCAGATATTCCATGCCTTGCAAAAACATATGAGCAAAGAGAAAAAAGTGTACAAAAATACAATAAGTTGCTTCTTGATAAAGTGTCTGAAACAGCCAAAAGATGTAATTCAATAGTTTTTGTAAACGCCCGACATAAAACAGAAAAAGGGTATGCAAATGCAACATATGCATTTGACAGAAAAGGTGAGGTAAAGGGTGTTTATTATAAGGAACATCCGACAAACGGCGAAGTTTCATACCCGGAACTTGATACAGATTATTCCTTTGAATTTACAACTCCGTATTCAGTTGAGATTGAAGGCATAAAATTTGGATTTTTAACTTGTTACGATTTTTATTTTTACGAAAATTTTGCCAATATGGCAAGACAGAATTTCGATGTTATAATCGGATGTTCGCATCAAAGAAGTGATACTCACAGCGCTCTTGAAATTATAACAAGATTTTTGGCATATAACACAAATACATATGTACTTCGCTCATCAGTGTCTATGGGAGAAAACTCTGAAATAGGTGGTGCAAGTATGGTTGTTGCACCAAATGGGGACGTGCTTTTAAATATGAAAAGCAGAGTCGGTATGGAATGTATTGAAATTGATGTAAATAAAAAATACTATAAACCTGCAGGATTTGGAAATCCACCTTCTGCACATTATGAATATATCGAAAAAGGACGTCGTCCGTGGAAATACAGACCTTCAGGAAGTGCAATATGTTTGCCAGATGAAAAAATGCCATATCCAAGAGTTTGTGCTCATCGTGGCTTTAACAGTGTCGCTCCCGAAAACAGTATGCCTGCATTTGGTAGTGCTGTTGCAATGGGTGCAGATGAAATTGAATTTGACCTTTGGTATACAAAAGATAATGAAATAGTATCAATTCACGATGCCTCTTTAGATCGTGTATCCAACGGTACTGGCAAGGTTTTCGAACATACATTTGAAGAACTTACAAAACTTGATTTCGGAATTAAATTTGGTGAAAAATTCAAGGGACTAAAAATACTTAAGTTTGAGGATATACTTAAAAAACTTGCCTGCCACTGTATAATGAATATTCATGTAAAAACAGTAGATAATAACTGCGAATATGACAGAGGACTTTTAGAAAAAATAGTTGCACTTATAGATAAATATGATGCACGAAAATACGTTTATTTTATGTCAGGCAACGATAATTTTTTAAGACTGGCAAAAGAAGTAGCGCCTGATATATGCCGTTGTTGCGGAGCAGGAAATGCACCGTGGGAAATGGTTGAAAGAGCAATAAAATACGATTGCAAAAAAATTCAACTTTTCAAGCCTTATTTTAATCAAGAAATGATTGATAAAGCGCACGAAAACGGAATTAGATGTAACGTTTTCTGGTCGGACGACAAAGAAGAAACTAAAAAGTTTCTTGATATGGGAATTGATACAATTCTTACAAATGATTATAATATAATCTCACAAATAGTAAAATAAAAAATCCGGATGAATTTCATCCGGATTTTGTTTTTAATTTCAAGCAAAACGTATGTTTTGCTTTATGTAAGTCTTTTTGCTTACTTTTTCTTCAGAAAAAGTAAGTGGGTGTGGGAGATGCCCACAAATGCATTTTACTTATCTCCAAGAAGTTTAACAAGTACAGCTTTTTGAGCGTGAAGTCTGTTTTCTGCTTCTTCAAAAATTTCGTTTGCGTGCTGTTCAAAAACTTTTGCAGTAATTTCTTCTTCTCTGTGAGCAGGAAGGCAATGCATAACAAGTGAATCTTTGTTTGTAACTGCCATAAGAGCATCATTAACCTGATAGTTTTTAAATATTTTCTTTCTTTCGTTTGCTTCAGCTTCCTGACCCATAGATGCCCAAACGTCTGTGTAAACAACATCGGCATCTTTTGCGGCTTCAAGTACATCTTCTGTGCATAAAAATTCGCCGTTTTCACTTGCCCATTTCATAATTTCTGCATCCGGCTCATAACCTTTAGGACATCCTATTGCAACCTTCATACCCATTTTTATGCATCCAACAATAAGTGAGTTTGCCATGTTGTTGCCATCGCCAATGTAGCAAAGTTTAAGACCTTGAAGACTTGATTTAAATTCTCTTATTGTCATAAGATCAGCAAGTACCTGACATGGATGGCAATAGTCTGTAAGGCCATTTATAATTGGAATAGAACCATATTTTGCAAGGTCTTCAACCTCTTTTTGAGCAAATGTTCTAATCATAATACCATCAAGATATCTTGAAAGAACTCTTGCAGTATCTTCTACAGGTTCGCCTCTTCCAATCTGAAGGTCGTTTGAACTTAAAAATAGGGCATTTCCGCCAAGTTCGTACATACCAACTTCAAAAGATACACGTGTTCTTGTAGATGATTTTTCAAAAATCATTCCAAGAGTTTTTCCTTTTAAATGATAGTGTTCAATGCCGTTTTTCTTTTCGTATTTAAGTTGATCAGCACTGTTTAGTATTTCAAGAATTTCTTCACTTGTTAAGTCTGAGAGTTTTAGTAAATGATTCATCCTTCAATCACTCCTTTAAGAATCTTTAATCCTTCATCTATTTCATCGTAAGTGATGTTAAGAGGAGGAAGTAGCCTTACTTTTGTTTTTGCTGTCAAAACCAAAAGTCCGTTATTTAAACATTCTTGTAAAATGTCTGATGCTTCTTTTTCTGTTTCAATACCAATCATAAGACCAAGTCCTGAAATTGATTTAACACCTTTAAATGATGAAACTTTATTCTTAATATATTCGCTTTTTTCTTTAACTTCGTTTAAGAATTTTTTATCAAGTCTTTCAATTATACTTATTGCACCAGCGCATGAAATAGGATTTCCGCCAAAAGTAGAGCCGTGTGTACCTTTTATAAGTACATCTTTAGTTTTTTCGTTAAACATTGTAGCCCCAATTGGAAGTCCGCCTGCAAGCCCTTTTGCAGTGCTTACTATATCAGGAGTTAAGCCAAATTGCATATAAGCATATAAACTCCCACATCTCCCGTTACCTGTCTGTACTTCGTCAACAATAAGTAAAATATCATTTTCTGTAGTAATTTTTTCTATTTCGTCAAGATAATCTTTATTAAGTACGTTAACTCCGCCTTCGCCCTGAACGATTTCAATCATAATAGCACATACATTTTCGTTTAAAGTGCTTTTAAGTTCGTCTATGTTGTTCGCTTCAACGTGGATAAAACCTTCTGTAAACGGAGTAAAATTAGTGTGAAAACTATCTTGTCCCGTAGCAGAAAGAGTAGTAATTGTTCTTCCGTGAAAACTGTTTTTAAGTGTAATAATAACGTTTTTGTTTTCATTTTTATCTGTGCCGTATTTTCTTGCGCATTTTATTGCACATTCGTTAGATTCAGCACCTGAATTTGAAAAGAACACCTTTTTCATACCTGTTTTTTCGCAAAGCATCTTTGCAAGGTATGCACACGGCTTAGTGTAGTAGTAGTTAGATGTGTGCTGAATTTTTGAAAGTTGACTTGTAACTGTATCTATCCATACTTTATCGCACGCACCAAATGTATTAACTGCAATACCGCTTCCAAAATCTATGTACTTTTTGTTGTCGTCGGAATAAAGAGTTGCACCGCATCCTTTTTCAATGCATAAATCAACACGTCCGTATGTGTGGGCTACATATGTATTATCAAGTTCTTTAACTGTCAATTTTTTCACCTCAAATAAACATTGTACCAATACCTTCGTCGGTTAAAACTTCAATTAAAATAGAGTGGGGAACACGACCGTCAATAATAAACACTTTGTTAACCCCTTGTCTTATTGCTTCAATGCAACATTCAATCTTAGGAATCATACCGCCAGAAATAATACCTTCTCTTACAAGTTGCGGAGCTTCACTTACATTGACAACGCCGATGAGTGATTCTTCATCGTCTTTATCGCGAAGTAGTCCTCTTATGTCAGTCATAGAAATAAAACTTTCTGCTTTAAGTATTCCTGCAATTTTTGATGCAGCAGTATCTGCATTTATGTTGTAGATATTTCCTTCATCATCGCAACCGACAGTTGAAATAACTGGAATATAACCTTTTTCAAGAACATCTAAAATCGGCTGTGGATTTATTTCTGTAATATTTCCAACAAATCCGTGAACATCGTCAAGTTTTTCGGCTTTAATCATATGACCGTCAGCACCGCAAAGACCAATTGCCTTTCCGCCAATGCTCTGTATTAAATTAACAAGACCTTTGTTAATTTTTCCTGAAAGCACCATTTGAACAAGGTCAACAGTTTCCTGGTCAGTAACACGAAGCCCGTCTATAAATTCGCTTTTTTTGCCGACTTTTTCT
>SVJH01000024.1 GCA_015069095.1 Oscillospiraceae bacterium | reverse complement strand
AACTTACGAAAAGAAGTTATCTGATGTTATGGCGAAACTTGAAAAGTATAACGAAGAGAAATATCAGTTCTTACACTCTAACGAGCGAAGCAAGGCTATACGCACAAGACTTAATACCTTTAGAAAAGTAATACAGGAAAAACAAAGCATTGATGAATTTGACAGAGCGATGTTTGAGAGTATTGTCGATAAAGTTATTGTTGGCGGATATGACGATGAAGGAAACCCAGACCCACATATGTTGACGTTCATATATAAGACTGGATTTACAAACTCGGTTGACAGCGATAAACACAAGCCTGAGAGGAAGAACGGAAGGGCGAAAGAGTTTATGAATTTGCCTTCCTTTGCAGATAAAACACGTGAAAAATTAACGGAAATTTTGCCTTCTTTTCAGTCGTCCGACACATGTGGAATCTGTCGCACTTCTTACACTTTCTAACTAATACAAAGGTAGAGATTTTTAAATATTATGAATATGCTTACTAACGGCGTACTTACGTCAAACAAATTAAAAATTTTAGCGCTGATATTTATGACAATTGACCATATTGGCGTTATGCTTTTTCCGGGTGTAATAATACTTAGAATGATTGGAAGACTTGCATTTCCAATATTTGCGTATTTTATAGGCGAGGGAATAAAGCACACTAAAAACCGAACAAAATATCTAATCACACTTTTGGTGTTTGCTCTGTTTTGTCAGATTGTGTATTATATAAGCGATCAGTCGCTTTATATGAGCATTTTTGTAACGTTTTCGCTATCGGTTTTACTTGCATATGCAGTTGATAGAGCAATAAAAAACAAAGATGTAAATAGTATTTTTATTGCAATATGCGTATTTTTTATTGTTATATTTATATCTGAATTTTTGCCGAATATTTTAAGTGATACAGATTTTCGCATAGATTACGGAATTTTTGGAATATTACTTCCGTTATTTGTATATTTTGGTAAAGATAAAAAACAAAAAATATTGTATTTTTCAATTGGTCTTCTGCTTCTTTTGGCATATACAAAAATGTCGGACTGGATTGTGTTGTCAGTTAAAAAAACACAAGTAATGTCTCTTTTAGCCATTCCAATACTGATGCTTTATAACGGAGAGCGCGGAAGCAAAAAATTGAAATATCTGTTTTATGTTTATTATCCGTTGCATCTTTTTGTAATATATTTAATTGGAACTATTATAATGTGAAATTAAAAAGGAGAAAAAATGAGTACAGTAGTAATTTATAAATCAAAATATGGTTCAACTAAGCAGTACGCTAATTGGATTTGCGAAAGACTAAATTGCGATATTTTTGACGCAAAAGATGTAAAAGCAGACGATTTATTAAAATACGATACAATTATTTACGGCGGTGGACTTTATGCGGAGATAATCGCCGGAGTAACACTTATAACAAAGAATATAGAAAAACTAAAAGATAAAAAAATAATTGTATTTACAACAGGTTTAACACCAATAGATGTCAGAGATTACTATGACGATATGGTAATAAAAAAGAACTTTAAATTTGATATTGACGGAAAAATAAAAGTGTTTAATTTCCCGGGAAAAATGATAACAAGCGAACTTTCGCTTGTACATAAAACAGCGATTAAAACATTAAAGAAAATAATGAAAAATAAAGAAAACCCAACTGATATGGAAAAACTGCTTATAGACCTTTGCGATGCAGATGGTGATTTTTCGGATATAAATTTAATAGATGAACTTGTTGAATATGCAAAATAAAAGACGCTCTTATGAGCGTCTTTTTGTTTTATTTCAAGCAAAACGTATGTTTTGCTTAATGTAAGTTTTTTGGCATACTTTTTTTAAAAAAAGTATGGGTTTGGTTACTTTTTCAAAAGTAACACCTTTATATAAATGGTTTAATACTTCTTTCAAGTATTCCATTTATATGTGCAATGGTGATGCCGTAATTTGTAATTGGAACATTTTGATCATTTGCAATATTTATTCTGTTTTTCATTTCAGTTTCATTAAGCATACATCCGCCACAGTGAACAACAAGTGAGTATTTCGATAAATCTAAAGGGAACTCTCCGCCACTTGTAAACTCAAATTTAATGTCTTTTTTTGTATATTCCTTAATCCAATTTGGCATCTTAACTGTTCCAATATCGTTACATTGTCTGTGATGCGAACATCCTTCGCTTATAAGAACAACATCGCCATCAGAAAGTGTATCAAGTTTTTTTACACTTTTTACAGCACCATCAAGCTCGCCTTTGTATCGCATAAATAGAATCGAAAAAGATGTAAGAAGAATGTCATCCGGAACAATTTTCGCAACCTTTTTAAACGCCTGACTGTCTGTTATTACAATTTTAACTTTATCTTTAAAAGCTTTAATTGCCTGTTCAAGTTCTGTGTCTTTAACACAAATGCACATATTTCCACCGTCAAGCAAATCTCGTATAGTTTGCTGTTGAGGTAGAATAAGTCTTCCTTTTGGTGCACTTTCGTCAATCGGGATAACTAAAAGTGCAATGTCGCCTTCGTTTAAAATATCCGATACAATTTTTTTGTTACTTTTATTGTTTCCGGCTTTACTTGCAATAAGTTCTTTCAATTTTTCAATATTTTCGCCTGTTTTGGCGCTGACACATATTTCGTTATCATTAAGATTTTCTCTTAACTTAATATCGCATTTGTTGTAGCAGATAATATATGGAATATTTCTCTCTTTTATAAGATTTATCGTATTTTCATCATTATCATTTGCATCAATTACAATAACGGCGATGTCTGTTTTTCTAAGTATTTCATTTGTCTTTTCTATTCGCATTTTCCCAAGGTCAGTTTTATCGTCAAGTCCGGGGGTGTCAATTATAACAACAGGACCAATAGGAAGAAGTTCCATACTTTTTAAAACAGGGTCGGTTGTAGTGCCTTTAATATCTGATACAATCGACAAATTCTGCGACGTTACCTTATTTATCACACTCGATTTTCCTGCATTTGTTTTTCCGAAAAAACCAATGTGAATTCTTTCGGATTTAGGTGCATCATTTAAACTCATAATTTTCTCCTAAAATCTGAAATCACGTTTTCCTTCGTGAATGTTTTTAATGTTATCTATCGCGATTTCTCTTACTTTTTCGTTTGGAATGTTTAGAAGCTCTTTTTCAATAAGTTCGCTTCCGATTTTTTTAGTATCTTCCGATGCATAGTCTTCTAAGTATTCTTTAAGTGTCATAAGTGCGTTTGGATGACAACAGTTTGAAATCTGTCCGTTTTTAAGAAGTGTCATAAATCTGTCGCCCGTTCTGCCTTCACGGTAGCACGCAGTACAGAAACTTGGAATGTAACCTTCCTTCATAAGCCAGTTTACAACTTCGTCAAGTGTTCTGTTGTCAACTGTGTCAAACTGGGCAGAGTTTTCTTCTTCTTTTTCGGGCTCAACATATCCACCAACGCTTGTTTTTGAACCGCCGCTTATTTGCGAAACGCCAAGTTTTAATACTTTTTCACGGCATTTTTGACTTTCTCTTGTAGAAACTATCATTCCTGTATATGGAACTGCAACTCTTATACAAGCAATGATTTTTGCAAAAGTATCGTCATCAATAGAGTTGTCAAAAGTATCAGGGTCAATGTCGTCTGCAGGGCGTATTCTTGGAACACTTATTGTATGAGGACCTACGCCGTATTTGGCTTCTAAATGTTCTGCGTGCATAAGTAGTCCTGCAAATTCATATTTGTAAAGTTCAAGACCAAATAAAACTCCAAGACCAACGTCATCAATTCCGCCATCCATCGCTCTGTCCATTGCTTCTGTATGATATGCATAATTATGTTTTGGACCTGTAGGATGGAGTGTTTCATAGCTTTCTTTGTGGTATGTTTCCTGAAACAGAATATATGTTCCGATTCCTGCTTCTTTAAGTTTTCTGTAGTTTTCAACAGTAGTTGCAGCAATATTAACATTTACACGTCTTATAGCACCGTTTTTGTGTTTTACAGAATAAATAGTTTTTATGCAATCTATGATATACTCAATAGGATTGTTGACAGGGTCTTCGCCTGCTTCAATTGCAAGGCGTTTGTGTCCCATATCCTGAAGAGCAATAACTTCATTTTTAACTTCTTCCTGAGTAAGTTTTTTACGTCTTATATTTTTGTTTTTTAAATGATACGGACAGTATACGCATCCGTTTACGCAGTAGTTTGAAAGATAAAGAGGGGCAAACATAACAATTCTGTTGCCGTAAAATTCTTGCTTGATTTCGCGCGCTAAAGTGTAAATTTCTTCGTTTTTATCTTCAAGTTCGCACACTAAAAGTACAGATGCCTCTTTGTGAGAAAGACCTTTTTTTAGTTTTGCTTTTTCTATTATTTCACTTATAAGTTTTTCATCACGTTTGTGCTCATCGGCGTATTTTAATGTTTCTAAAATTTCCTCATGGTTTATAAATTCTTCTGCTTTGCTTGATTTTACATCATACATTTTTATTTCCTTCTTTCTTTGTAGTCTCCACGCGATATAACTATTTTATAACCAATTTTTTCAATTCTTTTTTTTAGTTCTAAAAGGTGCGATGCTTCTTCGCATCCGGTTGACAGTTTGTTGTCATAAAGTGTATAGTTTTCTTTTGCAAATTTTGGAGAAAGGTTTGGCATAACAACATTTGCCCCTGCCAATATTCCTTTTTCTCTGCCGTCTTCCAAAAGTGTTCCAAGCGCTGTTGTAGCAGGGAGCAGTGCATTTGGAAGCATAAGGCGAAGCAGTGCAACAAAAATAAGTGTTTTATCTGCACTACCGTTTTTCATATCTTTAAATGGCGAATCCTTTTGTGAAATAAAAGGACCAATCCCAACCATATGCGGATTTAACTTTTTAATAAAAAGCATATCTTTTGCAAGTGTTTCGCTTGTTTGATATGGCGAGCCTACCATAAATCCGCATCCAACCTGAAATCCGACTTCTTTTAAATCAAAAAGGCATTTTTGTCTGTTTTCAAAAGACATTTTTTCAGGATGCAGGCTTTGGTAGTGTTTTTTATCAGCAGTTTCATGGCGGAGCAGATATCTGTCTGCGCCTGCGTTTTTATATTTTTGATATGTTTCTTTTGTTTTTTCACCGATTGAAAGAGTAATTGCACAGTCAGGATGGTTTTTCTTTATAGATTTAATAATATCACACATCAAATCGTCTGTATAAAACTTGTCTTCGCCACCCTGAAGCACAAAGGTACGAAATCCTAATTCATAACCGTTTTTGCAGCACGAAAGTATTTCTTCCTTTGTAAGACGATATCTTTTTACGTTTTTATTTGAGCATCTTATACCACAGTATAAACAGTCGTTTTTGCAATAGTTAGATATTTCAATAAGACCTCTTATATAAACATCATTACCGTAATTTTCGCTTTGAACTTTTCTTGCTCTTTCAAATAAATATTCGGTGTCAATTTTGCTTTCTAATAACGTTATCCATTCTTCTTTTGAAAGAGTATTTTCTCTTTCAAGTTTATCAATTAAACTTTTCATAAATCTCCTTAATCTGAATATTTAGAATAAATCGTTTTTGAACTTACACCATCTAATGCACCAAGTTTTCCTGAAATAGTATTTATTATATCATTTGGTGCATCAATTGCTACACTTATTATGGAAATGTTTCGTTTTTGATACGGAATGCCCATTCTTCCGATTATATAATTTGCATAAGTGTGCAAGATATCATTTATTTTACCCACACTTTCTTTGTTTTCAATCATAATTCCAATAAGTGCAACCCTATTTAATTCTTCCATAAGTTCCTCCGTAAAATAAAAAACGTCCTTAAAAAAGGACGTAAAAATACTAAGTATTGTAAGTCCTTTTTTCTCAAAGAATAATCTTTTTAAAATCAGTAGTAATAGTTTGATTTGCTGTTAGTTTTCACTTTCAACTTATCGCATATATTATACTACAATTTAATTTTAATTTCAATAGTAAATATTGACTTTGCTTAAATAAAAATGTATAATTTGTATATATAAATATCGGAGGTATAAAAATGAGAAAAGATTATAAGCCGTTTGATGCAACTAAAAAATATCTTATTACAGGAGCAGCAGGTTTTATTGGGTTTCATCTATCTAAAAGACTATTAGAACTTGGTGCAAGCGTAGTAGGCTATGATAATATAAATGATTACTATGATACCCGTTTAAAATATGCCCGTCTTGAAATACTTGAAAAATATGAAAAATTTACTTTTATAAAAGGGGATCTTGCAGATAAAGAAAAAGTTGAAAAAGTGTTTGTTGACTACAAACCTCAGATTGTTGTAAACCTTGCAGCACAGGCAGGTGTAAGATACAGCATAGATAATCCCGATGCTTATATAAGTTCAAATGTTATTGGATTTTATAATATACTTGAATGTTGCCGTCATTATCCGGTAGAGCATCTTTTATATGCATCAAGTTCATCTGTATACGGAAATCAGAAAAAAACACCATTTTCAACAGATGACAATGTTGACCATCCAATAAGTTTATATGCGGCAACCAAAAAAACAAATGAACTTATGGCATTTACTTATAGTCATCTTTATAAAATTTCTTCGACAGGACTTAGATTCTTTACAGTTTACGGCCCATACGGAAGACCTGATATGGCTTACTTTGGATTTACAAACAAAATTATGAAGGGCGAAACTATAAAAATATTTAACAACGGCGACATGTACCGCGATTTTACTTATGTTGACGATATCGTAAAAGGCATTGAAAATATGCTTTCAAATCCGCCTGCAAAAGACGAAAACGGCGTACAATATAAAGTTTATAATATTGGTAATAACAAACCTGAAAAACTTATGTATTTTATAGAAACGCTTGAAAAATGTATTGGACAAAAGGCAAACAAAGAATATCTTCCAATGCAGCCGGGCGATGTTTATCAAACATACGCTGATGTTTCAGAACTTATATCCGATTTTGATTTTAAACCTTCAACTACAATAGAAGAAGGACTTAAAAATTTTGCAGATTGGTATTTTGAGTTTTATAAATAATTATATTTTTATTAAATAAAGGCAATCATACAGATATGCCTTTATTCTTTTTGTGAACAAATCAACAAAGTGCATAAAAAAACAGCAAAAAATATGTTAAATATGTTTAAATTTATAATATATGCAAAAATCACTTGAAAAAGTGAGTAAAAAATCATATAATATACATGTATGTTTTATTATACATAATTTTGAGTAAATAAGGAGAATAAAAATGGATTTTTCTAATTTTCAAAAGTCAAAAAATGAAGAAATTATTAAAAAACATATTGATAACGGCGTAAAGATTGTCGATGTATCAAACACATATATTGATGAAGAAGTAGAAATAGGAAAAGGAACAATTTTACTTCCTGGTGTTATTTTACAAGGAAATACCGTTATAGGCGAAAATTGTCAGATTGGTCCTTTTTCAACAATTGAAAATACAAAAATTGGAAATAATACAGTATTTAAAAACTCGGTTGCGATGGATGCTTCAATTGGAGATGATACAACAGTAGGTCCGTTTGCATATATCAGACCAAAAGCAGATATCAGAAATCACGTTAAAATCGGAGATTTTGTAGAAATTAAAAACTCGGTAATTGATGACGGAACAAAAGTTTCTCATTTAACATATATTGGCGATAGCGATGTTGGTAAAAACATCAACTTTGGTTGCGGAACAATTACAGTTAACTACGACGGAAAAAATAAATTCCGTACAGTTATTGAAGATAATGCGTTTATTGGTTGTAACACAAACCTTGTTGCACCTGTTACTGTTAAAAAAGGAGCATTTATTGCTGCAGGTTCTACAATTACAGATGATGTAGATGAAGATTCACTTGCAATTGCAAGATGCAGACAAACAGTAAAAAAAGACTGGAAACGCAAATAATTTAGTACTTTAAAATTGCGATGGCAATTTGTATGTAATATAACTTAGGAGGATAAACAAATGATAGCACACGGTAAAAACATTAAAATTTTTGCTGCGAATGCAAGTTGTGAACTTGCAAAAAAAATTGCCGATTATCTTGGCACAAATGTAGGGGATTCTCAGGTAGGATCTTTTTCAGATGGAGAAGTTTTTGTTAATATTAACGAAACAGTAAGGGGTTCTGATGTATTTGTTATTCAGTCAACATCAAATCCTGTAAATGATAATCTAATGGAACTTCTTATTATGATTGATGCATTTAAACGTGCTTCAGCAGGTAGAATAACAGCAGTTATTCCATATTTTGGTTATGCAAGACAAGATAGAAAATCAAAAGCAAGAGATCCAATCTCTGCAAAACTTGTTGCTGATCTTATTGCAACAGCAGGTGCTGACAGAGTTCTTACAATGGACCTTCACGCTGCACAGATTCAGGGATTTTTCAATGTGCCGGTTGACCATCTTTTAGGTGTTCCTGTACTTGCAAAATATTTCAAAACTGCTTTTGAAAATGTACTTGACGAAGTAGTTGTTGTATCTCCAGACCTTGGAAGCGTTACAAGAGCAAGAAACTTTGCAAATAAACTTGATGTTCCGATTGCTATTATTGACAAAAGACGTCCTAAAGCAAACGTTAGTGAAGTTATGAACATCATTGGAGATATTAAAGGTAAACAGGTTATCTTAGTAGACGATATGATTGACACAGCAGGAACAATTGTTAATGGTGCACAGGCACTTCTTGACAGAGGCGCAAAAAGAGTTTTTGCTTGCTGTACACATGGTGTTCTTTCAGGCCCTGCTATTGAAAGAATTCAGAATTCTTGCATAGAAGAACTTGTTATGCTTGATACAATTAGTCAGCCGGTTGAAAAACAGATTGACAAAATCAAACTTCTTTCTGTTGCACCAATCTTTGGTGAAGCAATTGAAAGAATTTACAAAGAAGTATCAGTAAGTCCTCTATTTAACTGATTACATACAAATTTTATTAAACTAAGTAGCCGGTGTGAATTTTCACATCGGCTTTTGGGCTGTTTTAAAACAAAATAAATACAAAAAGAGGTGAAAAGAATGTATTTAATTGCAGGTCTTGGAAATCCTGATAAAAAATATGACAGAACAAGACATAATATAGGCTTTGATGCAATAGATTTTATTAGCGGTAAATTTAATATTGAACTTAAAAAAAATAAATTTAAGGCAGTTTTTGGCGATGGATTTATTGCAGGCGAAAAAGTGATTTTAGCAAAGCCTTTAACTTATATGAATAACAGTGGCGAAAGCATAAGAGACATCGCAGACTTTTACAAAATTCCGCCTGAAAATATAATTATTTTCCACGATGATGTAAGTCTTACTACGGGCAGAATAAGAATAAGAGAAAAGGGAAGCGACGGCGGTCATAATGGTATTAAATCAATTATTTATCAGCTTGTAAGTGATAAATTTGTAAGAGTTAAAATGGGTGTCGGAAGTCCGGACAATCCAAATTATGATTTAGCAGATTACGTTCTTGGAAGATTTACCGATCAGGATTTGGAGAAAATACTTCCAATGCTCAAAGTTGCACATGAAATTGCAGAAGGAATAATTAAAAACGGACCGCAGTGGGCAATGAATAAGTTTAATACTTTTGGTGCATAAACAGGAGAAATAATGAACGCATTACTTGAAATTTCAAACATTTATCCCGAACTTTGTGCAATAGAAAATATTGTAAAAGAAAAAAGAACACCAGTTCTTGTTTCAGGTGTTACGGGAGCACAAAAAAATCATCTTATATATTCGGTTGCAAAAAAACTTGGCAAAAAGGCACTTGTAATTACCGGTGATATATCGGAAACAAATGTTATAAAAGAAGATTTAGAGCAACTTTTTAATAATAACGTATTGCTTTTTAAACAAAAAGAATACGTCTTTTATGATGTCGAAATTTCTACAAAAGATATAGAATGTGAAAGAATTAAAACGCTTGCATCTTTAAAAGATGCTTCAGCGATAGTCGCAACTGCGTCATCTCTTATGCAGTATACACTTCCAAAAGAGATGTTTGAAAAATACCGATTTGGCATAAAAGTTTCAGATGAATTTGACCTTACAGATTTATCAAAAAAACTTGTTGAAATGGGATACAAAAGAGTATCGCAAATCGAGGCAATGGGGCAGTTTTCAATAAGAGGCTCAATACTTGATATTTTTACGCCGTGTCATAAAAACCCTATGAGAATAGAATTTTTCGGCGATGAGGTCGATTCTGTAAGAGAGTTTGATTTAATGACACAGATTTCTATTGAAAATGCTAAAGAGGTACTAATAATTCCTGTTCGTGAAATGATTTACGATGACGTAAATCCGATAATTGAAAAAATACAAAAACTAAAGAACGAAAATTTTTACTCTGATATTCAAAAACTTACAGAAAACGGATATTTTCCATCGATGGATAAGTATCTTCCGTTTGTATATGAAGCACTTCCTACACTTTTTGATTATTTAGATGATGACTATATAGTTTTTGTTGATGAGTATTCAAAAGTAAGTGAAAATATAAAATTTTACGATAAAGAACAAAACGAAATAATAACAAACCTTTTGGATAAAGGACTTTTCCCAAAAAGCAAAAAAAGTTATTTTTTGAATAATCTCGATAATTATTTAAGTAAACCGTCTGTATATTTAAGTGCTGTTATGTATGCCGGTGGCGATGCGAAAATAAAAGAAGTTGTAAATATAAGTGCAAAAACACTTCCTTCATACAGCGGAAAAACTGAATTTTTATATGATGATTTAAACTACTGGAAGCAAAACGGATATCGTGTAATACTTCTCATTTCTTCAAAGTCAAAACTTGATTCAATTAAAACATCACTTGAAAATGAAGATATTGATGCACAAGTAACAGAAAGTCTGGATAAAATTCCAAACGAAGGTCAGATTATTATGTCGGTAGGGTCTTTGTCAAAAAGTTTTGAATATCCTACAATTAAAACAGTTGTTTTAAGTGATAAGTCATTTGCACCTTCAAGCGTAAAAAAGAAGCGCCACAGAACGAATTCAAAAAATGCGATAAAAAGTTTTGATGAACTTCACATAGGAGATTATGTTGTTCACAGAACACATGGAATAGGGCAGTATATTGGAATTAAGCAACTTGTGGTAGATGGCATAACAAAAGATTATATTCAGATAAAATATAAAAACGGCGATTATTTATATGTTCCTACAAATCAGCTTGATTTTATTCACAAGTATGTTGGTGCAGAAGCAAAAAACGTAAAACTTAATAAACTTGGCGGAGTAGAATGGCATAAAACTACGCAAAAAGTAAAAGAAAGCGTAATGGAACTTGCCGAAGACTTAATTAAACTCTATGCCGAAAGAAACAGTTTAAAAGGGTATGTTTATCCCCCTGATACACCTTGGCAAAAGCAGTTTGAAGACGACTTTAAATATGAGGAAACTTTCGACCAGTTAAAAAGTATAAATGAAGTCAAAGCTGATATGGAAAAAGGCAAGATTATGGACAGACTGCTTTGCGGTGATGTTGGCTACGGAAAGACTGAAGTTGCAATACGTGCTGCATTTAAAACTGTAATGGAAGGAAAACAAGTGGCATATCTTGTCCCTACAACAATACTTGCACAGCAGCACTATAACACATTTAAAGAAAGAATGAGCGAGTACTGTATAAATGTTGAAATGATGTCAAGATTTCGTACAAAAAAACAACAGGAAAAAACAGTAGTCGGACTTAAAAACGGTTCTTTGGATGTTGTAATCGGAACACACAGAATATTAAGTAAAGATGTTGCATTTAAAGACCTTGGACTTCTTATAATTGACGAAGAACAACGTTTTGGAGTAGGTCATAAAGAAGCAATAAAAAAACTTAAAAACAATGTAAATGTATTAACTCTTAGCGCAACACCAATTCCAAGAACGCTTAATATGGCGCTTGTGGGAATTAGAGATTTGAGTGTGCTTTCTGAGCCTCCTGAAAACAGATATCCAATCCAGACATTTATACTTGAAAGAAACGAATCAGTAATAAAAACTGCCATCGACAGAGAACTTGCACGAGGCGGTCAGGTATATTATCTTTTTAACAGAGTAGAAAATATTGAAGTTAAAACGGCGCAGATACGAAATATGTTTCCAGATGCGCGTATAGCGTATGCACACGGAAAAATGACCGAAAATATGCTTGAAGGCATAATGATTGACTTTTTAAACGGCGATATTGACATATTGGTCTGTACAACTATTATTGAAACAGGGCTTGATGTTTCAAATGTAAATACAATCATTATTGAAGATGCCGATAAACTCGGACTTTCTCAGCTTTACCAACTTCGTGGAAGGGTAGGAAGGTCAAATCGTTTAGCATATGCATATATGACATATGAAAAAAGTAAAGTTTTAGATTCTGTTGCACAAAAAAGACTTCAGGCAATAAAAGAGTTTACAGAGTTTGGTTCTGGCTTTAAAATAGCAATGCGAGACCTTGAAATTCGAGGTGCAGGAAACCTTCTTGGAAAACAGCAACACGGGAATATGAATCTTGTAGGGTACGATATGTACTGTATGCTGCTTGAACGTGCAGTAAAAGAACTTAAAGGCGAAACAGTATCTACAATTTTTGAAACAACAATAGAACTTAATTTTGATGCTTATATTCCTGAAAAGTACATTATGGATGAAAATGTAAGGATTGAAATGTACAAAAAAATTGCAGATATTTGTGATGAAGAAGATGCACTAAATATTTCCGATGAACTCATCGACAGATTTGGTGAATATGGCACGAGTGTAGACAATCTTATAAAAATTGCATATATAAAATCGCTCTGTATAAAACTTGATATTTCAAAACTTACACAAAAAGACGGCCTTATTATATTTACTTTTAATAAAAATGTCAGCACAAAAGCGATAGTAGATATATTAGCAGATAAATCAAGAAAAATTATGTTTTCGTCGGGCGAAAAATCGTATTTAAGTTATAAATATAACGACGATGTGCTCAATAATATTAAAATTATATTACAAAGTCTTTTAAAATCATCACAAGAGGACAAAAGTGATATATAATTATAAATCATGTACAATGGAAAGGAATGGTTATTTTGAAAAATTACAAAAGAATTTTAACATTGGTACTTTCAGTATGTATGGTTGTTATGTGTTTTGCAGGATGTTCAATTAAAAAGAATCCTATTTCAGTCGGCACAATAAACGGTATTGAAATTACAGATGACGTATATGCATACTTTATGCATGTGATGGAGCAGGATGTACTACAGAGTTCAGGTGCAACAGATTATAATGCATTCTGGGATACAAAAGATGCAAATGGTAAAAAAGGTATTGATGTTCTAAGAGAATCTACACGTGAATATATTGTTTCTCTATGTGTTTTAAATGCAAAAGCAAAAGATTTCGGAATTGCTTTAACAGAAGAAGAAAAAGCACAAATTGATACTCAGATTGCTAACGAAAGAAAAGCAATGGGAGAAAAAACTTTTAAAGAACAACTTAAAAAATTCGGTGCAACTGAAGATACACTAAAAAGAGTTAATGAACTTGAACTGATTGCAGACAAAGTTACACAGAAACTTACAGAAACAGATGACAGACTACAAATAACTGATGAAGAAGCTACAGCGTATATAACAGAAAAAGGTTATATTACAGCAAAACACATTCTGTTTAATACTACAAATCCTGAAACAGGCGAACCTTTGTCAGATGAAGCAAAAGCAGAATTAAAAGTAGTCGTACAAGAAACACTTGATAAAATCAATAGTGGTGAACAAGACTACGATGCTGTTATGAATGAACTTTCAGAAGATCCTGGTCTTCAGTCAAATCCTGATGGTTACTTCTTCAAAAAAGGCGAAATGGTAGCACCATTTGAAGATGCAGCATACAAACTTGAAGTTGGACAGATAAGTGAAATTGTTGAATCAGATTATGGTTTCCACATCATTAAACGTGTTGAAGATAATCTTGACAATGCAAAACAACTTTTAGAAGAAGAAAACTTTGAAACAGTAATTAAAGAATTAACTGCTAATGCAAAAGTAAGTTTGAACGATAAAGAAATTAGCAGAATAAAACCAATTAAATACTAAAAAATAAAAGTGTGCATAAAGAATATGCACACTTTTTTAAACCCCATAAATTTATTTTATCACAGAAAAATATCATTTGTAAATAAAAATTTTATTATTTTAAAAAAAATCTCTTTTTTGAACAAAAAACTAAATAAAAATTTAAATAAAATGTCAATTGAAAAAACCATAGAATATATGCTACACTAAAGATGAAGAAAGGAAGGTACAGTCCAATGAGAAATTAAGAGAAACTTAATACAAAGGAAAAATTTAAACAGGAAAAGGATAGTTAAAAAGTTAAGAATAAAAGAGAGTAAAAAAGAATAAAAGAATTAAAAAAACACGACGGTGTATAAACGTTGTAAATAGATTTTAAAAAAATATGTTTAACTAAATCCTTTGTATAAAGTAAATTAAAAAAATTCGCCTTTTGGAAACGAAAAAGTGCAAAAACATTAAGAGGTTCTCATTAGAGAAAAAGGTATGAAATTGAATGTTTTGAGTGTAGTAATAGTTGATGACAAAAGGTAGACAAAGAAAGAGAGGATAACAAAAGATGTTAGATATCAAAAGTGAACAGAAATGACCCTGGTTGTGGCAAGAGAGTCAATCAGGGTCATTTCTTTTTTTGCATTTTTCTTGTTTTATTTATAGTTTTGGGGTATAATAATAAAACAAGGAGATGTGAAAAATGTACTTTGATGATTTTGAAGTAGGCTTAAGTATAGAACTTAAACCGGCAAAAATAGAGAAAGAAGAAATGATAGACTTTGCAAAAAAGTATGACAACATCCCGCTTCATACAGACGAAGAATATGCAAAGAACACTCATTTTGGAAAACTTATTGCGCCAGGTGTTATGTCATTTATGGCAGTTTGGGCAAAGTATCTTGAAATAGATTTAGCAGGGGATGAGATTTTAGCAGGAAAATCTACAAAAATTGAGTGGTTAAAACCTGTTTTTGTAGATGATGTATTAACCGGAAAGTGTAAAGTTACAAAACTTACAAAGCGAAATGAAAAAAACGGAATAGTAGAACTTGAAATAGAAGTTTATAATCAAAACAATGAATTCGTATTAACGAATATAACTGAAATGATAGTAAAATGTAGAATATAAAAAAGGGGACAGAACTTAAAAATTCTGTCCCTTAAGTTTTATTCTTCGTTGTAACAAGTAAAGATTTCGTCAACTCTTTTTGTATCTTTATTTTTTGTAAATGCACTTACAAGCGGAACAATAACAAAAGAAACCGCCATTGCTGCAACGCCCATTTCAGGAGACATTTTTGCTGCTGTTGAAAAATCTGCATTTAATGTAATTATAAGTGTAGAAATACCTACAACCAAAAGCCCTGAAATAATACCTGAGTAAGCACCGATTTTTGTAATTTTCTTTGAGAAAAGTCCCCAGATGTAAGGTCCAATAAAGCAACCAGAAACAATTCCCCAAGAGAATGACATAAGGCTTACTATAATCGGAATGTTCTGTGTTGCAAAAATAAACGAACAAGCAACAAATACAAGACAAAGAATTCTTGTAAGCATCATTTGATTTTCAGGTTTTGTTTCTTTTTTTCTTACAGCAGGGATAAGGTCAACTGCAACTGCTGATGCTGATGTTAAAACAACTGCTTCAAGAGTAGACATTGATGCTGAAAGAAGAAGAATCATAATCACTGCTAAAAGTATAATTCCAAGTGTACCGTTACCTAAAACTTCCATAAGTACTGCAGGAATAACTGAGTCAACGCCTCCTTTTGGAAGTACGCCTCCTAAAATAAGTCTTGATGTACTTCCAATAAGGTATGCACCGCATCCGATAATTACACAGAAAATAGTTGAAATGATTGTACCTCTCTTAATTGCCGCTGTATCTTTTACCGCATAGAATTTACCAATCATCTGTGGAAGTCCCCAAGTACCAAAACTTGTAAGCATTATGTTAAAGCATAGGAATTTAAATGAAGAACCACCAAAAATATTAGTAAGTTGTGCGCCTGTTGTAGGGTTGGGATCGCCGGCAACTGATTTAAAGTTTCTAAGATTTTCAATAAGTCCGTTTAGTCCGCCAACTGATTTGTGTCCTAAAACAGCACAGATAAGGCAAACAACACCAACAATCATAACAATACCTTGAATAAGGTCGGTGTATGCTGTTGCAATGTATCCGCCTGCAACAAGATAAACCGCTGTAAGACAAGCAATAATAAGCATCCATACCCATGTTTCAACACCAGGGAATACTGCACTAAATAGAGAACCAAGTCCTTTATAAACAGCAGCAGAGTAAGGAACAAGGAAAACAAATATAATAATAGCAGCAAGTATTTTCATACCTTTTGAATCATAACGTTTTTCAAAATAATCAGGCATAGTTCTTGCATTTAGTTTTTTGGTCATTTTTCTTGTTCTGTTTGCAAATAGAATCCAAGAAAGTAAGCACCCTAAAACTGCATTACCAATACCAATCCAAATACTTCCAAGACCGATGTTCCATCCGTGTTGACCGGCATATCCAACGAAAACAACAGCAGAAAAATATGTAGTACCATATGCAAAGGCAGTAACCCAAGCGCCTATATTTCTGCCGCCAATTAAAAATCCGTCAAGTGTTTTCGACTTACCGTAACTAATGCATCCGATAAGTGCCATTGCTATTGCATAAATGCAAAGAGCGATAATAGTGTAAAGTTGTGCATTTGTCATTTTTTATTTCCTCCAAGTCTTGCTTTTTTCTATAACTTAGTATATAATACCAAGTAAGATTAGTCAAACG
Source organism: Oscillospiraceae bacterium (assembly GCA_015069095.1). GTDB lineage: Bacteria > Bacillota > Clostridia > UMGS1810 > UMGS1810 > SIG430. The sequence goes on along the minus strand of SVJH01000024.1, from coordinate 16,083 downwards.
AATAGTTTTAATGTTTATTATCGAAAAAATAGATGCTGGAGGATTATAATGGAATTAAGAAACTTAATCACATTTATTCATGTTGCGGAACTTGGAAGTTTTACTAAAGCCGCTGAGCAACTTGGGTATTCACAATCAACAATTTCTTTTCAAATAAAACAGATTGAAGATGAACTTGGTTGTCTTTTGTTTGAAAGAATAAATCATACAATTACACTCACAAAGAGGGGGCATGAACTTGTATCATATGCGCATCAAATTCGCACTTTAACAGAAGAATTTAAAGAAAATCTTGATGAAAAAGAATGCACGGGGCACATTCATCTTGTTACTCCGGACTCTTTGTGTGATGCTTTAATTACTAAAAACTATATTGATTTTCATAAAATTTATCCTGATATTTCCATAAAATTTACTACTGCTGATACATCTGTAATGTTTGATATGCTTGACCATAACGAAGCCGACGTTATTATAACGCTTGATAGTCATTCGTATCATAAAGATTATGTTATAGCAAAAGAAGAACCAATTTCGATGCATTTTGTAGCAAGTTCAAATTCAAAATTTAGTAAAGTTAAAAATTTATCTATTAATGATATTATAAACGAACCTTTTATATTAACAGAGTACGGACAAGGCTACAGAAGAGTTTTTGATAAGGAACTTGCAAAAAAGTCATTGGAAATTACGCCGATTCTTGAAATTGGAAGGACGGATATGATTACATCTATTGTAGCCGATAGTGATGCATTATCATTTCTTCCCGATTTTGTAACAAAAGAACTTGTAGAATCAGGAAAACTATGCTATCTTGATGTGTGTGATATAAATATAGAAATATGGAAACAACTTATTTATCATAAAAATAAGTGGATTTCAAAAGCACTTAAAACACTTATTGATTATATAATTGAAACAAACTTTTCAAAATAAAAAATCGTGTCTTTTATAAGGCACGATTTTTATATTTATATGATTTTAAAAAATATGACTATAAATTAACGGAATAATCTTTTTTAAACCCGTGTGCACCAAATATTTGCCATTTGCCAACACCAAGTCTTTGCATAATTGCGCCTCTTTCTTCCAAACATAGTTTTGGATCTGTATCAACAGATGTCATAAGTATTGGTGCATACTGATTGTACTGTGCTTGTTGAGCAGTAAGACCATGTGTATTTATGTAAATATCGCCAGTAATTGCAATATGATTTAAGTAATCAATAAGCACAATTTCTCCTGGAAGATGACCTCCCTTACCTTCGTAAACTTCAAAATGCAATTCTCCAAAATCGAAAAATCCGATTTGTGTAAGAGGTTCAGTAAGTTTTTCTGTATTATTCCACATCGGTGTTATTTTGTCGGGGTTAACTGCCTTGTATGATGTGAGAATTTTACAAATATTTATATATGGTTTGTGAAGTGGGTTTGATTCTCTGTATCCGTCTTTTCCTTCATATTCTTTTTTGAGGCAAGATGCAGTTTTTACGCTTGTAATTATCTTATCAAATAATGGTAATAAACCACAATGATCTACATCAGCGTGAGTAACAAGGATAGTCTTTTCGATAGTGTCAAAATCAGGAATAATCCTTCTAAAAACTTTAAGCATCTCATCGTTATAGCACGCATAACCGCTATCTACAAATAATACTTTGTTTAAACTTTTTATGATGAGAGTATTACTTCCACAAGGTGGCTCGATAAGTGTTATTTCTGTATTGTCTGTTATTTTATGAGTACTGATTCTGGGATTAAAGTTTTTTCCTTTTGAACTTCCTAATAGTTCTGCAAATTTGCTGATGCTGTCAAATGTACGATATGGTGATAATCCTTGTTCATCAAGCATTTGCATTGCAAGATTTATGTGAACCAAAAGTTTATTGCTTACATCTTTTGAAAGTCCCATTGTTTGTGATAGGCCTAAAACGTAGGTATTATAAAAAATACTGTTATCATAAACTTTTTCGGAACTGTTATAGTTAATTACACGAACTTTGCAAAGTTTTTCAGCTTCTTTTAAAAACTCGGATATCTTACCATAATCATCAACGTATAATCCCATTTTAAAATATTGATAATCTGTTCCGTTTTCTTGTGAACTTATGTATGAGATATTGAAATTAAATTCATTTATAAGTGTTAATACATTTGTTACACTTCCGGGAACATCTTTAAGATGAAACTCTATCAATACAATGCTTGATTTATTGGTGTTATTATGAAGATAACCAATTTTTTCAAGCTTAGTATCTGCCTTTTTTAACTGTTCCTCTGTACCTTCTGCATCAATAAACAGGGTGTGTGAATCAACAGCTTTATTGTAACTTACGCGTGTAATGTTTATTCCAAGAGATGAAAAGCATTGGCTTGCTTTTAAAAATGCGCCGATATGGTTTGGCATTGAAGTTACATATGTTTTTTTCACTCAAAACACCTCGTTTATATGCAAAATTGATTTTATTTATTTAATTTTTCCATATCATTTTTACGGATTTCAACACGTCTTACTTTACCGCTGATTGTTTTTGGAAGTTCATCAACAAATTCAACAATTCTTGGATATTTGTAAGGTGCAGTATGTGTTTTTACATATTCCTGAATTTCTTTTTTAAGATCATCTGTGCCTTCTGTACCTTTTACAAGAACGATAGTTGCTTTAACAATCTGACCGCGCACTTCATCAGGAACAGGAGTGATTGCACATTCTAAAACGTATGGAAGCTCCATGATAACGCTTTCGATTTCAAAAGGTCCGATTCTGTAGCCTGATGATTTGATAACGTCATCGATACGACCAACATACCAAAGGTAACCATCTTCGTCCATTGTAGCCTGGTCGCCTGTATGATAGTAACCGTCGTGCCATACTTCGTTTGTTTTTTCTTCATCTAAATAGTAGCCGATAAACAATCCGCATGGAATATTGTCTTTGACACGGATACAGATTTCACCGGTATCACCTGTTTTACATTCATTTCCATCTGGGTCTAAAACAACAACATCATATAAAGGACTTGGTCTGCCCATTGAACCGATTTTTGGTGTAGAGCCTACAAAGTTTGCGATAGAAAGTGTTGTTTCTGTCTGACCAAAGCCTTCCATAATTGTAAGACCTGTTGCTTTTTTGAACTGATTGAATACTTCAGGGTTTAAAGCTTCACCTGCCGTTGTTGCATATTCAATAGAAGATAAGTCGTATTTTGATAAATCTTCTTTGATGAAAAATCTGTACATTGTAGGCGGAGCACAAAATGTTGTGATGTTATATTTTGCAAACATAGGAAGGATATCTTCTGAATGGAATCTGTCAAAGTCGTATGTGAACTGTGCTGCTTCGCAGAGCCATTGTCCGTAAAGTTTACCCCAAAGAGCCTTACCCCAGCCTGTATCTGAAATTGTAAAGTGAAGTCCGTCAGGATTTACATTGTGCCAATGTTTTGCAGTAGGGTAGTGGCCAAGTGCATATTTGTAAGAATGTGTTGCAATACGTGGATAACCTGTTGTACCTGATGTAAATAGCATAAGCATAGGGTCGTTTCCGCAAGGTGTATTTTCAGTTCTGTCATAGTGTGTGCTAAAACGTTCCATTTCAACGTTAAAATCATTCCAGCCGTCTTTTTTACCGCCAACTAATATTTTAATCATTTCTGGGAATGCTTTTGCTGCTTTTTCTGCTTCGCAAGATACATCGCCATCTGCTGTACATACAATTGCTTTTACTTTTGCTGCTTTGTATCTGTATTCAAAATCGTGTTCTACAAGCTGATTTGTAGCAGGGATAGCAATAGCACCGATTTTGTGAAGTGCAAGCATTGAGAACCAGAACTGGTAATGTCTTTTAAGTACAAGCATTACTGTATCGCCTTTTTTGATTCCAAGTGATTCAAAGTAGTTTGCAGTTTTTGCAGAATATTTTTTCATATCGCTAAATGTAAAGCGTCTGTCTGTTTTGTCATTTGCAACCCACATCATTGCAAGTTTGTCAGGATTTTTTTTGGCAATAGCATCAACGCAGTCAAATGCAAAGTTGAATTTATCTTCATTTTTAAATGTAATTCCGTTAAATACACCATTTTCATCATAAGATGATGTGATAAATTTGTCTGCCACTGTTTCTTTGCTTGCTTCTTTTGTTGCAGTTTTTTGAGCAACATATGGAGTTTCAGGGTACTCTTCGCTAACAGTTCCGTCCTGAGGATTTAAAACAACAGCGTGAAATTCACATCCGCCTTCGCTCACTGCAATCATACCATGTGGAATAATACTGTTATAGAAAATAGAATCTCCTTCGTTTAGGATATCTATATGATTTCCTACCTGAACTTTAAGTGAACCTTTAACAATAACGTCAAATTCCTGACCGTTATGAGAACTTAGTTTGATAGGTTCATTTTGTTCCTGTTCAATATATGGGAATTTAACAAGGAAAGGTTCTGCAAGTTTTCCTTTGAATTTTGGAGCAAGGTTATTATATTCAACGCCGTATTTTTTTAGAATTTTAAGTCCTTCGCCTTTTCTTGTAATTGCAAAAGATGTAAGTGTTGTACTTGTACCTTCTAAAATATCAACAACTTCAACGCCACAGGCTTTTGCACATTTGTAAATAAATGTAAAGCTAAAGTCTGTTTCGCCCATTTCAAGTACTTTGTAATCTTCTTCAGATACACCTGTTAGTTTCGCAAGTTGCTCAGTTGTATAACCTTTTGCTTCTCTAAGGTCTTTGATTCTTCCTGCGACTTCTTTTAAACTGTAATCCATTTTGTTTGTCTCCCTTCATTTTCGCACATAACATTATTAGTTTTACGAATTCGAATAAAACAAAAAACTCGTCTCAAAGAAAACTTTGAGACGAGTTGTATAACCCGCGGTACCACTCAAATTACGGAAAAAATTCCGTCACTTACCGGACTCTAACAAGCCCTTTGCCTTTACGCAGCAATACGGAAGGAGTCTACTTGCATTTTGCTTTCGGTCCTTCGACTCGGAGGTGATAAGTCATTGGAAAGTTCTGCCATTGCCTTGCACCAACCGGCAACTCTCTTTAAGCTTCGCAATCCGACCGTCCTCGTCACAGTCGTTCTTTGTGATATTCAAATTTAAGCATATTATACTCTTTGAAAAATAGTTTGTCAATAGTTTTTTTAAATTTTTTTAAAATTCTATATTGAAGAGTTTTGCTGCATTGTTGCAAAAAATATCTTCTCTTTCGCGTTCTGTAAGATCTATTTGCATAAATCTTTCAATTTCTTCTTCTGGTTTCCACATAGGGTAGTCTGTTCCAAAAAGAACTCGTTTTGTGCCATATGCATTTATAAGTTCTTTTGCTTTCTCAGATGAAATGGCATAAAGCGAAGATGAACAGTCAACGTAAAAGTTTTTATAATTTTTTAGTTTTTCTGTTGCTTCTTCCCAAATAGACCATCCGCCAAAATGAGCACCTATAACAGTTAAGTTTTTATAAATATCAAGAATTGGCATCATTCTGTTTGGGTTTGAAAAGTCATAACGACAATCGCCAGTATGGACAAGAATAGGAAGTTTGCCTTCGCAAAGTTCATAAATTTTAAGCATACGATAATCGTCAATTTTAAATTTTTGTATGTCAGGATGAAGTTTAACACCTTTTAAACCAAGGTCAATAATTTCATTTACATCTCTTTCTATATCTTCACTGTCGGGATGAAGTGTTCCAAGTCCTGTAAATTTACCGTTACTTTCATTGACAGTTGATGCAATAAAATTATTTATGCTTGAAACTTGTTTTGGTGTTGTAGCAACAGATTGAACTATACAATGGCAAATTCCGGCAATATCTGCTTCTTTTGACAAAGTAGACACAGTGCCGTCGAGAGTAGAGCCAAGACCTTCATAAAAATCGCAGGTAGCTTCTGCTGCCTTTTTTGCAATTTTATCTGGATATATATGACAGTGAGCATCAATTATTTTGTATTTTTTCATTTTTATTGCCTCTCAAACGCTGTGATTATTTTTTTAAGCCTAACATTTCAATAGATTCATCACGCATTTTATATTTTAGTATTTTTCCTGCGGCATTCATTGGGAAATCATTTACAAATACAAAGTATTTTGGTACTTTGTGAGATGCAATTGAAGCCATACCAAATGCGCGCATTTCATTTTCATCTGCCGTTTCGCCTTTATGAAGAATAATCCATGCACAGCATTCTTCACCGTATTTTTCGTCAGGAACACCAACAACCTGAACATCACGAACCTTAGGATTTGTAAGATAAAATTCTTCAATTTCACGCGGATATAAGTTTTCGCCGCCACGGATAATCATATCTTTAAGACGTCCTGTAACTTTATAATATCCATCAGGTGTTCTCATACAAATATCGCCTGAATGAAGCCAGCCGTCTTTGTCGATTGCCTGTGCAGTTGCTTCAGGCATTTTGTAGTAGCCTTTCATTATATTAAAGCCTCTTGCAACAAATTCGCCACTTTCGCCGTCGGGAAGTTCGCATCCTGTTTCAGGGTCGATAATCTTACATTCAACACCAGGAAATGCACTGCCAACAGTTTCAACTCTGTGGTCAAGGTCTTCATTTACTTCGCCCATAGTACAGCCAGGAGATGCTTCAGTCTGGCCATAAACAGAAATGATTTCTTTCATATTCATTTCAACAGACGCACGGCGCATTAAATCTGCAGGACAGTTAGCACCTGCCATAATACCTGTTCTCATATATGAAAAATCGGTTTTTGCAAAATCAGGATGATTAAACATTGCTATAAACATGGTAGGAACACCGTTAAAACAAGTAATTTTTTCGTCATTTACGCAAGCAAGAGATGATTTTGGCGAAAAATACGGAATAGGGCATAGTGTACCGCCGTGTGTCATCATAGATGTCATAGAAAGTACCATTCCAAAACAATGGAACATAGGAACCTGAATCATCATACGGTCTGCAGTCGATAAATCCATTCTGTCGCCGATTGTTTTTCCGTTGTTTACAATGTTTCTGTGCGTAAGCATAACGCCTTTAGGAAATCCTGTTGTCCCCGATGTATACTGCATATTACAAACATCGTCAGGTTTTACAAGTGATGCGCGTCTTCTTACTTCTTCGATAGGAATCATAGGCGCACGAGAGAGCATTTCTTCCCACGAAAGACATCCGTCCATAGAAAAACCTACAGTTACAACGTTTCTTAAAAACGGAAGATTTTTTGAATAAAGAGGTTCGCCCGGAGTAAGATTTTCAAGTTCAGGGCATAATTCTTTAATTATTTCTTTGTAGTTTATATCTTTACAGAATTCAATCATAACAAGTGTATGAGTGTCAGACTGTTTAAGTAAGTATTCAATTTCGTTTATTTTATACGCCGTATTTACAGTAACAAGTACAGCACCGATTTTTGTAGTAGCCCAGAATGTAATATACCACTGAGGCACATTTGTAGCCCATACAGCAACATGGTCGCCTGCTTTTACACCAAGAGATATAAGAGCAGCAGCACATTCATCTACATCTTTTTTAAACTGTTTGTAAGTTCTTGTGTAGTCAAGGGTAGGGTACTTAAATGCATATTGGTCAGGATAAGTTTCTGCCATTTTGTCAAGTACATCAGAGAAAGTTGCGTCGATAACATCATATTTTTTCCATACAAATGTACCTGTTTTCTGACGGTTAAAATATGCGTGTTCATAACTTTTCTTTTCTCTTTTAAGTGAAGAAATATAGTTTGCAAAATGAGTAAGTACAATATCTGCATCGTTAATTTCTTCGTTCCACGCTGCGCATATATAACCTTCATAATTAAGTGAAGAAAGCGCATTTATAAGTTTTTCAACATCAAGTTCGCCTTCGCCGATAAGAACTGTTTTTCCATCTTTCATATCGCCAAGACGTACATATTTAATATAAGCACCAAGACTTTTTATTGTTGTTTCTGAAGTTTCGCCTGCACCGAAATATGTTCCTCTTACATTCCATGCAGCGCCAATTTTTGAAGATGAGAAAAAGTTAATAATATCAATAACTTTTTCTGTGTTTGAAAGATAGCCAACAGTTTCAAATAAAATTTCTACACCTGTTTTTTCGGCTCTTTTAATAGCATCAGAAAGTTTTTCTTTTAATAAATCAAACGATATTTCCTCTTCAATGCGGACAATTACATAAGAGATAGACGCATTTGAAGCCATATCTACATATTTTGTAATTAAATCACTTGTTGTTTCATCGCTTTCAATAGGATGTGGCATACGAAGTGCTGAAACAGAAATAGATCTGTTTATAAGTTTTCTTTTTGCATCTGCTACGCGGTCGCGACGTAAAATACTGTCAGCGTGCATAGTTTTTTCTTTTAATGCATCATATATTTCAAAACCTGAAAATCCGTAGTCATAAGCATATCGGCACAAATCAATAAATGATGTACGATTTACATTCTTTGTTGAAAATACAATCTTCATTTTATGCCTCCTCAAATACTATCTTGTTAATTGCATTTATATAAGCTCTGATACTTGCAGCAACTATATCAGTAGAAATTCCATTTCCTGAATATAGTTTTCCGTTGTTACGAAGTCTTACAACAGCAGAGCCCAATGCTTCTTTTCCTTCTGTTACTGAGTGAACCTGAAAATCATCAAGTTCATAGTGATATCCTATACACTGTTCAATAGCACGGAATGCTGAATCGATAGGTCCATCTCCAATGCTCACACCTGAAATAATTTCGTCGTTATATTTTAGTGTAACCTGAGACATTGAACTTGAAAGATTAGTGCTGTTGGTTGTGTAGTTTTCAAGATGATAGAAAGAAGGAGCCTGCATTGCACTTGATGCAATAAGTGCTTCAAATTCTTTTGCACCAACTTCACTTTTCTTTTCGCAAACCTGCATAAGAGCTTTGTGAACGTTTCCAACATCTGATTCTGAAAGGTCGTATCCTAAATCAGAAGCCGCTTTTGCAACCTGAGATAGGGTAGAGTCATTATCAAGAAGTACTTTTTTAATGCCTCCAACTTCACTTTCATTTTCGTAAGACTGATGATTAACATTTTCAAGTGTTTTATCAATACTTGCGTGAATTTTTGTGTAGTCAAGATTTGTTTCAATTCCTAATTTTGAAGAGCAAGTGTTTAATGCATCAGAAATTTTATCCATTAAAAGAACGTCTTTTCCTGCCATCGCGCATTTTATTCCGTCTGCGCCGTATTTAACTGCTTCAATTGATGATGCAACACCCATACTGATTCGGTCGGACGGCTGAACAAAAACATCAATGCCTGTTTCGTCTTTGATTTTTTTAACTAATAAAGCAATTTCATTAGGTAATGAAACGCCGGCGTCATCACAAATGGTAAATATTTTTGCACCGTTTTCTTTTGCAGATTTTGCACAAAGAATAATGAAATCTTCATCTGCACGTGTTGCATCAAGTGCACTAAATTCAACATCGTCGCACAATGATTTTGCACATTTAATCATTTCGGCAATTTTAAGAAGCATTTTATCGCCTTTTAGATGATATGTATATTCCATTTGAACAGTTGAAATAGGGAGTTCAATCTGAATACGTTTATGCTTTGCATCTTTAATACATTCGTATGATGATATAATTTCATCAGTGCTGTTTTTTACACAAATTGCAAGAGTTGCATTTTTAACGTTTTGTGCGATTGTTTTATATATAATAGAATCTTCTCTGATGTTTTTAACAGGAGGCAGTTCAATACTATCTGCACCAATTAAATCTACGCAAGAAGCAATTGCTGTCTTTTCACGAAATAATAAAGCTACTTCTCTTTGCTCGGAAAGTTTTTTAAGAGTAATGTCTGTAATACTGATTTTTTTCATTTTGAAAACCCCTTTCGAATCAAAAATAAAATACATAAATAAACAAAAAACGCCTTCGACTCCTTGTTTATTCAAAGAGACGAAAACGTTATAAATTTACAATGTTTCCGCGGTACCACTCTTTTTCACCCTATGTAGGATGCACTTTAGATGCCAACACATCTTAACTCTGTAACGGGAGTTCCCGTTTGACGCTACTACAAATTTCACATCAACCACTCCGCGGTGAGTTCTGCAAATCTTTCCCAATGCCTCGCAGCAACCGGCATCTCTCTTAGGCGAAAGTGTTTTGCGTACTATTCCGCATCTTTGTGTTTTTTTGATGTAAATATGATATCATATATTTTTTTAAAAGTCAAGTTGTTTTTTTAAAAAACAAAACCGGATGCTTTCACATCCGGTAATTAGGTGGTTTTATAACTGTGATCTTATAATTTTTCCGCTTGTTGTTTTTGGTAAACTTTCTTTAAATTCAACAATTCTTGGATATTTATAAGGTGCAGTATTCTTTTTAACGTAGTTTTGAATTTCAAGCATAAGTTCATCACTTGGAGTAGTACCCTTTGTAAGAATAATACTTGCTTTAACAACCTGACCTCTTACAGGGTCCGGAGCGGCCGATACACCACATTCAACAACATAAGGAAGTTCCATAATTACGCTTTCGATTTCAAATGGTCCAATTCTGTAACCTGATGATTTAATAACGTCATCAACACGACCAACGTAGTAATAGAAGCCGTCTTCATCTTTGTATGCAACGTCGCCTGTGTGATATAATCCATCGTGCCAAACTTCTTTTGTTTTTTGCTCATCACGATAGTATCCTTTAAATAAACCGCAAGGAACACGCTCTGACGTACGAATAACAATTTCTCCGTTTTCACCGGCTTTTACACTCTTGCCTTCAGAGTCAACTATGTCAACATCATAAAGTGGTACAGGTTTACCCATAGCGCCAAGTTTAAAATCTCTTCCGTAAAGGTTTCCGATAACACAAGTTGTTTCTGTTTGTCCAAAACCTTCCATAACTTTAACATCTAAAAGTTTTTCAAGTTGTCTGAATACTTCAGGATTTAGCGCTTCGCCGGCTGTTGTTGTGTGAGAAATAGATGACATATCGTATTTGCTGATGTCTTCTTTAATAAGCATACGAAGCATAGTAGGTGGGGCACAGAATGTAGTGATATGATATTTTGCAAACATAGGAAGAATGTCTGCTGCTTCAAACTTGTCAAAGTCATAAACAAATATACCTGCTTCGCAAAGCCACTGTCCGTATATTTTACCCCAGGCTGCTTTTGCCCAACCTGTATCTGAAATTGTAAGGTGAAGCCCGTCAGGATCAACACAATGCCAGTAATTTGCAGTGTGGAAATGTCCAAGAGCATATTTATAACTGTGAAGTGCCATTTTTGGATTTCCTGTTGTACCTGATGTAAAATACAAAAGCATATCGTCATCGCCGCAAGGAGCGTCATCTGGTCTTTCGTATACGTCAGAAAATTCAACTACTTCTTTATCAAGACATCTCCAGCCATCTCTTTCGCCGTTAACAATAATCTTGTTAACAAGTTCATCACAGCCAATGCTTCCTTCATCTGCTTCTTTTGTCATAACGCCTTGACTACTGCAAATAATTGTAGATACACTTGCTGCTTTAAATCTGTAGTTGTAGTCGTGTGCTTTTAATAGGTTAGATGCAGGAATTGCAACAGCACCTATTTTATGTAATGCAAGGATTGTAAGCCAGAACTGATAATTACGACGAAGAACAAGCATGACTTTATCTCCGCGTTTTATTCCAAGTGATAAGAAGTAATTTGCATATCTGTTAGATTCTTTTTTAAGATCCATAAATGTGAATTTTCTTTCATTCTGATCTTTGTCAAGATGCATCATAGCAACTTTTTGAGGATCTTTTTCTGCGATTTTGTCAATTATATCGAATGCAAAGTTAAATTTATCTTCATTTTTAAAGTTAATTGTTTCAAGTGAACCATTTTCGTTTTCTGTAACATCAATAAAGTTCTGCCATACGCGATTAGTTGCATAAGCATTTCTTGCAGCTTTTTTCTTAACTTTATACTGTTTTTCGCCAATAGCATCAACACCCATACCGCCTTGAAGAACGATAGCGTAAAATTCCAAATCTTCTCCGCCGACAGCAATCATACCGTGTGGGGTAGAACTATCGTAGTAAATAGAGTCACCTTCAGTAAGAATTTCTGTGTGGCTACCAATTTGGATTTTCATTGAGCCTTTAATAATAAGGTCAAGTTCCTGACCTTCGTGAGTTGTAAGTTCAATCTCTTTTCTTTCGGCTTCTTCATCATATTTGCATTTAACGTATAAAGGTTCAGATACTCTGTCTTTAAATTCAGAAGCAAGACCATAGTATACCATACCATGAGCTTTTTGAATTTCTGTACCCATACCTCTTTTTGTAACAGTGTATGATTTAAGTTTAGGGCTGCTACCTTCAATAATATCAGTAACGTTTACTTTAAAAGCAAGAGCACATCTGTAAATAAAAGCAAAACTTAAATCATGAGAACCGTTTTCACAAGCTTCATATTCTTCTGGCGAAACACCTGTAAGATTTGCCATAGTTATTTTTGAAATGCCTTCTATATGTCTTAATTCTTTAATTCTGGCAGCTACCTCACCAATTTTAAGGTCGAGACCTGTCATTTGTTCGTTCATTTTATTATATTCCTTTCAGTATAATAAATTTTGCAATACCAATAATGTGTAAAAAATAAAAAAATCCCAAAGATTGTATAAAATCTTTGAGACGAGATAACATTATTCCCGCGGTACCACTCAAATTGCGCTTTATAAAAGCACCACTTAAGGCTCTATCAAGCCTTTTTGCACTTACGCAGCATTCTCGAAAAGGTTCTACTTGCTACTTATAGCTTTCTTCCTTTCAACTCAGGAACTACAAACTTGCGAAACCTACCCGGTAACTTGCACCAACCGTTACCTCTCTAAGCGGCATTTAACGCAGCCCTTTCCGTCATCGTTTTTATACGAAAACATTATAACATTAAACTTTGTATTTGTCAAATGTTTTTTGTGAAAGTAACATTCGTGTAGTTATTAGAGTGGGGGATATATATGTGTTTGTTTTGGGTAAAACTGAAAAATAACTATAACGTAAAACAAGCACCTACCCAAAGATAAGTGCTTATTTGTTTGGCTAAAGGTGGCCGGATTTGAACCAACGTCCTGTTGTGGTACCCGAAAAAATTTTCGCTGGTGCAAAGCACACTCAATTTTTTCGACCACTGCCACTTGTTATTGCTCGCTTCATCATCCACCGGATGCGCTCGCAAGTGTTTTTTCGGGTTATCGCTACGCGCCACTCGCCGTCGTGTGTCGTTTTTATCACTAATCATAGCTTAGTATCAAAAACTCGCATTTTGGGCGACACCGCTCACAAAAACAATTCACTGGATTGTTTTTGTTTCGCTAACCCAACGAGCCACGCTCGTCGGTCTTGTAATCAAAAACGATAATTAAATCTGCCGAATAAAAATAAAAACAGCCGTCAAACGACGACTGTTTTATTTTGGTTGCGGGGGCCGGATTTGAACCAACGACCTTCGGGTTATGAGGTACCCCTCCGCCTTGATATATCTTGATTTTTCCTTATTTTACGCACAATATCTTTCAATATCTTTTAATAATTTTTACAACTTCAAATAAATTGTGCGGTAAAAATGCGGTAAGAAATGCGGTAAAAAATAGCACAATTAAAGGACGGTTTCAGCCGTCCTTTAATGCTTGTTTTACGCTTGATTTTGCTTTGTGATTTGGAACTCTTTGAAGAAATCATCAAACTTCTCTTTTGAAATATCGCTTGCGTTTCCTATAAGATGTGAATAAAACTTCAAAGTGGTTGTTGTGCTTGCGTGTGAAAGCAAAGTTGAAACAGAAACAATATCAACTTGTCTTTTCAATAGCAAACTCGCATAAGTGTGTCTGAACTTGTGAGGGTTTGCGTGTTTAAGACCTTTTCGCTTGCTGATTTTGTCCATCCAATCAGTTATACTGTCAGGGTGCATGACTTGTCCGTTTTCTCTAATGAAAATATGACAATCTTCAATATTGCTTTCACCTTTCCAATCAGCATAGTTTTTCATATAGTCAGCATACCATTCTTTATATTCTTTAAGCAGTTCAAGCACATAATCAGGAAGCCTGTTTGAACTTTCAACTCTTTCTTTTGTTGGTGTTCCGTCTATGATACCTGATGTAGCAGAATATATAGTTTGCTTTGTGATATTGACTTCGCCATTGTTCATTGAAACATCTCTAAACCTTAACCCTATCAACTCGCCCCTGCGACAACCCAAAGTAGTCAGCATATATGTAGCAACTTTCCACTTTAACTGTTCATTTTCAATAGCAAGCAGAAAATTGATTAAATCTTCTACCTGAAAAACTTGAACTTTTTTCTGTGGTGCGGTTATCTTCTCTGTTTGTTTAACAGGGTTTTTGTGAATTATATCTTCAACGATTGCTTTTTCAAGTATCATATTGATTAGTCTGCGATGTTCAAGAATGGTTTTCTCCGACAAGCCTTTTCCTGTTTTCTTGTTTGTGCCTTCTTCTCTTAATGATTTCAAAAACTTGTTCAGGTGCTTCGCCTTAATTTCCCCTAACTTCAAATGACCTATTGCGTTGTTAATGCGTTCAAGCAATTCTTGGTTTCTCTCCCTTGTGCGTGGAGCATAATGTTTAATAGACATTACATATTCAGAATATTCAGCAAAGGTTGTTTTGTCCTCTGCCTCTCCGTCAGCAAGAAACTTTTTCTCAAACTCCGCCGCAACAATATCTAACTGTCTTTTGATTTCCCACTTTGTCATATCTGCGTCAGGCGTCCAAGTCTTGTAAGCCCTGATTTGCTTTCCGTGAATGTCTTTGCCATTTACTACTGTAATCTGATATGATATTCCTTTTTTACCTTTGACTTCTTTGATAGAGGCCATACAAAATCTCCTTTCTATGCGACATTGTTTAGAAAGTCAATGAAATGGTCATAGTTAATCAAGACCTTACTTCCTATTTTAAGATGTCTTATTTTGTTTTCCTTTACTAATCGTCTTATAGCACTTGAAGAAAGTATCTCCAATTCTGCTAGTTGATTTATAGTCATCATTTTAGGTGTGTTATTCATTTAATATCAGTCCTTATCTATATAAATTCTCTTTTTTGAAAACTTTTCAGTTTTTCGTTTCCAAAAAAAGAGTAAAAGTACCGATATTATAACATAAAAGCCTTATATGTCAAGGAATTTTGAAAAGTCGTATTTTTTTGTTAAATCAGCATAAAACCACCTTAAAAGTTTGTTAGATTTTCTGCTGACTTTTTCGTTTTTTGACTTGACTTTTTTGATTTTTGAAACAGATTTGTAATAAAACCCTCAATTATTAAAATATTAATTATTTAGAGTTTTCTACTATGTATCCGTAGGTCGTAAATGTGCCTCCGAGTTCAATTCTTAAATCTCTTCCATACATTTCAAAATCAAAATAAGGCCTTATATTATCAGGTATTTGAATTGATGATAATTCCTCTATGAAATAATACCCTAATTCTTTTTCGGTTCTTGCATTATAATACAAGTCCCAATTTTCAAGGTTTTCAATAGTCCCGATAATATCGCTTATGTTTGAATACATTTCGCATTCCAAAATAGCAGACAGTTTTTCATAGTCGCTTTCACAAAGATTTTCAAGCATTTCAGCAAGGGTGTTTAACTCCCTAATGCTTGTGTATTCGGTTATCGTTTTAGATAACCCTATGACATTTGTTTCAATGTCAGGTATAAAATATGCCCCATACTTTATACCGTCAATTCCTATTTCTTGTAGCACCCTTTCTAAATCACTATCTTTAATAGGAAGTTTAATATACTTTCCTATTAAATACCCCTCATCTGTGTATTTCCCTAGATTTGCTAAATAGACCCTTAAACTCATCATTTGTTTAATGCCCCTTTCTCTAATTTGTTTTTCTTATATTCTACAAATTACAAAAGGAGTTTATAACAACTGATGACTTTAACCTATAAATCAAACAAAAAAATTGTATCGCACCTCACTACGAAACAAATACAAAAAAATTGCTTGACAACTACCAAGCAATAATTTTATATTTGACCGTTCAAAACATTTTGTATCTTCGGACACAAAAACACAATACAATGAATTGATATTGTTTGTTTTGC
>SVJH01000023.1 GCA_015069095.1 Oscillospiraceae bacterium | reverse complement strand
TGAAGAATTTCGACTCTTTCTTGAAGGAAAAAATTTTTACGCATATAAGTTTATGGGATGCCATATTCATGAAGAAAACGGACAAAATGGTTATATCTTTAGAGTGTGGGCGCCAAACGCAAAAAGCGTAAGACTTGTTGGTAGTTTTAATAATTGGAACAATAACGATATTTTTATGTGCAGAAACGCTTTTGGTATATGGGAAGTATTTGTTGCAGACCTTAATGTGTATGACACATATAAATACTGTGTTGAAACTAAAGATGGAAATTTTGTAATGAAGGCCGATCCGTACGGATATCACTGCGAGGTAAGACCAGACAATGCAAGTAAAGTATATAATCTTGACGGATACAAATGGAACGATGCGGCATACAGACGTGCAAAGTCCAACAAAAAAATGCTCAATAATCCAATAAATATATATGAAGTACACTTAGGTTCGTGGAAAAAACGTGAAGACGGAAATTTTTGTACTTTTAATGAGATAGGGGACGACCTTATAGCATACGTTAAAAAGATGGGATATACTCACATTGAACTTATGCCTGTTTCGGAATATCCGTTTGATCCTTCATGGGGATATCAGGTTACAGGATATTATGCACTAAGCTCAAGATATGGTGTTCCTCATGATTTTATGAGTTTTGTTGACAAATGCCACAACGAAGGAATAGGAGTAATAATCGACTGGGTTGGCGCTCATTTTCCAAAAGATGAAAACGGTCTTTATCAGTTTGACGGTACTTGCTGTTATGAATATGCTGATCCTCTTAAAAATGAACATCCTGACTGGGGAACAAGAATATTTGATTACGGCAGAGGCGAAGTAATGTCTTTCCTTATTTCAAATGTCATATACTGGCTTAAAGAGTATCATGTTGACGGAATAAGAGTTGATGCTGTTGCATCAATGCTTTACCTTGATTATGGAAAAAATGATGGTCAGTGGAGAGCAAATAAAGACGGTGGAAATATAAATTACGAAGCGGTTGAATTTTTAAGACGTTTAAATGCAGCAGCGTTTTCTGAAAGCAAATCTGTTCTTATGATTGCGGAAGAATCGACTGCATTTCCAATGATAACAAAACCGGGTTACGATGGTGGACTTGGATTTAACCTTAAATGGAATATGGGATGGATGAACGATATGTTATCTTATATGTCGCAGGATCCGTTCTTTAGAAAAGGCAATCAAAATGCAATTACATTTTCACTCACATACGCATTTTCAGAAAACTTTATACTTCCTTTATCACACGATGAAGTAGTGCACGGAAAATGTTCGATGATAGGCAAAATGCCTGGTGAATATGATGAAAAGTTTAATAATTTAAGAGCGTTTTATGGTTATATGATGGCGCATCCCGGTAAAAAACTTATGTTTATGGGGAATGAATTTGCACAGTTTATAGAATGGGATTATGCAAAACCGCTTGACTGGATGCTTTTAGAATATGATAAGCATAAAAAAATGCAGACATTTGTTAAAGAACTTAATGCATTTTATTTGGACAACAAACCGTTATGGCAAAATGATGTCGATTGGAACGGTTTTAAATGGATTGCTTGTGATGATAACGAGCAAAGTATTATATCGTTTAGAAGAATTGACAAAAATAACGATGAAGTTATTTGCGTTTGCAATTTCTGTCCTGTTAAAAGAGATAACTACAAAATTGGTGTTCCAAAAGAAGGAAAATATAAACCTGTATTTTCATCGGATGCTAAAAAATATGGTGGAAACGGCACTAAACTTAAAATAGTTTCATCTAAAAAAGATCCAATGCATGGATTTGAAGATTCAATCAGTATAACAATACCGCCAATGTCGACGGTATATTATAAAAAACAATAAATTAGGGCAATATTACATCTTGTTTTTACTTATTACAAATGATTTAATTAAGTAAAATGGCAAAATGCCATATAATAAACGCGAGGTGAGTAACATGCTAAAAAGACGTAAAGAATGCATAGCAATGCTTCTTGCGGGTGGACAGGGCAGCAGACTTAAAGTACTTACAGAAAATACTGCAAAGCCTGCCGTTCCATTTGGTGGAAAATACAGAATTATTGATTTCCCACTTTCTAACTGCATTAATTCAGGGATTGATACCGTTGGTATATTAACTCAGTACCAACCTCTTGAATTAAACAATTATATCGGAAACGGAAGACCTTGGGGTCTTGACCGTAACTTTGGTGGCGCACATATTCTTCCGCCATATTCAAAGAGTAAAAAATCAGAATGGTACAAAGGTACTGCAAATGCTATTTATCAGAATATGCATTTTATTGATATTTACAATCCGGAATATGTCCTTATTTTATCAGGGGACCACATCTATAAGATGGATTACAACAAAATGCTTAAATTCCATAAAGAAAAGGGAGCAGAATGTACAATTGCTGTACTTGATGTTCCTCTTAAAGAAGCATCAAGATTTGGTATTATGAAAACAGACGATGCAAAAGATGGTGATAAAATTACAGCATTTGAAGAAAAACCTAAAAAACCAACAAGTACAAAAGCATCGATGGGTATATACATTTTCAATTGGAAAATACTTAAACAATACCTTATTGAAGATGAAGAAAATCCAAAATCATCAAATGACTTTGGTAAAGATATTATTCCTCGACTTTTGGAAGATAAAAAAGGACTTTATGCTTATCAGTTCGACGGATACTGGAAAGACGTTGGAACAATTTCAAGTCTTTGGGAAGCAAATATGGACCTTCTTGATCCAAAAAGCGATATAAAACTTAAAGACAAAAAATTCAAAATTTATTCAAGAAACTATGCTCAGCCACCAAGTTTAATTACAAAGAGTGCTAATATTACAAATTCATATGTTGCCGAAGGCTCAATAGTAAAAGGTAATGTTAAAAACAGTATTATATTTACAGGCTGTGTAATAGATGAATTTGCTGAAATTTCAGACAGTGTTGTTATGCCAAATACTCATATAGGTTCAAATGCATCTGTTAAGTATTCTATTATTGGCGAAAACGTAACAGTTGAAAAGAAATGTAAAATCGGCGGAAATCCTGACGATTATCAACAGTGGGATATCAGCGTAGTTGGTAAAGATAATATTTTAGATATCGAACAGGTTGTTAAACCTGGCGAAATTATATAGGACGGAGGAAATAGCTATGGATATGGTTGGAATTATTTTTTCAAATATTTATGATAGCACCTTGGGCGATTTAACAAAAAACAGAACTGTTGCCTCTGTTCCGTTTGGCGGAAGATACAGACAGATTGACTTTGTACTTTCCAATATGGTTAATTCAAATGTAACAACAGTTGGTGTTATTACAAAACATCATTATCAATCTCTTATGGACCATTTGATTTCAAGAAGCGAATGGGATTTGAACAGAAAAAACGGAGGACTTTTCATTCTTCCACCGTTTTTATCAGGACAGACAGAAGTTTACAGAGGAAAAATTGAAGCACTTTACGGTGCACTTTCATTCCTTCGCCACTGCTCATCTGATTATGTTGTTCTATCTGATGCCGTTACAATTTGTAATATCGATTACGAAGAAGCACTTGAAGCTCATATAAAATCAGGTGCAGATGTAACAGTTATTGCAAATAAAGAAAAAGAATGTGGCGGTAAAGAAAGAAGACTTCTTTTAAAAACAAAAGGCAATAAGGTAACTGATGTTGCAATTGATTCTATTAGTGATAAATATGACCTTGTTGGTATGGGAATGTTTATCATCGAAAGAAATCTTTTAATGGAAATGGTTAAAAACTGTGTAGCGCACGGAAAGTACCACTTCGAAAGAGACTTTTTACAGGAATCGTTTGCAAGCAAAGAAATAAGCATCAATGCTTATGAATTTAAAAATATAGTACTAAGAAATGACAATGTTGTTTCTTACTTTAAAAACAACTTTAAACTAATGGATGAAGGCGTAAGAAAAGCACTTTTTGCATCAGATTCTCCAATCTATACAAAAGTACGTGACGAAGTGCCTACATTCTACGGCGAAAATGCAGTTGTAGACGATTGCATTATTGCAGATGGTTGTACAATTAAAGGTCATGTTGAAAACTGCGTAATATTCAGAAATGTTACAATTGAAGAAGATTGCTACGTTAAAAATTCAATTATTATGCAGGGCGGCATTATTGAAAAAGGTTGTAACATTGATTGCGTTATAGCAGATAAAGACGTAAAAATCAATAAAGGCAGAACACTTATCGGTGCAGAAACAGCGCCACTAATTATTAACAAAGCAGAAATTGTATAAGTAAAAGGGAGTTTTCTCCCTTTTACATCTATTACAAAAGTCGTTGATTTATTTTTTTTAGAAGGGAATGAATAATAGTATAATGAAAGTTTTATTTGCTGCATCAGAAGCGGCACCGTTTGCCAAAACAGGTGGTCTTGGCGACGTTGCTCAGGGACTTCCGGCTTGTCTTGCAAAAAATGAAGATATGGACATCCGTGTTGTAATCCCTTATTATAAATCAATAAAAGATAAACAGGATAAAAATATAAAATTTGTAAAAAGTTTTGGTGTAGATCTTGCGTGGAGAAGAGTTCACGTTGGAATATTTGAAACAACATATAAAAAAGTAAAATATTATTTTATTGATAATGAATACTATTTTAACCGTGATGGTGCATACGGTCATTATGACGACGGCGAAAGATATGCTTATTTTTCAAAAGCAATACTTGAAATGCTTATGCATATTGATTTTATGCCTGATGTAATTCATTTAAATGACTGGCAGACTGCACTTGTACCTGCATTTTTGAAAACTCATTACAGTAATATTGAAGAGTACAGAAGAATAAAAACGTTATTTACAATTCATAATATTGAATATCAGGGTAAAATGCCTAACGAGTTTTTATCAAATGTACTTGGTTTTGGCGAAGAAATGCGCGGTGTTATGACATATGGCGATTGCATTAACTTTATGAAGAGTGCAATTGTTCTTGCCGATAAAATATCTACCGTATCTGAAACTTATTCTTATGAAATAAGATATTCGTTCTTTGCACACGGGCTAAGTGAAATATTAAAGCAGTATGAGTACAAAATTGTTGGTATAACAAACGGCATTGATACCGATACATTTAATCCAAATAAGGATAAACATCTTCATACAAATTATAAAACAGGCGAATTTAATAAAAAGAAAGAAAATAAACTTTTCTTACAGGAAAAATTAGGTCTTCCAATAAGAGAGGATGTTCCTGTTATTGCAATGATAACACGCCTTGTAGCACATAAAGGGCTTGACCTTGTAGAATACGTTTGCGACGAACTTTTAAACGAAGATGTTCAGTTTGTCGTTGTAGGAACCGGTGATAGCAGATATGAAGATTTGTTTAAATTCTTTGCGTGGAAATATCCTGAAAAAATGAGTGCAAACATTGTGTTTAACTCAGAACTTGCAAGTCAGGTTTATGCCGGAGCAGATATGTTCCTTATGCCGTCGCTTAGCGAACCTTGCGGACTAAGTCAACTTATCGCTATGAGATACGGAACTATTCCGATTGTTCGTGAAACAGGCGGACTTAACGATACAGTACAGCCTATAAATATTACAACAGCAGAAGGAAAAGGCTTTACATTCAAAGGTTATAACGCACACGATATGCTTGGCGCAGTAAAAAGAAGTATTGCATATTACTATGATAAAGAAAATTACAAAAAAACAGTTAAAAACATTATGAAAGTTGATAGCAGTTGGAAAATTCCATCACAAAGTTATGTTAACGTTTATAATGAAATAATAAATTACTAATGATAAAGGTTTGAGCCTTATATATTAAGAGTCTGATTGTGGTTGGTAAATTAGATTTAAATATATTTTAGGGAGGCAATTTATAAATGGCTTACAAAAAAGAACAAGTACTTGAGATGATTAACAAAAAGTGTCTTAACACTTTTGGTTGCTACATAAAGGAAGCAACAAATCAGCAAGTATACAAATCACTCTGCCTTGTGGTAAAAGATTTATTGGCAGAAAAAAGAAAAGGTTTTAAAGATGGATTTGAAGATGAAAACGGCAAACAGGTTTTCTATATGTCAATGGAATTTCTTGTTGGAACATCGCTTAGAAATAATCTTTTTAACTTAGGTGTTGAGAGTGTTTTCAAAAATGCTCTTAAAGATGAGAAAATAGATATTACAGAACTTTACAAAATGGAACCTGATGCCGGACTTGGCAACGGTGGTCTTGGAAGACTTGCATCTTGCTATATGGATTCCATGACAAGTGTTGGTATGATGGGAACAGGCTACTCTATCCGCTATGAATTTGGTATTTTCAAACAGAAAATCGTAGACGGATGGCAGATGGAATTTCCTGATAACTGGCTTGAAATGGGCGACGTTTGGCTTAACAGACGTGAAGATGACGCTTATGAAGTTAAATTTGGCGGTCAGGTATATGAAACATGGGAAAACGGTCAGCATAAAGTAGATCATGTAAATTACCACAGTGTTATGGCAATTCCTTATGATATGTACATTTCAGGTTATAACACAAAAGCTGTAAATAAACTTATTTTATGGAGTGCAAAATCTAAAAACAGCCTTGATATGAATGCTTTCTCAAGAGGTGAATACGTTCAGTCTCTTGAAGAAAATACAATGGCAGAAGTAATTTCAAAAATTTTATACCCTGCCGATAACCATATTGAAGGTAAAAGACTTAGAATTAAACAGCAGTATCTTTTAGTTTCTGCTTCACTTCAGAGTATTATAAGAAAACATCTTAAAAAATATGGTACATTAGATAATTTAGGCGACAAAGTTGCAATTCACATTAACGATACTCATCCTGCACTTTGTGTACCTGAACTTATGAGAATACTTGTTGACGACCATGGCTACGAATGGGACAGTGCATGGGAAATTGCAAATAAAACACTTTCTTACACAAACCATACTGTTATGAGCGAAGCACTTGAAAGATGGCCACAGAGCCTATTTAGCACAGAACTTCCTCGTGTATATCAGATTGTATGCGAAATCAACAGAAGACTTGTTCATTCTTTAAATGAAATCTATCCTGGAGATCTTGCAAAAATCGATTATATGGCAGTTATTGCACACGATGAAGTAAGAATGGCAAACCTTTGCCTTGCTGCTTGTCATACAGTAAACGGTGTATCAAAACTTCATAGTGATATTTTGGTACAGAGTATATTTAAAGATTACTATAACATAGGTAAATCAACATTTACAAACGTTACAAATGGTATTGCATACAGAAGATGGCTTTGCCAGTCAAACCCTGAACTAACAAAATTCTTATCTAAACTTATAGGTAATAAGTTTATGGATGATGCAACATACCTTGAAGATCTTATGAAATATCAAGGAGATAAGAATGTCCTTGAAGAACTTAGAAAAATTAAACTTACTAAAAAAGAACAACTTGCAGATTATATCTCAACAAAAAATGGTATAAAGGTAGATCCTACATCACTATTTGATGTACAGATTAAACGTCTGCATGAATATAAAAGACAACTTCTTAATGTTCTTCAGATTATGCATATGTATAATACAATCAAAGCAAATCCAAATGCTCCTTTTGTTCCAAGAACATTTGTGTTTGCAGCAAAAGCATCAGCGGGTTATTTAATGGCAAAACAGATTATTAGACTTATCTGTGCAGTTGCAAACCTTGTTAACTACGATGTAGATGTAAAAGATAAACTAAAAGTTGTATTTATTGAAGATTATAAAGTTTCACTTGCAGAAATTATCATTCCTGCAGCAGAAATTTCAGAACAGATTTCAATTGCCGGAAAAGAGGCATCAGGAACAGGTAATATGAAACTTATGATTAACGGTGCTGTTACACTTGGTACACTTGATGGTGCTAACGTTGAAATCAGCGAACAGGTAGGAAATGACAATATCTTCCTATTTGGTTTGAAAGCACACGAAGTAGATGAATTGTGGCGCAAAGGTTATGACCCTAACGCATATGTATTCGGTAACGAAAAACTTAAAAAAGTACTTGATATGTTAATCAATGGAAGTCTTGGTGCAAGATTTGATGATATTTATAAATCACTTCTTACAAATTCATTTGGCGTAGCAGATGCATATATGACGCTTGCAGATTTCAATTCATATGTAGATGCTCAAGTTAAAGTAAGCGAAGTTTATAAAAATCAAGATAAATTTACAGATATGTCGCTTGTTAATATCGCAAAAGCAGGTATTTTCTCATCTGACAGAGCGGTTAAAGAATATGCTGATAACATCTGGAATATAAAATACTAATAAATAAAGAGCAGGCGTAACCCTGCTCTTTTTATTTTTTTGAGGTAAAAAATGAGAATTCTTTTTGATAGTAAAAACGAAGAATACAAAGTACCTTTCGGATGCCTTAGACAAGACGAAAGATGCACTTTAAATATAAAAATACCGTGTCATTGTAATACAACAAAATGTTTTGTAATTGTTGAAGATTACGAAGGATTTTATCTTAAAACAAGACTTTTACTAAAAGATAAAAAAGACGATTACGAAACGTACTCAGGTCAGTTTTCACTTGTAAATAACGGACTTTATCACTATTATTTTTATATCGAAACCACACAAGGTTCATTTAATCTTTTTAAAACAGGGTATAACGACACAAATATCGGCGAAGGAGAAAAATGGCAGATCACATGTATTGATAAAAATTATGATACGCCTGTTTCTTTTAAGGGAAAAGTTTTTTATCAGATTTTTCCTGACCGTTTTTATAAAGATGGCGAGTGTGATTTAACTGATAAACTTAAACCTTATTACATCCACGAAAGTACAGATGAATGTCCTGTGTTTTTGCCGGATGAAAACGGTAGAATATGGAATAATGATTTTTTTGGTGGAAATTTAAAAGGAATAGAGAAAAAACTTGATTATATAAAAGACCTTGGTGTTAGTGTAATCTATTTAAATCCTATATTTATGGCATATTCAAATCATAGATACGATACGGCAGATTACAAAAGAATTGACCCGATGCTTGGAAATGATGATGATTTTAAATCGTTATGCAAAAGTGCTCACAAAAAAGGTATAAAAATAATTATTGACTGTGCGTTTTCGCATACAGGAAGCAACAGTATATATTTTGATAAAGATAATATTTTTGGTACGGGTGCATATCACAGAAGGGACTCAAAATACTTTAACTGGTTTATGTTTGATAAATATCCTGACAGTTACACATCGTGGTGGGGCATAGATACACTTCCATGTGTAGATGAAATGAACGAGGATTTTATAAAATATATAATCACAGATGAAGATAGTGTTGTTGCAAAATACCTATCACTCGGTGCAGACGGAATAAGGCTTGACGTTGCAGATGAACTTCCTGATGAATTTATAAAACTTCTTCACAAACGTGTAAAAGAAATAAATAAAAATGCACTCGTAATGGGTGAAGTATGGGAAGATGCATCAAATAAGGAAAGCTATGGAAGAGTAAGAAAATACTTTTCTGACAGTGAACTTGATTCAGTAATGAATTATCCTTATCAGAATGCAATAATAGGTTTTGCTTCTGAGCATCTTTCCGGTTACGATTTTATAAATACTGTGATGACAATTGCTGAAAACTATCCTAAACCTGTTCTGGACTGTCTTATGACAAGTTTATCTACTCATGACACACAGAGAATAATAACACTAATGTCAAGAGCAGATCAGAATATATCACGAATAGAAAAATCAACGTATAAAATAGAAAACTACGATTATGCAATCTCTAAAGTTAAACTTTGCGCATTTTTGCAGTTTTTTGTTCCAGGAGGTTGTGCAATTTATTACGGCGATGAAGTAGGACTTTCAGGATACGAAGACCCGTTTAACAGAAGATTTTTCCCTTGGAATAATATGGATGAAAATTTGCTTGCGTTTTTTAAGAAACTTGCAAAAATAAAAAATGAAATAAAAGCATTTCAAACTGGAAAAGTTGATACACTTTTTGCAGGCGAAAAATGCGTTGCATTTAAGCGATACCAAGACGATGAATGTTATGCTGTAATTGCAAACTATGATGAAAATGGTGCGTATTTTAAATGTAAAGAAGAAAATGTTTTATTATCTTCAAATGCAAAATATGAAAATGGAGAAATAAAAGTTTTAAAAGATGGTTTTGCATTAGTAAAAATTTCATAATATAGCATGCCTTGTCATATAAATTATATGGCAAGGTATTTTTTGTAAATGTAAAAAAATCGGAGGTTAAACATTGAAAAAATTAAGCCATATACTTTTTACATTACTTTTTGCTATAACATTTGTTAGTTATGCCATATGTGCGATTTTTGTAAAACCGACTGTAAGTGTAAATACTAATGAAACAGGAATAAAACTTCCTATAATTATGTATCATCTTGTATACGATGACGAAAACAAAATCAACAGTTTTACAGTTACCCCGAAAATGTTTGAAGAAGATATAAATTACATATTGCAAAATGGGTATACACCGATAAATTTTGATGACTTAAAAAGATATGTTTACAGTGGAGAAAGTCTGCCTCAAAAACCGATTATGATAACTTTTGATGATGGATTTTATAATAATTATCAATATGTTTTTCCGATAATAAAAGAAAAGAATATAAAAATAGTTCTTTCGGTTGTGGGTAGTTATTCTCAAAAATACAGCGAGATAGACGATACAAACCTTTATTATTCATATTGTAACTGGGATATTTTAAAAACAATGCATGATTCAGGGCTTGTTGAAATACAAAATCATACATATAATCTTCATACATACGATGATAACAGAAAAGGCGTATTAAAAACCATAAAAGAAACTAATGAAGAGTACAAAAAACTTATTTATGACGATTTTGTTTTAAATCATAAAATGATTGAAGAAAAAACAGGAAGAGTATGCGAAGTATTAACATTTCCGTACGGGCTTATATCAAACAGTTCGCACGATGTAGTAAAAGATATAGGATACCTTGGCTCTTTTTCGTGTGTGGAAGGAATAAATAATATAACAAAAGATCCAAAATGTTTATACAGAATGAAACGCTATAACAGAAAAGGCTCGTACACAACAAAAGAATTTTTTGAAAATATAATAAAATTTTGACATATTAAAACTTATATGATACAATAATTACATAATTTTTAAGGAGTACTTTAAGATGATTGATAAAATAAAAAAAGAATTAGAAACTGTTGTAAATGAAATAATTGAGGTATCAAAAATAAAAGAAGGGGACATTTTTGTTGTTGGGTGTTCTTCAAGTGAAGTTTGTGGAAGCAAAATAGGAACAAATTCAAATGTTGATGTTGGAAAAATTATTTTTGAAACAATTTATTCTATATTAAATAAAAAGAATATTTTTCTTGCTGCTCAGTGTTGTGAACATTTAAACAGAGCTCTTGTAGTTGAAAAAGAATGTGCTTTAAAATATGATTTTGACCAGGTAAATGTTGTTCCACAGCCAAAAGCAGGCGGATCGTTCGGAACAAGTGCATATAATGGTTTTGAAAATCCTGTTTTGGTAGAAAGCATAAATGCAAAGGCAAAAGCAGGACTTGATATTGGCGGAACTTTAATTGGAATGCACATAAAAAGCGTTGTTGTACCGCTAAGAGTAAGTCTTAATAAAATAGGTGAGGCAAATATAATTTGTGCTCGCTCAAGACTTAAATGCATTGGCGGAATAAGAGCAAAATATGATGAGGATTTAATGTAAAAAAAGGCGTCTTATGACGCCTTTTTTAATTTTTGCCAAAGTTCGTAAAGTTTGAATTCTAACTTTATTTGCGGACTTTTTTTAGTTGTGATAAAACTTATTTCATTATCTGAAAGATTATTTTTGAAGTAGTCATCATCTAATTTGGCAGATGCTCCGTTTGTAAAACATAACGGCGGAAACATAACGCACCACCAGTTATTACCTTTAGCCTTTCCGATTTTTACTTTTACAGCATCGTATGTTCCAAGTGGTAAAGTCACTTTTCCGTACACTTTTGTCGGAAAATAACTTTTTTCAAATGTAACATTAACATCGTGATTATATCCGTTTTTAATTATTTCTTCTTTTGCTGTTTTTTCAATGATACCAAGATTATTTTTTATATTGTTTTTTGCAGAAAGAATATCGACATCGTTTGTAAAAATATCTTTTGTTTTTAATAAAACAGCATCTCTTACTTTTAATTTTAAAGCCTGTTCATCTTTTGAATTGTCATCGGCAATAATATGTAATCTTATAACATTTTTTGATATGGTCGATTCGAGCACACTAAAGTGAGTACATATGCCAAAAGTAATTATTAAGCCAAAACAAAAAGAAATCATCAATTTTTTCATAGGACACACCTTTTTTGTAAATTTGATGATTTCATTTTTAACATATTTTTTAAAGTTTATACATTACATATTGTTTTTGTTATGAATGTATCGCTGTATATATTTTTAAAATGATTGTAGGCTTCTATAATTTTTTTGTCATTTTTAAAAATTCCAAATACACTTGGTCCGCTTCCGCTCATAAGGGCAAGGCTGGCACCAAAGTCTTTAAGTTCACTTTTGATTTTTTCAATGTCTTTGTGTTTTTTTGCAGTAACACTTTCTAAAACATTTGAAGAATTTTCAAAAATAAACTTATAATCATCTTTAGTAAGTGCATCGATAATATCTTCAATAGGAGGATGCACAGTGCTTTTTGTAAGTTTTAAATTTTTGTAAACCTCAGGTGTAGAAACATCAAACGGTGGTTTGATAATTAAAAGTGAATGGTCTTTAAAAGAAGGAAGCGGAGTTAAAATATCGCCAATACCTTCTGCAAGAAATGTTCCTTTAAGTATACAAAACGGAACATCGGCACCAAGAGTTGAACCGATTTTGCATAGTTCATCTTTTGATAGTTTTGTTTTAAAAATGTCGTTTAATGTTAAAAGAACTGCCGCAGCATCTGCACTTCCGCCTGCAAGTCCTGCAGAATGTGGAATGTTTTTCTTTATAAAAATATCGGCACTGTATTTAAGATTAGTTTTTTCAAAAAAAGCAAGTGCTGCTTTGTGTGCAATATTTTTTTCCATATCAGGAATTTCGTCGCAGTTTGTGCGTGTAGTTGTTTTTCCCTCTTCGTAAATAGGGTTGATGTCAAGTACGTCGCAAAGAGATATTGTTTGCATAATCATACTGACATCGTGGTATCCGTCGTCGCGTTTTTTTAGTACGTCGAGAGCAAGGTTGATTTTTGCATATGCTTTAACTTTCATTTGTATTCAGTCCTTTTTACTTAAGATGTTTATTTACTATATTTAAAAGTTTTTCTTTTGTGTTTTGTGATTTGTCTTTTATAACGCACTCATTAAGAAATAAAAGAGTATCGCTTATTTTTTTACCACTTATTCCAAGTTGTTCAATGTCTTTTCCGCTAATTTTCAAATCGCTTATATGGCAAGGGTCGTCTTTGATTTTTAAGTATATTTCTTCAGTTTTTAAAACGTCAATGCCGAGTAGTTTTTTTATATAAAGTGATTTTTCAAATAATGCTTTATCAGTTTTTGAAAGCACCTTTTTTATTGAAATTTCATCATTTAAATCATTGATACTTATTAAATTTACCAAAGATATGATTTCTTCTTTTTCTTTATTAGAAAACTTGTACTTATCTAAAAAATCTTTTGGATTTGCTGTGTTGGCAAGTTTAAATAAAAGAGTATACCTTACTGCCGTATCTTTTTTTGCTTTTGAAATTAAATCAAAAGAAACATCATTATCGATAGCAATTTGTAAGTTGGGGAATATAAAATTAAAAAAGCTTAGATTTTTAATTTCTTTCAAATTTTCTGTATAATCAGATAAAACAATTTTGTCAAACTCGGTTTTTATTCTCTCTTTGCTTACAAATTCTATAAGATGCGCATTTTCTTTTATTGCATTTTTAACATTTGCATCAATACTAAATCCAATAGAGCACGAAAATCTTATTGCACGAAGCATTCTTAAAGCATCTTCATTAAAACGTTTGTCGGCGCTGCCAACTGTACGTATTATTTTGTTTTTAATGTCGTCTATTCCACCAAAAAGATCTATGATTTCATTGTTATAGGCAAGAGCATTTATTGTAAAGTCGCGTCTTTTAAGGTCTTCTTTGAGTGAAGATGTAAACTCAACTTTTTCAGGTTTTCTGTGATTTATATACTCTCCGTCGCTTCGGTAAGTTGTAATTTCTGCATGGATAGAATTCATCACCACAGTAACAGTACCGTGTTTTATCCCTGTATCAATGCACTTGTCAAATAAGAAGTGTATATCATCAGGAAGTGCATTTGTAGCAATGTCATAATCGTTTGCGCATTTTCCAAGACACATATCTCGTACAAAACCGCCGACAATATATGCTTCAAAGCCGTTATTGTTTAGTGTTTTTAATATTTTATCTATCTCTTTTGATATTTTCAACTATAAATTCACCAAGCTTTTTGCCGGCATCAGGTTTAGCAATGTTTTTAATGATATCATCAAGTGAGGCTTTTCTTATATCACTTTTTTCGAGTTGATAAATTGCTTCATCAGCCGGGTGAGTTTTTGTTGCAGTAATTGCAACACCTACATTTAAAAGAAACTCCTTGTTTCTGTCTTCTTGACCTGGAATAGGGTCGATAAGTATGAGCGGAAGACCTTTAGCAAGTGCTTCAGATACACTAAGACCGCCGGGTTTTGTTATTATGTAGTCGGATGCATCCATTAAAAGATCAACATTTGTTGTGAACCCGTAAACAATCATATTTTTGTTTGCTGAATATGCATCCAACTGTTTTTTCAGTTTTTTGTTACTTCCGCAAACACATATTATCTGAAAATCAAGAGGGGATGAATCAAGATGCATTATATGTTTATATACTGAACCATATCCCATAGAGCCTGCCATTACCATAACGGTAGTTTTTTCAAGTAGCCCAAGTCTTTCTCTCGCTTCGCTTTTATCCGTTTTCCTTGCGAATTTAGGATGAATAGGTATTCCAAAAGGAAGGATTCTATCTTTTGTAATTCCTTTTTTATACATCTGGTAATCTAAAAGTTCAGATGCAGTAACGTAATAATCAAGATTTGTTTCTTCCCAGAAAGGATGAACTGTAAAATCTGTAACAACACCGATTAAAAGGGAGTTTATCATACCTTTTTCACGCATAGCAGTTAAAAGTTCACCGCCAAAAAGATGTGTTGTTATTATAACATCGGCATTTTGTTCCTGAATAAATTTTGCAAATTTTTTAAATACAAGGCTCGAACCCATAGCACCCATTCTTACAGATGTTTCTTTTTCTGTTCTTTTTTCTGCCATTCTGTAAAATCTTCCGTATATTTTAGGAATGTATTTTGTTGAAATAAGATATCCTTTTTCAACTGTATTGCTTAGTAATGTATTAAAATACTTGTAAGCATCTATTGTAATTGTTTCAATTCCAAAAGTTTTTAAATGCTCATCGATTGCTTTTGTTGCAGTATGGTGTCCGCCTCCGGCAGATATTGTAAGGATAATTGCTTTCATAAAGTTCTCCTTTTGATTTTTAAATAATGCGATTTGTAACAAAAAAAGTTAGAATTCATAATATGTATTAAAACGGTTTTTAACCGCTAATATAAAACGGAGGTGCTAAATATGTCAAGATGTTGTAACAGCCTTTTTAACGGAAACGACGGTATCTTATTTTTCATACTCGTGTTTTTACTTCTGTTTGGTTGCTGTGATTAAAAGTTAAACAAAGTAAAAAAATAAGGAGGTGTATATAATGTTCGGACTATTTAACAACAACTGCTGCGGCGGTCAGAACAACGGCTCAACAGCATTATGGTTTATTATTCTTATTCTTTTATTGTTCTTAAACAACAATGATTGTGAATGCTCAAACAATGACGGTTGCTGTCAGTAATTGGAGGTAAAAAATATGTGTGATATGTGCAGACAAAGCAGCGTTTCATGCTCTAACAACTCCATTTTTGATTGTAACGGTATTTGGATTATAATTGGTGCCATTGTTATAATATGGCTTTTATGTTCAAACGGAACATGTAATAACTGCTGCTGATAGATAGGCGTCGGATTTTAATCCGATGCCTTTTTTAATCCTTCAAATTACCGTCAGGTATAAAATATGTATAACCGTCGATATTTTTGTATTTTCCACCAAAATTTTTAATTTTTATATCTTTTACAATTATGCTTTTAAATATCGAAATGTATGTTTCAACGTCATCGCTTTTAAGATTAGTATTGGAATTTTGTGAAAATTCTCTTACAATGTTATCCATTTTTTCTATATCTTTTTCGTTAAGATTCTGGCTAAGAATTACACTTAACAGTTGCGATGCAAAGGTGTCGGTATCTTTAGGTAAATGATTTAACTTAGAATATCTTATAATATCGAGAGTGTTTTTTCCGTTTATTTCTTTTAAATTTCCAGAAACATTTATATTAGTCTGAGTTTTAGTGTCATTGTACTTCATATCGTACGGCACATCGTACTTTATATTCCCTAAAATGTCAATTACATTTTCGAATGCTTGAAATTTACCAATTGCATAGTATGTAAAATGTATTCCTGTAATTTCTGAAACTTTTTGTATAAATATTTCTGTATCACCGATTGAATAAACATTTTTAAGCGGCTGGTTTGTATCAACTATTCGTGTTAATGTATCAGTAGGAATTTGCGTAATTTCAATTTTACTTCTTCTTGGTTTAATAGTTAAAACAGTTATAAAATCGATGTTATTTCCGTCATCACTTATTCCGGAAAGCAAAATGTTAACTTCATTTTTAAGGTTGTCCCCAAGTGTGTTAAGATAATAAGTTGACTTAACGTTAAAATAAGATGTTCCAAACAACACACCTAAAAAAGTTACTGTAAAAATTATTAAAAAAAGCAAAGCAAAATATGATAGTTTAAAACGCTTAAACAGTATAAACACCGCCCTAATTGATATATATTTATTTTAACATAAAAAATTTGACAAATCAAGTAATTTAGTGTAAAGTATTTACATAATAAGTATAAATAAGTAAATACGATGCGATTATGGGAGAGATTGAAATATGAAAAAAATATTAGCAATAGACCTTGGTGCTTCATCAGGAAGAGGAATACTTGCAAGCCTTGAAAACGGAAAAATTCAGATTGAAGAAATACATCGTTTTCCAAATAATGGTGTAAAGGTAGGAAAAACTCTTTACTGGGATATTATCTATCTTTTTGACCAGATTAAACAGGCGATGGTAAAAGCAAATAATATGGGCGGTTTTGACTTTATAGGCATAGATACATGGGGAGTTGATTTTGGTATAATTGATAAAAACGGCGAACTTGTTTCAAATCCTGTTCACTACCGTGATGCCAGATGCGACAATATGATAGAAGAATTTAAAAACGAAATGACACTTGAAAATCTTTATGACGAAACAGGTATACAAATTCTTAATTTCAACACGATTTTCCAACTTTATTATGTATCCAAATACAGAAAAGAACAACTTGACCTTGCAGATAAAATTCTTTTCATACCTGACCTTTTAAATTACTTTTTAACAGGTGTTAAAAAGAATGAATATACAATTGCTTCAACATCACAGATGCTTGACCCACACAAAAGAAACTGGAACGAAAAACTTCTTGAAAAAATAGGGCTTGACAAAGAACTTCTTTGCGATATTATAAAACCGGGCGAAGTAGTAGGTGAACTTACAGATGAGGTGTGCGAAGAGTTGCAAATAGAAAAAGCAAAAGTAATTGCAGTGGGCTCTCACGATACAGCATCTGCAGTTGTAAGTGTTCCGTCGCAGGAAGACGATTTTGTTTATATAAGTTGTGGTACATGGTCGCTTTTTGGAACAGAACTTAAAGAACCTTCGGTAACAAAAGAGGGTATGAAATCATCATACACAAACGAAGGTGGATATGATGGCACAATAAGATATTTAACAAATATTATGGGACTCTGGCTTATTCAGGAATCAAGAAGAACATGGATAAAACAAGGCAAAGAGTACTCTTTCTATGATTTAGAACAGTTGGCACTTGCATCTGAAGGGTTTAAATGCTTTATAGATCCTGATTATCCTGAGTTTGGAAAACCTGGTGATATTCCAAAACGTATTCAACAGTACTGTGAAAGAACAAATCAGTATGTACCACAGACAGTTGGCGAAATTGTAAGATGTATTTACGAAAGTTTGGCGCTTAAATACAAATATTCTTTTGAAAATCTTAAAAAACTTGCAGGAAAAGATTTTAAAAGTATAAATATTGTTGGTGGCGGTACAAAAGATCCGCTTCTTTGTAAAATGTGCGCAGATGCTTGTGGCGTAAATGTATTTGCAGGACCAATTGAAGCGACAGCCCTTGGAAATATTGCAGTACAACTTATTGCAGCGGGCGAAATTAAAGACCTTAAAGAAGCAAGAAAAATAATTGCAAATTCGTTTGAACTTAAATCGTACAGTAGCGAAAATACAGAAAAATGGAACGAAATAAGCAAAACTTACAATAAACTAATGGAGAAATAATGGAATTTATTAAAACAGCAGACAATAATATATTTTTAGCACCGATGGCAGGTATTTGTGACCTGCCTTTTCGTGTTGTATGCAAAAAATATGGTGCAGGTATGGTTTACTCTGAAATGGTAAGTTCTAAGGCAATGTATTACAAAGACAAAAAAACAAAAGACCTTTTAATTAGCACAGATGAGGAAAAACCACTTGCTGTTCAGATTTTTGGAAGCGACCCTGATATTATGGCACAAACTGCTTTTGTTGCACTTTCAACCGGTGCAAGTGTTCTTGATATAAATATGGGATGCCCTGCACCTAAGGTTGCAAATAATGGCGACGGAAGTGCCCTTATGAAAAATCCTGACTTGATTTATAAAATTGTAAAAGCAGTAAAAAAAGAGGTGGATGTACCTGTTACATGTAAAATCCGCAGTGGATTTGAAGAGGTTAATGCACCACTTATTGCAAAGGTAATTGAAGAAGCAGGTGCTGATGCAATTGCAGTTCATCCAAGGACAAGGCAAATGTATTACAGTGGGAAAGCAGATTGGGATATAATAAAAGGAATTAAAGAAAAAGCAAATATTCCAATCATAGGAAACGGTGATATATTCAGCCCTGAAGATGCGAAAAGAATGTTTGATTATACTAAATGCGATGCTGTGATGATAGCAAGGGGTGCACAGGGAAATCCGTTTATTTTTGAGCAGACAAATGAATATCTTAAAACGGGTTCGTACAGACAAATTCCACTTGAGGAAAAAGAAGAAACTTTGTTTTATCATCTTGACCTTTTAATAAAATACAAAGGCGAACATATTGGTATAAGGGAATTTAGAAAACATGCCGCATGGTATATAAAAGGTCTTAAAGACAGTGCATTGATGCGTGGGAAAATAAATACAATTTCAAATTGCTATGAACTTAAAAAAGAACTTGAAAATTACTTTGAAAATATAGAAAAATGAGTGTTTGTTACATCTATTTACAGAAAAACATATTGACATATTGAGTGTAAAGTTGTATAATGATGTGATTTATTTAAACATCTATGTTTTTTGAAAATAAATATTTTTATAAAGGGGTAAGAAAGAATGAAAAAACTATTATCAATCATCTTAGTTTTCACAATGCTTATGTCAGTATGTGTTGTTAATACATATGCATATACTGATTATCAAACGGTATGGACACAAACCTTTGAAAGCGCAACAAGCAGTGATTATGCTGCAGGCGGAACTTCTACAGGCACATTTTTACAGAATAATGCACCCAACTACATTGATGGTGCACAAAGTAAAAAAGTGTTAGTTGCACGAAGAAAGGCAGGTGCAACAGGAGTAGAGCAAGTTATTGCAAAAGTATTTTTAGATAACACAGTTTTAGAAGAAGGAGCAACATATAAAATTACAGCTTATGTAATGCACGCAAATAGCGCTGGTGCAAAAAGCATTGTTGTTAAACCTTTAAAGGATACTGGTACTACTGCATATTTAGGCTCTGCAACAAGAACAATTGCATCTGTGCCTGAAAAAATGTGGATGACTGTTTCATCAAATGAGTTTGTTTATAACGCGTCAAATATTGCATCCGGCGGTTCGCTAAATGTAAGATTTGAACTTTCAGGTGGCGAAAATGTTACAGATACACAGCGTTTTTACATTGATGATGTAAAACTTATAAAAGTGATTGATGCTACAGATACAAAACCAACATCTGAAGCATCTGTATTTGCAAGTTATAATCTTGGCGAAACATTAGATTTTGAAGATGCTACATATACTACGTTAAGAGGATATAGTAATTCTGCAACTGTTTATGATGTTGACGCTAACGGCGGAAAATACATTGTTAATGACCCTGTTGGTGCCGGTCAGGGAAAAGTTTTAAGAGGTGCAGGATACAAAAACAGAAATGAACTTTATAACATTTTGTCTTGCGAATCTACTACAGCAGGCAAAACATATACAATTAGTTATAAAATGTATGTAGAAGGCACATCTGATTTAGATATCAGAACTGGTTTAAAAACTACCATTTCTGCATCAGCAGATGGTGGAAAAAAATCAGCTGTATACTTAAAAAAAGGTGTAGATTTTAATGAAGGTGTTTGGAATGACATTGAATTTAATATAACAATTCCTTCAACGGCAACAGGTGCAAAAAACCTATTCTTTGATCAGAGAAACGATGCTGGAACTTCGTTTGAAGGTGGATATCAATATATCTATGTTGACGATATCAAAATTATAGAAACACCTTCAATGTTTATGGGTGCAGGCAGAAACGAAGTAATTGACTTTGAAAACACAAGAGATTTAATTAAAGGTGTTGACTGGACTGGTAATATTACAGGTGATGTAAGTGTCGTTTCGAATTCTGAAAAAGGCATTGGTACAGAAGGAAAATCTCTTTTGATAAATGCACCGGGAACAAATGCCACCGCAACTCGTGTATCACTTCTTGATATGTTTGAAGATAGCGATATTGGAAAGAAAACAAAAATTTCTTTTAAAATTTATCCAAAAGGCGAAGAATCTGAAAAAGGTATTAGATTTGGTGCTAAATATACTACAAAAGACGATAAAACAATGAACAGCTACTGGGGTTCAAACAAATATTATCCAGTAGGTGAAGATAGTGCTTTAAAACCAAACACATGGAACAATGTATCTGTTTATTTGGATATTAAAACAAATACCGGATTAACAGCAGCTTTTGCTATTGACCAGAGAGATTCATCAGTAGTAATTAATGATATTTATATTGACGACATAAAAATCGAAGAAACAGGAACATCTTATTTTGAAGATGCAGTAACTGACGGTTATGCAACTTTGGATTTTGAAGAAGGCGCAGAAAATATACTTACATTGAATGAAGACTGGACAAGTGGCGGCGCTTTTGGCGGACATGTATTCTACTCGACAAAACAAGTACACGGCGGAAGTTATTCATTAAAAATAGATGGTATTGAGCAGCTTCAGCACAGACTAAAACTTAGAGATGCATTGAAAAATGCAACAGTTGGTAACACATACAAATTAGGCGCATGGTTCTATGGCGAAAACGAAGGTAAGGTTTCATTTGGTATTATATCAGATGAAACAAAAGAAACAAGAACGGCTAAAACAATAGATTTACCTGCAGGTACCTGGACATATGGAGAATACATCTTTACAATGGGTAAAGATTCAAGCGGAAATCTTAAAGATGAAATTATGTTTGACCAGTTGATGGATGACGATACTGGTACTAATGCTCCATATAACACTGCATTATACGTAGATGATATTACAGTTGAGCCGGTTGATGTTGCAAATTCTGTAGCATATGTTTCAAATGCAGGTAACGACGCAAACAGTGGTTTAAGCGAAAGTGCACCTTTAAAATCACTTAAAGCAGCATTTAAATTACCTGTTTCAAAAATTGTTCTTTTAGATGATATGACATATGAAGATGCAGAAAAAGAACGTGGAAGTTTTACTATTACAGGTAAAACAAGCAGCGTTGTATTAACACTTCCTGAATCAACAGACATAATGGGTAATACAAAGTTTGAAAACCTTGTTTTAAAAGGCACAGCAACTGTTGCGTTAAGTTCAACAAGTTCTGTAGATAATTCAGCAAGTATTTTTGCAAACGGACATACACTTGAAATTGCAGATACTGTAACATCATATAATGACAGTGCAAACAGTATAGAATCAAGATTTGTTGTATACGGCGGTAAAAATAATGCTACCGTAGCAAGTACTGATGTTAGAATTTACGGTGGTAAATATGCAAGAATTTTCGGCGGTGGATTTAACACAAGCGGAAAAGTAACAGGTAATACAAACGTTATTGTTGGAGGAAATGTTAACAGTACAGATACAGCAAATGCAGTTGAATGCCGAATTTTTGGTGGCGGCAGAAGCGCAGCTGTTACAGGCAGCACAAATATTACCTTTACAGGTAATGCTGTTACAAAATATATCGTTGGTGCCGGTCAATTTGCAGGCGGTACTACTCCTGAAACAAACATCACTATTTCAGGTGGTAAAGTAATGAATGTTTACGCAGGTTCAACTTCTGCTGAAATTACATCTAATACTAATGTTACTATGACAGGTGGTATAGTTGAAGCGATATTTGGCGGTAGTGAAAACTATGCAATGACAGGTAATACTGTTATAAATCTTTTGGGCGGAGAAGTAACAAGAAGAGTTTATGGCGGATGTTACAACGAATTTGATTATAAAATTATTTCAGCAACATGGGGCGGTTCGGATTGCGTAACAGGTACTACAAATATTGTAATCGGACCAAATGTAAGTTTAAATACAAAGAATGGTCTTTCAGGAATTTCTGATACAACAAACGTTGGTGTGTTTGCAGGTAGCAGAACCGAAAGCAACAGCGCATCGGAAGTAAGCACGATTATATTTATAAGTGATGCGTATGATACAAAAAGCAACGTAATAGGCGAAAAAGGTTCACTTGCAGCTTCATATTTTAAAAGCCACACAGACTATATTGTAGACGTATCAGTTGGTGGAAGTGTAGTTCCATCAACAGTTGGCGGAACAATTACACTTGTTCCTGATGCGGGAAGATATGCAGTTGTAAATGGCAAAGGAGTTTATGTAGGCGAAAATAACGTGGCACTTAATGGTGGCACAAACACAGTAGCATTTACAAGCGGAAACATCATAGCATCAGCAGATGTAAATACAAATGATACTGGAGCAAAGGCGAATGTAACTTGTGTTGTTGAAGAAAGTGCAAAACTTGTTGTAGCAATTTATTCATCAGAAAGCGAAATGGTTGCTGCAAAAGCAGTAGATGCAACTTCAAATAAAACATCATACGAAGTTGATGTTGACTTTGATTCTTTAAATGCTACGGGTTGTAATGCAAAAGTAATGCTTTGGGATAACCTAAACATTCCACTTGCAGATTTATTGGAAACAACAGTAAAATAGATTAAATAAAAATTGTGCAAAGAAATCTGCACAATTTTTTTGTGTTTAAAAATAGCATAATAAGTTGACATAAAGGTATTTTGATGCTATAATTATATGTTGGAAAATAATGATAAAATATTTTAATATATACAAAAAAAGTGAGGCAGTTTTTAATGAGCAAAAGAGAAGATTTAAGAAATATTGCAATTATAGCGCACGTTGACCATGGAAAAACAACACTTGTTGATGCTATGCTTAAGCAAGGTGGTATTTTTAGAGAAAATCAGCATGTTGATGAACGTGTTATGGACAACAATGATCTTGAAAAAGAACGTGGTATTACAATTCTTTCAAAAAATACATCACTTATGTATAACGGAGTAAAAATTAACATTGTAGATACACCGGGGCATGCCGATTTTGGTGGCGAGGTTGAACGTGTACTTAAAATGGTAGACAGTGTACTTGTACTTGTTGATGCATTTGAAGGATGTATGCCACAGACAAGATTTGTACTTAAAAAAGCACTTGGACTTAATTTAAATCCAATTATCGTTGTAAATAAACTTGATAGACCAAATGCGAGACCGCATGAAGTTGTAGACGAAGTATTGGAACTTTTCTTAGAACTCGAAGCAACAGATGAACAGTTTAATTCGCCTGTTATTTTTGCATCAGGAAGAGATGGTTATGCGACAAGAACTCCAGATGTAAAAGGCGAAGATATGAAACCGCTTTTTGATATGATACTTGAAAACGTAAAAGCGCCTGAAGGCGAGGAAGATGAACCGCTTCAGTTTTTGATTTCAAATATAGACTACGATGAATACGTTGGAACAATGGCACTTGGAAGAATTGAAAGAGGAACAATGAAAGTTGGTCAAAGTGTCGTTGTATGTGGTAAAGACGGCAAAAACAGAAATGTTAAAATTGGTAAAATATATCAGTTTGAAGGTCTAAAAAGACAGGAAGTAGACGAAGCAAAAGTAGGGGACATAGTTAATATTTCAGGTGTAGGACAAATAAATATAGGCGAAACAATTTGTGATGCTTCTTGCATTGACCCACTTCCATTTGTTGAAATTGATGAGCCTACACTTTCTATGACATTCTCTGTAAATAACTCTCCGTTTGCGGGACAGGATGGCGATTATGTTACATCAAGACATTTAAGAGAACGTCTGTTTAAAGAAATGGAAACAAACGTAAGTTTGAAAGTAGAAGAAACAGATAGCGCAGATGCATTTAAAGTATCGGGCCGTGGAGAACTTCACTTATCTGTTTTGATTGAAACAATGAGAAGACAGGGATATGAATTTCAGGTATCAAAACCTGAAGTTATAAACAAAGTTATAGACGGAAAGGTTTGCGAGCCGATTGAACTTTTAATGATAGATGTTCCTGAAGACTGTGTTGGTGTTGTCATTGATAAACTAAGCGAGAGAAAAGCGCAGATGAGAAATATGACAACGGGCGCGACAGGATATACAAGACTCGAATTTGATATTCCTTCAAGAGGTCTTATAGGTTACCGTTCAATTCTTTTAACTGATACACGCGGAAACGGTATTATGAATCATATAGTATCGGGTTATGAAGAATATAAAGGCGAAATTTTAAGCAGACAAAGAGGTTCACTTGTTGCATTTGAAACCGGCGAAAGCGTAACATACGGACTATTTAATGCACAAGACAGAGGAACAATGTTTATAGGTCCCGGCGAAAAAGTTTATGCAGGACAAGTTGTTGGTGAAAACTCAAGAATAGAAGACGTTGAAGTTAACGTATGTAAGAAAAAACATGTTACAAATATGCGCGCATCAGGTTCTGACGAAGCATTAAGACTTGTACCGCATACAGTAATGTCGCTTGAACAGTGCATTGAATTTATAGGCGATGATGAACTTTTGGAAGTAACACCAAATTATTTAAGATTAAGAAAAAGAATACTTGATAAATCACTTCGTGCAAAAGCAAGAAATGCAAAATAATCGGAGGATATTATGGTTAAACTTAATAATGACTGGGATAACCTTTTAAAAGATGAGTTTGAAGCGGATTATTATTTGAAACTTCGCGAATTTCTAAAAGAAGAGTATTCAAAACACAAAATTCATCCTGATATGAACGATATTTTTAATGCACTTAAATGGACATCATATAAGGATACAAAAGTAGTAATACTTGGACAAGACCCGTATCACGGCGAAAATCAGGCGCATGGACTTGCGTTTTCTGTGCAAAAAGGAATAGCAATTCCGCCGTCACTTCTTAATATGTATAAAGAACTTAAAGAAAGTTTGGGACTTTATATTCCAAACAACGGCTATCTTGAAAAGTGGGCAAGACAGGGAGTACTTCTTCTTAATGCATCACTTACAGTGCGTGATGGACTTGCAAATTCGCATCAGAAAAAAGGTTGGGAAATATTTACTACAAATGTTATAAAACATTTAAATAACAGGCAGGAGCCGATAATTTTTCTTCTTT
The DNA here is from genome assembly GCA_015069095.1 of Oscillospiraceae bacterium. GTDB lineage: Bacteria > Bacillota > Clostridia > UMGS1810 > UMGS1810 > SIG430. The sequence goes on along the minus strand of SVJH01000023.1, from coordinate 7,096 downwards.
GGGGAAATAATGCAAGAGAAAAAGCACAATATATTGATAAATCAAAACACTTTGTGCTTGAAACCGTTCATCCAAGTCCACTTTCTGCAAGCAGAGGATTTTTTGGATGCGGGCACTTTAAAAAAGCAAATGAAATACTTATAAAACTAAACAAAGAGCCAATTGACTGGCAAATAGAAAACATATAAAAGAAAAGGAAGCGATACAAATGGGATGCACACACGATTGTTCAACATGTAAAAGTGATTGTAACTCAAATAAAAAAGAAAGTTTTATAGAAAAACCACACGAAAAATCAAGTGTTAAAAAGATTATAGGAATAGTCAGCGGTAAGGGTGGAGTAGGTAAATCTTCCGTTACCGGTATGCTATCTGTTTTAGCACAAAGAAATGGTCTTAAAACTGCAATACTTGATGCAGATATCACAGGCCCTTCTATTCCTAAAATGTTTAATGTAAAAGAAAAAGCCGTTACAGACGGAAGCGGAATTTATCCTCAAACATCAAAAACAGGGTTAGATATTATGAGTATCAATCTTCTGCTTGAAAATGATACCGACCCTGTTGTATGGAGAGGCCCTGTTATTTCGGGAGTTGTAAAACAGTTCTGGACAGATGTAATATGGCAGGATGAAGACATTATGTTTATTGATATGCCTCCTGGAACAGGCGATGTACCGCTTACAGTATTTCAGTCTATTCCGATTGACGGAATAATTATTGTAACATCTCCTCAAGAACTTGTTTCAATGATAGTTGAAAAAGCAGTAAAAATGGCTTCTCTTATGGATATTCCTGTACTTGGAATTGTTGAAAACTACAGTTATGTAAAATGTGAAGACTGCGGAAAAGAAATAAAAGTATTTGGCGAAAGCAATATAAAAGAAATTGCCGAAAAATTTGGCATTGACACAATAAGCAATCTTCCAATCGATCCTAAAATTGCAAGCGCTTGCGATAAAGGGATGATTGAACTATTTGAAAACGAACATCTTGATAATATGTTGGAAAAGATTATAAAACTTTAATATTATAAGAGGCGAATTTTATGAAAGAGAGAGCGTTTAATCTTTTAAAGGGTTGGTGCGACAGATTAGTTGAATACCAACTTACAAGTATTAAAGATAAAAAACTTTATGGTGCACTTATTTGCCCTGCTTGTGCGTCAAATCACGGAAGATGTGCAGATGCAGTTTTTCCGCTTACTTATATGTATAGCAAGACAAATGACGAAAAGTATTTAAACTGTGCACGTCTTTTTGTTGACTGGGCAGAAAACAACACAAAGCATAAGGATGGCGGCTACTATAACGATGTTAATAATGGGTGGAGAGGAATAACATCTTTTTATCAAATCTCTCTTGCAGAAACGCTAATTCATTTTAAAGATTGTTTAGATAAAGAAACATACAATAAATGGTTTGATATTTTCAAATGGCAAAGTGAGTTTTTGTATGATTATCTTGGCGGTCCGCATAGTCCTAATCCTGTAATAAATTATTATTGCGGATGGACACATTCAATGGCGATTGCATATAGAATTTTAAAAGAAGAAAAGTACAAAGAAAAGGCATATAAATGGCTTGAATTTTCACTTAATCATATAAGCGAAGATAATCTTTTATATGGCGAAGGTCATCCAATAGACGGTGTAACAAAAAGAGGCAGAAGACCTGTTGATATTGGTTACAATGTTGAAGAGTCGCTTCCATCACTTTACAGTGCTGCTAAAATATTAGGCGATAAAAAAGCGATGGAAAAAATAAAAAGCGTAATTATTACACATCTTGAGTTTATGCTTCCTGATGGTGCGTGGGATAACAGTTTCGGTTCAAGAAATGGAAAATGGACATACTATGGAAGCCGTACAAGCGATGGATGTCAGACTGCTTTTTTAGATGTAGACGATGACAGAGTAAAAGAAGCGGCAATAAGAAATTTTAAAATGTATGAAAGATGCTCACACGACGGATTTTTGTATGGCGGACTTATGTACTGCGAAGCAGGTGAGCCTGCTTGTTTGCATCATCAGGTTACACATGCAAAATCTCTTGCACATATTTGCCTTAAATATACTCAGTATAATGCTTGCACACTTGCCCGTGACGAGGAATACGGCGTAAAAAAATTTGATACAGTTGGCATAACACTTGTTTCAAAAAAGAAATGGCGAGCAAGTATTTGCGAGAACGATTTTTCTTTCTGCAAACGTGCAAATCCGCTTGGTGGGGCAATAACAATGCTTTATCATATGGATTTAGGACCTGTTATGGCAGCCTCAATGACAAAGTATCAGATAACAGAACCAAACAATTTTCAGATGCAAAGAAATTCCGTTTTTGATATATGTTCAACAATGAGAATTGAAAATGAAGGTTATTCAAATCTTTTGTCATCAGATGCTTTTGTTGATGAAAATCTTATGGCCAGTGGAAGTTTAATGAATGATTTAGGCGAAACAAACGGAAGTTTTTATGTAAAATATATTTTTGATGATGACGTAAAAATAATAGTAAAAACCGATGTGGACGCCGTATTTACACTTCCGGTAATAGCAAATGAAAAAGTACATATTGTATCTGAAGAGAATATAGAAAAAGGCGAAAATTTCTTTTCGCTTGTAGGCGGATTTATATTTACGCCTTATAAAATAAATCTTAAAAAAGATAAAGAAATAACAGTAGAAATTAAAGTAAAATAAAGGAGATTTTATTTTGAATAAATCCTTTTACATAACTGCAACATCAATAGTTCTAATATTGTTTGTTGCATTTGGATTGTTTTTTATTTCTTATGATAATATTGGTATCCAAAATGAAGTTATTAAAAGCGCAAGTGATTTTTCGATAAAACTTTTATCAGGAAATTTTAAACACAATGTTATAAACAGAATATTTGATATAACTTGTATAATAGCAAGTGCTCATCTTTTGTATCTTGTAATGAGAAAAGCAAACACTCAAAAGATTTCACTTGCAATGATATGGCTTTATCTTGCAATTGTAAGCGTTTTTGCATATAAAACAGAAGGCAGTGCATTTTCGTGCCTTTTGTCATCGTTTTTGATATATATGTATTATCTCAAATTTGACGGACTTATTAAATGGTACATAATGCTTATGACTTTGGCGATACTTGCACTAAGTTATAAAGTTTTTGTAGTAGCAATGTATTTAATTGGATTTTTTTCATATTTTAAAATAAAAAATCAGAAAACAGCCTGGACAGCATTTGTAAACATGACTGTAATTATTATACTTTCAATTTTTATTCACACAGATTTTATAAATGCATTTCCAATTGATTTGACAGTGCAAAAGGGCGAAGGAATAGGTCCATTTTTTACAAATATGACGGTTGATAAAATTGTGATATTGTCGATGTCTTTATTTACATTTATTTTATTTTTAATAAGTGGGAAATATATTAAAGGCTATATTAAATTCTCAGCATTTTACACACTTATGTTTATTATGTCATATATGTATTTTGCTCAGGGAGCATCGCCGTTTATGACATTTTTACCACCGATTTTTGTTGGCTTTTCAACAGTTTTATGCCATCTTAAATCAGTCAGAAAAAACAAAAAAATATTTGTTCTAATAGTATTTGTAATCACACTTATTATGTTTTCAACTCTGTTAATATTGAATTAAAGGGGAAAAGAAATGGTTTTAAATTTAAAAGACGAATTCAAAAAACGATTTAACACTGATGAAGAAATAATGAAAACTTTTTGTCCGTACAGATTATGTCCTATCGGGGCACATGTTGACCATCAGTACGGATTGGTATCAGGATTTGCAATTGATGAGGGAATAGAAATACTTTTTGTTCCCGATAAATCAAAAGTAATTGAACTTGAAAGTCTTAATATGGAAGGAAGAGTATCTTTCCCGCTTAACGACGTTCCTGAAATGCAAAATGACTGGGCAGATTATTTAAGAGGCGGAACAAGGTATCTTGCACGGGATAAAAATCTTAAAATTGGTCTAAAAGGTCTTATATACGGTTCAATGCCAATAGGCGGTCTTTCGTCTTCTGCTGCAGTAATTATCTGCTTTTTAAAAGCACTTGCTATGGTAAATAATATTGAACTTACCGAGCAGGAATACATTGACTTTGCACTCAGTGCCGAAAAGGACTATGTCGGGGTTCATGTTGGAAAACTTGACCAAAGTTGCGAAGTTTTATGTAAAAAGGACCATTTGTTGTTTCTCGATACAAAAGATGACACATATAAGTACATCCCTAATAATCCTAATATGAAACCTTTTGAATTTGCAGTAATTTTCTCAGGTGTTCAAAGAACACTTGTAGGAAGCAGTTTTAATATGAGAGTTGACGAATGTAAAAGTGCATCATATTTAATAAAGGCACTTAGCGGTATTCCTTACGGAAAATATGCTGATTCCCGTCTTAGAGATGTACCTTATGAAACATTTTTGGAATATAAAGATAGAATCCCAAAGGACTGGGCAAAAAGAGCGACGCACTTTTATACTGAATGTGAAAGAGTTAAAAAAGGTGCCGAGTGTTGGGCAAACGGCGATTTAGAAGGCTATGGAAAACTTGTTTTTGAATCGGGTTACAGTTCTATAAATAATTTTGAAACAGGTTCTGATGAACTTAAAGAAATATACAATATTATGACAGAAACTAAAGGAATTTATGGTGGGCGATTCTCCGGTGCAGGCTTTAAAGGGTGCTGTATGGCAATTGTAAATCCTGAATATAAAGAACATATCAAAGAAGAAATAACAAGACGCTATCTTGAAAAATTCCCACAGTATAAAGATACATTCGGCGTGTATTTTTGTAAATCTGAAAATGGAGTTGGTATAAAATGAAATGTGTAGTACTTGCGGCAGGATACGCAACAAGACTTTATCCTTTAACAGAAAATTTTCCAAAACCGCTACTTAAAGTAAAAGATAAAACAATTCTTGACCATTTGCTTGAAGATATTGATAAAATAAGTGAAATTGACGGTTATGTTATTATTTCAAACCATAAATTTTATGAGCATTTTAAAAACTGGGAAAATAATAATAACCTTACAAAACCTATAACAGTGTTAGACGATGGTTCAATTGATAATGACCACAGACTTGGTGCTGTAAAAGATATTGAATTTGCAATAGAATCACTTAATTTAGATGATGACCTCTTAGTTATTGCAGGCGACAATGTGCTTGATTTTTCATTCTCGCATTTTGTTAATTTTTACAAAGAAAAGAAAACATCTTGCATAATGTGTTACTATGAAGAAAGTATTAAAAAACTTCAGAAATGCGGAGTTATAGATAAAGACGAAACAGGTTATGTAAAGAGTATGGTGGAAAAACCTGAAAACCCACCATCACATTTTGCAGTTCCACCGTTTTATATTTATGCTAAAAAAGATTTGCCTTATGTAAAAAAAGGTATTAACGAAGGCTGCGGAACAGATGCGCCCGGAAGTTTTATAGCATACCTTTGTACTCAAACAGATGTGAACGCGTTTGAAATGATAGGTAAACGCTATGATATCGGAAATTTAGAAAGTTATAAAGAAGTGGAAAACACATATAAAGGAATCCTTAAATAATGCTGAAAAAGAATGATATTGTTAAAGTTGAAATAACAGATATCGGCTTTGGTGGGGAGGGTATAGCCAAAAAAGACGGTTATACCCTTTTTATTAAGAATGCTGCCATAGGCGATGTTGTTATGGCAAAAATTTTAAAGCCAAATAAGAATTATGCTTATGCAAAAATTGAAAGTTTTGTAAAGAAAAGCGAAATAAGACAAGATGCAATCTGTCCGTCATTTCCAAAATGCGGCGGATGCGAAATAATGCATATTAAGTATAAAAACCAACTTGAAATAAAAGAAAGTATTGTAAAGAACAATATTTATAAAATAACATCATACAAAGAAGGCGATTTTGAGTTTTATCCAATAATTCCGTCGCCTGATGAGTGCTATTACAGAAATAAAGCGCAGATACCTGTTGGTATTGTAAATGGGAATGTGCAGATGGGATTTTTTGCGTCTAAATCACATAGAATAGTACCTTTTGATAAATGTTTTATCAGTCGAAAAAATATAAACGAAATAGCAAAAATTTGTCTTGAATTTATAAAAGTAAATAATTTGAGTATCTATAACGAAGAAACTCACAAGGGTGTAATAAGAAACATTTACATACGTGATTTTAATGATTCGTCGTTTGTTTGTTTTGTTACAAATTCTAAAAAGAAAATTCCAAATGTTGAGTTTTTAGCAAAAGAACTTGAAAAATATAATGTTACATCGATTGTGCAGAATATAAACACAAATAAAAGTAACGTAATACTTGGTGAAAAAAATATTACGCTTTGGGGAGAAGATTACGTTTTAGCGTCTCTTTTTGATTTGAAGTTTAAAATTTCGACGCATTCGTTCTTTCAGGTAAATACAAAACAGACGGAAAATCTATATGCAAAAGCACTTGAATATGCCGATTTAAACGAAAATGACACAGTATTTGACCTTTACTGCGGAGTAGGTACAATAACACTTACTATGGCAAAAAAAGCAGGGAAAGTAATAGGCGTTGAAATAGTAGAAGATGCAATTGTAAACGCAAAAGAAAATGCAAAAATGAACGGAATAGAAAATGCTTCGTTCTACGCAGGAGATGCGTTTGAAGTTGTAAATTCACTTTTAAAAGAAGGATGTAAAGCAGATGTAGTTGTAGTCGACCCACCAAGAAAAGGATGCTCAGAAGAACTTTTAAACCTTATAGAAACGATTTCTCCAAAAAGAGTCGTTTACGTTTCGTGCAATAGTGCAACACTTGCAAGAGATGTTGAAATTTTAAAAGAAAAAGGGTATATCCTTAAAAAACTGACACCTGTCGATATGTTTCCAAATACAACACACGTCGAGACTGTGGTTTTGCTACAAAGACAAAATACGTAGAAATCCTTTATTTTAGGCACTTTGCGAAGCATATGGTGTTTAACGCAGAGGGCGATAAATTCCGAAATAAGGAGATAAAAAACTACATTAACGTAAGAGTCGTAATTGATGTAGAGTGTGGGAATACAATAGAATAACTTCCACATTTA
>SVJH01000022.1 GCA_015069095.1 Oscillospiraceae bacterium | reverse complement strand
CGTATTTATTTGGAAGTGAGGAATATGCTAAAAAAGTAGGCATTGTAGATGAAAGAAATGAAATTGCATCATTAGTTAATGGAAAAGTTTTAAATGACATAGGTCTTCATTCGTTTGTTATATGTGGTTGCAAAAAAACTGATGGGATAAATATGTTGATAAGAGCAATGTCTCCTGACGTGATTATTACAGACGAAATAGGTAACGATGATGATATTTTGGCGTTAAAAAAAGCACTATGTTCCGGTGTGAAAATCATAACTTCAATTCATGCCGGAGATTATAATGAATTTTTAAAAAGTGAATATTCAAAAAAGATTAAAGACTTTTTTGAAACATTTATTGTACTCAGCAGAAAAAACGGACCGGGAACAATAGAAAATGTTGTCAAAACAAGGTGAATGACAGATGTATAAGTTTATTGGGGCAATTTTTATAATAGTTTCATCATATATGTATGGATTTTTAAAATGTAAAGATTTAAAAATAAGTTTATTAAGACTTAAAGATTTTAAAAATGATATCTTATATATGAAAAACAACATATATTTTTGTAAAGAACCGTTACCTAAAATAATTAAACAGTTATCTCATAATAACACATATATGAAGACAATTTATGAAAGTTTTATTGAAGATAATCACACAGAAGATATCGATGTAAAATGGAAATCATGTATAGACAATATAGTTACATTAAAAACTGATAAAAAAATTTTTTTTGATTTTGTTAATCTTTTTTTATCGGTAGATGTTGAAGGTCAAAAAAACTTGTTTGAAAACTATTTATTAAATTTGGAAAGTGAAATATATAAAAAAGAAAATTATATACTGAAAAACGAAAAATTATTTAGAAATTTAGCACTATATGGTGGAATATTAGTAGTTGTTTTACTTATTTAGTTTTAGGAGGATACAATGGAAGTAGATTTAATTTTTCAAATAGCAGCAATTGGAATAATAGTATCTGTTTTAAATCAGGTGTTGATAAGGTCAGGCAGAGAAGAACAAGCTATGATGACGACTCTTACAGGACTTATTGTTGTGTTACTTATGGTAATAAATCAGATTAGTTTATTGTTTGAAACAATTAAGTCGATATTTAATCTATGAGTATAATACAAATCAGCGCATTAGCGATAATAACTACAATACTGTCAGTCATTTTAAGAAAGTCTGCAGCAGAATTTTCGATATATTTAAGTTTAATATTTGGAACTTTTGTTTTTATAAGTATCACTAAGTACATAGGTAACATATCAAACTCGGTATACGAACTTGTAGGAAAATTCAACCTTAATTCAGAATTCTTTGCTATTATTTTAAAAATTGTAGTCGTGTCATATATATGCGAGTTTGCATCAACGATTTGTGAAGATGCCGGCGAAAAATCAAATGCTGCCAAAGTTGAATTTGCAGGCAAAATAATAATTATTGCACTTACAATTCCAATAATTATATCACTTGCAGATTTAATTCTTACATTGATATGAGGAGAAAAATGAAATATAGATTAACGATAGTTATTGTTTTAATTTTAACATTATATATGCAGAAGACTGCTCATGCAACAGAAATTCTTGAAAGTACTGATTTTGATGAAATCAACAATATAATATCGTCAGTTTATGACAAAGAATTTGATTTTAAAAAAAACGTTGAAAATATACTTAATGGATACACTGATGAAAACCAAAATATATTTTCCGATTTGTTAAGTTATATTGTTGGCGAAATAAAGGTAAATTTAAAAAGTATATTATTTTTAATCGCATTTTCTGTATTTGCTGGGTTTATTGTAAATTTTCAATCATCTTTTTCAAGACGGAATGTTGCTGATATTGCATTTTTGAGTATATATTTTGTGTACATATATATCCTTGCAAGTTCATATAAAAGTTGCTACGAACTTGCAAAAAACACTCTCAAAACACAAATATCGCTAATTGAAGTATCAACACCTTTGTATGTAACTACAGTTGCAGCAACCGGTCATGTAAGTACAGCGACAGCAATCAATGCAATTTTTTTATACTTAATACATATTTGTACACAACTTATAGAAAACGTGCTCTTTCCGCTTAACTATTGGGTGTTTTTATTAACCACAGTTAACAATGCATCTGATAAAATTCAAATTTCAAAGATAATTTCTTTGCTAAAGCAAACTATAAATTGGATTTTGGGATTTTCAATGACAGTTTTTGTCAGCGCATTAAGTTTATCGGGATTAAAAGGTGCAACAGTTGATAGGATTGGTATAAAAACTATAAAGTATTCTATGGGGAATTTTGTTCCTGTTGTAGGTAGACTATTATCCGATACACTCGATACAGTCGTTTCGTCAGCAACGCTTCTTAAAAACTCCGTTGGAATAGTTGGAATTATTGCAATATGTCTTATAAGTATTTATCCATATATAAAACTTTTGGTAATTACTTGGCTTTATAGGCTTGCCGCCGGCATTATAGAACCTGTTTCAGAAAGAAAACTAAGTAACTTAGTAAGTGGAGCGGCATCTTCTATACAAATTATGTCGACAATGATACTAATTGTGTCAATGACGTTGGTTTTATCGTTGGGTATAATTATTGCACTTTGTAATTAACAGGAGAAATTTATATGCAAGTATTTTCTGATTTTGTAGCATCTTCAATTGGAATAATTCTTATTAGTGTTGTACTTGAAAGCATATCCCCGGAAGGTATATATAAAAAATATATCAAATTTGCATTTGGACTAATTATAACAATTACCATAATATCTTCAATATATTCTTTACTTTCTATAACATATAATCCTGCTGAAAGTGAATTATTTAAATCAATAAATTTTGATAGCAGTAATTATAGGAAAGAATATGATTTGCAAATTAATGACTTATTTGAGGAAAATTTGAAGTATGAAATTGAAAAGAATATTAAAAACAAATTAAATTTAGATTGCACAATCACCGCAAAAGTTGAAGGGAATTTTGACAACATATCCTTATTTGTAAAATGCAATAAGTTAAGTGAAAATACTATAAAAAATCACATAAAAAAGACATATTCGATTGATAATATTACCTTTGAAGATGGGACTGGAGAATAAGTGAACGAAATTATAAAAAGAATTATTGGGAATTATTCGAGAAAAACTTTAGTTATTATTTTGATAGTCGGAATTATACTTATGATTGGGCCTGGTATACTCAAAATAAATAATAATACAGCAAAAAACGAGGAAAAACTTAATACTTTTGATGAAAATAAGATAAAAAAAGAACTCGAAGATATACTGTCAAAAATAAATGGCGCAGGTAAAGTTGAGGTGATGATTGTTTTTGAAAACAAATTTGAAAAAATTGTAGCAAAAGATATTAAAAGTTCTTCTAATGAGCAAAACGATAAAAATGTCAGAGATATAGATTCAATGACTGTTATGAGCAAAGAAGGTAATGTACAAACTCCGTTTGTAGTTAAAGAAATGATTCCGACTGTAAGAGGAGTGATCGTTGTAGCAGATGGCGCAAAAAATTCCACGGTAAAGGGAAACATAAAAAATGCAGTAAAAACAGTTTTAAATGTAGGAATACATAAAGTTGAGGTTTTACCAAGAAAGTGAGGAATGCATATGTTTACATTTAAAAAAAGAAAAATGATATTACTCTTACTTGCTGTTGGAGTATGTATTGCAGGATATTTAAGATTTGAAAGTAATAACCAAAGCGATCTTGAAGAATATGTCAATGTAGTAAACCAAATAGATGCTGAGACTGAAAGAACATTAGGGGAAGCAAAAATGGCAAGCGGAACAATAAACAATGGTGAAAATCTATTTGTTAAATGCAAACTTGAAAGAGATGAATCTCGCAGTGAAAACATTGATTTATTAACTAATACGATAAATAATTCAAATACGACTGATGATGCAAAAATCAAAGCAGAAGAAATGCTTATAAATATTTCGGATAATATCGAAAAAGAAATAAACATCGAAAATATAATAAAATTAAAAGGATTTGAAGATGTAATGGCATTTGTTGATAAAGACTCTGTTACTATAACAGTAAAAGGGAAAAAGCTCACCGAGCCTCAGGTTTCGCAAATTTATGATGTGATTAATGAATACATTGATACAAAAAATGTAAAAATAGTTGAAGTTGAATAAAATATGTGTTATAATATTATTAAAAGATTCTGAATTAAAGTTGGAGGTTTTACTATGGACAAATCTTTCGAAGCTTCAAAAAGTGCTGGTAATATTAAAATTTCAGAAGAAGTAGTTGCTACGATATCAGAAATTGCAATAAAAGAAATAAATGGAATTTGCGGAACAAGTTCTTCGCTTGCTGGAGAACTTAAACAAAAATTTGTGAAAAAATCTTACGGAAAAGGCATCAAAGTAGTATTTAACGAAAAGTCAGTTACTATTGACGTATCATTAGTAATTAAATTTGGTGTGCGTATTCCTGAAGTTGCATGGGAAGCACAGGAAAATATAAAAAGAGAAGTTGAATCTATGACTGGGCTTGAAGTAGACAAAATTAACATTCATATAACAGGAATAAATGTAGTTGACGAAAATGAAGATGAAAACAACGAAATTGCAGAAGAAAATGAATAATTTTTGCCCTAATATGTAAAAAAATTGCATATTGGGGTTTATTTTTTTAAAAATATATATTATAATATATTAAGAGTAAATTTAGGGGGATACAAATGAGTAGAAAAAAAGCAAGAGACTGTGCATTTAAACTTATTTTTGAAATACCGTTTCATGAAAATGAATACGAAACAAGACTGAATTATTATGCAAATACATATGACGAAGATGATTTGAATAAGAAAGACATTGAATACATTAACTTTACTGTAAAAAAATGCTTTGAAAACGTGGAAAATATTGATGCAAAAATTCAGAAAAATTTAAGGGGTTGGACCGTATCGCGTCTTGCAAAAACAACTGTGGCAATCCTTAGACTTGCGATTTGTGAAATAGAATTCTGCGATGATGTTCCGTTTCAAGTTGCAATAAATGAAGCGGTTGAACTTGCAAAAATTTACGGAAACGATGAAGATCCGTCATTCATAAATGGAGTATTGGCGAATATCGTTAAATAACGGAGGATTTTGATGTCTGTAATCACAGTAAGTCAATTAAACAATTACATAAAAAGGTATTTTGATAATAACGTACATTTGCAAAAAGTATGGATAAAGGGAGAAATTTCAAATTTCAAGAAACATTATACAGGCCATTTATACTTAACTTTAAAAGACGAAAATAGTGTTTTAAAAGCCATAATGTTTAAAGGAAGTACCTCAACATTAAAGTTTAATCCGGACAACGGAATGAAAGTTATTGCTTGTGGTAAGGTTGCTGTATTTGAACGTGATGGTCAATATCAATTATATATTGAAAGTATGATACCCGATGGAGTGGGAGAACTTCATATTGCGTATGAACAACTTAAAGAAAAACTTGAAAAAGAAGGGCTTTTTGCAACTTCACATAAGAAAGAAATCCCAAAATACCCTGCACGAATTGGTGTAATAACATCGCCAACCGGTGCAGCAATAAGAGATATATTAAATGTTTTAAAACGAAGATATACACTTTGTGATATTATAATTTATCCTGCTCAGGTACAAGGCGTGGGAGCAGGGGACACTATTGTAAAGGGAATTGAAACTTTTAATAAACTAAACAGTGTTGATGTAATTATTGCAGGACGTGGCGGTGGTTCTATAGAAGACTTGTGGGCATTTAATGAAGAAAAAGTAGCGTATGCAATATACAATTCAAAAATACCTATAATTTCTGCAGTAGGGCACGAAACAGACTTTACAATTGCAGATTTTGTTGCAGATTTAAGAGCACCAACACCATCTGCAGGTGCAGAACTTGCGGTTCCATCAACAGATGAAATATCACAAAACTTATTAAAAACTAAAGTTCGTTTAATTTCATTACTAAAAAACTTTACAGTATTAAAAAAATCTCAACTAAACTCACTTTTAAAACGTCCGGTGTTATCAGATTACAAATCTGCGCTCAATGGTAAAAAACAACATCTTGATGACATAAGCAACTCACTTATTGAAATATACAAAAAAATTACATCCGACAAAAAAACACATTTACTTAAACAAATGAGTAAACTTGAGGCATTAAATCCAATTTCTGTAATAAAACGTGGGTTTTCGTATGCACAAGTAAATGGAAAAGTTGTAAAATCTGTCAATGATGTTAAAAGTGGAGACAAAATAAAAATAACTGTAACAGATGGAGAAATTACAGCAATAGCAGATTAGTTAACATAATTTATTTATCGTAAACGGAGGAAGAAATGTCAAAAGGAAATTTCGAATCAAACATTAAAGAACTTGAAGAAATCGTATTAAAATTAGAAACTGGCGAGGCCACTTTAGATGAATGCATTTCTCTTTTCGAAAGAGGAGCATTTTTATCAGATGAATGTGCTAAACAAATAGAAAATGCTGAACAAAAAATAAAAATTCTTTTTGAGTCCGAAAAGGGTATAACAGAAGAAGATTTTACACCGGAGGAATAAAGATGGAATTTTTAAATGAATATTCTAAGAGAATTAAAAAAATCGACAATTATATTGAAAATTATATCGACTCAATAACTGATACACAGCCGAATTTAAAAGAAGCAATAAAATATTCAGTTTTAAATGGCGGGAAACGACTAAGATCAATACTGTGCATTGAATTTGCAAAATTAAACGATGTGAATGAGGATTTAGCCTATGCTTTTGCATGTGCAATCGAATTTATCCATGCTTACTCATTAGTTCATGATGATTTACCTTGCATGGATGATGATGATTTTAGAAGAGGTATGCCAAGTTGCCATAAAAAGTACGGAGAAGGTATGGCGGTTTTAGTTGGCGATGCTTTATTAACTTTAGCGTTCGATATTATGTCGTTTTATTCTGAAAAATGTGAATATCCGAAAAATTGCATAAAAGCAATCAATTTTGTCGCATGTAAGGCCGGTATGTGTGGCATGATAAACGGACAAGTTATTGATATTAACAACACTGATAATAAAAATGCTGACTATGATTTGCTCTTGAAACTTGTTGATAAAAAAACATCCGAGCTTATATGTGCTTCTGTTGTAACACCAGCAATTCTCGCTGGAGTTGATGACAAAAAAATAAAAAAATTCAGTGAATTCGCCTCGAATTTAGGTATTGCCTTTCAAATTCGAGATGATTTTGAAGATGTAGAACAAGACGGTGGAGACGATGGATCTCCAAATTTTATTAACATTTTGGGACAAGATAAAGCGAGAAAAACAATTGTTGAATATGTAAAAAAATGCGATTTATTTATAAGTGAATTTGATAATAATGAATTTTTATGTGAATTCTTTAATTATTTATTTGCTGATTTTGTATAATATTTCTTGCATTATTAGTGTTTTTGTGATATAATACCATGAATGATTAAATACGTTAATTACATACTATGGAAGGAGATTATAACGTGAAAGAACTACTTAATCAAATTAAATCTGATGCAACAAGTGCGTTATGTTCTATAGATAATATGGAACAACTTGAAAACTTCAGAGTAAAATATCTTGGGAAAAAAGGTGAAATTACCGCGGTTCTTAAAGGCTTAGGTTCAGTTAGTGCTGAAGAACGTCCGGTAATTGGACAACTTGCTAATGAAATTCGTTTCGAACTTGAAAATGCAATTACTCAAAAAAGAGACGAATTAAAACAAACTGAAATGCTTAAAAAATTAGAAAATGAAAAAATTGATGTAACAATGCCTTCTAAAAAAAGTGAAATGGGCAATAAACATCCTTTAACAATAGTACAAAACAGACTTGAAGAAATCTTTATGGGAATGGGTTTTTCTATTGCAGATGGTCCCGAAGTTGAGCTTGATTACTACAATTTCGAAGCATTAAACATTCCTAAACATCACCCTGCAAGAGATACACAAGATACGTTTTACATAAGCGATGATGTAGTTTTAAGAACACAAACTTCTTCAGTTCAAGCGCGTGTAATGGAAAATACAAAACCTCCTATACGAGTTATCGCTCCGGGAAGGGTTTTCCGTTCAGACGCTGTTGATGCAACACACTCACCGGTTTTCCATCAAATGGAAGGTCTTGTTGTAGATAAAGGAATAACAATGGGTGATTTAAAAGGAACACTTGAAATTGCTCTTAAAAAACTTTACGGTGATGACATCAAACTTAGACTCAGACCTCATCATTTTCCATTTACAGAACCAAGCGCAGAAGTTGATATTTCTTGCTTTGTATGTGGCGGAAAAGGATGTAGCGTTTGTAAAAAAGAAGGTTTCATTGAAATTTTAGGTGCCGGAATGGTTCATCCTAAAGTTCTTAAAAACTGTGGCATAGACCCCGAAATATACAGTGGTTTTGCTTTTGGTATCGGTCTTGAACGTGTTGTTATGAGATCGTACAACATAGGTGATATGCGTCATCTATACGAAAATGATTTGAGATTTTTGAAACAGTTTTAAGAAAGGCGGATAAGTAAATGAAATTTCCTATAAATTGGTTAAATGATTACGTTGATGTAACAGAATATACTCCGGAACAAATTGCCCACTATATGACAATGTCCGGTTCTAAAGTTGAAGCAGTAGAAAACATTGGAGATCAGATTGACAGAGTTGTTGTTGGTAAAATTTTAGAAATAGAAAAACACCCTGATGCCGATAAACTTCAGATTTGTAAAATTGATGTTGGAAACGAAGTTCTGCAAATAGTTACAGGCGCGCATAATATTTCTGTTAATGACTACATTCCTGTTGCACTTGATAATTCAAAACTTCCGGGTGGAATTGTTATAAAAAAAGGCAAATTACGTGGTGTAGAATCAAATGGTATGCTATGTTCTTTCAATGAACTTGCCCTAACAAAAGAAGATGTGCCTTATGCTGATGAAAACGGAATTTTAATTTTTCCTAAACCTTATGAACTTGGTATGGATGTAAAAGAAATTTTTGGTCTTAACGAAAGTATTATCGAGTTTGAAATTACACCAAACAGATCCGACTGTTTTAGTGTAATAGGTCTTGCAAGGGAAGCTGCTGCAACATTTGATAAACCTCTTAACATAAAAAAACCAGATGTAAAAGCAAATAACGAAAATGTTAATGATTATGCAAAGGTAACTGTTTTAGATACAGAAAAATGTCCTCGATACACAGCAAGAGTAGTTAAAAACGTTAAAATCGAAGAAAGTCCAAAATGGCTTAAAGACAGACTAAAACTTAGCGGAATCAGAAGTATTAACAACATTGTTGATATAACAAATTATGTTCTTTTAGAGTATGGTCAGCCTATGCACGCATTTGATTTAGATAAATTAAGCGGTAAAGAAATCGTTGTAAGATGTGCAAAAGATGGCGAAAAAATTACAACACTTGATGAACAGGAACATAATCTTGATTCATCAATGCTTTTAATATGTGATAAAGAAAATCCATCGTGTGTTGCTGGTGTAATGGGTGGTATGGATTCTGAAATCACAGAAGATACAAAAACAATTTTGTTTGAATCAGCATCATTCTTCGGGCCAAGTGTTAGAATCACAGCTAAAAAACTTGGCATGAGAACAGAATCTTCTGCACGATTCGAAAAAGGACTTGATCCTAAAGGGGTTATTGATGCGCTAAACAGAGCTTGTGAACTTGTTGAACAACTTGGTGCAGGTGAAGTAGTTGGCGGAATTATTGATGTCGATAATAGTTCTAACGAACCATATATTTTACCTTTCAGACCAGATTACATCAATAGTTTTATGGGATTTAATCTTGACAGAGATTATATGGTTAAAGTTCTTTCTTTGCTTGATTTTAAAGTAGAAGGAGATAAAGTTACTGTTCCAAGTTACAGAATGGATGTTGAAGGCGAAGCGGACATTGCTGAAGAAGTTGCCAGAATTTATGGTTACGACAAAATCGAATCGACATTTATGAAAGCAGAAACAACTCTTGGTGTTAAAACAAAAGACCAGAAAGTAAAAGATATAATTGTTTCAGCACTTATATCTCAAGGTTTGTATGAAATTATGAATTTCTCCTTTACAACACCTGATATTGTAAAACTTTTGAACACAAATAATCCTGATTTTTCAAAAATGATTGAAATTACAAATCCGCTTGGTAAAGATTGTTCAGTAATGAGACCGACACTAATGGCAGATATGGTAAAAACATTAGCATATAACTTTAATCAAAGAATACAAAATGCAAAATTCTACGAAATTGCTAATGTATATTTACCACAGGATGGCGAAAAACTACCTAACGAATCAAAGAGAGTTTGCTTAGGTATGTATGGAGATTGTGATTTCTACACAATAAAAGGTGCAGTTGAATCAATTTTTGAAAAACTAAAGATTTCATATTATGAATTTAAAACTTGCTCCGACGATACAACTTTCCATCCGGGAAGATGTGCAAAAATATATGCTAATAATCAGTATATTGGTATTATAGGAGAAACAAATCCAATAGTAAACGATAATTATTCAATCGGAGCAAGAACATATATTGCAGAACTTGAATTTAATAAATTGTGCGAATTTTATAAAGAAGATGTAAAATTCAAACCACTTCCAAAATTCCCTGCAGTAACAAGAGATATTGCAATGATAGTAAATGATGAAGTTTGCATTGGTGATCTTGAAAAAGGCATTAAACAATGCTCTGGTAAAATACTTGAAGAAATAAAACTATTTGACGTATATAAAGGCTCTCAAATTGATGAAGGCAAAAAAAGTGTTGCTTTTTCAATAATTTACAGAGCAGAAGACAGAACACTTACAGATGACGAAATAAGTAAAGTTTTTGATAAAATTATTGAAAAACTTAAAAAAGATTTTGGTGCACAACTTAGATAAATAAGGAGTGAGTATTATGAGTAACTACGAAACAATGGTTTTTGGAGGACTTGACAAAGAAAACAAAGTTCGTCAATCATTATTAACTGTATATGAAGCATTAAAAGTTAAAGGATATAATCCGATTAGCCAACTTGTGGGATACATTATGTCAGGCGATCCAACATATATTACAAGCCACAACAATGCAAGAAGTATAATTTCAAAATTAGAACGCGACGAGATATTAGAAGAAGTTTTCCGTGAATACTTGAAGGATTAACATTATGAAATTAACCAAGAAAAACACCGTTATGACTGCTGCTATTGTATCGGTATCAATACTTTTATCAAAAGTATTTGGTATGCTGCGAGATATATTTTTAGCAGCATTATACGGAACTGAAACGGTTGAAGCTATTGCATATTCAACTGCTTCAAGAATACCACTTTTATTTTTTGATATTGCATTAGGTTCTGCTGTTACTTCGGCTTTTATTCCTATTTATAATGACATATTAAAAAATAAAGACAGAAAAAGTGCAACGTTATTTTCCAATAGATTCATTACACTTGTAACTATTATTACAAGTGTAATGGTTATTTTTGGAATAATTTTTTCTAAAAATATAGCAAGCATTGTTGCAGGAGGATTAAATGCTGAACAATTAAATCTTGCATCTTATTTGGTTAAAATTCTTTTTCCGATAATACTTACAACAGGACTTTCATATTGCGCTGTAGGAATACTTCAATCTGAAGGTGAATTCATAGTTCCTGCACTTATAAGTCTTGTTTCGAATGCTTGTTTGATTTTATATCTTATAGTTTTTAAAAATAAATTTGGTGTTGTTGGCGTTGCTGTTGCTATGCTTTTGTCATGGTCATTACAACTTTTCGTTCAACTCCCATCACTAAAAAAGATGGATTATAAGTTTTATTTTTCAAATCCGTTTAAAGATGATAATATAAAAAAAGTTTGCATATTAGCATTGCCGATCATAATAAGTACATGGGTTCAACCAATAAATACAATGATAAATATAAACCTTGCTTCACATTTAAATAATGGTGCAGCAGTTACATCACTTGATTTTGCAAATAAATTGTACATTATTTTAGTTGGTGTTTTTGCTTATACAGTAACAAATATTACTTTTCCTTCTTTGTCAAAAATGGCATCATCTAACGATGAAATAGGGTATAATACAGTAATTCAAAAATCTGTAAAATATATTATGTTTGTTATATTGCCAATAATGGCGGGATTTATAGTATTGAGATATCCAATAATAAAAGTACTCTATGAACGCGGTGCTTTCGATGCCACATCAACTTATCTTACTTCACAAGCATTATTATTTTATTCTATGGGAATGGCAGGATTTGCTCTTAGTGAAATGATGAATAAAGCGTTTTATTCGTTAAAAGATGGAAAAACACCGATGAAAATATCAATTATAGGCATATCATTAAATATATTGCTAAGTATAGTATTCATAAAAATTGTTGGCACTGGTCTTGAAGGACTTGCATTTTCAGCATCACTTGCTGCAAACTTTACAGGAATTACAATGCTTATAATTTTAAACAAAAGAAATAACAGGAAAATAATAAATAAAAATTTAATATTTTCGCTTTCAAAAAATATAATTTCATCTGTTGTTATGGCAATTTTTGTAAACATTATTTATACTTATTTATTAAAGTTTAATTTAAACAAATTTTTTCAACTAATAATTCCTACATCTGCAGGTATTATTATTTATATCGTATTATGTGTAATTCTTAAGTCAGAAGAATTTTACGAACTATGTAATATATTTATCAACAAGATAAAAGGAGGCAAACAAAGTGAACAATAGTTTCATATTAAATTTTTTTATAAAGATTTATAATTTGTTTGCTGTCGCATACAATCACAGCTTTTTGAAAAAGATTTGTGACTATATCAAAAACTTTTTGGTCAAATCATCAAAAAACAGTTTTATAGTAAAGTTTTTTACGACTAAACCTGATGTTAATGGAAGATTACAAACAAGTTATTTTAATACAATAATTTCAAAATTAGTTAATTCGATAAAAAACATTACTTTAAAGTCAAAAAAACATTTAGATAACAGTGTTATTTTATCTTCAATAAAATTCTTTTACAAAAACGTATTAAATATCCCTTTGTTTACAATTGGAGTGTTTTTAACTGCGATTTGTACTTCAAACGGGGTATTACTAATACTAACGAATAATATCTCGGAATTGAGTTCATTATTCTTTATTGTTACGCTTTGTACAGGTATATTATTTATATTGCTTTTTCGTTCCGCTTTTGCTTTAGCAAGTAGTAGTTTTATATTTAAGATAGTATTTTCTTATTTAGGCATAGATTGTTCAACTAATAATATCAAACAGTGTAAAATTTCCAAAAAAACTTTTATTTTTATAGTTCTTGCTGGATTGATTTTAGGATTTACTACTTTTTATATTAGTCTGCCATTTGTTTTAATAGGTATTATCGGCATAATTTTAATTGGCGGTATAATTTATAATTACAAAATTGGTGTGTACTTAATATTTGCATTGTTACCTTTTATGCCAACAATGGCACTCGTAGGACTTATATGCATATCACTTTTATCTTTAATATTAAAATATCTGACTGATAAAGATTTTTGTTTTAAGAGAACTTCTCTTGACCTGCCAATTATAGCTTTTGAATTTATTCTTACTTTTTCTGCTATTACATCGTATACTCCTGTAAGAAGTTTACAAATTGTTTTAGTTTATAACGTATTTATAATGTCATATTTTCTTATTACAAATACAATAACTTCTACAAAACAAATATATTCATTGTTAAGCGTAACGCTTTTTTCGGCACTGATTGTAGGTCTTTACGGTATCTATCAATATATATTTGGCTTTGAAGAGGGGTTAACTTGGATAGATAGTGAGATGTTTTCAGATATTGAAACCCGTGTTGTTTCTACATTTGAAAATCCAAATGTACTTGGTGAATACTTACTTTTAATGATTCCTATTGCATTTGCTTTTATATGGAAAGCTCCGAAAATTTCAAATAGATTTCTTCATTTAATACTTGTTGGAGTTTTGACAGTATGTATGATATTTACCTATTCAAGAGGTAACTGGATCGGGCTTATTATTGCAGTTATTTTATTTTTTGCGTTTTATGATCGGAAGTTTTTATGGTACGGAATTATTGTTTTACTTCTATCACCACTATTTCTTCCTGAAAACATAATTAACAGGATTATGAGTATTGGCAATACTGCTGATACATCTACATCATACAGATTAAACATATGGCTTGGAACACTAAAAATGCTCAATGATTATTGGATTACCGGTATAGGACTTGGTGAAGAAGCATTTAGAATGATTTACGGCCGATATGCATATGCAAGCATAAATGCACCTCATCCCCATAATTTGTATTTACTTTTAATAACAGAAAACGGCATTTTAGGATTAGTAATATTTTTGTGGATTATTATTGCTTTTTATAAAAACACAATATCTGCAGTTTCATATAAAGAAAAAAGTTTTGAAAAATCGCTTATTATAGGGTTATCTTCTGCAATAGCCGGATTTTTAATTCAAGGACTATTTGATAATGTTTTTTACAATTATAGAATAGTGTTGTTATTCTTTATGATAGTTGGACTTACTTCAGCAACAGTAAAATGTTACGCCAAAAATCAAGGAGAACAAAAATGTATAAAGTAATCAATGTAATTTCGGATTTAAATATAGGTGGAGCAGGGAAGTGCTTATTAAACTTTCTAAAATATCATAATAATGATAAATTTGAGATTATAACAATAATTCCAAGAGGTAGTTTGCTCAAAGAACACATAATTTCTCTTGGCAAAAAAGTTATAGAAATAGATGGTCTGGCAGATAAATCTTTTGATATTAAAGTTATAAAAAAACTAAAACAGATTTTTAAAGAAGAAAAACCTGATATTGTGCATTCTCATGCGGCATTTTCTGCAAGAATTGCAGCAAAGAGTTTTAAGAGCATAAAAACTGTTTACACAAGACATAGCGTTTTTGAACCTTCTAAAAAAATCTCAAAAGGTATAGGAAAAGTTATAAATGGTGCCATCAATAACTATTTTTCCGACAGAATAATCGCTGTTGCAGACGCCGCTAAAGACAATCTTATAAAAACCGGTGTTAATAAAGAAAAAATTGTAGTTATAAAAAATGGTGTTGAACCATTAAATAAAATTGAAAGAGAAGAAAATGAAGTTTTTACTTTAGGAATTGCTGCCCGCCTTACAGAAGTTAAAGGACATATTTATATCCTTGAAGCGGTAAAAAAACTTTTAAATGACGGAATCAATGTTAAGCTTAAAATTGCCGGAACCGGTCCTTATGAAGATATTATAAAGAAAAAAATCTCTGAATTAAAATTAAATGATATTGTTGAAATGCTTGGTTTTGTTGAAGATGTCGAAACTTTTAACAATAGTATTGATTTGAATATAAATGCTTCGTTTGGAACAGAAGCAACAAGTTTATCACTTTTGGAAGGTATGAGTATTGGTCTTCCTGCTGTGGTAAGTGATTTTGGTGGAAATCCCGGTGTAATTTATAATGGTATAAATGGTTTCTTGTTTGAAAGTAAGAATAGCACTGATTTATATAATAAAATTCGACAAATTATCACTAATAATGATGTTTACCAAACTATGAAAAAAAATTGTTTAGATATTTTCAATAGAGAATTTACTGCAAAGATTATGTCTAAAAATATTGAAAACTTATATATAGATTTAATGAAGGGTAGGGGATAAATATGAAAAAACGACTAAATTTTATTGATATTATAATAATTTCTTTTGTGATATTAGCAATATGTTTTGCTGTAGTTTATTTTGCTTCAAATTTAGGAAAAACATATAAAACTTCTCAAAACAAAGTGTTGCATTATGTTGTTGAACTTAAATCTACACCGGAGGATATTGGCAATTATATTAAAAATGGAGACATAGTTCGCGATAGCATTACAGGAACTGTTCTTGGAAAAATAATTAATGTTGATATAAAAGATAACGTTGAAATAAGAGAAAATACTATTGATGGTACTTTTATAGAAACTTCATTTCCTGATAAAAAAGATGTGTATGTAACGATCGAAACAACCCCTACATTAGATTCTAATCAAAATATAAGACTTGATACAATTGATATTAAAATTGGTAAGATGCTTTATATAAGAACAAAACAATACGCTGGTTCAGGTTATATAACAAATTTAAACTTGTTTGATAAGGAGAAGTAATATGATAATAGATAAAAAAGGCAAATTATTCGGAAAAATTAATATTATCGATTTTTTAGTATTGTTAATTCTTCTTGTTTCAGTTTCGGTATGCGTATTGAAGTTTTCAGGGATAATAGGAAACACCGCCGATAAGACTACAAAAATAACATATACTCTCCGTGCAAAAGCAGTTCGCAGTGTTTCATGTGATGCTATAAAAGTTGGCGATAAGATATATGATGTAGAAACAAAAGCATATTTAGGAAAAATCAAAAATAAGAGAATTGAAGACGCATATGAATATGTAAACAACGCTGATGGAACTTTCCGTGAAAAAGCAAAAATTCCAACAAAATACGATATATATTTTGATGTAGAATGTGATGCAAAAGTCAATGACCAATGGTATTATTTAAGTAATGAAAAAGGCATTACAAATTACGCTGTATTAAATATATACTCAAATAAAATTGAAGTATCTACAACTGTTATGAACATAAAAGAATAAGTGTGGTGTTTATTTTGAAAAAAATCTTATCTGCATTTTTAATATTACTTATTGTGTCGTTTTCTTTGTCATATTCATATGCTGATGAAGACGAAATATATCCGGTTGATAAAATAATAGGACAGGAAAACGACTGTGTAATACTCGCAACAATTATCGGAATTGAAAACAATTCGATTCAATTATCTAATGAATATGAAGTATATCCAAAAAATAGCAATTTACCTTCCACAATTACTGTTGATAATTTTAAATATTCATATTGCACAGAGCATTCTACAAATTATAACAATCCTAAATTTGGCGATAATATTATTATAAATCTTACAAAAGCCGACGGAAAATTTATGGTTGGCACTGGTGCTTATAAAGTTGATACTGTATCTTTTTCAAAACTAAAAGTCTTAATTCCGCATGGTATGCAAGGTGAAGAGTGCGGAACACAACTTTTAGCATTAGCACATTATATCCGAACTGATGGAAAACAAACACAATATAAGTATGATGGTAAAGAAGTAATATCGATAAACGATAACAAACTACTTAACGATTATGAAGCGGATTACATAGCATATAATGATATTGTTGAAAATAACAGCGAATCGGATCAAGTAAAAGAAGATAGTTTTACAAATTCTAAATATTTTGAATTTACAGTGATTACTTTGTTAATCATCTGCTTGGCTATGGGTGGATTTTTGATTAACTTCATTACCAAAAAAATTATTAAATAATAGGGGAGAAATATGAAAAACTTTGAGGAAAAGACGATATCATCAAAAGAAATTTTTGATGGAAAAGTTTTTAAAGTTAAAGTGGATGACGTTGTGCTTCCTGATGGTTCGAAATCGTTTAGAGAACTTGTTATGCACAATGGAGGAGTTACTGTTGTAGCTATTGAAGACGAATACATATATATGGTTAGACAGTACAGAAAGGCAGTAGAAAAAGTTGTTCTTGAAATACCTGCCGGAAAACTCGAGGTTGGAGAAAATCCAAAAACAGGTGCTATACGTGAACTTGAAGAAGAAGTAGGGCTTTTAGCGTCAGATTTAATTTCTTTAGGTGTCATGTATCCAACTCCAGCTTACTGTTCAGAAATAATATATTTATTCCTCGCAACAGATTTCAAAAAAACTAAGCAACATCTGGACGAAGGAGAATTTTTGAATATTGAAAAGTATAAAATTGATGATATTTTAAAAATGATTGATAATAATGAGATTTGTGATGCGAAAACTATTTGCGGTATTTACAAAGCGCTTTCATTTTTAAAAAATTCATAATATGAACATTCTTTTAACACAAATTTGTATTATACTGTTTTACATAAGGAGGAAATACAAATGGCAATAGAAGTTTTTAGGCGCTCTGAAAAAAAGTATGTAATTGATAACGAAGCATACTTAAAAATGCGTAATTTTTTAAAAACTTATATGATTTCCGATAAATATAATAAAGACGACAATACATATCACATTTCTAATATATATTATGATACACATGATGACTATTTAGTAAGAAATTCAATAGAAAAACCAATATACAAAGAAAAAATACGACTTCGCACGTACGGCACACCAGATTTAAATTCATTTTCTTACATTGAATTAAAGAAAAAATACAACGGTATTACATATAAAAGAAGAACAAAGATTAAACTTTATGAAGCTTATGATTTTTTAAATAACAAAATATTTCCAGAAAATAATGGTTATATAAATAAGCAAGTTTTAAACGAAATTTCATATTTTATTTCTGTTTACAATCCTGTCCCAAAGATAAAAATTTCATATGATAGATATGCTTTTTTTTCATTGGATACTAAGGATTTAAGAGTTTCTTTTGACAGAAATATATTTTTTAACACAGAAAACTTACAGCTTGAAAGCAGCGAAAAAGGTAACAGATTACTAAAAGAAGATTATTGGATACTTGAAATCAAAGCTGAAAAAGGAATTCCTATATGGCTTACAAATTATTTGAGTGAAAATAAAATTTACTCTACTGGATTTTCAAAATATGGTTCGATACACAAAAGACTAATTAGTTTAACTAAGGAGGATGACAAATGCTTTATGCAACAGCAATTACCACTACTAGCGAAATCACTACTTTAAATGATGTTAATAATGTTGTAAGTAGTTCTTCTATTGCTTCAATTAACGAAATATTCGTTACATTGTTAATGGCATTTATTCTTGGTACATTTATAAGTCTCACTTATATGTTTATCAATAGAAAAAAAGACAGTAGTCAGAATTTCATCGTTTCTATTGCTATGATTCCGGCAATTATTTCAATAATAATTCTTCTCGTAGGAAATAATGTTGCTCGCGCATTCAGCTTAGCAGGTGCATTTTCTTTGATAAGATTCAGAAGTGCCCCTGGGTCGAGTAAAGATATAACTTTTATTTTCTTTGCTATGGCGGCCGGCTTAGGATGTGGAGTTGGTCTTGTATGGTATGCGCTGGCGCTTGTGGTTTCATTATGTTTATTCTTGATCATATTAGATTTAATAAAATTTGGAACACAAAAAAACAGACATTACATATTAAAAATAACTGTGCCAGAAGATTTAAATTTTAAAGGTGCATTTGATGATATTTTGGAAGAATATACAGTATCATTTGAAACATTACGCATAAAAACAGTTGATTTGGGAACATTATATCAGTTATATTTTGACGTATGTCTGAAAAAAGATACTAACGAAAAAGAAATGATTGATAAACTAAGATGTAGAAATGGTAATTTAAATATTGCTCTTGCAGTATCAAGTAACGTAGAAATTAAAGCATTATAAAAAATAGAGTAGGGGAATACCTACTCTATTTTTATATTTGCAAGCGGATTTTTATCTGCAGCCTGTTTTAAATCATCATTTTTTACATGAGTGTAAAGCTGAGTTGTAGACAAACTTGCGTGTCCCAAA
Source organism: Oscillospiraceae bacterium (assembly GCA_015069095.1). Taxonomy (GTDB): domain Bacteria; phylum Bacillota; class Clostridia; order UMGS1810; family UMGS1810; genus SIG430. Next base: position 13,993 of record SVJH01000022.1, on the reverse strand, counting down.
AGTTCCTGAAGCGTTCTTATATCAACATCACCATCACGATACATAATCGTCGCAGCTGTATGTCTAAGTTTATGAGGTGTGTACATATCATAGTCAAGATTTGCTTTTTTAAAGTATTTTTTGGCAAGGATTTCAACCATTCTGTTACTAATTCTTCTTAATTGATTACTCAAAAATAATGCATCACGATCTTCATAATTAACCTGATCAACAGGTCTTACTTTTAGATAATTTGTAAGAGCATCGACACAGATATCGTTTAAATATACAACACGTTCTTTGTTGCCTTTACCAATAACTTTTAAAGTTCTTTTGTCCAAATCAAAATCTTTAAGGTTAATCCCAACTAACTCTGATAATCTTAATCCGCAATTTAAAAATAATACAAATATTGCTAAATCACGGTCTTTAAATTCGCCATCAATCACTTTTAAAAAACTTATACTTTGTTCAAGAGTAAGATACTTTGGCATTCGCTTTTTTATTTTCGGTGTTTCTAAATTTGCTGCTGGATTTAATTTTAAAGATTTATCTTTAATAGTTAAATAATTAAAGAAAGATTTTAAACTTGCAACTTTTCTGGCTCTGTAGCAATCATTAGAAGAATGTTCATTATTAACATACGCCATAAAAGCATATAAATCACTTAAAGAAATTCTTTCAATATATTTAAAATCAAACTCAGCAATATCAATAGAATTTAATTCAGACTTTTTACACAAACCATTCATATATAAAACATAACGCAAAAACATTCTTAAATCATAAAAATATTCTTTTATAGTATTTTGTGATTTTCCTTTAATTACAGACATGTAAGTTAAGTAGTCTTTTAAAAAAACCGGACATTTTATATATATATTAGATAAATCAGGCATTTTTTCTACCTCCCATTTCGCAAAATTTTAATTTTGCGAAATTATCTATTTTACTCTATCATTATAAAAATGAAAGAATTATTCTAATTATTGTCATTATAATGAATATTGCCAACATAATTTTGAAATACTTATTTTCTTTGTAAAGCAATTTCTTATCTTTATCTTCTTTAATTAACGATTTTTGTTTAACTATTTTATTTAGTAATGCAAAAATTACATAAATAACAATTACTATCCCTATAAAAGTTATTATCCAATATTTTGTCATAAAAACTAAACCAGATGGAAATGCGTTCCATAGCAAGTGTAAAACTAAAGTTGATATATTGTGAACTAAATGAGCAAGTATTCCATAATAAATTGAATCTAATCTTATTACAATAAACGAAATGAACACCCCTACTATAAACTGAGGTATTAAGGCTGTTACTTCACCATGAAGAAGCGCAAATACTGCTCCACACACAAATATAGCGCGCTTTGTACCGTATATCTTTTCATATTCAGTAAGTACAATTCCCCTGAACAAAATTTCTTCGAAAATTGCTGGTGTTATGCATATAAACAATATATTTAGTATTATATCAAAGTTTGTTTGTGGTAATAATGAATTTGTCGTATTTTTTACAAAAATACTCAATATCGGTGAATAAATAACTTGATTGAATGTATTTATTCCTATATTTATACACACTGAAAGAAGAATTACAAAGATAACTCCAACAAGTGTAACACGTCCTTGTCTTTTTATGCATGAAAAACCTTCTTCTTTTTTATGTAGACAATATAACACAGACGGAATAAATAGTGGTATAATCTGCGAAATATAAATTTTAAAAAACTCTGACACATTTCCAAATAACAGTTCCATTATTAAGTTTACTGAAATTTGTAGAACTAAAATTACCAACAAAAATAAATTTATAGATATTTTCATAGTTTTAATACCCTTTTTTCTGTAATTATATAATCCATTTTCACATCATTATCATCACTTTGAATTATATCATCAATCAATTGAAAATCATGACAAATAGCGACTTTTATAGTTTTTTTGTTCCGTAAAAACTTATCATAATAGCCTTTTCCGTACCCTACTCTATTTCCTTGTTTATCAAATGCAACACCAGGGATAATACATAAATCTATTAAATTTGAATCTATCAATTCGGGATTTTCTGGTTCCAATACACCTAATTTTGAAACTTTAAACTCATCCAAATCGTTAAATTTAGCAGCAAACATATTATTGTCATCGCATACAGGAACAGTTAAAATATAACCATTTATTTTAAAATATGAAACAAATTCTTTGGTAATAACTTCATTAGAAAAGTCAAGATAGCACATCACAGTTTTGTAATCTAAATTCAAATCAATAAAACTTTCTAAAATAATATCAGAATTTTCACGAACTTTGCTTATATGCATTTGTTTTCTTTTTGAAATCATATCTCTTCTAATAAGTTTTTTATCAATATTGCATTGCATTTTTAATATCCTTTGCAGTTTTTTCATCTTTTAAAATTTTTACTAATTCAAAAGCAAAATCGTGTGCAGTTCCTGCGCCTTTCGATGTAACAACATTAGAGTCCGTTACAACTTTTTCTTTTGTGCAGTTTGCTCCAAGAAGTTCATTTTCATATCCTGGATAACAAGTTGCATTTTTTCCATTTAAAATATTCAATTTTCCAAGCACTGATGGTGCTGCGCAAATTGCAGCAATATATTTTTTCTGATTATTTGCCCACAACAAAATCTCTGTAACAGTTTTGGAATTTCCAAGATTTGTTGTGCCCGGAAGACCTCCTGGTAAAATAAAACATTCATATTTATTCTTGTCAATTTCTCCTATTGTTTTATCTGCAATAACAGGAATTTTATGCGATCCAATAACTTTTGTTTCGTTAGATATAGAAACTGTTTCAATTTCAATATTTGCTCTTCTTAATATGTCAACAACAACTAATGCTTCTATTTCTTCAAAACCATCCGCTAAAAATAATGCTACCATTTCACTTCTCCTTAAATTCTATTCTATATTTTTTTATAATTTTGTCGGGATAATACGATAATTTTGCTTTTCTTATACCTTCAATTCCCATATCTTCTTCGCGATTTATATATTTGTATGCAGAGCACTCATTCTTAGCAAACTCATTATTCATTATTGTATATGAACCATGAAAATTTGTGTCCGCTTTTTCTATGTGAGTAACAAATGTATCATTATTTAGTTTTTCTCCAACTGAAAATGCGATAATTTCACCATTTACAGTTAGCATAGCTCCTACTAAATTTAATTTATCATAATTATTGAATACTTCTTTTAAAGCAGTTATTTCGGCAATATAGTCTTCATCCGCGTTTGAATACTTTTCTAATAACCACTCATTTGCCTTTTCTATACATTTGTTGCAGATATCTGATGTTATTCGTTGATATTTATATTCATACATACTTTTAAACTTGTTGATATGATTTCTTTTTGCGTGAAGTTTTTTTCCTGATAAGTTTATAAGTTTTTCCGAAAAATACACATAATCATTTAAGTTAGGACATTCTGTTATAATTAAGTTATCTTTATAAATTTCCTTTAGTGTGTTTGCATTATCCTCTGTTACACTTTCCATTATAAATTTTCTGTCTAAAGAATCAAAATATTGTTTGATAATATTAACATCATTTTTTAAATTTGTTGAAGAAAACGGAAAACAGCATGCCATTTTTCCATTTGACTTTGTATAAAAAACAACCAAGGAATCATTTATAAGTGCGTATTTTGTATTTGATGATTTTCTCCACATATAAAGATTTGCAAATGATGCCTCTGAATTTAAATACGAAAAGTTAATTTTTTCATCAAAAAGATTTTTGTCATCAATTTCAATAGATTTTAAATCTATCATTTTAAATAATCTCCCATTTTATATTTAATAACATTATACCAAATTCATCTTAAAATATCAATATTAAATACTAATTTTACAAGAAAAAAGCTGCCTTTCGACAGCTTTTTATTATTCTTCAATTTCTTTATCAGATTCAACTTTACCAGAAATTTCTCCTGCAAATATTTTTTCAAATTCTTCTCCAGAAAGTTTTTCTTTTTCTAAAAGAGCTTTAGCAACGTTTTCTAATTTATCAAGATTTGTAGAAATAAGTTCTTTACATTTATCAAAGCAACCATCAATAATATAGCGAACTTCGCTATCAATTTCAGCGGCTACAGCTTCGCTTATATTTCTTGTTTGAGCAAAATCTCTGCCTACAAAAACTTCATTATGTTCGCTGCTAAAACTAATTGGTCCCACTTTTTCACTCATACCATATTTCGTTACCATTTCTCTTGCAATCTTTGATGCCCTTTCAATATCATTAGAAGCACCGGTTGAGATGTCGTCAAGTACAAGCAATTCTGCAGTTCTGCCACCAAGTAGTTCAACAATTTGGTCAAGCATCTCTTGTTTTGTTGTGTAGTATTTATCTTCGCTTGGTAAATTTAATGTATAGCCCCCTGCTCTACCGCGTGGAATGATTGAAATTTCATGAACAGGATCTGTAGTTGGAAGAAGTTTTGAAGCAACAGCGTGGCCTGCTTCATGATAAGCAGTAAGTTTTCTTTCGCGTTCTGATATAGAACGTGTTTTCTTTTCTGTACCTACTATTACCTTCATTTTTGCATCTTCTATATCTGGCATATTTATGATTGATTTTCCACGTTTTGCAGCCAACAAAGCAGCTTCGTTAAGTAAGTTAGACAAGTCTGCACCTGTAAATCCAGCAGTTCCTTTTGCAACAACAGATAAATCCACGTCATCACCTAATGGTTTTTTGCGCGAATGTACTTTTAATATTTCTTCTCTTCCTTTAACATCAGGATATCCAACAACAACCTGACGGTCAAATCTACCAGGTCTTAAAAGTGCATTATCAAGAATATCAGGTCTGTTTGTTGCAGCAATAACAATAACACCAATATTTTGTCCAAAACCGTCCATTTCAATAAGAAGTTGATTTAATGTCTGTTCTCTTTCGTCGTGACCACCACCGAGACCTGCGCCACGCTGTCTACCGACTGCATCAATTTCATCAATAAAAATAATACTTGGGGCAGCTTTTTTTGCCTGCTCGAATACGTCTCTTACTCTTGATGCACCAACACCTACAAACATCTCGACAAAATCAGAACCACTCATAGAAAAGAAAGGAACATCAGCTTCTCCTGCAACAGCTTTCGCAAGAAGAGTTTTACCTGTTCCCGGAGGTCCTACAAGTAATACACCACGTGGAATTTTTGCTCCTAATTGTTCAAATTTATCAGGAGATTTTAAAAATTCAACGATTTCTTCAAGTTCTTCTTTTTCTTCATCTGCGCCTGCAACATCTTTAAATGTAACAGAATCTTTGTTTTTTACATATACTTTTGCACGGCTTTTGCCAAATGACATTGCTTTCCCTGCTCCGCCTCCCTGGGATTGGCGAATGAAGAAAATCCAAAAACCAACAATAATAAGAGTTAAAAATAATGAAGGAAGCATTGATAACCACCAAGGCATAACTTGCGGCTGTACAACGTCATATTCAACTTTTTTCTCATTTATTTGATTTACAAGTGATTCTCCAACATGTTCATATAAAACATCTAAAGACGGAATATCAGCTATTATTTCGGTGTCATCTGCTCTTTTGGCAGATAATTTTCCCGTTTCTTTATCTATTACAATTTCAGATAGTTTTCCTTCGTTAATTTCTGTAACTAATTTTGAAAATGAAACTTCTACCGGCCCGCTTTGATGATTAAAAAGCGAAAGAATTGTAATTATAACTGCAAAGAGGATTATATATAGCCCTATACCTCTTATGTATTTTTTCAAAATGCATCGCCTCCGATAATATTATTTACAAAGTATAAGAATTTATAATTTATTCTTCTGTAATTTTTAGAATTCTTTTTGTAAAACTGCTAACTGCATATTTTTCATTTATTCTGTTTGGAAAAATCCCTATTATATCTTCATCACAAACAACAATCGGGGTTTTTTCTCTTTCATATTTTGGTATTTTATTATTTATAAAATATTTTTTGACACTTTGAACGCCATTTAAGCCAATCGGTTTAAATTTATCTCCGTCTTTTTTTGAGCGAAGACGTACATCTGACTTGATTTTATCAAAATCAATGTACATAGCATTCGATTCTTTTTCAAAAACATCAGTAAAACTCGCATTAAATGTCTTATTGATTTCTGTGATTTTTATTGAGTTACCAAGATGCAAAACATAGTCAAATTCAATATTTTCATCTAAAGTTACAAAAGATAATTTACCATAATTATTTGTTACTGTCAAGTTATCTCCCAAAATAAATTTTTTGCCAGTATCAAGGCTTAAAATTGACTCAATGTGAGATGAAGAAATTCCAATAACATTTGAGTTTAACATTTCTATACATTTTAATACAAGACGTCTTTTTAATGCTATGTGTATTTCGTCAGATGATAAATCAAGTGTTATTTCGTTATTTGATTCTTTTATCAATGTTTTTGATTTATCAAGAACACACTCTTTTATAAAATCATTGTCGTCGCACATAAGATTAGAATTATCAGACAAAGTATTTATAAAGTTAGGATTTATCTTTTCGATAGTTTTTATAACATCATTTCTAATAATGTTACGAGTATATACATCTTCAAAATTCGTGCTGTCGTTAACGTAATCAATTGACAAATCTGATAAATATTTTTCTATTTGAATTCGAGAAACATCAAGAAGTGGACGAAAAATATTGTTATTTATAGGACGTATTCCTTTTTGACCATTTAAAGATGCACCACGGATTATGTTAATCAAAACAGTTTCAGCATTATCATTTTTATTATGTGCTACAGCGATGAACTGTGTATGATAATTATGTGATAATCTATTGAAAAATTCGTAGCGAACTTTCCTACCGGCCATTTCTAAAGAAATCTTTTCTTTACTTGCAATACCTTGCACATTAGCACTTAATAGTTCAAAAACAAATCCGTTTTTTTTAGAAAATTCACGTACAAAGTTTTCATCTCTTAAAGATTCTTCGCCTCTGAGATTGTGATTTATATGAGCAACAATAATGTTATATCCCAATTTTTTTAAAACTGTAGCAAGACAAATTGAATCTGCTCCACCCGACACTCCTACAATGATTGGTGTATCTTTTTGAAACATATTATGCTTTTTTATGAAATTTTGCACATTTCTTTCCAATTCGTGCAAATTTAACACCTACTTTATTCTTCTTTGTGAACTAAATCAATATCCACAAACTGAGTATATTCGCCTCTCCAGCCAACTTCAAACTTATCAAGAGAACCATTTCTGTGCTTAGCGATAATAACTTCCGCAAGATTTGCATCAGCACTTTCGTTATATCTTGAATCTCTGTACAAAAATAGTACTATATCAGCATCCTGTTCAATAGCACCGGAATCTCTAAGGTCACTAAGTTGAGGTCTATGATCTCCACGTTTTTCTGATTCACGGTTAAGCTGAGAAAGCGTGATTACAGGCACCTGTAATTCTTTTGCCAAAATTTTAAGCATACGGCTGTTATCCGATACATCATGCTGTCTGCTTTCCTTACCGCTTCCTTCCATAAGCTGCAAGTAATCGACAACAATTAAATCAAGTTGACCTTTAAGTTTAAGTCTTCTGCATTTTGCTCGTATTTCAGCAATGGTAATACCTGGTGTGTCATCGATGTATATATTTGATTTAGAAACTAAATCCATAGTCTTTACAAGATGTTCACAATCTTCCATCGTTAAGTCCCCTACCCTCATTTTTTGGCTTGGTATTAACGCTTCTGATGAAAGTATTCTGTTTGCAAGTTGTTCTTTGCCCATTTCAAGGCTAAAAATAGCAACACTTTTTCCGTATCTTACAGCAGCATTTGTCGCAATATTTATCGCAAAACTTGTTTTACCCATAGATGGTCTTGCAGCAATAAGGATAAGGTCAGTTGGTTGTAATCCAGCAGTTCTCTTGTCAAGTTCTTTAAAACCTGTTGGTACACCGGTAACATTTCCTTTGTTTTTTCTTAGTTCATCAAGACGAGCAAGGTTATCAACTAAGATATCCTTAATATGGAATATGTCTGTGTTATCTTTACCTTGCGAAATATCAAGTATTCTACTTTCAGCAATATTTATAACTTCATTTACTTCATTTTCATTATAGCAATTGCTTAAAATGTCATTTGAAGCACGGATTAAATCTCTAAGAATTGATTTATCTTTTACAATCTGAACATGATATCTTATGTTAGCAGTAGTTGAAACCATAAATCGAAGCTGTGTTAAATATTCTATACCACCTGCGTTGTCAAACGCAGGTCCTAATGTGTTTTTCAATGTAATAATATCAATAGGTTCTGCTCTGTTTGATATATCAATCATTGCTTCAAATATTTTTTTGTGTTGTTCTAAATAAAAATCTTTTATCTTTAATGTTGAACTTATATCAGGTAAAGATTCATTATCGAAAATAATAGTACCAAGAATGATTTGCTCTGCTTCTATACTATGTGGCAGAGTTCTGATAATTTCTTCAGCCATAAATTCCTCCAATTTATTGTGAAACAACAATAACCTTTAGTGTGCCTGCAATGCCAGGATGTAATTTAATCGATATATTAAATTCTCCGGCGCTTTTTAAAGCATCAGGCATATTGAATTTTCTTTTATCAATTTCTATACCATGCTGTTTTTTTAGTTCTTCTGCTAAATCTTTGCTTGTTATAGAACCAAAAAGTTTTCCATTATCACCGCATTTTGCAGATATTTTTATACTTAGCGTTTTTAATTTTTCTGCTAATTTTTTTGCGTTGTCTTCTTCGGTATCTTTTTTGAACTTTATCGAATCATTTTTTCCTTTTAAATCATTTAAGTTAGCAGTGGTAGCTTCTATCGCAACTCCTTTTGGAAGAAGAAAGTTTTTAGCATAACCGTCGCTCACGTTTTTTATTTCTCCTTTTTTTCCTTGGCCTTTTACATCTTGCATAAATATGACTTTCATAATTTTATTCCATTCCTCTCAATTATTTACTAATCTGTTCATCCACATAATTTTTAATAGCATCTACTGCTTCATATATAGACATATTTTTTATTTGTGCTCCTGCCATTGTCATATGACCACCGCCACCAAATTTTTCAAGAATAATTTGTACATTCACATTTCCAAACGATCTGGCACTGATTACCAAATCATTTTCGCCAAATTGACATATAACGAACGAACATATTATATCTTGAATATTTAACATTTCATCTGCTGCTTGAGCAATTATCGTCTGCATATCACTGTCGTTTTCTTTACAAGTCGCAATTGCGATATTGCCTTTATAAAATTCTGCATTTTCAATGATTTTCCATCTTTTACTTGCATTTTCAAAGTTAATCTGAAATAATTTTTTTACATTTATTACATCTGCACCGGCACGCTTAAGTACTGATGCTGCTTCAAAAGTTCTGACACCAGTTTTAAATGTAAAGTTTTTGGTGTCAAGGTAAATGCCGGCATAAAGTCCCTCTGCTTCTTTTTTCTTAAGAACTACCGAATTATCCATATATTGTAATATTTCAGTTACAAGTTCGCTTGCGCTTGACGCGTACGGCTCATGATACGTTAATACTGCATTGTCAATGAAGTCTGTGCCTTTTCTGTGATGGTCAATGACAACAATTTTTTTAGTATCGTTAAGAAGCGAAGGTACTTCTGTAATACTTTTTTTGTGCGTATCTACTACAACAAGTAAAGTTTTTTCTGTGATAATCTCTCCAGCATAAGAACCTGTAACAAACAAATCTTCATAATCTTTTCCAAGAGAATTGATATACATATTAACCGCTTGATTAACAGTTTGCATAACAATTTTCGCTTCTTTTCCAAGACTGTTTACCATTCGGTAAATACCGATTGCAGCACCACAGGCATCAATATCTGCGTTTTTATGTCCCATTATGATTACATTTTCAGACTCTAATATCAGCTCTTTTAATGCGTATGAAACAACACGCGCTTTTACTTTTGTTCTTTTTTCTACTTCTTTTGAACTTCCGCCATAGAACTTAAATTGGTCAATATCCTTAATAACAACTTGATCACCACCGCGTCCCAATGCCATATCAAGAGCAGTCTGTGAATACGAATCATTTTCTGCCATTGTAGAACCATTGCAACCAATACCAATACTTAATGTTATTGGAAGTTTGTTACCCACATTTATTTCTTTGACTTTTTTTAATATTTCAAATTTATTTTCTTCAAACTTATCAAGGTGTCTTCTTTGAAAATAGAAAAAGTATCTGTCTTTTTCTTGTTTTTTTAGCACACCGTTTACTTCGTTTGAAAACTCACTTATCAAATTATCAAGAGTTGCAATAAGCATCGGTCGTTCTGAAACCGGTGTATCCTGAATAACATCATCATAATTGTCGCATACAATTACAGAACTTACAAACTTTTCATTAACATAACGTTTTTTTAGATTTTCGTTGTCAGTTCTGTCTTCAAAATATAAAATAGTAAGCGATTCATCACTAAAATCTACTTTTGTTGTATTACCGAAAATGTGATAATAGCGTTGTTTATATTCTAATTCAAAAGAAATTTTCGATAAGCTTTTAGATTCAAATTTGTTTGGAAAAACATCAATACATTCTTTTATGTTTTTTTCGTACGCATAATTTTTGTTCTCTGTTTGAGAAGTAGATATGAGTTTATAAAACTCATCGTTATACCAAACAATACTACCGGATGATTTTAAAATAACAACTGGTATAACAAAATTAAATATAGAATCATGGCTTGCTTTTTCAACAGAAAGCGATAAATTATTCACATATTCCGAAAACTTTTTTTCTTCTCTTACATAAACAAATGCATAATTGAAAAATAGCACAGCAAAAACTGTAAGTTCAAATATTGCAATTGCTTTATTAAAAAATAGTGTTACTGACGAAAAAAGCAATATTACCCATAAATAATACGTATTTTTAAGCGAAAGTGATTTTATTATTTTTTTTGGCGTCATTATATCACCTCATTACATATTTTCGTTTTGATCAACATATCTGATTTTTCTATAATCACTATTAGAATCAGTTAATCCTAAAATAACAAGTAAAATAACAGGATTTATAAATAAAAACAATGACAGAATTACCAAAGCAACAAAGTACAATATTACTCGTACAATTGCCCATAAGCCAGTCTTTCTAAAATGAAAATCCACAAATGACAATCCGTTTATAAAAAATCCCGCGCTCATTACAGTAAGGACATTGATTGTTGCATCAACAAAAATACTTTGTTTTGACGAAAACATAACAATAATCATAAAAATTATGAAAATCCATGATGAACCTTTTGGCATTTGCAAATATGAAAACGAATTTATTCCTGCAATTTTATTTTTATAAATAAGTTCAATTAACTTTTTTGAAATAGTTATATAAAACAATGCAACAAATATAGAAACAATTATCACAACAGCCGGAAGACTGAGGGTAATTGAAGTTATAAGTTCATTCAGCCCAATTTGGATTTCAGGTGCAATCAATTTTAAATCAGCATAATATCCAGATATTAAAGGTTTAATTATCGTTTCTTTTATATCCACTTTATCAATCAGTACAATTCTTAAAATACTAACCAAAAATTCAGCGACCACTGCAAAAGCAGAAAAACAAATAGTTTTAAAATATGACTTTGTATACTTAAAACATAATCCAATTGAAATTGGTAAAACTAAAGTGTTTAAAATTGCAAAAAAAGTATTTATAAAATCAAATTTTAAAATGAAACTTTTATAAATAAAATAACTAATTAAAACTACAAAAGCATTGATACATATATCAATTATGTTTTTTCTATATGCAATTATTATCAAAACAATTGACAAACACATTGAAACAAAAAAAGCGCAAATCGATACATAAGAATAGTTTAAGTAAGTATTATCTAAAAAAATATTTAAGTTTGTAAGAATAGCAACCAACAAAAAATCAAAAAATTTTGATAGTTTTGACGTAGAATTAAGCATTATTTTCTCCTAAACTGTATATTAAATAAAATATATTATAAATTATAACACATTTTACATCATTTTACAATACAATTTTGCAATTTTTAAAACAAAAAACAACCGTTTTTGAACGGTTGTTTTTTCATATATCTAATCCATTTTTAAAATCAATCACAACTTCGTTTAGGCACATCGGTGTAATCATACATTCAAATAGTTTTTGAACGAAACTTTTTATATCATTTTCTTTTTCTGTTATCACTTCTTCAATATTACTTTGTGTTATTCTATTGCCGTAAACATCAGCATATTTTTTTATTATTTCAACACCATATGTATTTTTTTCATCATCAGTTTTGTTAGTTAAAATATAGTACTCAAGTTCAAATTCACCATTTAAATAAGTAGGATCTGTTAGTTTTACATTTTGTTTGTTAAAATATGTTTTTTTCATAGACATCTCTCCTTTTTTGCATCACTATAATTATATATATGCAATACAAAAAAGTACAGTAAAATATATCGCAATATCCGACACAAAAATAAAAAACAGCAAATCTAAAAGTAGATTGCTGTTTTTTAAAAATTAACTAAAAATTCTTTCTATCAATGTATATCCGTTTTCTATATAAAGTCCTGATTTTTTTGCATTTTCTTCGGTATAAGAAGAAAATTCATTATTTTTTTCATCGGTACTGTCATATATCAAAAACGGAACAGGTTCTCTTGTATGAGTTCTTAATTCCAATGGGGTTGGATGATCAGGAAGAACAATTATTTTAAACGATTCGCCGTCTTTTTTAAGTTCATCCACGATATATCCAACGACTTCTTTGTCGATGATTTCAATTGATTTAACTTTGTTTTCTATCTCGTGTCTATGTCCGCATTCGTCTGGTGCTTCCATATGAATATAAACAAAATCTTTACCATTTCTTAATGCATTAAGTGCAGCATCCGCTTTTCCTTTGAAATTTGTATGAATATTACCTGTTGCACCCTCTACATCAATGCTCTCCATAGAAGCACAAATTGCTATACCTTTTATCAAATCAACTGCAGATATTACAGCGCTTTTTTTACCATATTTATCCTCAAAACTATCAAGGAGTGGTTTTTTACCTTCTCCCCATATCCAGATAGAATTTGCTGGATTAAGACCTCTTTCTTTACGTGAAATATTTATAGGGTGATCCTTTAGAACATCGTAACTTTTTTTCATCATTTCAAAAAGTACGTCGCTTCCGTCGCCTTTTGGCATATAATCACCAATAACACGTTCTAATATATCGTGTGGTGGAGTAAGATTAACATTTAACGAACCTTTATCCCATACTAATGCATGACGATAACTGATGCCAGGATAAAAGGTTAAAAATTCGTTACCAAATTCTTTTTGAACAGCTTTAATAAGTTCCGCTGCTTCTTCTGTTGTGATTTCATCTGCACTGTGGTCGATTACTTTTTTATCTGTATAGTTTTCTTCGTCCTCAGTAAGAGTAACAACATTGCATCTGAAAACAACATCAGTATCTTTAAGATCAATACCTATGCTTACTGCTTCAAGAGGAGAACGACCTGAATAGTATTTTTGTGGATCATACCCCATTGCTGAAAGATTTGCAACATCACTTCCCGGAGAAAGATTTTCCGGAACATTTGAAACAAGTCCTAATACACCTTTTTTGCATAGAGAATCAATATTTGGTTTATATGCTTTTTCAAGCGGAGTTTTGTTGTCGAGTTCTTTTACAGGATAATCCGCCATTCCGTCTCCTAAAATGACAATATATTTCATGTTTGCCCCCTATTTAATGTTAATACCGAAGTCATAAAACTTCGGTATTATAAAATTAGTCAATATATGTAATCCAATTAAGTTTATCTTCTTTTGTACCGCCTTGGATACCTGTAATTTCATCATATAGTTTTGATGTAACTTCACCAATTACATTATCGTTAATTGTCATAACATCCTCTTTATAACGTAATTTACCAACAGGAGAAATTACTGCAGCAGTACCTGTACCAAAGAATT